>CAVWJQ010000010.1:0-203207 GCA_963755445.1 uncultured Acidimicrobiaceae bacterium | reverse complement strand
CCACGCTGACCGCGTCGCTCGGCCAGCACAGCGCCCAGATCCTGCGCCACGCCCACGAGGAGGCGGCCCGGATCGTCGTCCAGGCCCAGGAGGGGGCGGCCACGCTGCTGCGGGACACGCAGCGCCAGGTCGACGACTTGCAGGACCGCACCGAGACGGCGGCGGCCGAGCGGGTAGGTCGAGGTTGAGCTGCTGGTGGCCAACGCCGAACAGGAGGCTCGGGTGGAGAGTGAGCGGATCATCGCCGAGGCGATTGCTGCAGGGTGAGGCGATCATCACCCGCGCCAAGGACGAGGGGCGGGCCCTGCTGGACCAGGTGCAGGAGGCACGACGCCGGGTGCTGGCCGACCTGGCGGCCCGTCGCCGTGGCCTCGGGATCCAGATCGAGCAGTTGCGGGCGGCCCGCGACGAAATGGCGGCGTCGGTGCACGGGTGCGCGACCGGGTGGACGGCATTCTGACCCACCTGGACCGGACCGACGACGAGGCGCGGGCGGCCGCACAATCCGTGGCCGACCAGTTCCGTCTGGGCACGGCCGAGCTCCCCCACGACCAGGACGAGCGAGACGACGTGCCGGCGGAGGCCCGCCGACGGGGCCCGACCCCGACCGTGGGCGGCCCTCCGGGCCGAGGCGGGGGAGATGGCTCGGTGACGCCGTCGGTCGACGAGCTCTTCGCCCGCATCCGTGCCGGCACGGCCGGTCGGCCGGAGGCTGCGACGCCGAGGAGCCAGAAGCCGAGCCGCCGCCGGCGGCAGCGACCACCGCCGACCCGGAGACGGCCGACAAGGCCGGCCGGGCCGATGCCGGGGCGAGGACGAGGACGGGCGGCCGAGCCCGCCAGTGCGGCGCCGCGGCCGAGCCATTTGCGAGTCCGCCGACGCGCCGCGGGGAGCCGGCGCAGCGGAGGAGGACGTCCCGCCGGGGCCCGACGACCCCGATCATCGCCCGCCGCGACGAGCTGATGACGCCGATCACGTCGCGGCTCAGCCGGACGATCAAGCGCACCCTGGGGGACGACCAGAACCGGCTGCTCGACCGCTTGCGCAGTGCACCGGCGCTGGAGGTGGACGAGCTGATGGGCTCGGAGGACGAGCACATCGCCGTCTTCGCCGCGGCGGCGCGCAGTCACCTGGACGAGGCGTTCGCCGCCGGCACCATCTTCGTCGGAGCCGGCGCGGCGACCGTCCCACGGGGCGATGCGGTGGAGCAGGCGTCGTCGGGCTGGCCCGCGCCGTGGTGACCGCCTGCGCCGGCAGGTCGCCGAAGGAGCGGGCGACCCGGCCGACCGCATCGGCGCCGCCTTCCGCGAATGGCGGGGCGAGCGCATCGAGCGCCTGGTCGGCGACCAGGCCACGCAGGCGTTCTCGGCAGGGGTGGCGGCAGCCAGCGCCGACGGCAAGGTGCGCTGGGTGGTGACGACTGCCACGGGGTGCTCGGACTGCGAGGACAACGCGTTGGCGGGCGCGATGCGCGGCTCCGAGGCGTTCCCCACCGGGCACGCCCACCCGCCGGCCCACTCGGGCTGCCGCTGCCTCATTACTCCGGCGACCGACTGACCAGGACTTCTGCCTGCCGCGTCCGCCCGGCTCGCCGTCGGGGCGGTGCGGCGGACGTTAGGCTCCCCTCGTGCGCATCCCCAGCGATCTGACCGCTGACCCCGCGCCGCGCCGTCGCCACCGGGCCCGGTGGTGGCTGATCGGCTTCGTCGTCGTCATCGTCATCCTGCTGATCTCGCTCCGCTCGCTGGCCGGGCTCTACACCGACAGCCTCTGGTTCTCGTCGGTGGACCTCCACAACGTCTTCTCGACGCTGCTGGCCATCAAGCTCGGCCTCTTCGGCGTCTTCGGCGCCATCTTCTTCGCCGTGCTCTGGGTGAACCTGGTGGTGTGCGACCGCATTGCCGGCCACGACGTCGTGCTGGCCCAGGAGGACGAGCTGGTGCGCCGCTACCAGCAGTTCGTCCGGCCCTATGCCGGGCGCATCTACGTGGGCCTCGCCTTCGTCCTGGCCCTGATCGGGGCCTCGGGGACGGTCGGGCAGTGGAACAACTGGATCCTCTTCCGCCACGGGGGCCTGTTCCACGTCACCGATCCCCAGTTCCACAAGGACATCGGCTTCTACGTCTTCAAGCTCCCGTTCCTGATCTTCATCGTGGACTGGACGCTGGCCATCCTGATCGTGACGCTGGCCGTCTCGGTGGTGTTCCACTACTTCAACGGCGGGATCCAGCCCCAGCGCGGCCTGCCCCGGGTGCGCCCGCCGGTGAAGGCCCACATCTCGGTGCTGCTGGCGCTGATCGCCCTGGACAAGGCGGTGGGCTACGTCCTGCAGCGCTGGTCGCTGGTCAACTCCCAGGACGGCTACGTCAACGGCGCCGGCTACACCGACGTGCACGCCCGCCTGCCGGCGGAGACCCTGCTCATCTACGTCTCGATCTTCGCCGCCGTGATCCTGCTCTTCAACATCCGGCGACAGGGCTGGACGCTGCCGGTCCTGGCCATCGGGATCTGGGCCTTCGTGGCGCTGGTCGTGGGCATCATCTACCCGGCCCTGCTGCAGGCGCTCAAGGTCACGCCGGCGCAGAGCTCGCTGGAGGCGCCGTACATCAATCGCAACATCACGGCCACCCGTGACGCGTACAACCTGAACAACGTCCAGGTGCACCAGTTCTCGGCCAACACGAGCATCACCGCCGGCCCAGACGGTCGTGGCCGCGCCGACGATCGACAACATCCGGCAGTGGGACCCCGACCCGACGATTTCGCTGCAGACGTTCCAGCGGCTGCAGGGCATCAAGTCCTACTACTCGTTCCCGTCCTTGGCGGTCGACCGCTACACGCTGAGTGGGCAGCGCACGCCGGTGCTCATCGGCGTGCGGGACATCAATGCCGCCGGCGTGCCCGTCGCCGTCGTGGGTCAACACGCACCTGCAGTACACCCACGGGAACGGAGCCGCCGTCGCGCTGAGCAACCAGACCAACTCCAACAACCCCGTCTTCGCCGTGCAGGACGTGCCGCCGACCTCCTCGACCGGGATGCCGGCCATCACCCAGCCGAACGTCTACTTCGGCTCCGGCGAGACGGGCTACGTCGTGGCCAACTCGAAGCAGCTGGAGGTCGACTACCAGAAGGACAACGGCACGAACGTCGAGAGCCACTACACCGGCAGCGGCGGGGTGCAGCTGTCCTCCATCTTCACCCGGGCCGCCTTCGCCCTGCGGCTGGGTGACTTCAACCTCCTCATCTCGAGCCAGATCACGGACAAGTCGCGCATCATGTTCATCCGTGACCCGGTGGCCATGGCGCAGACGGCCGCGCCCTTCCTGACCTTCGACCACAACCCCTACGCCGTGATCAACGACAGCCGGACCACGGGCACATCGACTGGGTCGTCGACGGCTACACGACCACGGCCAACTACGCCTACTCGCAGAACGCGGACACGCAACAGGTGGCGGTCGGGAGCAGCCTGCCCGGGAGCTACAACTACGTGCGGAACTCGGTCAAGGTCGTCATCGACGCCTACTCGGGGAAGATGACCTTCTACGACGCCGATCCGGACGACCCGATTCTGCAGGCGTACTCGGCGGCGTTCCCGAACATGTTCGTGCCGATCTCGAAGATGCCGACGTCGCTGCAGGCGCACCTGCGCTACCCGCCGGACATCTTCTCCATTCAGTCCGCCATCTACGGGCGCTACCACCTGACCAACGCGGGCCAGTTCTACGCGGCCAGCAACGCCTGGCAGCTGTCGCCGACCGCCGGCGCCGGGCCCCAGTCGCAGGCCCTGCTGGCCCAGAACACCTACAACAACCAGGGCCAGCTGGTGTCCACCACGCCGGCCCGCATGTCGCCGCAGTACCAGGTGTACTCGCTGCCCGGGACTGCCGCCGACAAACAGGTCTTCACGGTCTCGGACGGCTTCGTCCCGGCCTCGCAGTCGAACCTGTCCGGGTCGAACCAGAACTTCAACCTGACGGCGTGGATGGTCGGCCTGGCCGATCCGGGAAGCAGTACGGGCAACTCAACCTCTACGAGGTCCCGCAGGGGACCGCAGGCCCGGCCAACGCGGACGCGGAGATCTCGGCCAACAAGCAGGTGTCGTCGGACATCACGCTGCTCGACCAGCACGGCTCCGAGGTCCTGCTGGGGGAGACGCTCATGGTCCCGATCGCCAATTCCATGGTCTACCTGCGCCCCCTCTATGCGTCGCCGACGACGAACCCGCAGCCGCAGCTGCAGTACGTCGTGGGGGTCCTCGGCAAGAACGTGCAGATCGACACCTCGTTGTCGGCGGTCCTGTCCGATCTCCTCAATACGACGGTGTCACTGCCTTCGGAGTCGGGGGGCGTGCCGTCGACGGGGACCGTACCGGCGGCGGTGGCGGGCATCCTGCAGCAGGCGCAGACCGACTACACCAACGCGCTGGCGGCGCTGAAGGCGGGCAACCTGGCGGAGTTCCAGACCGACGTCAACCAGATGCAGGCGGCGATCGCCCAGGCGCAGCAGGTGATCGGGGCGACGACCCCCGGCGCCACGACCACCACCACGACGACGACGAGCCTGCGGCCAAGGGCGGGAAGTCGTCGAAGAACACGACCACGACGACGCATCACGCGACGAAGGCCACCACGACGACGTCGTCGGTGCCCGCCGAGCACCGAGCCCAAGAACACGACGAGCACCACGACGACCCTGGTCCCGGCGGCGCCCAAGACCTGAGGGCCGTTGGTCCGTGCCGGTTGCGGCCGGGGCCGGTGCGTCGCATGATGGGACGAGCGAGGCGAGGAAAGGGAGTGTTCCGATGGGACTGCTCGACAAGGTCAAGGCCCAGGCGACGGCGGCCACCGAGATGGCCAAGGATGCGGCGGCCAAGGGCCAGGCCAAGATGAACGATGTCCAGGCCAAGAAGGCCGCCGACGGCATGTTGCGGGATCTGGGCGCCGCCTTCTACGCCACCAAGACGGGGCGCTCCACGCCGGCCACCGACGGCGAGATCGCGCAGCTGGTCACCTCGCTGCAGGCGCACGAGTCCGAGCACGGCCAGATCACCCTGGCGCCCGAGTCGGCCGCGGCGCCCCCACCGCGACCCCGGCCGGCGACGGTTCGGCGGCTCCCGCCCCGCCGCCGCCCCCCAAGGCGGCCGACCCGTCCTCCCCACCACCGCCGCCTCCCACGGCGCAGACGCTGTAGATCGGTTCAGGCCGCGCTGTCGTGCCCGCCCGGCGCCCGTGGTGGAGGTCCGGCCGTCCATGTAGGATGTCCTTTCCGCCGCGGGGTGGAGCAGTCTGGTAGCTCGTCGGGCTCATAACCCGAAGGTCGGAGGTTCAAATCCTCCCCCCGCCACCAAGTTGGACGCAGGTCAGGGCCGATCCGAGAGGGTCGGCCCTTCTGCTACCCGCAAAGAATCCACAACGATCCCCTGGCCGGCCCGGCGCACCGTTTTCATCTGTGCAGGGACGAAGCGCAAGCTCAGGCCGGGTGTGGGGAGCAGGACCCCCAGCCCGGGCGGCCAGTGCCTTCGTGGCCTCACCGATCGGTAGGACCCCGTCACGATCCGACGGGTCGGAGCCACGTTCGGTCAGCTGTCGTCCAAATGTGGCGGCTGCCGTGTCGGCGGGACAACGATGAGATCAATCCGCGTGACGGGGCAGTTTGCACGGACCCCTGGCACTGGCTGCGAGCGATCGAACTAGCGAGGTGTTGACCAGGGCGAATCGTCTGTTCGGGTACCCCCGCCGGTTGGAGCTAGGCCGGTCTTCATCTTCGCGACGAGCGCCTCGAACATTGGATAGCCACCCGTTCCACTCATGGCATCTATTGACGGCTCCCACATTTCCCAGCGATCGATCAACGTTCTACCAAGGAGCAACTTGATCAGTTCGAAGTCAAATGCGCCGACATGTTCGAGCGCCGCCAGCTGCTCGAAGTAATCGAGTTCACGGTACAAGACGAAGGCTTCGTACGCATTCCGTGCAATGAAAGCCTGGAATGCCGCGCTCAGTTCCTCTCTCGTTTCGAAGGTGGCCACCAGACGGCGTGTCTCTACGAGCGAGTCCTCGTTCCATCGACGGAAGAAGTCAGCTGCAATCTGGGATTCCCGAGCCTTCCTCGCTTCTTTGACCTGCTGACCCGCAAACGCAGCCGCGCCGAGGGCGCCCAGCAGCCCAAGGGCGCCAACGGCCGTGGCGATCGCTGTGACCTCCTCGGCCCAGTTCGGTCCAGGCATAGTCCAACCATTCTGTCTCGCTCCGACGATTCGCAAACCCACTTTCTCAACGAGAAGCCGTTGCTTGAGATTGACCTACCCGTCCTCACCTCAGAGCAACCGACGTGAGGACACGTTGTGGACTTGGGATCGACCCGCAAAGAAGCAGCTGTTGGGGGACATTTGAAGCGGGGTTGACTTTGACGCATCAACCGCATCTTGCCGCGCGACGTGGCCGACCAGCAACCAGCGCCACTCCCGGTGGAACTGGGTGGCGGATAGTCAAGGATTGGAATCCCGTGAGCACTGACGGGTCGGTGGTCCCGTTGCCTCGGCTCGGTAGTGTCCCGGTGTGCCTCCACCCCGGATCACCGTCGGGCCGAGTCCCGCCCCCTTTGCTGTCGAGGCAGTCGAGGCTGGTGGCGGCGTCGGAGTCAGCTTGACCGATGACCCCGAGGCCTTGGTCTGGCTCGATTCTCACGATGTCGGGGGTCTCGCAGAAGCTCTCGCTGCCGCGCCAGGTGTGCGCTGGGTCCAGCTGCCTTCGGCCGGCGTGGAGCTGATGACAGAGGTCATGGACCAGACCCGAATCTGGACGTGCGCCAAAGGTGCCTACGCCCAACCGGTGGCCGAGCACGCCGTGACCCTGGCGCTGGCAGGGCTCCGCCTCCTGCCGACCCGCATTCCCGCCCGCAGCTGGGGGGCCCAGGGCGGAACGAGCTTGTTCGGTGGTCGGGTGACGATTCTCGGTGGCGGCGGGATCACCCGGTCACTCCTCGAGCTGCTCGCCGCTTTCGAGGTCGAGGCCACCGTGGTCAATCGCTCCGGGAACCCGGTGCCCGGCGCTGCCCGCACGGTGCCGGTCTCGGAGCTCGACGGCACGCTGAGCGACGCACTGGTCGTCGTGCTGGCCTTGTCGTTGACCCCCGAGACCCGGGGGATCATCGGGGCGGAACAGCTCGGCCTCATGGGGAAGACAGCTTGGCTCGTCAACGTGGCCCGCGGCGGACACGTCGACACCGATGCGCTGGTCGGGGCGCTGCGGGAGGGCACCATTGCGGGAGCTGCGCTCGATGTGACCGATCCGGAGCCCCTGCCCGACAACCATCCGCTCTGGGATCTCTCCAACTGCATCATCACACCGCACACGGCCGACACCATTGAGATGGTGCTGCCCCTTCTCGCTGAGCGGATCCGCACCAACGTGGCCCACTTCGCAGCCGGTGAGGATCTGATCGGCTTGGTTGATCCTGCGGCCGGTTACTGAGGAACGCCCAGGAATGTTCGAGCGGTTCACACGGATGGCAAGGAGGGCTCTTCACGGCGCCGGCTCGTGGCGCCGGATCAGGGCACGGTGCGGACCTCCACTCAGGCGCTGTCGATGACTTTCGCCCTCTGGATCTTGACGCCAGAGAAATCGGGATCCTGGCGCCAGCGCTCGAGGTAGCCGACGTAGTCGAGCAGGCTTCCGGAGTAGGTGAGATTGCGAACCGCCCGGGCGTCGATCGCCTGCTGCTCACTGTTGTAGAAGCTGGGCGTGCAGCTCTGGAAATAGCGGGCGCCCCCCGCACCGACGGAGAGGAGCACGGAGAGCCATTCCTCCTCCGAAGCCTCTTCCGGCTCGATCCTGACGATTCCTTCGCTTGTCGCAGGCTTCGATGATGCGCGCGACATGTCGAGCCGACTCGGAGAGCAGATGCGAGAAGTTTGTGCCGAAGCCACCTTGGACGAGGCTGATCAGAAGCATGTTGGGGAATCCACTGGCCAACACTCCGTGCAGCGTGTGGGCGCCTTCGGCCCATCGTTCCGAAAGCGCCAGGCCACCGACCCCCTTGGGATCAAAGCCGAGCCGGTGGTGCAGATCAGTCGTGACTTCGAATCCGGAGGCGTACACCAACAGGTCCACCGGGTACTCGACACCACCGACCACAGGCCCCGCGGCGGTGATCTCGTCGACACCGCGTCCTTCTGTATCGACGAGGTGGACGTTGGGCCGGTTGAAGGCTGCGAGGTAGTCGTCATGAAAGCAGACGCGCTTGCAGTGTTTGCCCCAATACGGCTTGAGTCTCTCCGCTGTCTCGGTATCTTCAACCACCGTCTCGACTCGTTGTCGGATGCGCCTCCATCACCTCGAAATCGATGCGCTCGAGTGCTTCGGCGTCCTCCTTTGACGCACCACCCCTCTGCGTGTCGACCCACATGACATCTGTCCATCCGTCATTCACCATGTTCACTTCGGGCTGGGCACCGGTGACCGCCTGCGTGAAATTGATGATCCGGTCGTGCTGCCATCCGGGCTCGAGGCTCTGAAACCACTGGACGTCGGTGGGTTGCTGGTTGCGAACGCCCACCGCACTCGGTGTGCGCTGAAAAACGAAGACCTCCTTGGCAGCCCGGGCCAGCTGTGGCACGACCTGCACTCCGGTGGCTCCGGTGCCGATGATGCCGACACGCTTATCGGCCAACTGATCCATCGGTTCGTCTGGTCCCCCGCCTGTGTAGTGGTAGTCCCAACGACTGGTGTGGAAGGCCTTGCCCTCGAATTGATCGATCCCGGGTATCCCGGGAAGCTTGGCTTTGTGCAGGATTCCTCCCGCCAACACGAGAAAGCGGGCAGAGAGCCGGTCGTCACGGCTGGTCGTCACTTGCCAGCGCAGCGCATCCTCGTTCCACGCCGCACCGGTGACGTCGGTCTGGAAGAGCGCTCTCGGGTACAAGTCGAACGTCCGGGCCAGCAGCCGGCAGTAATCGAAGATCTCCGTCGCGCTGGCGTAGCGCTCGGTCGGCATATAGCCCGTCTCTTCGAGAAGCGGCAGGTAGACGTAGGACTCGACGTCGCACATGCAGCCTGGGTAGCGATTCCAGTACCAGGTGCCACCGAAGTCCCCGGCCTTCTCGACGATCCGGAAATCGGTGATTCCGTGCTTGAGCAGGTCGATCGCCGTGAGCATCCCGGCGAAGCCACCTCCCACGACGAGGACGGTCGTCTCCTCGACCAACGGGTCCCGGGTGAAGCCGGGGTCGGCAAACGGGTCCTGGTCGAGTTCCTCTCCCAGCTCACGCCACTGGGCCATGCCGTCTGCACGGATGCGCTTCTGCTGCTCCTGCCTATAGCGCTCCCGCAGCTCGTCGATTGCGGTGCCTTCTGCGCCGTCGTCCTGCTCTGTCACTCTCGCTCTTCCTTCAGTGCCGTGCCTGCGGACTCCGCTGGGCGGGACAAGCTCTGGGGCTTGCCAACCTTGCGGTGATGGCCGGATCAGCACGTCCGACCAGTGGGTTGTAGATGTCCAGGGAACTTAGCTTGCGCCTGAAACGTGCCGGAGCGGTCTTCCCTCGACCGGATCGCAAGGTCACGCTCAGGGGCGCCGACGGCTGCTCCCCGCAGTCGGTGGATCCGAAGGGGATCGTGAGTGCAGATGGTCCTGCGTGGGCAGCGAGGGCCGTGCTCGTCGGAGACATCAGACATTCACATTTGAGGGATCCGGGCCTGCGGGCTCGCGCTCGCGCGGCACCGAGGAGCTGGGCGAAACACCGCTCGATTCCCGCGGCCAGCACGTCCGCATCCGGGCAGGAGTCCGGGTCGGCGAGGACGCCGAGGGTGAACTGGCCGTCGTAGGAGAGCGCGGCCACGCTGACGCTCAGGTTGCCCCCGAGCGGCACGAGGGGGATGACTTCGAGCAGGCGCTCCCCCAGCAGGAAGAGCGGAAAGTCGGGCCCGGGCACGTTGGTCACGACCAAGTTGACGAAGGGCTGATGGTCCATGAGGTGGCTGGCTGCGGAGACCGCCGGCGGAGGCAAGGAGTTCAGTGAGGAGAAGAGGACGTTCGTCGCTCGCGCCTGGCCGTGCTCCTTGTGGGACCGTTCGACAGCGGCAACTTCGCGGAGCCGCTCGGCAGCCGGGGCGGCACTGATCGGGAGCCGCACCAACATGGCCGAGACCTCGTTGCCGAGCCGGTGATCGTCGTGGTGATCCGAGCCCACTGGCACGAGTACTTGTAACTGGCGATCCTCCATGACCTCGCCCCGGGCCGAGAGGAGATCGTGCACGCCGGCGGCCACCGCGGTCAGCAGCAGGTCGTTCAGTTTCACGCCGAAGTGTTCCTGGGCTCGCCGGAGATCTGCCATTCGTTCACGGACGACGAGGACCCGTCGATCGAACCCGACGGCCGCGTTCAACGACAGACGCGGAGCGAAGGGTGTCGGGGACAGCAGGTCCTGGAACGCTGATGCGTAGCGTGAGAGCAGGCGATGGGCTCGGGAGGGGTGCCATGCGGCATGCCACGCGTCGGCCGCGAGCATCGACACGACCCCGCCGAATTGGGCTAGTCCGTCGGCGACCACGGTTGCCCTCCTGGGCGCCGGAGCGGGCGCCCACTCGTCCGGGTGTCGTGGCGATCACCCGGACAGCGGGTCTCGAGGTCGAGCAGGACGCTGGCGAGCTCGACGCCGGCCAGGCCATCGGCCAAGCAGTGGTGGATCATCTCGAGCACTGCGACGCGTCCGTCCGCGAGTCCGTCGATGAGCCAGATGCCCCACAGGGGCCGGTCGCGATCGAGCGGGGACGACATCAGTCGGGCGCAGAGTTCCAACAGCTGTGCTTCGTCGCCGGGCTCGGGCACCGCCGCCCCACGCACGTGGAAGGAGATGTCGAAGTCGGGGTCATCCACCCACACCGGTGCAGACTCGCCGAGCAGCGGAAGCCGGACGACCTTCCGCAGCTTCGGCACCAGATGCCAGCCGGCCCTGCACATGGGCCCGCACCGCGTCGAGACGGAGGCCTCCCGCGGCATCGTGCAGCGGGCCGCCCTCGAAGATCCCGATGGAACCCATGTGCATGGGCGTGTGCGGGGATTCCATGTAGAGGAACGAGGCGTCAAGTTCCGTCAGAAGGTCGATTGAGGCCGTCATGTCGAGCGTGGGGGCCCGGGTGGGCGGGCAGAGCAGACCTCGGAGAATCCGTCCTCAATGCAGCCGGCGAGCTTCGGACCGTCGTGGACTGCTGCGGTGTCTGTCGTGATGGTGACGCAGGCACGTTCCGCCGTGGAGACCAGTGACACGCTGAGGGCAGCCCCCGATGGCGGAGTGACGGCGTAGATGCCTTCGACGGCGACCCCCGCCAGGAAGGTCTGCAACGGAGGCCCCGGGATGTTCGTGATGCAGAGATCGTCGCCCATGAGCATCGAACTCCACAGGCTGCGAGACAGCCCAGCGGGCAATGCGCTCAACCCGGTCGCCAGGATGTCACTCACGGCGAGACCCGGCGCGTGCTTCCACTGCTCGGCGCCCCGTCTCACCTCCGCCACGCTGTCAGCGATATCGCCGTGGACGGGGATGACGAATCGGGCGGGCACGAAGTGGTTGCCGGCTTCGCGATCGGCGCTGTCACGGACACTCACCGGCATGAGGACGCGGAAACCCCGTGCCGCGACGCCATGCTGCGCATGGTGCAGAGTGAGGCCGCGCACGACGGAGGTGACGAAGACATCGTTGAGCGTGCCCCCCCAGGTCTTGGCAGCGTGCTTGAGGGTCGTGAGGTCGAGGTCGAGGATCTCGACGTGGCGCCGGAAGCTTCGACCCGGTCATGATCGGCGACATCGGGCTCCTCGCCGGAGCCATCAGCCGACCGACTGAGCCGCCGAGGGCGGCCACCTGGCCGACCGAGCGCACCGGATGCGTCACCATCGTCGAGCGCTTCGCCGACGGACCTCACCGCACACGCAAGACCCGGTACTCGGCCAAGGGCAGAGTGGCTGTGGCCGGGGCTCCGGAGCGTCTGATGTCGGCCGCGCCTTGACGCCCGCGTGCGACCGCTGACCGATGGGGTCGAAGAGCCGCGCCAGCACGGCAAGACCGCCCACGCCGTCGATGAGGGCGTGGTGGACCTTCATGACGAGGACTGAACGGTCGGCGTCCGATTCCTCGACGAGAACTGCTTCCCACAGCGGCAGCGCAGCGTCGAAGCCGCTCGTGGCCATGGTCTGGGCCATGTCGAACACATCGCGGAGAGTCCCGTGTTCGGGCAGCCGAACGTGGCGGAGATGCATGTCCAGTGCGAAGTTCTCGTCCATCACGAACTGAGGTCTCCCTCGTCCCAGTGGTCGGCTCACGGCGCAGGAACGCAGGCGGGGGACCGCCTCGGTCAGCTCCGTGACTCGCGCCCGCACCTCTGCCCAATCAGGCTTCCCATCCAAGACCATCAACGCCACGATCGTGGGTCGCATCACGGGATCCGCACTGATCGACCACAGCAGAGCGTCGGATCCGCTCATCGTGTCCACTGCTGTCAACCTGCTCGGCGCTGCGTCTGACATCGAGAACACCCCTTCCCGACCATCCTGTGGTGAGGCCCTTTCGGGTGAATAGAGACCAAGGTCCCCTCAGCGTGTGATCAAGGTCACCTCTGACTCGGGAAGTGGCTCCCGGTGCTCGCGCGGTCCAGGCGGCGCCGCGTCCCCGAGAAGTCGGGCGGGTGGCTCGGTGCTGCGTCACCACGCGGAGAGCCGTCCTCGCACTCGGACCGCGGCCGGCATCGCAGACTACTTAAGTTGACGCTTACGTAAGGAATCACTTACGCTGTTGCGGATGGAGGCTGCCCTCAAGGCACTGGCGGAACCGCGTCGGCGCGAAATCCTGCGGATCGTTTGGTCCGAGGAGCTCCCTGCCACGGAGATCGCCGCCTCCTTCGCCGACGTGACCCGATCGGCAATCTCCCAGCATCTCGGCGTTTTGCGAGACGCCGGGCTCGTCGTCGAACGACGCCAGGGCACCCGGCGTTTGTATCGATCGAACCATCACGAAATGGCCCGACTCCGTGCCTTTCTCGACGACTACTGGACCAGCAGTCTCGAGCGTCTCCGTGACGTTGCAGAAGCCGCCGAAAGAGAGAAGAAGGAGATCACCCATGGCTGAGTTCGTACGCGAGCTCCTGATTGAGGCCAGTCCGGCGACCATTTTCGAGTTCCTCACCGTTCCTGAAAAACATGTCGAGTGGAACGGCACGAAGGCAGAGCTCGATCCTCGGCCCGGCGGGGTCTACCGGGTCCTGGCGGGTGGTCTTCATCAGGCCGCCGGCGAGTACGTCGAAGTCGTGCCGAATGAGCGGGTGGTCTTCACCTTCGGATGGGATCAACCGGACCACCCGATCCCGTCCGGGTCGACCCGGGTCGAAATCCAGCTCATTCCCGAAGGAGACAAGACCCGTGTCCGTCTTACCCATAGCGGACTTCCAGCCGACGCGGTCTCGGATCACACCATGGGTTGGGACCACTATCTCGGGCGGCTCGCCACCGTCGCGTCAGGTGGAACGGTCGATGCTGATCGCGGCCCGGGGGCCTAGGACGGTCCGTGCGCAGAGTGCATTCGAGCCGAGTGTTCCAGAGGAGTGAGGACAAATGAAATCTGATCAGACTTGGATCTCTATCCATGCTGAACGAGCTGCCATGGCAGACACCTGGGCGGAGCTCTCGGTCGACGAGTGGACGTCGCCTTCGTGGTGCGAGGGGTGGTGCGTCCACGACGCTGCTGGACACATCCTCGCCGCAGCCGAACAGACGCCGTTCAACTTCTACAAAGAGATGGCTGTGGCCGGTTTTCGGTTCAATGTCTTTGCTGACCGCGCCGCAAAACGCCTTGGGAGCCTCAGCCCCCGAGAGCTGGTCGACCGGCTCCGCGCGCGGACCACGACCACGAACCGTCCACCGGCCCCCGTCATCGTCATGCTGGGCGAGATCATCGTCCATGGCGAAGACATCCGCCGCCCCTTGGGCCTTCAGCATGAATACGCCGAAGAGGCTCTCGGCGCCGTTGCGGACAACTATACGAAGACGAACCTGCTGATCGGATCCAAGCGAAGGATCGCCGGCCTCCGTCTTCGGGCCAGTGACTGTGATTGGGTTCATGGCGACGGCCCGGAAGTGAGTGGCCCCCTCGCGTCGTTGATCTTGGCGATGGCAGGTCGGAAGCGTGCACTGGATGACCTGGGCGGCGAAGGTCTCGCGACGCTGAGCGGGCGAGCCTGACGTCGGTCTCATGTCGTGGCGACTCATTCGTGCACATCGTCCGATCCTCGCTCGGCCAGCTCGCGGAATTCCTCGGGAACCCGATCGGCAGCTGAAAGCGCCACGGTGGCGTAACCGACGGCGGCCCTCCCGAACTTCTCCCGGATGGCGTCCACGGACCTGTCCACGCCCCACCGAGAGGCTTCGACGGCAGATCCGGATTGGTTGTCCGCCTTTCGCGTCACGTCGGGCGGGTCGAGGGGGAGTTCGAGCTGCAAGGAGTGCTCTGGACGAAGGTGGGAGACCGAGACGCCGAGGAGTGTGACGTCGCGTTCGCGATCGTTGTCGCGGAGAGCCGCCCAGGCGAGCCTTTCAGCCACCTCGGCCAACGTCAGCGTGGTCGAGGTCGCCACTGGCAACGTGACGGACCGGGTCACAGAGCGCAGCTGAGGGAAGCGGATTCGTACGGTCACCGTTCGCCCGGCCAGGTTCGCCTTTCGGAGGCGGCCGGCGACTCTGTCAGCCAGATAGCCGAGCGTCTCTCGAATGAGCTCGGGCGTTGCCGTCCGTCGCCCGAGGGCGGCCTGGGCGCCCATGGACTTGGACCGGGCCGGCGTCTGTACCGCCCGCTCATCGACGTTGGCCGAGAGGGCCGAGAGCTTTGCGCCGGTTGCCCGGCCCAGCAGGTTGCCCAGAATCGGGCTGCCGGCTTCGGCCAGTTGGCCGATGGTGAAGATCCCCGCCTCGTGCAGGCGCCGTTCCGTCGTCGCTCCGACACCCCAGATCAACCGGATGGGAAGCGGGTCGAGAAAGTCGCGCTCGTCGGCGGGAGCCACGGCGACGAGACCGTCAGGTTTGGCCACCTGCGATGCCACCTTGGCGAGGTGCTTGGTGCGAGCGACGCCGACCGACAGCGGCAGTCCGATTTCGTCGCGGACTCGTCGACGGATGGCCGCCGCTATCTCAGTGGGTTCGCCGAAGAGATGGACCGCGCCGGCAACATCGAGAAAGGCCTCGTCGATCGACACCCGTTCGACTCGGGGAGTGAAGTCATGAAAGACCGACATGACGTCGTCGCCGAACTCCTGGTAACGGCCGAAATGGCCGCCGACGAAGAGGAGATCGCCGCAGAGCTGGCGGGCCCGCCAGCCGGGCATGCCGCCGTGGACGCCATAGCTCCTGGCTTCGTATGAAGCGGCGAGCACCACACTGCCGCCGACGGCGATCGGTCGGTTCCGCAGCGTCGGATCCAACAGCTGCTCGACTGACGCGTAGAAGGCGTCCAGGTCGGCATGCAGGATGGTCGCTCGCATGGCCGACGGGGACTCCACGCCTGCCAATGTAAGCGAACAGGTGTTCGCCTGCCAGGGGGCCGCCATCGCGGCCCCGTGACCTCCTCGGTCCCAGTGCGATGTCCTGGTTAGGTTCTGTGGACGATGAACCCGATGGCCCGCCGGATGTTCGAACTCGTCGAACCGATCGGGGTCATCCCGTATCAGCCGATGAACCCAATGAGGCGATGTTCGCCCTCGGGTTCACCAACTACTGGGACACCTATTTCGCCGGACGGGCGGCGCCCCTCGGGCTCACTTCGGCGGAGGTGGTGGACGCGCTGTTCTACAACTTCGCTCCCGGCGAGGTGGCTCGCCACATCCCGAAGGTATGGCGTACCACCACGCCCGACGCCGCCATCGCAGCTCGTCGGCTCGGCTGTGCGAGGGCCCTGCGGCGGATCCTCGGCGAACGCGTCGACTCTCCGGACTTCGCCCGCGCCACCGAACTGTTGACGAAGGCGGGGACGAGTGCTCCTTTCGAGGGCCGACCCATGTACGCCGCGCTGCGTGCGCTCCCGCTCCCCGACGACGAGGTGGATCGCCTCTTCCATGCGGCGTCGTTGCTACGCGAGCACCGTGGCGACGGCCACATCGCGGCCCTGGTGACCGAAGGCGTCGGTGGCCTCGAGGCGCATGCGCTCTTCGCTCTCGACATGGGCATGCCGGCGGAGAGGTTCGGACGCATCCATCACCTTCCGGCAGCGCAGATCGCCGCCGTGACAGACGGGATGCGTGCGCGCGGCCTGATCGGGGATGACGGGTGGCTGAGTGAGCAGGGTCGAGCCGTCAAGCAGCGGGTCGAGTCGCGCACCGACGACCTGGCGGCGAAGCCCTATGAACGCCTGGAGCCGGAGGAGCTCGACGAGCTCATGGCCGTCCTCGAGCCGCTCGCCGCGCTGCTCCTCGCCGCCCAGGACGTAGGCGGAGGTCGCCGCTGGCTCGGCACGGCGAGGGAGCCGGCGGGACGTCATGGAGTGACGCTGGAGGAAGATCGTCACGCCGACACAGCGGCGTGCGTGTCGGGCAGGCAGGTTGCGTCCTCGTCGGAAGACCGACAAAAATGTCCGGAATCGTGACGAGTGTCGGAAAGTGTCGGTCGACACAGTCAGGTCTCCGATACCTGGTGGGGAGGATCGCCCGCGCCGGGTTGAGACCGATGGCCTTGGCCGTCGTGACCACGGTGACGGCGACGATGGTTGTGTCGCCCGCGCCGGTGGGGGCGGACCAGGTCTCGAACCTCAAGTCGCAAGCGGCTCAGCTCTCGCAGGATCTCGTGCTGGAACAGTTGCAGATCGGCGCGCATCAGCAGCAGTACGCCGTCGACAGCGCCAAGGTCCAACAAGACGAGGCCGAGATCGGGTCGACGCAGAAGCAGATTTCCTCTGACGCGCAACGAGTGAGTCGTGATCGCAGGCGGCTCCAGTCCGAGGCGGTGTCCGCGTACATCCACATGGATCCGCAGTCGGCGGGTAACCAGGCTCTGTTCTCGGGGAACCAGTCCGAAGCGTTCGCGAGAGCAGAGTACGAACAAGTGACGAGCGGTGACACGAGTCTGGCGATCGATGTGCTCCACACCGACGAGAACCAGCTGCAGGCCGAACGTGCCACGCTGCAGCAGCAAGAGGCCCAGGACCAGGTCACCACCAGTGAAGAGGCGGCGCAGGGCAACGCTGCACGGCAGACCCAGATGGAGCTCAGTTCCAAGCAGTCTGAGATCACCGGTCAGCTCGCGGCGGCCGTTGCTCAGCAGCAGGCGTTACAGGCCGCGGCCGCCGCCCGAGCCGTTCGGGCGGCCCAACAGCCGCCGCGGCCGCCAGCGGCCTCTTCGGCGGCCCGCAAGACCACTACCCCGTCGCCCCCTGCCGCGGCCCCGCTCCGCAGGGGCCTGCCACGGGCTCGAGTGCCGGCGACCCTTCGCTTCCGCCTTTCCTGCAATGCGTCCTCAGGGTCGAGTCGGGGGGCAACTACGCCGCCGTCTCGCCGGGGGGCGCCTATATGGGTGGCTTTCAGTTCAGCCAACCGACGTGGAACGAGGCGGCGCAGCTGGCGGGCATGCCCCAACTCATCAATGTCCCGCCGAACGACGCCACGCCCGCCGAGCAGGACGACCTCGCCATCGCGCTGTACCAGGCCGACGGCGAGCAGCCGTGGGACGACTCCTGCCGAAACGCTTGACGCCATATCGCCCAGATTCCAGGATCTGATCGCCCGGAGCCAATTGGGTCCTCAGGTGAGAGTGCCCGGTTTTGATGACAACCAGCCGGGTAGAGGAATCCTGCGATGTCGAATGACCACTGACGAGCAGCAGGAGTCCAAGCGTTCCAGTGCCCTTCGGACACGGGTGAGCGCAAGTTGGACCGCCGTCGTCGTGGCCGCATTGGTCCTCGTTCTGCTGATCATCTTCATCGCCCAGAACACCCAACATTCGTCGGTCAATTTCCTCTGGCTCCATGGGGGCGCGCCCACCGCTGTCGTGCTTCTCATTGCTGCGGCGGCGGGCGCTCTGATTGTGGTGATCGTGGGTATCGCGCGCATTCTGCAGCTCCGACGGGCTGCGTCGTCCCACTCACGGATGCCATCCCACTCGGAACCCTGACGCAGGTCGTACGACGGCGGGTTGAGTCGCTCGTTCCGGCAGGCCGCGGCGGCCGGCCGTCAGTCGACCGGTTTGGACTGGCGGCGCCGCTCTCCGAGGTAGCCCGCTGCCGCGAGAGAGGCGGCCTGCGCACGGTTTCGTACACCGAGCTTGGCGTAGAGGTGGCGCAGCTGCGTCTTGACCGTGTTCTCGCTGATGTAGAGGTGGGCACCGAGCTCTCGATTCGTCATCCCCGTCGAGAGCAACGACAAGAGCTCGCTCTCACGCTCGGTCAGGCCGGCGTCTCGCCCGGGCCAGCGCACGGCCTCGTCTATCCGTGCGTGCTGCGATCGCTGGGTCAGGACGACGCGGTCGCCGGCGGCAGCGGCCTTCAGCCCGTCGATGATCTGTTGTCGGGGCACCGCTTTCGAAATGAATCCCTGCGCGCCCGCATCGATGGCGTGGCGCACGGCCCCGGGCTGGTCCGAGAAGCTGAACACCACGATGGCGCCGTTGCTGGGATCGGCGCCGAGGAAGCGCACACGCTCGCCGAGGGCGTCGGCCTCTCCGTAGGTGTCGAGCAGCGTGACGTCGACCGTCCGCTTCGGCCCCCTCTTGATGTCGAGCTCGACCACCTCGATCCCCGAGTCGCTGGACTCCAGGAGCGCGCGCAGACCCTCGAGGACGATCATGTAGTCGTTGACGAGTGCAACGCGGATTGGCTTGGCCACGGGCCCCACCCTACGACGAGTTTCACGCGCAGGATCACCTGATCGGGTGATTTGCTGGCGCCGCTGCGAGGACCCTCTCCGGATCAACCCTCGGCGAGCCGGGGAGGAAAGCCCCCTGTGCTGATCGGTCCCCACCGCTCGATGTCGATGTTGATCAGCACCTTGCCCTGCGTGATCATCGCCTGGCGGTACTCGTCCCAGTCGGGGTGTTCGCCGCTGATGGAGCGGAAGTACTCGACCAGACCGTCGAGGGCGTCCGGGAGATCGACGATGGTGGCCGTCCCGGTGAGCTGGACCCACGCATCGCCGAAGGAGTCCGAGAGCACGCAGACCGAGGCCTGGGGCCGCCGCCGCAGATTGCGGACTTTGGCCCGCTCCGGATAGCTGGAGACCAGGACCGATCCGTCCGGTCCCAGCCCCATGGTGACCGGCGACATCTGGATGCCGCCGTCCGACCGGACAGTGCCCAGGACGGCGTGATGGCGCGGACGAACGAACTCCTCCAACGCGGTGCGGTCGACGTCGGTCTGTGTCGCAATGGAGCGAGCCATGGGGCTGACGTTAACGGCAGCGGGACGTCCGCTCAGGCGGTTGCCTCCTGCTGCAGGACGTGGGCACTCGGCCGCACGTTGCGGTCACGATCGATGAGACCGAATGAGACGTCGTATCCGTGCAGCCACTCGTAGTTGTCCACGGCCGTCCAGTGGAAGAAACCTCGGACGTCGACGCCCCGCTCGATCGCCTCGTTGATGACGGTCAGGCCGCGTCGCAGGTAGGCGGCCCGGGCGTCGTCGTCATCGGTGCCGATCCCGTACTCGGCGACGAGGAGCGGCACACCCGGAAGTTCGGTCGTGCAGCCGGTCGAGCACCCGGCCGACCCCGTCGGGCCAGATGCCGTAGCCCAGTGGCGAGACGGGCGCGCCGGGTGGATGGATGGCGAGCCGGCCGTCCCGCACGCCCATGGCCGCGTAGTACGAGAAGCCGATCATGTCGACGGAGCCCGTCAGGTCGGGGCGCTCGATCGGCTCACGGTGGGGAACCTTGAGTACGCCGTCCCGGAACAGCCCGATCCATGGCGCCCAGTAGTAGTCGTCGAGGGACTGTGCCAGCGCGGTCGTGGCCGGATTGTCGTCCTGCGGAACGACGGGGGACAGTCCGAAGATGGAGGACACGGGAGCGCCGGTCTCTTTGAGCCGGACCGACGCCTCGGCGAAGGCCAGATGGATCGCCTCGTTGACCAAGGCCACTTGCTCGTTGTCATTGTGCCCCGGGGGCCAACCGCGCCCGCCGTAGGCGGCCCGGGCGTAGTAGTTCGTCTCGTTTATCGGCTGCCAGCCACCGACCAGATCACCGAAGGTCTCGGCCACGAACTCGACGTGGCGCCGCCAGGCCTCCGTCCGATTCGTCTCGACGAGGAATCCGCCGGCCCCGAGGAACCAGCGCGGAAGGGTGAAGTGGTGCAACGAGACCCACGGCACGACGCCGGCGTCCTGCGCCGACGAGAGCACGTCGCGGTAGTGGCGCACGGCCGACCGGTCATAGTTGCCCTGTTCGGGCTCCAAGCGGGACCACTCGATCGACAGCCGGTGATGGGTGAGACCCAGGGAGGCGAGCAGCCCGAAGTCCTCGGCATACCGGGTCGCGAACCCGTTCCCGTCGCCCGAGAGCGGTGCGTGGCCCGACCGCTCCCACTCCCACCAGTCCGAGGCGGGAGCGGCGCCCTCGCATTGGGTTGACGAGGCTCCGGTGCCCCACAGGAATCCTTCAGGCCAGCGCATGCGCACGAGTATGGCAAGGGAAAGCGATCGGATGTGCTTCTCAACGCATGGTGCATGACGCGGCGTGATCGTGGGTACGAAGTGTTCAGGTTGTGTTGAGGATTCCGTAGAGAGGGGAGGGGACGTGGCGACGATTACCACGGACGAGCTGGGGAGGACGAACGGGGACGACCGTCCCGAAGGCATGATCCGGAGCCTGATACCGGCCCGGCTCGACCGCCTGGGCTGGTCGCGATTCCATACCCACCTGGTCATCGCGCTCGGCGTGGCGTGGGTGCTCGACGGCCTCGAGATCACGATCGCCAGCAACGCGGAAGGTCTGATCAGCCAGAAGGCGGCGCTGAACCTCTCGTCCTCCGAGGTGGCGTTCGCCGTCGGCACGGTGTACCTCCTCGGTGAGGTGGTCGGCGCCCTGTTCTTCGGTCGGATGTCGGACAAGTTCGGCCGCCGCAACCTGTTCATGATCACCCTGGGGGTGTACCTGTTCGGTGGCGTGATGACCGCGTTCACCCTCGGGCACTCGCAAGGCTGGGTCTACTGGGTCTGGGCTTCCCGGTTCATCGCCGGTATGGGCATCGGCGGCGAATACGCGGCCATCAACTCCGCCATCGACGAGCTCATCCCCGCCAAATTCCGGGGCCGAGTGGATATCGCCGTCAACGGGACCTACTGGGGTGGCGCGCTGATCGGCACCATGTTCTTCATCTTCGTGGTGAACCACCTTCCGGTGAGCTACTCCTGGCGGGTGGCCTTCCTGGTCGGGCCGGCACTGGGCTTCGTCATCCTCTTCGTGCGCAAGAACCTTCCGGAGAGCCCGCGCTGGCTCCTCATGCACGGGCGCGAACAGGAGGCGGAGGAGGCCGTCAAGCGCATCGAACAGGCAACCGAGCACGGGGGCGGCACCCTCGGAGAGATCGACGAGTCCAAGGCCATTGAGATCACCCCGGCGAACGACATCGGCTTCATCGCGCTGGCCCGGACCCTGTTCGTCCACTACCCGAGGCGGGCCATCCTCGGGGCCACCCTGATGATCACCCAGTCGTTCCTCTACAACGCCATCTTCTTCACCTATGCGCTGGTGCTGACCAAGATCTACAACGTCCCGGCGACCGACACGGCCTACTACTTCATCTTCTTCGCCCTGGGGAACCTCATCGGCCCGCTCACCATCGGCCACCTCTTCGACACCATCGGGCGCCGGAAGATGATCGCCGGGACCTACATCCTCTCCGGCGTGCTGCTCGCCATCAGTGCGCTCCTGTTCAACGCCGGTGCCCTCAACGCCGTGACGCAGACGGCGTGCTGGTGCGTGATCTTCTTCTTCGCCTCCGCCGGCGCATCGGCCGCCTACCTGACCGTGAGCGAGATCTTCCCGGTCGAGGTGCGGGCCAAGGCCATCGCCGTCTTCTTCGCCATCGCCCAGAGCTTCGGTGCCTTCGGCCCTTGGCTCTACGGCGAGCTGATCGGGAACGGCCAGGACCACTTCAAGCTGTTCATCGGGTATCTCATCGGCGCCGGGGTCATGGCCATCGGCGGCATCGTCGCCATCTTCTTCGGCGTCGATGCCGAGCAGAAGTCGCTCGAGGACATCGCACAGCCCCTCTCGGCTCGACCGTCGGCCCACCTCTCGGCCATGACCGGGGCACCCCGGTCGCCCGCGGCGCGCAGCGTCATCCCCTGAGGCCGATGCCCCCACGCAGGGTGGCGGCTGGACGGCCCGGCCCAGCTAGCGTGCGTGAGACTTCAGGAAGGGAGTGCCATGAGCAAGGAGACGGAGGCCGTCACGACGGCCGCAGCGGAACTGACGCACGCGATGAGCGGGCTGATCAAGGCCATCGACGCCGTGGGCGACGATGGGGAGGCCGCGAAGCACATTCCCGACGGCCTTCCGGCCGAGCTCGAGCGCCTGGTCGCCCGCATCAGCGCCGACGCCGGGCTGGCCGGCTGATTCTTCCGGTGCGGGCCATCGTGCGGGCTCCTCTGGAAGGCGGCTCCCGGACAGCGTGGCGATGATGCTGACCGGGTAGACCGTCCCCATGCGCATCGGCATCTCCATCGGCACCGCGTTCTCCACCAACGGCCCTCGGGGGCAGCGGGAGGGGCCGGCCGTCGGTGCTGGGCCAGATGCGGGCGGCCAATCGGGCCGGCCTCGATTCGTTGACGCTCGGGGACCACCACTCGACCGGTCCGGGCGGGTACGTGCAGAACGTCCCGATGCTCGGTCGCCTTCTGGCGGAGTGGACGGAGCGTCCCGCCGGCTGCCTGTTTCTCGTCCCGCTGTGGAACCCCGTGCTGATGGCCGAGCAGATCGGGACGTTGGCCGCCCTGTCGTCGGGGCCGTTCATCGTCCAAGTCGGGCTCGGTGGAGGCGCCGCGCAATTCGAGGCCATGGGCGCCGACCTCGCGCAGCGTGCGGCCCGGCTGGAACAGGGCATCCTCGTCGCCCAGGCATTGTTGCGGGGTGAGGTAGCCGACAGCGACCTCTGGAGCGTCAAAGGGGCCCGGGTCGCTCCGCTTCCGCCGGAAGGGACCGAATGGTGGATCGGTGGCGGGGTGGCCAAGGCGATCGACCGTGCCGCCCGGCTGGGTGACTGCTGGTACGGGAACGCCGACCTCACGCCCGAGACGGCGGCCCGCGACATCGCCCTCTACCGCGAGGCCTGCGCCCGTCACGACCGCACCCCGGTCCGCGTTCCCATTCGCAAGGACGTGTTCATCACCGAGGACCGGGCCGAAGGGGAGAGGGTGGGGGATGCGCTGGTTGCCGGCGGCTACCGGGGCTTCGAGCGCGGAGCCGTGGCCTACGGCGATCCCGAGAGCGTCGCGGACCAACTGTCCGTGTTCGGAGAACTGGGGTTCACCGACATCATCATCAGGACGATGTCTCCCGTTCCGGCCGAGCTCGGAGCCGATGCGGCGGACCGCTCGGTCGAGTTGGCGGCGGACGTGCGCTCCCGGCTCGCCTGAACCGGGTTCAGTCGGTCGCGACGATGCCGGCCACGGGGTCGAGGGTGCTCTCCGACCGCAGCAGCAGGTCCGTGCACTCGACGTTCAGCGGGCGACCGAGGTGATAGCCCTGGGCGAAGCGGCAACCGAGCGCACGGAGCGCGTCCTCCTGGATCGGGTTCTCCACGCCCTCGCCGATGGTCTCGTAGCCGAGCGTGTGGGCCAGCTGCACCATGGCGGCCGCCAGGCTGTGTGAGTCGTCGCCTGACCCGAGCGTCTGCACGAAGGACTTGTCGATCTTGACGATGTCGACCTGCAGCCGGTCGAGATGTGACATGGAGGAATAGCCGGTCCCGAAGTCGTCGAGCGCGATGCGCACGCCGGTCGACCGCAGTTCGACCAGGTTGCGCACCGTCGTCTCGTTGTCGGCCAGCATGGCGCTCTCGGTGATCTCCAGAATGAGCGAGCGGGGATCGAACTGGCACTCCTCGACGTGGGCCGTGATGCGTTGGGCCAGGTCGGGGTCCATGAGCTGTCCCGGAGAGAGGTTCACGCTCATGACCAGGCCATGGGTCCAGAGGCCTTGTTCCTGCCACTGGCGGGCCTGCAGGCAGGAAGACCGGAGGACGAAGGCGTCGATGTCGCCGATGAGTCCCAGCTCCTCGGCCAGCGGGACGAAGAGACGCGGGTCGACCAGGCCTCCGATCGGGTGGGCCCATCGCACCAGGGCCTCGAAGCCGATGATGCGCCGCGTGCCCAGGTCGTAGATCGGCTGATAGTGCGTCAGGAGGTCGCCGTCGTGGATGGCTGCCCGCAGCTCACGCTCCTGCTCGATGCGGGCCAGCACGGCGGCATGCATCTCCTGGCGGTACACCTCGAAGCGGTCCTTGCCGCTCTCCTTCGCCTTGTACATGGCGATGTCCGCGTTGCGCAGCAGCTTCTCGCTGGTGATGCCCGGCTCGTCGAAGGCGATGCCGATGCTCCCGGCCGAGGCCGTGGCCCGGGCTCCCGGGGGAACGGCCAAGCGAAGCGATTCGAGGATGCGCCCGGCCAGCTGCGTGATGTCCTCCTGGGACGAGACGTCCTCAATCAGGATGGCGAACTCGTCGCCGCCGAGACGGGCCGCCGTGTCGAGCGGCCGCAGGCAGTCGGAGAGATCCGCGGCCACGCGCTTGAGCAGCTGATCCCCCTCCCCGTGCCCCAGGCTGTCGTTCACCGTCTTGAAGTCGTCGAGGTCGATGAAGAGCACGGCCAGGTGGGACCCCGTCAGGTCGATGCGGGCCAGCGCGTGCTCGAGGCGGTCCTGGAACAGCGCCTTGTTGGCCAGTCCCGTCAGCGAATCGTGAAAGGCCCGGTACTCCAGCTCGTCCTCCAGCCGGATGCGGTCGGTGACGTCGCGGAAGCTCCAGACCCGCCCGACGATGGTGCCGTCGACCGTCTGCGGCCTCGATGTCAACTCGAGTGCGCGCCCGTCCTTGAACTCCAGGGTGTCGAAGCTCTCGTTCTCCGGCTGCTGCGCGAGCTCGCGGCGTCGGGCCAGGAACGACTGGGGGTTGAGCAGCTGATCGAGGAGGAACGCGAGCTTCGAGGAATCGTCACCGATGGCGACGAGGTTCTGTCCGATGCTCCAGATCTCGGAGAAGCGCCGGTTGAAGCCGGTGATGATCCCGGCGTTGTCGACGACCAGGATGCCGTCGGCCGTCGAGTCGAGTGTCGCGGTCAGGAGGGAGAGCGTCTCGCTGAGCTGCTGCTCCGCGGCCAGCTGCTCCGTGGCGTCGTGCGCCGAGATCACGAAGCCCTCGACCGTGGGGTCCTCAATGAGGTCGACGATGCTCAGCTCGAAGGGCACGGTCGACTCTCCGTCATGGCGGAGGAGCTCGACCCTGATGGTGACGGGATGGGCGGCGGTGGCGCCGCGCGCCGCCTGGGTCAAGGCGGTCATGAGTGGCCGGCGGTCGTTCTCGGCGACGATGTCGGTCAGCGGGCGCATCTCAATCAGCTCGGGGTCATGGCCCAGCAGCCTGGTGATCGCTCCCGAGGTGGATTCGAGGAGCCCGGTGGCGGACACCAGCATGATGACGGACCCGACGTTGTGCACCAGCGATCGGAAGCGCGCCTCACGACCGCTGGCCAGCTCGAAACGCCGGCGCTTGGTCAGGTCGCGCAGGCAGAGCAACACGAGGTTCTTGCCGGAGAGGCGAAGAGGAGTGCCGACGATCTCGACCAGGCGCCACCCGGTGGCCGATTGGATGCGGATCTCAATGGGGTCGCCGACGACCTTGTCCTGAATGGAAGTGAGCGAGCGGAGCACGAGCTCGTGGTCGTCCGGGTGCACCAGGTCCAGCCCGGACACCCCGATGGTGTCGGCCAGCGATCGTCCGAACAGCTGCTGCGCCGACGAGTTGCCCCACGCGATGTTGCCGTTCTCGTCGACGATGACGACGCTGTCGGGAAGCTTCAGCATGGCGCCGGCGAGTGAAGCCACGTCCTCCAAGGTCGGAGGGGCCTCGCCCGGCGCCGCTCCGAGGCCGCTGGATTCTTGCGTCGATCCGTCCGTCACCCCTGCGTCGTCACCGCTGCGCCGGCGCGCTCGTTCGCGCCGCTTGTCTCGCCATGGCATATCTCTACTGTCGGACAACTGGGACTGCAGATTTGGTTGCGATCTGGTTGCACAGGCACGCCGATACTCCCGTTGCAAGTCTGCAGGGGGGTCGGCAGTCGTGCCTGTCGACCGTTCCCTCTGCCACGTCGAGGCTGGTACGGCTAGGCGAAGGCGTCGTCGGGAACGGGATAGGGGACCGGCGGGAGTCCCGGCATCGGGTTGTCCCACCACAGGGTCACTTCGACCCGATGGTGGATGCGCCAGCCCTCCGGCCCGCGGACGAGACGGTCGTGGTACGAGCCGCCGACCACGAACAGCCACTGCTTTCCGTCCACCTCGCACCCGTTGGGGTTGGAGAAGTCCGCGTGCGAGGTGGCCGTGTCCGCTCCCGGCGTCAGATCGACGGCACGGTTGAACACGAGGTGCTGTGTCCAGGTGAAGAACGGGAGCACCGCCGACAGCCACTCGGCCACCTCGGCAAAGGAGCCCCGGATGCCGCCGGCCGAGCGGTAGTCGAGGGTGGCGTCCGGGGTGAAGATCGTTCCCAGGTCGTCCCAGCGGCGGCTGTCGAGCACGTTCGCATAGCGGGTCAGGAGGTCGTCGATCTCCCGCCGGTCCAACAGGTAGCCCAGCTCGTCGGTCATGGCTCGACGGTAACAACGACGCCCGCAGCGGGCGAGCGCGGTGGGCGCTGGGTAGGGTCGGGCGATGGCACGTGAGGTGGTGACGGGCTACTGCTGGCCGCAGTCGGTGGCCGCCGGAGAACAGGTCGGCCTGCACCTGTCCTCGTCGGGTGCGCGACCGGTGCGGATCGAGGTGGCGCGGGTGGGCGCCCGGCGCGAGGTCGTCTACACGGCCGACGCGGTCGCCGCCGGCGAGCACGATGCCCCACGCGATGCCGCCGCCAGCGGCTGCAAGTGGCCCACCGCCCTGACGCTGGACGTCGACCCGGCCTGGCGCTCGGGCTACTACGAGGTCGTCATGGAGATCGACGTGGGTGAGAAGGCCCGGCGGGACTTCGCGTTCTTCGTCGTCCGTCCCACAGCGGGGACGCGGATCGTCCTGGCGCTGGCGACGAACACCTGGCACGCCTACAACGACTTCGGCGGGCCGAACCTCTACACCGGAGGGACCCAGGTCTCCATGCGGCGGCCGATGGCGGCCGGGTATCTCTCCAAGCCACCCGGCAAGGGCCGGCGCGTCACCGGCACCGGCGCACCCGATCCGCAGAACGCCGCCCACGTCGGTTACATCACGATCAACCATCTGTCGGGCTACGCCGGGTCGGCGGGCTGGCCCGACTGGGAGCTGCCCTTCATCGAGTGGGCCGAGAAGGAGGGCTTCGAGATCGGCGTCTGCACCAATGCCGATCTGGCGGAGCACCCCGAGGTCCTCGACGGCGCCAGCCTCTATCTGTCGGTCGGTCACGACGAGTACTGGTCCAAAGGGATGCGCGACACGGTGGAGGCGTTCGTCTCCGGCGGTGGGAACGCCGCCTTCTTCTCGGGGAACACGTCGCTGTGGCAGGTGCGGATCGAGGGGGACGACCACGACGTCATGGTGGGGTACAAGGCCTTCTTCAAGAACGACCCGTTCCTGGGCACGGCGCGGGAGTCGGAGGTCACGACGTTCTGGTCCGATGTCGTCGTGAGCCGCCCCGAGAACGCCATGACCGGCGTCTCGTTCACCCGTGGTGGCTACCACCGCATCGGGCGCAATGTGACCTCGGGGCTCGGCGGTTACACCGTGCATCGCGCCGGGCACTGGATCTTCGAGGGCACCGGGCTCGGGTACGGCGACGTGCTCGGTGCCGCGGCGACGGTCGTCGGCTACGAGTGCGACGGCTGCGTCTTCACCTACCGGGACGGCCTGCCGTATGCGACCGGCGAGGACGGCACGCCTTCGACCTTCGAGATCCTGGGTACCTGCCCGACGCAGCACTTCACGCGGGAGACGGCGCCACGCCCGCCCAAGGCCGGAGAGCCCAGCGAGTTGGAGTACATCGCCTCGCGGGTCTTCGGGACCCGGGACCCCGAGGCGATGGAGCGCATCCGCCACGGCCATGCCGTACTCGGCGCCTTCACCAACGATGCCGGCGCCACGGTGCTGACCTCGGGCTCGACCGACTGGGCACACGGCCTGGCGGCGCGTGACCCGCAGGTCGAACAGATCACCCGGAACGTGCTGACCCGCATGGGATAGCTGCGGTCAGGCCGGCGTGACCTCGATGAGCACGTCGCCGTTGGGCAGCATGCGCGCCTCGTCGCCGGCCGCCAGGACGATCGTCGTGAACCGGCTCTGGACGAGCGCGGGGCCCGCGATCGGGGCACCGGGATGGAGCGCGTCGCCGTCGTAGACCGGGACGTCGTCGTGCCAGGCCTCACCGGTGAAGACGCGGCGGTGGCCGATCGGCTCCGTGACGGGCTCCTCGTCCAGCACCAGCTCCGCCGGCTGGTCGACCAGCCCGGTGGCCAGCAAGCGGACGCCGCGCACGACCGGCTCCTGCGAACGGGCCTCAATGAGCCGGGCCTCCTCGTTGCGGCGATGGAACTCGCTGACGGCGGCCTCCAACGACTCCTGGCTGATGGGGCTCCCCGCCGCCTTGTCGAGGGGGATGGCGACGTCGAAGGTCTGTCCCGGGTACACCAGGTTGATCCGCCATTCGTAGACCCGGCGCTCGGGCGGCGATGCCCGCCGCCTCGAGTGCGTCCTCGGCCGAGGTCATCAGCTCCTCCGCCAGCTCGCTCAGCCTCCCGAGGTCGATCGCCCGCCAGTCCCCCTGCAGCGTGCGGGCCTCGTCGATGACGTGATTGGCGGTGAGCAGGCCGAGGGCGGAGAAGGCGGGGGCGGCCCGCGGGATGAGGACTCGCCGCATGCCGAGCAGCGCGGCGTGGCGGGCCGCGTGGACGGCACCCATGCCGCCGAAGGCGACCAGGTCGAGCTCGCGGGCGTCGGCACCGGCCAGGGAGAGGATGCGGCGGACGGCGTCACACATGTGGGCGTCGATGATGGCGACGGTGGCGACCGCCGCCTCTTCCGCGTCGAGACCCAGCGGCTTGCCCACGGCGGCCAGGGCCTGGCGCGCCCCGTCGACGTCGAGGTCGAGCCGCCCGCTCCAGAACGCAGTGGGGTCCAGACGGCCCAGCACCAGGTCGGCGTCGGTCACGGTGGGCTCGGTCCCCCCGCGGCGGTAACACACCGGTCCCGGGATGCTGCCGGCCGATTCGGGCCCGACGGTGAGGGAGCCGGCCCGGTTGCGGCTCAGCGAGCCCCCGCCGGCGCCGATGGAGTGCACGTCGACCATCGGCAGGGCGATGCAGTAGCGGTGCCGCCAGTTCCAGTCGGTCTTGACCTCCGGCCTGCCGCCGCGGATCAGGCAGACGTCGTAGCTGGTGCCGCCCATGTCGACGCTGACGACGTCGCCGAGCCCCGCCGCCGCGGCCGCGCCCGCCGCCGCGACCACGCCGCCCGTCGGCCCCGAGCTGATGGTGGCGAGCGGCCGGGTCTTCGTCGCCCGCGGGGTGGCCACGCCGCCCGAGCTGGTGGCCAGGAGGAGCTCCTCCGAGAAACCCGCCTCCTGCAGCCGGGCCTCGAGGCGGTCGAGGTAGCGGACGATGGGCGGTCCCACGAATGCGTTGACGAGGGTCGTGGACGTCCGCTCGAATTCGGGCGGCTTCGGCCACACCTCGTGGGAGAGCGAGATGAGCTCGACGTCGGGATACTCGTCCAGAATGATCTCCCGGGCCCGGAGCTCGTGGCTCGGGTTGAGATAGCTGTGCAGGAAGCACACGGCGATCGACGTCACGCCGAAAGCCCGCAGGCGCGCCGTCGCCTTGCGCACGCCCTCCTCGTCGAGCTCGCGGTCGACGGTGCCCTCACTCGTGATGCGCTCGTCCACCTCGAGCCGTACCCGGCGGCGGGCGATGGGCTCGGGGGCCGGGTAGCTCGGGTCCCAGATGTCCTCCTTGTAGCAGCGCCGCATTTCGATTTCGTCGCGGAAGCCCTCGGTGACCAGCAGGCCGGTGGGGGCCCCGGTCATCTGGATCATGCTGTTGTCCGCCGCCGTGGTGCCGTGCACCACCGACGCGGTCCGCCCCAACAACGCGGCGGCGTCGGCCAGGCTCTCCGCCTCGGCCAGGCGGGCGATGCCGGCCAGGACGCCGTCGGACTGGTCCTCGGGGGTCGTCGGCGTCTTCTCCAGAATGATGGAGCCGTCCGGGCGCAGCAGGACGCAGTCGGTGAAGGTCCCGCCGACGTCGACGCCGATGCGATAGCGGTCGCTGCTCATGCCCCACCCTCCTCGGACCGGTCTGCCCGGAGTTGCTTCGTGGCGTCGTAGTCGATGGCGAGGTCCATGGCCTCGAGCGTCCCCGTGATGACGACGCCGTAGTCGCGTTGTGCGCCCTCCACCGAGACGTACTCGTCCCAGACGTCGTCGAGCACGGCTTCGACGTCGCGCTCGAGCGGGTCACCCCAGCCACCGCCCCCGCCGAAGTCGTAGACCAGCTGGTCGCCCGTCTCGAGCAGGTGCGCCGTGACGACGGGGGAGACCCGGACCTCACGCTCGGTGCCCTTGCTGACGAAGCAGATGTCGGGGCTCCCCGGCAGCCCACCGGCGATGCCCGGGTGCAGGTGGCGCTGGTTCACGCAGTACTGGCTGATGGAGGTCGGCGTGCGGGCCTCCTTGACGAAGTGGCTGCCGCAGCCGCCCCGGAACTTGCCGGGGCCGCCGGAATCGGTCAGGTAGTTGCGTCCCCGCAGAATGTGCGGGAAGAGCCGCTCGTTGAGCTCGGCCGACGCCTTGATCAGATTGCCCATGGCCGGCGCCAGGGCTCCCCAGCCGTCGACGCCGTCGACGCCGTTCACCCAGCCGGCGCTGACTTCGCCGCCGTGGTCGAAGAACGACCGGCCGGTGCGCGGGTCGACCTCACCCCACATCTGGCGTGGGCTGCCGAACTTGTAGGTCTGCGGTGCGCAGCGCTCCGGGATGATCTGCGACATGGCCACGGCGATGGCGTCGCCCACCTCCACGCCCGGGTGGTGCGTGCCCGAGCTGACCGGCTTCGGCTCCTCGGGATTGAGGCAACAGCCGAGCGGGACGCGCAGCTCCACACAGTCGAAGAACCCCTCGTTCTTCGGGATGGACGGGTCCACCAGGCTGGCCAGTTGGGCGATGGCGTTGCCGCGCGTGTTGCCGAAGGTGGACCAGGCCGCGATGTGTGGGCGGGTGTCCGAGCCCTCGAAGTCGAGGATGAGGCGGTCGTCGTCGACCGTCACGGCGAGGTGCACGTGGATGTCCTGGTTGCCCTGCGGGTCACTGTCGACGTAGATGTCGGTCTCGTAGGTGCCGTCCGGCCAGTCCCGGATCTCGTCGGAGAACCGCCGGCGGGCGTCGTCGATGGTGTGGGTGACGGCGGCCCGGACCGTGTCGGCCCCCCAGTGCGTCGCCAGCTCCTGCAGCCTGGCTGCGCCGAGCTGGGCCGCCCCGACCTGGGAGCGCAAGTCGCCGATGAACCCGGCCAGCCGGTTGTTGGCCCGCATGGTGAGAATGACGTCGCGACGCTCATGGCCGCCGTCGATGATCTTGAGGAGCGGGTAGCGCGTCCCCTCGCTGTAGATGTCCTTGGCCATGGTGTTGTAGCCACCGGCTGAGGCCCCTCCCGTGTCGCCGTGATGGCACTGGATGGAGGCGATGAGGAGGAGGGCGCCCTCGTCGTCGAAGACGGGGGAGAAGACGTTGAAGTCGGGAAGGTGGCCACCTCCGTGGTACGGGTCGTTGGCCACGATCACGTCGCCCGGGCTTGAGCTCCTCGCCGAAGAAGTCGATGGCGAAGCGGACGGGGAGGGTGCTCGACAGCATGAACTGGGGAATGCCGACCGAGAGCGCCGCCAGGCGGCCCTCGGCGTCGAGGATCGTGGCGTTGCGCTCGTTGGACTGGTTCAGGATCGGCGTCGTCGCCGTGCGGGAGACGTAGGTCGCCATTTCGAAGCAGACGGTCTCCATGGCCGATCTGATGACCTCTGCTGTGACGAGATCGATCTCGCTGGTCTCCGACATGGCTCCCCTTCAGGTCGTGTGCTCCGTGTTGCGTGGTCACCGGCGGATTGGCCCCCCGCCGACGGCCGCCCAGGAAAGAGGGTACCTGAGCCATCCGGCCCGCAGAATCGGCGGTGGCGGGCCACCGGTCGGTGGGACGACGCCGCTCGGGTTCGGCTCCGCCCACCTGCGGCGGGCTCCGGAAGCCGAGGTCAGAGCCCTCTGCCGCCGGTCCGGGCTCTGTGTTCGCCGAAACGTGTGGTGCCGCCCGGAATTCGGGAACCAATGGTGACAGGAGGGCGTTGGAGTAGTTGGATACAAAGAGCGCCACCAGTGGGTGGCAAAGGAGTTGAGATGAGCGATCGATACCGCAAGGACCCCGAGGCCGTGGCCAAGCTGGGGCCGAGGGAGTACGCCGTCACCCAGGAGGCCGCCACCGAGCCGGCCTTCGACAACGAGTTCTGGGACAAGAAGGAGGCCGGCATCTACGTCGACATCGTGTCGGGGGAGCCGCTGTTCGCCTCCCTCAAGAAGTTCGACAGCGGCTGTGGCTGGCCGAGCTTCACCATCCCGCTGGAGCCGGCCAACGTGGTCGAGCACTCGGACATGAGCCACGGCATGGTCAGGACCGAGGTCCGCTCGGTCCACGGCGACAGCCACCTCGGCCATGTCTTCAACGACGGGCCCCCGGACCAGGGCGGCCTGCGCTATTGCATCAACTCGGCCGCACTGCGCTTCGTCCCCTACGAGGATCTCGAGGCCGAGGGATACGGTCAGTACACGGAGCTCTTCGATGGAGGGGCGAACAAGGAGGAGGTGGCCCAGTCATGAGTGCCACGACAGAGAAGGCCATCCTGGCCGGGGGATGCTTCTGGGGCATGCAGGATCTCATCCGCAAGCGTCCCGGGGTCATCACGACCCGGGTCGGGTACACCGGGGGGGACGTGGCCAATGCGACCTACCGCAACCACGGGACCCACGCCGAGGCGATCGAGATCACCTTCGACCCCAGCGTGACCTCCTACCGGGACCTGCTGGAGTTCTTCTTCCAGATCCACGACCCGACGACCAAGAACCGTCAGGGCAACGATGTGGGGCTGAGCTACCGCTCCGCCATCTTCTACGTCGACGACGAGCAGAAGCGGGTGGCCGAGGACACCATCGCCGACGTCGAGGCCTCCGGGCTCTGGCCCGGCAAGGTCGTGACCGAGGTCGTGCCGGCGGGACCGTTCTGGGAGGCCGAGCCCGAGCACCAGGACTACCTGGAGCACTACCCCAACGGCTACACGTGCCACTTTCCTCGGCCGGGGTGGGTCCTGCCCCGGCGGAGCGACGCTCTGGCCGGGTAGGACGGCGCCGTGGCCGACGAGCCCATCAACCCAGCGGTCGAGCCCAGCGGTGCCGGGTGCGTCGAGTGCCTCGCGACGGACGGATGGTGGTTCCACCTCCGCCGTTGCGCGGCATGCGGCCACGTCGGCTGTTGCGACAGCTCACCGAGCCAGCACGCCAGCAAGCACGCCCGTGAGCCCGGCCACAACATCGTCCGGAGCTTCGAGCCGGGTGAGGACTGGTTCTGGGACTACGAGACCGAGCAGTACTACGACGGCCCGAAGCTGGCGCCGCCGGAGCACCACCCGATGAGTCAGCCCACCCCGGGCCCGGCCGGCCGCGTGCCGGCCGACTGGGAGCGCCACCTCCACTGAGGCGCCCATATCCTGCAACGAGGCGAACGGCCGCGTCGGCGGCCGCTGGCCCACAACGATCGGAGGTTCCCCGTGCCCGCTGTCACCGTCAATGACCTGACCACGCTCCCCGCCGTTCCGGCCGTCGACCGCGGCCAGGTCGCGGAGCGTCCGGTCCGCTCCGTGACGACCGCGCCGCGGGGCCTGGAGGGCGAGGGCTTTCCCGTGCGCCGGGCCTTCGCCGGCGTCAACCTCGCCGACCTCGACCCCTTCGTGCACATGGACCAGATGGGAGAGGTCGAGTACGCGCCAGGGGAGCCGAAGGGGACGCCGTGGCACCCTCACCGCGGCTTCGAGACGGTCACCTACATGATCGACGGCACCTTCCAGCACCAGGACTCACACGGCGGCGGGGGCGTCATCAGGGACGGCGCCACGCAATGGATGACCGCCGGGAAGGGCATCCTCCACATTGAGACGCCGCCCGAGGCTCTCGTCGTGGCCGGCGGCCTGTTCCACGGCATTCAGCTGTGGGTGAACCTGCCGGCACGGGACAAGATGATCGAGCCGGCCTACCAGGGCCTCGAAGCGGGTGACGTCACGCTGGTGTCCTCGGCCGACGGTGGCGCACTGGTGCGGATCATCGCCGGTGACGTCGCCGGCCACCGCGGCCCGGGATCCACCCACACGCCCATGGCGTTCATGCACGCGTCCATCGCCCCCGGCGCCCAGCTCGAGCTCCCGTGGGACCCGAGCTTCAACGCCCTCGTCTATCTCCTGGCCGGCTCCGGGCGGGTGGGCGGCGACGGCCGGCCGGTCGCCAGCGGGCAGCTCGTCACCTTCGGCCCGGGGGACTTCGTCTCACTGCGGGCGGACGACACGCAGCCCGGTGGGACGGACCACCTCGAGGCGTTGATCCTCGGCGGCCAGCCGATCGGCGAGCCGGTCGAGCACTACGGGCCCTTCGTCATGAACACGAAGGCCGAAATCGGGCAAGCCCTCGAGGACTTCGAAGCGGGCCGGCTGGGCACCATCCCGCCCAATGCGCTGATGCCCCACGTGCCCGACCCGGCCCCGGTGCGCACGGAGCGATCGGGCATCTGAGCCCGGAGCGGCGTCAGGCCTGCGGGCGCAGGCCGTCTTCGATCATGACGAGCAACCGCCCGCCCTGATCGGGCGTGAGGGTGGCGCTCATGCACATCGATCCGAGCAGTTGCATGAGGTCCGGCGCGTCGACGTCGGTGCGCACCACGCCCGCGGCCTGGGCACGCGTCAGCACAATGCTCGAGCGCGCCTTCGATCCGCTCACGCGAGGCCGAGCGCAGAGCCGGGTCCTTCTCGAACGCCTCGTGCAGCTCGTTCATGAACCGCTTCTTGCCGGACGCATAGCGGACGAAGGCCTCGAGCCAGGCCACGAATGCAGGCCACGGCTCGAGGTCGGCGCTCACCGTGTGCGCCACGGCCTCCAGCTCGTCGACGTCGTCGACGTAGACCGCCTCCACCACGTCGATGCGCTTGGGGAAGTGACGGTAGAGCGTGCCGATCCCGACGCCCGCCTCCTTGGCGATGGCCTCCATGGAGGCGCCGCCGCCCTCCTGGTCGAAGACCTTGCGGGCCGCGGTGACGAGGAGCTCGTAGTTGCGCTTGGCGTCGGCCCGCATGGGCCGCGCCGGCGCCGTCGCAGCCTCGTCCCCGCGCTCGACCGTCGCCGTCCCCACTGCCGTCGTCGCCGTTTTCGCCGTCATCTCCTGCGTTCCCTCCCCGGTCACGAGCCAGGCCGAAAAACACGCTTGCAAAGCGGAGGCACCCTCCGTATACTAACCGGAGGAAGCTTCCGCTTACCAGAATACCAGCGGAGAGATCGGAATCAAATGCCTTCTTCACTCACTGTCGCATCGCGCCCCACGCTCGCCGGGGGACCCGCCGCCGGCCCGCCCGGCCGCCTGAAGACCCTGTTCAGGACCCCTTCGGTGTTCCTGTTCGTCATACTGGCGGCCCAGCTGATGGTCGTCTTGGACACCACCATCGTCAATGTGGCCCTGCCGCACATCCAAGAGGGGCTCGGGCTCTCGGGGGGCGAGCTCTCCTGGGTCATCAACGGCTACCTGCTCACCTTCGGCGGCCTCCTGCTCCTGGGGGCACGCTCGGGCGATCTGCTCGGCCGCCGCCGGACCTTCCTGGCCGGCATCGCCATCTTCACCGTGAGCTCGCTCTTCGGGGGGCTGGCCCTCACCGGCTGGATGCTCCTGTCCGCCCGGGCCCTGCAGGGGGTCGGCGCCGCTCTGGCCGCACCCTCCTCGCTGGCGCTCCTCACCACCATCTTCTCGGACGGTCCCCAGCGGGTCCGCGCCATCGGCCTCTTCACGACGGTGTCGGCCGCCGGCGGGGCGATCGGCCTGGTGGCCGGCGGCGCGCTGACGCAGCTGGTCTCGTGGCGCTGGGTGATGTTCGTCAACGTCCCGATCGGCCTCGCCGTCCTGCTGGTCGGGCGCATCGCCCTGCAGGAGACCCCTCGTCGCTCCGGTCACTTCGACGTCGCCGGCGCCGTCACGTCGACGCTCGGCATGGTGGGCATCGTGTTCGGGCTCGTCGAGGCCGGCACCCGCGGCTGGTCGAGCCTGTTGACCATCGGCTCCCTCGCCGTCGGGGCCTTCCTGCTCGGCGTCTTCGTGCGTATCGAGACCCGGGCCGAGGAGCCGATCGTGCCGCTGCGCCTCTTCGCCAGCGGGACGCGCACGACGGCCAATGTCTCCCGCGGCCTGATGTACGCCGGCATGTACGGCATGTTCTTCTTCGTGGGCCAGTTCCTCCAGGACGTGCAGGGCTACTCGCCCCTGCGCACCGGACTGTGCTTCCTGCCCGTGCCCGCATCGGTGTTCCTGTCGTCACAGCTGGTGAGCAAGGTCCTCGTCCGTCGGGTCCACCCCAAGGTGCTGATCATGAGCGGCATCAGCCTCACGGTCGTCGCCCTGCTCATGTCGAGCCAGCTGCACGCCGGCGCGTCGTACCTGCAGATCTTCGTCAGCCTCGTCCTGCTGGGCACCGGCTCGGGGACGGCGCTGGTGCCGCTGACGCAGGCCGGGCTCGCCGGCGTCGACCCGGCTGACGCCGGGGCGGCGTCCGGCCTCGTGAACGTCACCCAGCAGGTGGGGGCGGCGCTGGGGCTGGCGGTGCTGGTCACCGTGCTGAGCGCTGCCGCGGGCCACGCCCAGCTCAAGGCCGGCGCCGGCGTCCCGACCCACCTCGTCAACGGCCTCGATGTGACCTTCGCCGTCGCCGCGCTCTTCGGCATCGCCGCGCTGGTCATGGTGGCCCTCCTGGTCCACCTGCCGGGCGTCCGGCAGGCCGAGGCGTCCGGCGTCGAGGTCCGACGAAGCCGAGCTCGAGCGGGCCCGGGACGCGGCGGGCGCCGAGTTCGAGCTGGTCGACGGCGAGGGCTTCGAGTGGTCGGGCCCGGAGCTGGTGGCCTAGCACGCCTCGCGCCACCGGTCGCCGTGCGGACCTGACCGAAGTGCGGCTCCTCCTCGGGGCTCAGTACTCCGGCGACACGCCGGCGGGATCCACGGCATCGACGAGTGCGCCGGCGTCGCCCGTCGGCACCGGCATTCGCCCTGCCGGCCGTCCCGGGTGCACGTTGATGAGGAGGCCGGCCAGCACCGCGGCCAGCACCAGGATCCCGGCGGCCCAGCCGCTGGCCACCGCGTAGCCGTGCACCGTCGCCTGGGCGACCTCGTTCTTGCTCTGCACATGGTGCGCGGCGAGATACGTCGTGGTGGCCGCCGCCGCGATCGTGTTCAACAGGGCGGTGCCGATGGAAGCCCCGATCTGCTGGGAGGTGTTGGTCATGGCCGACGTCACGCCCACGTCCTTGGGGTCGGCATTCTGGGTGGCGGTGCTGATGCAGGGCACGATGGCCAGCCCCAGGCCGAACCCCAGGAGGAGCTCGCTCGGCAGCACGCTGGTCCACGTAGGAGGCGTCGGGCGTCAACTGGGTGAAGAGGGCGACGCCCAGCGCGGCCAGCAGGAGGCCGGGGACCACCAGCAGCCGGGTCCGCACGTGGGGCATCAGGCGGCTGGCCACCTGCGTGGCCGCCAGCGCGTTCATGGCCATCAGGGGCAGGAAGGCGATGCCGGTCTTGAGCGGTGAGAAGTGGTCGATGGTCTGGAGCAGGTAGGTCAGGAACAGGAAGGTCCCGAACATGCCGGTCACGGCCAGCAGGATCGTGATGAACGAGCCCGCCCGGTTCCGGTTGCGCACCACGCGCAGCGGGAGAAGCGGATTGGGGCCCTTGCTCTGCCACAGGACGAACGCGCCGAGGAGCAGCGCCGGCGACGACCAGCGCCACCGATCACATCGGTCGCACCCCACCCGCTGGTGCCGGCCTCGCCCAGCCCGTAGACGAGCGCGACGAGCCCGCCGCAGCCGAGGATCGACGCCCAGCACGTCGAGGCGGATGCCCGGTATGCCCTGGCGCGTCGGGATCAACGCGAAGGCGCCGAAGAGGACCAGCGCGGCGATCGGCAGGTTGACGTACAGGCACCAGCGCCAGTCGACGTACTGGGTCAGGAAGCCGCCGAGGATGAGCCCGAAGGCGGACCCGGCGATGGCGATGGTGGCGTAGATCCCGAAGGCCCGCCCCCGTTCGCGCGGGTCGGAGAAGGTCGAGGTGAGGATCGACAGCACGGAGGGGGCCAGCAGCGCGCCGAAGAGGCCCTGCAGGCCGCGGGCACCGATCAGCATCAGCGTGGTCTGGGACGCCCCGCCGAGGGCCGAGGCCAGCGCGAAGCCCGTGACGCCGATCATCAGCGTGCGCTTCGGGCCCGAACATGTCGCTGATGCGGCCGCCCAGGAGGAGGAAGCCGCCGAAGGCCAGCGTGTACGCGGTGACGACCCACTGCCGATCCGTGTTGGAGAACCCGAGGGCGTGCTGGGCCGACGGCAGGGCGATGATCATGATCGTCGTGTCGAGCACCACCATGAGCTGCGCGCTGGCGATGACGACGAGGATCCACATGTGGGCCCGGCTCGTTGCCCTGTCGGGCCGCGCCCGCGCCGGCGTCCTGCAGCATCGGTCGCCGGGCCCGCTCACGAGGCGTCGCGCTTGGAGAGGATGCGGTCGACCTGGTTCTGGCTGAGCGGCCGGTGGGGGAGCGCGGTCTCGGTCGGGCGCATGCCGGCGAGGAGCAGATCGAGGTGCCGCTTCCACGCCTCGGGCGCGTTCGAGCCTGTCGTCTCGAGCACACCCCTGATCGACCACATGACCAATGAGAGGTCGGTGTTGGTCAGGTCGGTCCGGACCCGGCCGTGCGCCTGGGCGTCGGCGAGGAGGTCCGCAAGGCGGGCGGCGATCTGCCGCCGCGCCGCCCGCACGACATGGTGCGAGTTCCACAGCTTGGGCAGGCAGCCGAGATGCTCGGCGTGGTAGGCGCTCGACCGCCCGCAGGAAGTGCTCGAGCCCCGTGCCGTCGGGACGGCCCGCCGCCTCCTCGGCCATGGCGATGGTGGCCTCGAGGACGTCGGACACCAGCGCCTCGATGAGGGCGTCCTTCGAGGGAAAGCGGCGGTAGAGCGTGCCCATGCCGACGCCGGCCGCCCGGGCCACGTCGGCCACGCTGGCCTCGAGGCCCTTTTCCTCGAAGACCTGGCCGGCCGCCACCAGCAGACGCTCCCGGTTCTTCTGGGCGTCGCTGCGCATGGGCCGGCGTCAAGGTCTGCGTGGCGGGGCCGCTCCGCGCCTCCGCCGGGCTCATATCCGGAGATTTCACTCCGCTTACCTTACAGGGGTAAACGGAGCGGTCAGTCCACTTCGGTCTGATGGGCTGCCCGCGCCCGTGCGCGTGGGCCACCATGGCGGGACCATGACGGACACGGAGATGGACACGTTCGTGCGGCGCCTCCCCAAGGCGGAGTTGCACGTCCACATTGAGGGCACGCTCGAGCCCGAGCTGGTGTTCGAGCTGGCGGCACGCAACGGCGTGCGGCTGCCCTACGAGGACGTCGATGCCCTCCGTCGGGCCTACGTCTTCGAGGACCTGCAGTCGTTCCTCGACATCTACTACGCCAACTGCGCCGTGCTGCTCACCGAGCGGGACTTCTACGACCTGACCCTGGCCTACTTGAGCCAGGGCGGCCGCGCAAGGGGTGCGCCATGCCGAGATCTTCTTCGACCCGCAGACGCATACCGGGCGCGGCGTCTCCTTCGAGACCTGCTGCACGGGTATCCGCCGGGCCCTCGACGACGGCAGGGCGCGCTTCGACATTTCGTCGGGCCTGATCCTGTGCTTCCTCCGCGACCGCAGCGAGGAGGACGCGCTGCGGACCCTGGAGGCGGCCCGTCCGTTCGCGCACCTCCTGACGGCGGTCGGCCTCGACTCGGCCGAGGTCGGCAACCCGCCCTCCAAGTTCGCCCGGGTCTTCGCGCAGGCCCGCCTGATGGGCCTTCCGGGCGTGGCGCACGCCGGCGAGGAGGGCCCGCCCGAGTACATCTGGGAAGCGCTCGACTGTGCTGGAGGCGCGGCGCATCGATCACGGCGTGCGCTGCCTTGAGGACGACCGCCTGGTCGAGCGGCTGGTGGCCGAGCAGATCCCGCTCACCGTCTGCCCCTTCTCCAACGTGCGGCTGCAGGTCTTTCCCTCGCTCCACCAACACGACGTGCTCACCCTCATGGAGCGCGGCCTCCTGGTGACCGTCAACTCCGACGATCCGGCGTACTTCGGCGGCTACGTCGCCGACAACCTCGCGGCCGTGGCCGAAGCGTTCGATCTGCCGCGCCGATCGATCCTGCAGCTCGCACGCAACTCGTTCCGGGCTGCCTTCCTGCCCGACGCGGTGAGAGACGGCTACCTCGCCGAGGTCGACGCCTTCGCCTGAGACATCCGCCTGATGCGTCAGGCGAACAGGCACGCCATGATGGTCCGATGGCGAAAGCGGGCATTGCCGGGCTCATCCTCACGCCGGGAGCGAGCGCCGGGCGCGCGCAATCCGGGCTGGTCGCCATCGACGGGGCGGTCACCGGCGCCGGGGTGACCGTCGAGCGCGTCGAGTTCCCCGGGCAGGCCGCCGGGAAGCGACGGACCGACCCGCCTGCCGTCTGCATCGAGACGGTCCGCACCGCCACGGAGGGCCTGGCGGAGCGGCTCTCCGTCCCGACCGGGAGGATCGCCATCGGCGGTCGCTCCTTCGGCGGCCGCATGTGCTCCCTCGCCGCCGCCGAGGGCCTGCGTGTGGCCGCGCTGGTCCTGGTCAGCTATCCGCTGCACCCGCCCGGCCGTCCCGAGCGACTCCGCACCGAGCACTTCGGCCGGCTCGACCTCCCCTGTCTCTTCGTCTCCGGTCGACGCGATGCCTTCGCCAGCGCCGAGGAGCTCGAGCGGGAGACCGCCGCCATCCCCGGTCCGGTCACGCTGCATTTCGTCGACGGCGATCACTCGCTGCGCAAGAGCGAGGCCGAGGTGGCGGACATCGTCGCCCACTGGGTGAAGCGGCCCTCGTCGCTCCTGATCGTCGGGCGGCCGCGGGCCGCGGCAGCGTAGGCCGACACTCGTGATCAGGACGGGTCGGGTTCGGCCTCCGACCGACACCGGTCCGCGCTGCTGAGGTGCGCCACCAGCTCGTCCCGGTCGGTCACGGTCCTGGTGTGCGTGTGGTGCGGCCACCAGAAGTGGAAGCCTCGCAGGGCCGCCAGCGTCGGGACGATCCGGGTCGCCAGCACGTTGGACGCCAGGAGCACGCCGAGGGCGACGGCGGCCCCGATCTCCTCCAGGAGTTGGATGCCGGTCAGCAGCAGCGACGCGAAGGTCCCGGCCAGAATCACACCGGCCGCCGTCACGGCGGGCGCCCCCTCGACGATGGCGATGCGCGCCGCCTCGTGCGGTTCCACGCCCTGCTGGAATTCCTCGCGCAGCCGGGTCGCCATGAGGATGTTGTAATCCGTGCCGACGGCGATCACGAAGATGTACACGATGATGGGGATGGAAAAGTCGAGCCCGTCGTAGCCCAGCCAGCTGATGAAGATGTAGGCGACGACGCCGAGGGTCGCCACGTAGGTCAGGAGGATGCCGATCAGGAGATAGGCGGCACCGGCCAGCGCCCGCAACAGAATCGCCAGCATCACGTGCCACGACGAGGAGCGCCAGCAGCAGGATGTTGCGGGTGTCGTGCTGGAGCGCGGCCTTGACGTCGGTCAAGGTCGCCGTCGGGCCCGCCGGTCACGACGGTGGCGCCCGGAACGCTGCCGACGATGGCGGAGCGGATCGGGCCCGCCATGTCGGCGATGGCCTGATTGGAGTAGGGATCGTCCGTAGGAGGAACTCGATCAGGGCGGCCTGCTTCCCCGCGTCGTACTGCACGGGCAGCACCTGCGCCACGCCATGGGTGTGGGCGAGCTTGGCGGCCAGCGCGTCGACGGCGGTGGGGTCGAGCGGCGTCGAGGACGACACGAAGACCTGGCTCGGCCCCAGGAAGCCTGCCGGGAACGCCGGACGAGATGGTGTTGTAGGCCTCGGTCGAGGGATTGTTCTGCGGCAGCTCGGCCAGCTGGTTGTAGGTGACCTTCAGATTGAGCACGCCGGTGGCCAGGGCCACCAGGACGATGACGCTGGTCAGGAGGATGATGCCGGGACGTTTGGCGACGGCCGCCCCCATCCGTTCCGAGCGCGTCCGGTGGGCCGGGTCGTGCGGCTTGGGGGTCGTGGGCCAGAAGAGCGCCGGCGCCGAAGAGGCTCAGGATCGCCGGCACCAGTGTCAGGGCGGCAAGCAACATCAGGCCCACGCCGATGATGAGCCCCGGGGCGAGGGAGCGCAGCTGGCCGATGGTGGCGACCAGCAGGGCGGCGAAGGCGAGCATCACGGTGATGGCGGCGGACGCGATGACCTCACCGGCCCGGCACAGGGCGACCATGAGGCTCTCGTGCGGATCCTGCCCCTTGGCCAGTTGCTCCCGGTAGCGGAACAACATGAAGACGATGTAGTCCGTGCCGACACCGAACATCACGACGATCAGGAGCGGCGCCAACTCGGTGCTGACGGAGAACCCGAACCATTGCGCGAAGCACGCGGTGAGAGAGCTGGCCATCTGGTGGACCAACCCGACGACGAGCAGGGGCAGGAAGGCGATGATGACGCTGCGGAACACCAAGGCCAGCAGGCACAGGATCAGCAGCACCGTGGCGATGGAGATGATCTTCTCGGCCCGGTTGAAAGCCGCGGCCTGATCGACCGAAATGGCGGCACTCCCGGTGAGCTGGCCGCGCAGGCCCGAGCCCTGCAGGAAGGCGTCGGTGTCCGCCCGCAGTGTCTTGACGGCGGCATTGGGTCCGTCCTCGCCCGGCTGCCCGTCCATGGCCACCTGAATCAGCTGCATCTTCTGGTTCTTGGCCAGGAACAGGGGCGAGGTGGTCACCGAGCGGACCGATGCGATGTGATCGTTGTCGAGCGTGGTGGCCAGCGCATCGATCTTCTGGAGATCGGACGTCGTCAGCACGGCGCCGTCCCCGGCGTTGACCTCAATGATGCCCGAGGCCGACGCCACGGACGGGAAATCGCGCCACGGCGATCGTCTGTGCCTGCGTCGACTGGTAGGACGCGGGCAGGCCGTAGCCCGAAGAGGTGAAGCCGGTGAGCGAGGGAGCCAGCGTCACGAGCGCAATGCCCAGCACGACCCAGGCGGCAATGATGTACCAGCGCCAGGCCACGACGCGTTCGGCCAACCTCCGGGTCACCGCAGCCCTCCTCGCCCCTCACGCCGGTGCCCGGCGTCGATCTGAGTACGCCATATCGTCGTCGCTCCGGCCGGCGAAGGCAACGACTCTGCGAGCACGCGTTGTGCATCGGGAGTGGGTCGGACAGTGCACGACATGCCCGCGCCGCCCGAGGCGGATGCGGACGTCGCGCCAGCACCAGCCTCCGTGCATGGCACCGTGCACAAGGACGAACGTGGCCATCTCGGCTCCTCTCCCTCCGGTCGTACCGGAGACCCGATTCTGCCCTTCTGCCGAGGCCTGATGCTGCTGGAACGTGTTCCGCTCTACGGTGGGGCATGACCACCGTCACATCGTCTGACCCGCCGCGCTGGCGGGTGCTCGTCACCGGCGCGACGGGGCGCGTCGGGTTCCCGGTCGCCCGGGAGCTGGCCTCCCGGCACGAGGTCTTCGGCTTGGCACGTTGCCGCAACGAAGACGACCGGGCCCGCCTGGAGCAGGCCGGCGTGGTGCCGGTCGTGGCCGACCTGGCCGACATGGACCTGCGCCAGCTTCCGGACGGGATCACCCACGTCTTCCACGCGGCGGCACGTCTCGGCCGCGAGGCGCAGGATGCCGACTGGCAAGCGGTCTTTGCCACGAACGCCCACGCCTCGGGCCGTCTCGTGGCGGCCTGTCCGGGAGCCGCCTTCGTCTACTGCTCCACGGGTTCGGCCTACGAATATCAGGGCCAGCGGCCCCTGCGCGAGGACGATCCACCCGGGCGTCCACCTCGGGGCCTACAGCCTGTCGAAGATCGCCGGCGAGGCGGTGGTGCGCTTCGCGGCGGAGCAGGCGGGCAGCCCGCTGACCATCATCCGCATCTTCTCGACCTATGGGCCGGAGGGCGGCACGCCGGTCAACCGGCTGCGCCGGATCCTCCGCGGCGAGGAGGTGGTCCTGCACCCCGACGCCCCGAACCACTACAACCCGATCTACGAGGACGACTACGTGCGGCTCGCCGTCCGCGCCCTCGAGGTGGCGTCCCCCGACCCGGTGGTCGTCAACTTCGCCGGGAGCGAGACCGTCAGCGCGGAGGAGTACTGCGCCTACCTGGGCGAGCTGGTCGGCCGCCCTGCCCTGATCCGCTACGACCCCGCTGCGCCCTGGCCCATTTGGCCCGACGTGACCCGGATGCACCAGGTCCTCGGCCGCACCGAGGTGCCCTGGCGCGAGGGCATGCGCCGGGTCGTCGAGACCGCGGGCTGATTGCGCCGGTCGTCCCGGCGGGGGAGGTGCGCTCCTGGCTGATACCCTATAGGGGTATAGCGTACAGAAGGAGGACCCCATGCGACCGGGTTACATCGACAGCAAGGACGCCCTGCAGAAGCGCCTGCGCCGGGTGGAGGGCCAGGTCAGGGGGATCCAGCGCATGGTGGACGAGGACCGCTACTGCATCGACATCCTCGAACAGGTCTCGGCGGCGACCAAGGCGCTCCAGGCGGTCGCGCTGGAGTTGCTCGACGACCATTTGGCCCACTGCGTCTCCGACGCCGTCCGCCAAGGCGGTGACGAGGCGACCGAGAAGCTCAACGAGGCCTCCGCCGCCATCAGGCCGGCTCGTCCGCTCCTGATCCCGATGCTGGCAACGGCCTCCGTGCTGGTCGACATCGGACGCTCGCTCCGAGAGGGCTTCTTCATGTTCTGGGAGACGCTCTGGCCGCTGATCCTCGGCTTCGGCCTGGCCGGAGCGGTGCAGGCCTTCGTCAGTCGCGACGCCATGCGCCGCCGCCTGGGCGACCACCGGACACCGGCCGTCCTCCGGGCCTCGGGCTACGGGATGGTGTCCTCTTCGTGCTCCTACGCGGCGTCGGCGATGGCGAAGTCGCTCTTCGTCGAAGGGGCGGACTTCGTCGCCGCCATGGTCTTCATGTTCGCGTCGACCAACCTGGTGATTGAGCTGGGGATCGTGCTCGTGGTGCTGATGGGCTGGCAGTTCGCCGTCAGCGAATTCGTCGGCGGCTTCATCATGATCGCCCTCCTCGCCACGCTCGGGACGTTGTGGTTGCGCGGGCGCCTCGTGGTGCAGGCCCGCGAGCGCCTGCAGGCAGCGGAGGATCCGATCCGAGCACCAGCACGACGTCGGCGGCCGACACCGCTGGACGCCGCCTGCCGCTGAAGGTCCGGCTGCGGTCGACGGCCGACTGGGCGGACAGCGCGACGTACACCATGTCCGATCTCACCATGCTGCGGCGGGAGCTGGTCATCGGCTACACCGTGGCCGGGATTCCTGGCGGTGTTGGTGCCGACCTCGGTCTGGCAGGCCGTCTTCATCACCGGGCACGGGTTCTGGACCAGCGTGGAGAACGCCATCGTCGGGCCGTTCATCGCCATCATCAGCTTCGTCTGCTCCATCGGCAACGTGCCCCTGGCCGCCGCGCTGTGGAGCGGCGGCATCTCCTTCGGCGGGGTGATCGCCTTCATCTTCGCCGACCTGATCGCCTTCCCGTTGCTCCTGATCTACCGCCGGTACTACGGCACGCGGCTGATGCTCCGGATGCTGGCGGTCTTCTGGGCCCTCATGGCGACGGCGGGCCTGCTCACGGAGCTGCTCTTCCGGGCCGCCGGCCTGGTGCCGACCATGCGGCCGACGACCATCGCACCGGCGCACTTCTCCTGGAACTACACGACGTACCTGAACCTGATCTTCCTGGCGCTCTTCGGCGTCCTCTACTGGATGTACCGCAACCGGGAGCGGCTGGGCGGAGGGGACCGCTACGCGCGGGACCCGGTCTGCGGCATGCAGGTCGAGAAGGCGCACGCACCGGCATCACGCGACCACGCCGGCGGGCGGCTGCTACTTCTGCTCCGACCGCTGCGCGGAGCGCTTCGATGCCGGCGAGAACGGCACAGGCAAGAGCGACGCGCAGGCGAGTCCGCCGTCGACAGGATCTCCATCGTGACGCCCGCGGGCTCGACGGTGCGCTCGCGGACGCCTGACGTTCAGTCGATCTGGCCCTCGCCCTTGACCTCGGCGCCGATCTTCCCCATCTCCCGTTCGTGCTCGCGCGACCTCGGGATCGAGCGCGTTGCCGTCGGCTGCGGCCTCCTCCTCGGCCGTCGGCGGCCGATCGGCCTGTGGGCCGCTGACGCCTCCAACAGCTCTTCGACCCTCGTCGTCTCGTCCACCCCTGCGTCCGGGGCGCCCGGTTCGTTGCCCGATCCGTCGCTCATGGTCCCTCCTTCGTCATGCCTGGAGCATTGCCAAAGGTCGGCCGCTCTAATCATGGGGTCGGCGGACCGAGCCGAATAGGCAGGAAATCGCTACAGTCCCAGCCATGCCCGACTATGACGCCATCGTGATTGGAGCGGGCCACAACGGCCTGACGGCAGCGACGGTCATGGCCCGTGGCGGTCTGCGGGTCCTGTGCGTGGAGAAGAACCACTTCATCGGCGGGATGGCCTCCACGACGGAGCTCATCCGCGGCTACCGCTTCGAGCTGGCCGGCTCCATTCAGTTCCCCGTCCCGAACCAGATCTTCGAGGACCTGGAACTGGGTGCCTGCCCGATCTACGAGCCCGAGGTCCAGTCCGCCAGCATCAGCGAGGACGGCCAGCCGCCGATTTTGCTCTACTCCGATCCGGAGCGGCTGCTCGAGCACCTCGGCGAGACGATCGGGATCGAGGCGGTGCTCGGGATGGCCGAGGTGGCGGCGTGGGCCGAGGCTCCCGCACGCGCCATCGGCCGCTTCGACGTCCGCACGCCACCCAAGTCACTCGACGAAATGTGGGCCTGCGCCGCCAACGAGTCGGAGCGGGAGGCCATCCGCACCGCCATGTTCGGCAGTGTCATGGATGTGGTCGACCAGTTCCTGCCGGACCCGGTGAAGCACGCGCCGGTGCGCAGCATGCTCGCGTTCCTCGCCGTCAACTCGACCTTCCGGGGCCCCTTCTCTCCCGGGAGCGCTCTCTGCCTCGCCTTCGCGCTCGCATCGCCGGGCACCGCCACCATGTCAAAGGTCCGCGGCGGTCTGGGCACCATCGCCGACCACCTGGCCCGGTTGTTCGAGCAGCACGGTGGCGAGCTCCGCCGCCACGTCAAGGTGTCCCGCATCGTCGTCGAGGGTGGCGCGGTCATCGGGGTGGACCTGGGCGAGGGCGAGGTGGTGACGGCGCCGGTCGTGGTGTCCAACCTCGATCCGACGACGACGTTCACCCAACTGCTCGACGCCGACAGCCTCCCGGAGGGCTTCGCCCGCCGCGTCGGTGCGATCGACCATCGGGCGGCCTATTTCCAGGCGCACTTCGCACTGAGCGGACTGCCCGAATACCGCGCCCCGTACGAGGCCCTGAACGACACCGCTCTGGGTCGGAACGTCACGTTCTTCGGGACGGCCGAGCAGATGCAGCTGGACTTCGAGGGGTGTGTGCGGGGGGAGGTCCCGTCGTCGCCCAGCTTCAACCTGCAGATCCCCTCGCTCGACGATCCGTCGCTCGCTCCCGACGGGATGCACGCCGCCAGCAGCTTCGCCTTCTACCTGCCGATCGGCGATCGCGAGTCCCAGGGTCGGCTCCGTGACGAGATGGCGGAGCGGATGGTCGCCAAGATCGCCAGGGCGGCGCCGAACTTCCCGGACCTGATCGAACGACAGCTCAACTACCCGGCCTACACCTACGAGCTGATGTTCGGCTGTGCCGGCGGGGACTTCACCCACGGACTGCTCCAGCCGGAGTTCATGGGGCCCTTCCGCCCCGGACCGGCGGGCTGGCCGGACGCCCCGGTGCCCGTCGAAGGCCTCTACCTGTGCGGCGCCGGGTGCCACGGCGGGCCCGGCGTGACGTTCATTCCCGGCTACAACTGCGGCTATGCGGTGCTGGACGGGGTGAGCGACCGGTTGTAGCGCAGCTGGCGCTCCATGAAGGCGAGGAAGAACGCCATGGAGAAGGCCAGGCTCGTGAACAGGCTCATGACGAAGAAGATCCAGGCCCAGCGCAGCCCCCGTCGCCGGCCTTCGATGATGGTCCACAACGGGAGCAGTACCAGGTTGACGATCGTGTAGTCCTGGGCGGCCGAGTCCGCCGCCCAGTTCGAGAAGAGCATTTTCGTGTAGTCGATGTAGCTGGCCCGGTGGCCGTACTGGTGCACGTAGCGCACGTTGAAGTACCACCCGAGGAGCAGCGAGCACACGCCGACGGCGTAGTAGGTCCCTTCCAGCGAGCGAGACCGGGCCGGCCTGGCCTCCCGAGAAGAGGCGGCGGTTCACGACGAAGGCCGCCACCGTGCTGGCGATGCCGAGAATCCCGTAGAACACCAGAGAAGTCGTCATTGTCGTCCCCCGTTTCGTGCACCTGTGCGCGCCGTTCGTGCGCGCACACCATACGGGGGCGGTCCCGGGAACGCCGGGGATCGTCAGAGGAGTTCGAGAAGCCTTTCGGGCGGGCGGGCGATGACGGCCCGGTCGCCGACGACGAAGATCGGCCGTTCCAGCAGAATCGGATGCCGGCTGATCGCCAGCAGGAGCGCATCGCCTTCCTGATCAGCCAGCGCCAATTCGGCGTAGACCGCCTCACCGGTTCGCATCATCAGACGCGGGTCGTCGATGTCGAGCAGCTCGCATGAGACCCTTGAGATCCGCCACGGCTCGGAGGCTCGTCGAGGTAGGCGATCGTGTCGGCCTGCACGCCGTGCTCCTCCAGGAGCGCCACGGCGGTGCGGCACTTCGAGCAAGCCGGATTGCTGTACAGCTGGGGCTGGGCGGCATCGCGCTCACCTTACGGTTGCGTCGTTCAGGCCGCCTGCAGGCGGCAGCGTGGGCGCGACCTCCGCCCAGCTGTAGGTGAACGCCGTGACGGGCGCGGCGGCGACGGCGAGCGTCACCGCCATGGAGGTGCCGCCCTTGTCGCCGCGGTGGGTGTCGCCGTGCATGGCGATGGCGGCGCCCATGACCAGGTTGGGCCCGGAGCCGAAGTCGTCGAGGATGCCCTTGCGGTGCCCCCAGCAGCCGGCGGCGCCGCGGTGCAGGCAGTCGAGGTTGCCGCTGTCGAAGCCGTCGTCGTACATCCAGCCGTAGACGGCGTCGAGCCCGTTCGACGACCCGCCGGCCCACTCGCCGTCTTCGAGGTCGTAGGACTGTCCCAGGTCGGGTGGGTCGTCGGCCGTGTTCGCGCCGCGCTGCGCGTTGTGGTCGAGCCCGGTCGTGAGGCCGCCGAAGGCGGGGAGCCCACGGTCGACCCTTTCCAGGTTGACCGCGACGAACAGCTGATCGGGGATGCTCAACTGGGCGAAGTCCGCCGGCAGCACCATGGGGCGGATTCCTTCCAGTGCATGGGCGTGGTTGATGGCCTGCAGGACCGCGTCGAGACAGGACGGGGAGTTGTCGATCCCGCCGGCGAAGCAGTCCTGGGTGTAGTCGGGCACCGGCGCCACGTTGTGCTTGGGATCGCTGATCCCGGTGTCGGCCTCCGAGGAGGGGATCGCCCGCAGCGGCCGCAGCTGCCCGGCGGCCATGGACGCCAGGGCCTGCTGCCAGGTGTAGGCGTAGTCGCCCGGCGTGGCTGGAGGTGGCCAGCGTGGCGGCCAGGGAGGATCCGCCGCGGTCCTCGCTCGACGTGTCGCCGGTCGGGTCGTAGGCGGCTCCCATGACGAGGTCCCGTGATCCGAGGCGACCGAGGACGAGATGCCGGTCGAACCAGCAGCCCGCGGTCTTGTTCCCGGAGCACCCGGGCACGCCGCTGTCGGGGCCGTCGTGGTACAGCCATTCGAAGTCGGCATCGAGCCCGTTGTCGACGTCGCCGATCCACTCCGTCGCCACCGAGCCGTAGCCCTGGCCCGGTCGCGTGCGGGAGCCGTGCTGCTTCGGCCCCCTGCTGGGCCTCGGCATTGAGGGCGGCCGTGAGGCCGGTGAACGGGGCCAGCCCGCGGTCGACCCGCTCCCGGTCGATGGCGACGAAGAGTTGCTCGGGAACGGTCAGGCGACCGAAGTCGGCGGGCAGCGCCATGGGGCCGGAGGCCTTCGCGGGCCCTGGCCCCGTCGATTGCGTCGAGGGTGATGCGCAGGCACGGGCCCGACGTGTCGACCCCGACGGGAGCGCAGTTGTCGAGATAGTCCGGGATCGGGTTCACCGACCGGGCCGGCGCTGCGAGATCCGACTGCCCGGATTGCCCGTCCGACGTCCCGACGGCGGCGCAGCCGGCGAGCAGGAGAGTCAGGGCCAGGCTCGCGCCCGCCCACCACCGGAGACGGTCGTGGTCGGCGGCGTGTCGGATCGGAGGCACGCCGCATCGGGTGACAACGTAGCCACGCCGACCGCTGGGCCGGCGGCAGGTCGCCTGCGGGGTCAGGACGGCGGCTCCCCGGAACTCCCGTAGTGGGGGGGTCGCTTCTGCAGGAAGGCCGCCACCGCCTCTTGCATGTCGTTGGTCATGGACGAGAGGACCTGGGTCCGGTTCTCGAGGTCGATGCCCGCCTGGAGAGAGCCGACCTCGAGCTGGGACCACATGACCTCCTTGGTCATCCGGACTCCCCACGGGGCGTTCGCCGCGATCAGGCCTGCGGTCTCCAGCGCTGCGCTCTGCAACTCGTCGTCGGCCACCACGCGCAGCACCAGTCCGATGCGATCGGCCTCCTCGGCGTCAATGATGCGTCCCGTCAGCATCAGCTCCCAGGCCCGCGAGGCGCCGATCAACCGGGGCAGCAACCAGCTCACGCCGATGTCGCAACCGGAGAGTCCGAGGCGCACGAAGGCCACGTTGAAGCGTGCCGATGCGGAGGCGAGGCGGATGTCGCTGGCCAGGGCCAAGGCGAGGCCGCCACCCGCCGCCGGGCCGTTCACGGCGGCGATCACGGGCTGCGGCAGCGCGCGCAGACGGGGAACGAGCGCGGCGATGTCGGTCTGGGTGGCGAAGGTGGCCCCGACGCGGTCGAGGCCCTCCGATGCCGGGAGCGGCGCCGTAGCCGCCGAGGTCCAGCCCGGCGCAGAAGCCCCGCCCGGCACCCGTCAGGACGACGACCCGGCAGGCGCGGTCCGCGGCGACGCCGGCGAGCGCCTCGTGGAGCTCGGCGATCAAGGCCGCGTTCATCGCGTTCAACCGTTCTGGTCGGTCCAGGGTGATCCGGGTGACACCCTCGTGCGGCTGGTCGATCTGCAGTGTGTCCACGGTGCGAATCCCTTTGCTCGGCTCGCCCATAGTGTGCAACACACGGCATGGCAGCGTCGCCGCCGATGGTGGCGTGCCCGGACGGGAGCAGCACATGGGTCTGCGGTACTCGAGCGTCGTCAACGCTCCGCTGGACGAGGTCTTCGCCTGGCACGAGCGCCCGGGTGCGTTGCCGCGCCTCCTCCCGCCCTGGCAACCTCTCAAGGTCGCGCAGGAGGCGTCGTCCCTGGTCGACGGCCAAGCGGTCCTGCAGCTGCCCGGACGGGTGCGCTGGGTCGCGCAGCACTCCGATGACGACCCGCCGCGCCGGTTCGTGGACGAGCTCGTCTCGTTGCCGCTGCATTGGCGGCACACGCACTCCTTCGAGGCGATCGGTGACCAGCGCAACCCGGGTCATCGACCGCGTCGACACGCCCGTCCCGGGCTCGTTCCTCCTGCAGACCTTCCGCTACCGGCACCAGCAACTCGCCGACGACCTGGCCGCGCACGCAGAGAACGGACGGACGCCGCCTGACGGTGGCCGTCACGGGCTCCTCGGGCCTGATCGGCTCCGCCCTCTGCGCCTACCTCTCCACCGGCGGGCACAGCGTCGTTCGCCTGGTGCGGCGTCCGCCCAGTGACCCGTCGGAGCGAGCCTGGGAGCCGGAGCGACCCGAACCCGGCGCGCTCGAGGGTGTCGATGCGGTCGTGCATCTCGCCGGTGCGTCCATCGCCGGCCGTTTCACCGCTGCGCACAAACGACGCGTGCGCGACAGCCGCGTCGGCCCCACGGCTGCGCTGGCCCGCGTCATGGCCGACCTGGCCGACGGGCCGCGCCTGCTCGTGTGCGCGTCCGCGATCGGCTTCTACGGGGCCGATCGCGGGGACGAGGAGCTGACCGAGGAGAGCGGCCGGGGGTCGGGTTTCCTGGCGGACCTCGTCGAGGACTGGGAAGCGGCCGCCGATCCGGCCCGCGCTGCCGGTGTGCGGGTCGTGCACGTGCGGACGGGCATCGTGCAGTCGGCGCGCGGGGCCAGCCTGAAGCTCCTCCGCCCTCTGTTCGCGGCCGGCCTCGGCGGTCCGCTGGCGCCCGGATCGCAGTGGGTCTCGTGGATCGATATCGACGACCTGCTCGACGTCTTCGGGCTCGCCCTGGCGGACGACGCGTCTGGACGGGCCGGTCAACGCGGTGGCCCCGCTGCCCGTCACCAACCGTGACTACGCGCGCACCCTGGCCCGCGTGATGCGGCGGCCCGCGCTCGTCCCGGTCCCCGCCTTCGGCCCCCGATTGCTCCTCGGCGCCGAGGGCGCGCGCGAAATCGTCCAGGCCAGCCAACGCGTCGTTCCGGCCCGGCTGGGCGCGGCTGGCGCACGTCTTCCGTCATCCGTCGCTCGAGAGCTGCCTGCGCCACCAGCTCGGCCACGTGGACACGGCACTGGAGGGCGAGGAGCTCGGCCCCTGAGCCCGCGGCGTCGGGGAGCACGCGTTCGTCGGGTGCAGGAACGATCACCGGTGTCCACACGCTCGTCCGACGCGCAACATGCCAGACGCCGAACGAGGGTTCTTCGCCGACGTCCTCGGCGGGTCGCATGTGGATGCCCACGGCGAGCACGTTCATCGGCGGGGTCCCGCCGATGAGGAAGAATCAGCGAATGGACATTCACGGAAGTGCCTTGGTCACCGGGGCCAGCCGCGGCATCGGCCGGGCCGTCGCCCTCGAGCTGGCCCACCGGGGCTTCGACACGGTGGCCACCATGCGGGATCCGCGGCGGGGGCCACCATGGCGGAGGAGACCGAGGGGAGCCTGCAGGTCCGTCGACTCGACGTCACGGACCCGGCGACCTTCGACCTCCCATCGGATCTGCGGGTGCTCGTCAACAACGCCGGTATCGACACCGACTACCTGCCGGTCGAGCACGCCAACGTCGAGGACTGGCGCCGGATGTTCGAGACGAACGTCTTCGGCGTGGTGGCGCTGACGTCGGCCGCCATCCCGACGCTCCGGGCCAATCAGCCCTCGGTGGTCTGCACCGTCACCTCCTCGTCCATCATCGCCTCGGTCCCCTTCTTCTCCGCCTACAGAGCGTCGAAGGCGGCCGCGTCCGCGTTCGGTGACAGCCTGCGGGTCGAGGTCGCGCCGTTCGGGATCCGTGTGGTCGAGATCCTCCCGGGGCCCATCGACACCGACATGTTCCGCCTGAGCACGGGGGAGCAGGGCGCGGCCCGCTTCGACGACTACCGCCCTCTGGCCGATGTGGCCGCATCGCTGCGGCGTGAGCACGCCGACCCCCGTGTCGTCGATCGCGGCGCAGGCGGCTGTCGACCATCGTCGACGCCATCCTCGACACAGCGGGGCCGATGCGCTACGGCTGTGACCCCGTTTCGCTGGAATTGCTCGATCTCTGGCGCCAATGTGACGACGAGACGGTCTTCACCATGACAGGCCAGTCCCTCCTCGATCAGTCCCGCTAACCGGACCGGTGGCCCGCCACTGGGCGCCGCTCCCGCCACGCTACGTTCGGTGCCGACAGAAAGGTCCTCGTGGATTTCGCCGTCGTCTTCGCCGTCTTCCCCATCATCTTCATCGGCGAGCTGCCGGACAAGACCATGTTCGCGTCCTTGGTCCTGTCGACGCGTGGCCGTCCGGCTCTGGTCTGGCTCGGCGCCGCCGCCGCCTTCCTGTTGCATGTCGTCATCGCGGTCACCATCGGCGTCGCCCTGTTCCACCTGCTGCCCCACCAGGTGCTCGACGCCGTGGTGGCCGGCATGTTCCTCGTCGGCGCCGCGCTGGCCATCCGCGAGGCGGTCAAGGAGAGCAAGGAGCACCAAGACGAAGAGATCGTGGAACGCGAGGTGGCAGTCGCACCGCCGGGTCGCGGTCACCGCGTTCCTCGTGATCTTCCTGGCCGAATGGGGTGACCTCACGCAGATCCTCACCGCCAACCTGGCCGCCCACTACCACGACCCGTTCTCCGTGGCCGTGGGCGCCACCCTGGCCCTCTGGGCGGTGGCGGGGCTGGCCGTGGTCAGCGGTCAGAGCCTGCTCCGGCTGATCAATATCAGGACGATCAGGATCGTGACCGCAGTCGTGCTGGTCGCCCTGGCCGGGTGGGCGGCCTGGAACGCGGCCCACTGATCCAGGGCGCCTCACGCTCCCGGCAGGTCCCGCAGCGCCTCGGCCAGCTCGCGTCGGTGGGAGATCCCGAGCTTCTGGTAGGCGCGATGGAGCCGGTTCTCGACCGTGCGGACCGAAAGATGCATCATTTCGGCGATCTGCTTGTCCGTGCTGCCGGTGGCCGCCTGCAACGCCGTGTCGAGCTCGGCGGGAGTGAGCTGGGCCCGGGCCCCGATGGCGCGCACGAAGGGTGTGACGGCGCCCTCACAGCGTGCGAGAAGCCGGCCGGCCGTCTGCTGCGCCGCCGCGGCGTCCCGGCTGGCCCCGTCGCGCCGAAGGTGGACGGCCGATTCGCCGAGCGCTTCGGCCGCGTAGAGGATTGCTCCCAGGTCCTCGAATTGGGCCGCGGCGGCCCTGAGCGCCGGACTGTCCTTCTCGGCGGCTGCGATGACGTAGGCGAAGCGGGCCGCCGTCAGCTGGCCGTCCACAGTCGGCGCCAGCCCCGCCAAGTCCTCGACGACCTGGCGGGCCCGGCCCATACGGGCGAGCCCGTGCAGTGCTTTCGTGGCGCCGAGCAGATCCCCCGCCTGCTTCCCCAATGCGACGGCACCTTCGAGCGTCTTGCGCGCCGCGCCCATGTCGCCCCCGGCGGCCCAGGCCCAGGCTCGGGCCTGCAGCACGTCGACCTCGTAGCGCATGTCGGTCGGCAGGTCGAGAGCGTCGAGCGCAGCGAGCGTCTGGGAGGCTTTGGGCGCGACCCCGGCGAGCGCCAAGGCGGAGGCGGACATCGTCTCGCACCAACGGGCGGAGACGGGCAGCGAGAGATCGAGGAAGACAGATGCGGCGCTCGTTGCCTGTAAGAAGGCGGATTGCACCCGCCCCTGTTCCAGGCGGAGCGCAGCCAGGCACGCCGCAACGATCGCGCTTTCCTGCGAGCCCTCATGGGCGCTCTGCTCTTCCTGGGCCGCGGCCAGCAGCTCCTCGGCCTCCTCGAGGCGCCCGAGGCCGATGAGGGCGAGCGCACTGTCGGCAAACGGGCTCCACGGCTCGGAGAGAACGGTTGCGCCCTGCCGGACCGAGATCACCCGAGGACGGAACGAGGAAGGCCAGCGCCTGGTCCATGCGCCCGGTGCGGGTCAGGCACCCGCCCAGCAGGGTGTGCAGGCTGGTGCGTTGCACCCCGTCCGTCGCCGGGAGAGGATCAACGGCGCGGAGGACGGCCGCCGGGCCGGCGGTGCGTGCCTCGAGGCAGAGCCGCCGGGCCGAGAGTTCGTCGCGCCAGGCCCCGTCCAGCTCCACAGCGAGGAGGCCGCCGAGCTCTTCGCCGTCGGCTGTGCCGCGCAACAGCAAGTCGTGATCGAAGCGGAGGAGGGATACCCGAACTCGTTCGACGGAATTCGTGCGCGTCGAGGGCCAGCGCACCGAGTTCCCGGGCCGCCTGCTCGTGTCGGCCGGACATGTGGGCGGCCTCCGCCGCCAACAGGCGAGCCTCGAACCCCTCTCCGTTTTCGATGGCAGCACGAGCGAGGCGCTCGACCAGCTCATAGTCGCGGCGTTCCCGGGCCGCCTTGGCGCCATCCACGAGAAGATCGGTGCCTCCGTCGCCACCGACGAGTTGCAGCTGGGCGCGCAACAGAGTGTCGTCCTGGCGCCGGCCGCCCGCTGCCTCTGCGAGCTCCCGGGCCAGCAGGCGCTGACGGCGCGGGCTGATGCTTGAACGCACGACATCGCCATAGATGGGATGCGCGAGACACACCTGGAGTCGTCGGCCGTCGATGCGGCTGGTCAGCAGACCTCTGTCCTCGAGCGACGCAACCGCTCCGGCGTCGGCCAGCTGGTCGAGTGCCGGCTGTGCCAACGGCTCCCCGAGAGCCGTGAGCTCGAGGGCGTGCCGTTCCGTATCGGACAGGTTCCCCAAGCGGGTCGTGACCAACTCAATCAAACGGGCGCTCGGAAGCAGCGATCCTCGCAGCCGCCAGATACCGTCCTCCTCACGGAGTGAGCCGCTCTCGAGCGCGCCGGTGACCAGCTCGCGGAGGAAGAGGGGATCGCCGAGCGACCGCTCTGCGAGCTGCCGGAGGGACACGGTGTCAACGGGTCCACCGAGTACGGCGAGGAGGAGATCCTCCATGGCCGGTCCGTCCAGTGGACCGAGCTCGATCCGGGCGGCGCCGTAGTCCTTCCAGAGTACGACCATGGGGTCGGCGCCGGCCTGGGTGCCGAGCGGCGAAGAGAGCACGCAGGCGAGCACGGTGGCCGCGCCACCGATCACGATTTGATGGACCAGGGAGGCCGAGCCGTCGTCGAGGAGGTGCGCGTCGTCGACGAGGAGCGAGCAATGGCCGCGGCCCAGCATCGTCGAGGAGCTCGTGCGTATAGCGGCGGAGCTGATCGGCGTGCGATTCAGGGCCCACCAGGTCCGAGTCGCGGTGCAGAAGTGAAGCAAATGCTCCGAAGGAATAGCGTCGGGCGACCTCGGTGCCTGAAACCAGTGCGACCGACATGCCCCGTTCGCGACCGAACTCGAGTCCCAGCGTGGCCAGGGCCGTCTTGCCCACGCCGGCCGGACCGGTGATGACGGCCCCGTGACGAGTGGTTATGGATTTCTGCAGTTCGCGAGATTTCGGTCGATCGGCCGACCAACGGCCACCTTTCGAGGGCAGCTGGTCCCGGCCCGACCAGCGCGTTGCCGACATCTCTCGCCATCGGCTGCGTCCCCTCCGAAAATCGACGTGGCCATTTTCGCCCATGGCCAGGTCAATTACCAGGAGCGTTCGACGGCGAGTGAGGACGCGTTCTGCCAGATTCGCCTGGCGGAGGGCGGGAGGAGTGGGGGAGACCCTCTCGACGCTCCGGGACCTGGGACGGTCAGCCCACCGGCGATGCGAATCGGTAGCCGATGCCCCGGATGGTCGTGATCCAGCGAGGGTTCTCCGGATCGGTCTCGATCTTCAGGCGGACACGGCGGATGTGCTCGGTCACCGTGGACCGTCCCTGCCACCGTCCGTTGGATCCCCAGACCCGCTCGAGCAGGTCTTCACGTGAGAAGACCCGGCCCGGCGCGGACGCGAGGAAGGCGAGAAGGTCGAACTCCTTGCGGGTCATCACGACCTCGACGCCACCGACCATGACCTTGCGGGTGCCCTGGTCGATGACGAGGTCGCCGTGGTCCAGCGTCGTCGTGGGAGTGGCGAGGCCGCGGCGCAGCACCGCTCGCATGCGGGCTTCGAGCTCGGCGAACGAATACGGCTTTGCCAACACGTCGTCGGCGCCGAGGTTCAGCAGCGCCACCCGGTCGCGCTCCGAGGAGCGCCCGGAGCAGACGATGACCGGAACCGAGCTGCGTCGCCGGATGGAGGTCAGCACATCGGCGGTGCCGCCACCGAGGTCGAAGTCGAGGATGACGAGATCGGACGGGTGGGCGAAGACAGCCTCGAGGGACTCGTCCACGCTCGCCGCCTCCGTCACCGCGTAGCCGGAGCGCTTGAGGTAGTGCTGCAGGGCGCGGCGGGTGTTGTTGTCGTCCTCGGCCACGAGGATCGTCTTGTCGGTCACCACGTCGCCCACCGGCGTGAAGACGGTAGTCGGGTTGGAACCGACGGCACGAAAGCCCTCCCCGTACGGGGTCGCCTGTTCGGAAACGTCCAGAGGAAAGGTCATGCCGCACCGCCTCGCGGGCAGCCTGCAGAGGCTCCGCCGTTGCCTCGACGTCGAGCAAGCGCTCCCGGCGCTCCCACCATGTCCCATAGCCCCTCTTGTCCTTCCCGCACCCGTGCAGAACGATTCATCGTGCGCTCGGACCGACGCAGACTTCGCGCCATAACCGCCTGGTTCCGAGCTGTGTCCTCAGTGTCGGCAGAACCTGCAACCGGCTGCATAGGACTTTTGGACCAAAAATTGGGTGTCCGTAGTGCAAGCGCGATCGGCTGCATGAGCGGCCGCCGAACCTCTCCTCGTCCGATGCCTTCTCAGGCGTCGTCGGGCAGCGTGAACCTGTAGCCGACGCCACGAACGGTGGTGATCCAGCGAGGCGAATCCGGGTCGGGCTCGATCTTGAGACGGACCCGGCGGACGTGCTCGGTCACCGTGGAACGGCCTTGCCATTCCTCGGTCGAGCCCCAGACCCGCTCGAGGAGGTCCTCGCGTGAGAACACCTGTCCCGGGTGATGCGGCCAGGAATGCGAGCAGGTCGAATTCCTTGCGAGTCATCGGGACGGACTTGTCGCGCACCGTCACGGTCCGGGTGTCGCGATCGACGACAAGTTCTCCGTGGATCGAGGCAGGTGGCCGCCGGCTCGCCGTTGCCGCGGCGCAGGACGGCCCGGACCCTGGCCTCGAGCTCGGCGAAGGAGAACGGCTTGACGACGAAGTCGTCGGCACCGAGGTTGAGGGTGCGGATCCTGTCGTCTTCGGAGTCCCGTCCCGAGCAGACGATCACCGGCACGGCACTGTGACGGCGGATCTTGGCCAGCACGTCAGTGCCGTCGAAGCCGGGAAGTCCCAGGTCAAGGATGACAAGACTGGCTGAGTGCTGGAAGACGGCCCGCAGCGTGGAGGGCCCGTCAGCCGCCTCCGTGACCCGGTATCCGCTCCGCTCGAAGTACTGCAGCAGCGCGCTCCGGCAGCTGTGATCGTCCTCGGCCACCAGGATGGTCCGCTCGCCCTGCTCGGCGCCGCCGGGCGAAGCCAGAGGGTTCGTGCCGGCGGGAGCGAGCGTCCGGAGGTCTCGGTGGTGGGTGGGGACGCGTGTCGCGACGCCGGCGGGCGCGTTCATTCGCCGACCCTTTTGTGCGGTGGTGAAGTGTGGCCCATGTTGTGATTGTCGGCTGGGCGTTCTCCAACCTTGAGAAATCGGTGTGCCCCCGAATCACGGCCCCGGCGCTGTCGTGTTCGTCGGGCCTGTCGTGACGCTCGAGACGGCGCCGTGGCGAGATGTCCTCGGGTGCCCGCGTCGGCGAATCTCGGCGCCAGATCGTGCCGTACCGAAACGGCCAAAACCGACCGCTGCGTTCTCTCGATGCAACGGGTTGCATGCCAGCGATTTCTCGGCGCCGATCGCCTCCTAGAGAATCGTTGCGCAACGGTTGCGTGGCCTCTGCAACCGTTCCACAACGTTCACGCAACCGTCCTGCAAGAGGGCGATCTATTAGAGTGGTTGCTACTCCTGAATACACGAAATGCACATGATCAAATGATTGTTCCAGGAGAGAAGTCGCACCGGTCGGATGGTGCAAATGACAGAGGGGGAAACCTACGTGGGATCGACAGCAAGTCCGCTTTCCACGGCGCAGGAGTCGGCAGAGGCGGGTATCGAGAGTCTGTGGTCTGAGTTCAAACGGACCGGCGAGCAGTCACTTCGCAACCAGCTGATCATCTACTACTCGCCGTTCGTCAAGTACATCGCCGGACGCGTCCTGGCCGGGCTGCCCCGGCACTTCGACGAGGAGGATCTCGTCAGCTACGGCATCATCGGGCTCATCGACGCCATCGAGCGTTTCGAGCTCGACCGCAATCTGCGCTTCGAGACGTACGCCATTCCGCGGATCAAGGGGGCGATCATCGACGAACTTGCGCTCCATCGACTGGGTTCCCCGCTCCGTGCGCACCAAGGCCCGTGCGGTCGAGCAGGCGTTCACCCACTTGGAGGGGACGCTGCGGCGCACGCCCAACGAGGCCGAGGTGGCAGCCGAGCTGGAGATGTCCGTCGGCGACTTCCACAAGGCGCTGCGCAAGATCTCGACCGTCGGCATGATGGCGCTGGACGAGGTGCTGCGCGGCGGCGACCGCTCCGAGCGCTCCACGCTGGGCGAGACACTGCCGGACGGTTCATGGGGCCCGGTCGACACCTTCGAGGCGAAGGAGTCGAAAGAGGCGCTCATCGCGGCCGTCGACGGCATGCCCGAGCGCGAGCGCACCGTCCTGATGATGTACTACTACGACGGCCTGACGCTGACCGAAATCGGCCAGGTACTCGGCGTGACCGAGAGCAGGGTCTGCCAGATCCACACGAAGGCGCTGCGTCAGCTCCGTTCCAAGTTGGCTGACCGGCCGGAGACCGTCCCGCTCAACCAGGCTCCGGCAGCGGCGGCAGCGCCGGCAGCACGGCGCAGCACGGCACCGGCGAGCGCGCCGGACGCGCCCGGCTGCAGCTGCTGGCCAGCTGATCGCACTCCTCTGTACTCCGTCCGGCGGCCACTGGTCGCCGGACGGACGCGGAGTGCCCGCATCACACGATTCGCAGCGTGGCGACGCCAATCTCCCGGCCACGTCGGTGAGGCGCTCTGCGCCCACGTTTCCACCGAAGGTCATGGCATCGTCGAGCGGGTGGCTCTGACTGTGCGTCACCCGTTGAGGGTGATGACGCGGCGGCCCTCACTCGTCCATCATCTCCGTTGGTGGACCCGGTCGGCCGGCCCACTTCAGCCGTCGTGTGCGGCGGCAACCGTCATTGCGGTCCCCGGAACGGGGATACGGTACCGACGTCCGACCAACAGAGCCAAGGGGGCGTCATGCCTTTGCACAAGCGGGAGACCATCCGGGATCAATTGATCGACTCGGTGTACGCCGACCAGGGGCTGAAGTCTGCCCTGCCGGCGACGCACTGCCCCGACGACGAGATGCGGCCGGTCGATGTCATGCGGGCCATCTCCGACGAGCTCCTCCTCGATGGCAACGCTCGCCAGAACCTGGCCACGTTCTGCCAGACCTGGGAGGAGCCCGAGGTCCATCAGTTGATGGACATCTGCATCGACAAGAACCTCATCGACAAGGACGAGTATCCCCAGACGGCCGAGCTCGAACGGCGCTGTGTGCGCATGCTGGCCGGCCTGTGGAATGCGCCCGACGAGGGGGAGCCGGTCGGGTGTTCCGCCATCGGCTCGTCCGAGGCCTGCATGCTCGGAGGCATGGCGGCCAAGTGGCGCTGGAGGGCGAAGCGGGAGGCGGCGGGCAAGCCGACCGACCGGCCCAACATGGTGTGCGGCCCCGTGCAGGTCGTCTGGCACAAGTTCGCCCGCTACTGGGACATTGAGATGCGCGAGATTCCGATGTCGCCCGGGCGCTACCAGATGGACGTCGAGCAGATGCTCGAGCAGGTGGACGAGAACACCATCATGGTGGTGCCCGACCTTCGGCGTCACCTACACCGGGTCGTACGAACCGGTGCTCGAGCTCTCCCAGGCGCTCGACAAGCTGCAGGAGGAGACCGGCCTCGACGTGGACATCCACGTCGATGGCGCCAGCGGCGCGTTCCTCGCCCCCTTCTGCGCCCCTGACATTCTGTGGGACTTCCGCATCCCTCGTGTGAAGTCCATCAGCACCTCGGGACACAAGTTCGGCTTGGCCCCGCTCGGCGTGGGCTGGGTGCTGTGGCGGGACAAGGCGGACCTGCCGGACGACCTCATCTTCCATGTCACCTACCTCGGGGGCGACATGCCGGTGTTCCAGATCAACTTCTCCCGCCCCGCCGGCCAGGTCGTGGCGCAGTACTACAACTTCGTGCGGCTCGGGCGTGGGCGGCTACCGCAGGGTCCACGACGCCTGTTACAACACCGGCAAGTTCCTGGCCGAGGAGATCGTCAAGCTGGGCCCGTTCGAATTGCTGTGCGACTCGGACCCCCTGAAGGGGATTCCGTCGGTGGCCTGGCGGATCAAAGAGGGCGAGGACCCGGGTTACACGCTCTACGACGTCGCCGACCGGATGCGAGCGCGCGGCTGGCAGGTCCCGGCCTACCCGCTGACGGGATCCGTCTCGGACATCTCGGTGCAGCGGATTCTGGTGCGCCAGGGTGTCAGTCGCGACCTGGCCGGCATCCTGCTCGAGGATCTCGAGCAGTCGATCGCCCACTTCGATCGCCACCCGGTGACGGTGCCGATGACCAAAGAGGAGTCAGGCGGCTTCAGCCACCTGTAGGGGTCGCGCTGGCCACCGGGAGTGGCGGCCGTTGCGACCAGTCGACGCGCAGGGCGCGGTGCCGCAGGAAGCGGGGCCTGCCGACCACCGCCGGACGGTCCGTCGTCCACGGCGCGGGGGAGGCCAAGGTGACGCCGGCCAAGGCGCGCAGCGCCGGCTCGTAGGCGGAACGGATCCAGGCGAAACGGCGCCACGCCTCGCTCCTCCCGCCCCGGCTCGACGGCGAGGATCCCCGAGAGGGCCGTCATCGGCCGCCTCGTACTCGTCCCGGCTGACGCTGACCGTCGGGGCCGGCTGGTCGGCGTGGGCCATGAGCTCGGGCAGCCTGCGTCGGCGGCGGCAGCGGGATGTTGACGGCCTGGGCGATGCGCACGATCAGCGGGAGTCCGTAGACCAGCACGGTCAGCGGGCCCTTCTGCGCGTCGGCGAAGACGTCGCCGGCAGTCGCGGTCGGAAACAGCGAAGACGAGCGCGGACGCGTCGAGCAGCGATCCCCACGGTGGCCACCCACGACTGCTCGGGGTCCGACTCGGGGAAGTAGCTGAGGATGGGGAACGCGGTATGTGTCTGCTCGAGGTCGAGCATCCAGTCGGCCGCATTCCGCCACAGCTCGGGGCTTTCCAGGCTGCCCAGGCGTTGCAGGCTCTGGAGGAACTCCGTTGCGCTCGGAGGCGAGCCGGCGATCGGGCGCAGGCGGTTGGTGCCCTTGTCGCGGTCGTTGTAGGCGGAGTAGATGGTGGGCAGGTAGCTGATGAGCAGGGCGACGAGACCCAGTCCGATGATCGCCTCCACGAAGGCGATCCAGATCCGGCCGGTTCCGTTGGGCTCGGCGAAGCCCATGGTGGTGACCGATGACACGCTGATTTCGAAGGCCCGCGACCAGGTGAGGTCGTGCGAGCCCCAGTAGATGCCGGTGAAGGCCAGCATCATCAGGATCATCCAGGCCAGCGGCAGGCTGACCAGGGCGACCGGCGCGTACAGCCCGCGCAACGAGCTGGCCAGGCGGTCGTGTCGCCGGGGGTGGACCAGGAGCCGGTGGACCAGCGCAAAGACGAACTGCGACAGGCGCGGGAAGCCCTGCCGGGGCAGGACGACGGTCTTGAGCGCGGAGCCCAGGACGGCCAGCGCCACCAGGGCGCCGAGCGACCAGAGCCAGCACGTGGGCGAGCGATCATGGCGCGGCCCGAGCGCGAGCGTGCGACGGTTCAAGAGATCGACTGCGCGGCCTCCTGCACCGCCTTGTCGACGTCCTTCTTGTCGACCTGGAGTTCCTTGGCGACCTTCTTCTGGGCCTTGAGGGCGGCCTTCTCAATGGCGTCTTCGATCGTCGTCTCGCCCACGATCACCAGGGCGGCCTCGCCGGCATCGATGGCCTCGCCGAACTCCTTGACGTCGGTGCGGGACATCCCCTTCCACAGGTGCCCGCTCACACCGCCGATGGCGGCACCCACAATGGCCGAACCGATGATGGAGGGCGGGAACAGAATGCCGACGAGCGCGCCGGCGGCGGCGCCGCCCCAGGCCCCGTGCCGGGTGGTCGTCTCGTCCTTGTTGACGTGGATCTTCCCCTGGTCGTCCTTGGTGATGACGGCGGCGTCGTAGGTGCCCACGGCGCCGACGGCGTGGAGGTCCTTGACGACGTCGTAGTCGGCGCGGGCGTCGACCTCGCTGGCATAGGTCCCGATGTAGATGAAGACGCCATCGGCCTTCGACATGGCGACTGCTCCTTTCCCGGTGCCCGGCGGTGGGCCCGACGCGCCGGTCTGCCGGAGCGCTCACCGCGAGGGTAGGCCGCGGCGGCGCGCCCTGCGAGAACCGCCGGGCGGCGTGCCCTCTCGCTCCGTCTGGCATGATCCGTGTCCGGTGCCCCTTCCTCCGGCCATCGAGATCGCGCGGCAGGCCAACTTGCGTCCGATGACCGACATCGCCGCCCAGATGGGCATCGATCCCGGGCTCCTCGAGCCCTACGGCAGCGACGTCGCCAAAATAAGCCTCGACGCCGTCGAAGCCCTGGCCGACCGGCCCCGGGCCCGCTACGTGGTCGTGACGGCCGTCACTCCCACGCCGCTCGGTGAGGGCAAGACCACGACGACAGTCGGGCTGGGCCAGGCCATGGCCTGCATCGGGAGGCAGGCGACCATCGCCATCCGGCAGCCCTCCATGGGCCCGACCTTCGGGATCAAGGGCGGCGCGGCGGGTGGCGGTTACAGCCAGGTGGTCCCGTTCGAGAGCCTGAACCTGCACCTGACCGGAGACCTGCACGCGGTGACGGCGGCCAACAACCTGCTGGCCGCCATGGTGGACAACCACATCTACCACGGGAACACGCTGCGGGCTCGATCCGCACGACGTGACGTGGAAGCGCGTGCTCGACGTCAACGACCGCTCCCTCCGGCACATCGTGAGCGGGCTCGGGACGAAGCAGGACGGCGCACCGCGCCAGACCGGCTTCGACATCACGCCGGCCTCCGAGGTCATGGCGATCCTCGCGCTGTCGACGTCGCTGCGCGACATGCGCGAGCGCATGGGCCGCATTGTGGTCGGGTACACCTCGGCCGGTGAACCGGTCACCGCCGAGCAGATCAAGGCGGCCGGGGCCATGACCGTCATCATGCGCGATGCCATGAAGCCCAATCTGCTGCAGACGCTCGAGAACACGCCGGCGCTCGTGCACGCCGGCCCCTTCGGCAACATCGCCCACGGCAACTCGTCCGTCGTCGCCGACCTGATCGGCATTCATGCCGGGGAGTTCCTGATCACCGAGGCCGGATTCGGCGCCGACATGGGGGCGGAGCGGTTCTTCAACATCAAGTGCCGGACGTCGGGTCTCGTTCCCGATGCCGCCGTGGTGGTGACCACCGTGAGGGCGATGAAGTTGCATTCGGGTCGGCACCGCGTCGTGGCGGGGCGTCCGCTGCCACCGGCCATGTTGGAGGAGAACCCCGAAGAGGTCCACCTGGGCGCGGCCAACCTCCTGGCCCACCTGGCCATCGTGCGGCGTCACGGCGTCACGCCCGTCGTCGCCATCAATGCCATGGCGGGCGACTTCCCTTCCGAGCACGCCGCCATCCGGGAGATCGCGGCGTCGGTGGGGGCGCGGTCCGCCGTGTGCACGCACTTCGAGAACGGTGGGAAGGGTGCCGTCGAACTGGCCGAGGCGGTCGTCGAGGCGGCGGCGGAGCCGGGCGAGTTCCACATGCTCTACGACGACGAGGCGTCCCTGCGGCAGAAGATCGAGACGGTGGCGACCGAGATCTACGGCGCGGACGGGGTCGACTACCTCCCGCAGGCGGCGACCCAGCTCGAAAGGTACGAGCGGGCCGGCTTCGGCTCGTTCCCGGTCTGCATCGCCAAGACGCACCTCTCCATCTCCTCGGATCCCTCGCTCCGGGGCGCGCCCCGGGGGTGGCGCCTTCCTGTCCGCGAGGCCAGGGCCAACGTGGGCGCCGGATTCGTCTACCTGATCAGTGGCGACATGCGCACCATGCCCGGGCTCTCGAGCAGCCCGGCGGCGGAGCGGATCGACATCGACGAGAGCGGCAACGTGGTCGGGCTCTACTAGGCGAGGCGACGATGGGTTGCCTCCTCGCACTGTTCGCGGCGATTTCGCCACGCTTCGTCATCTTCCTGCTCTGGATCTTCTCGGACCGCCTGACCATCGCCTTCCACTCCGGCTGGGAAGGGATCCTCGGCTTCCTCTTCTTGCCGTACACCACGCTCTTCTACGCCCTGGTCTATGCACCGGGCCGGGGCGTGGACTCGTTCGGCTGGTTCATCGTTGCGCTGGGCGTGCTCCTCGACCTCTCGTCGCACCTGTTCAGCTCACGGGCGCGCCGGCGGCCGGGCGCGCCGGGCGCGCTCAGAGCCTAGACGAAGCGGAGGCGCATGTCCGGCTCGGGCCCGAAGGCGGGGGCGCTGCGCGCCGGAGGCCTCGAGCTTGTGCCAGCCCGCCACGCCGATCATGGCGGCGTTGTCGGTGGCCATGGCGTGGGGAGGGATGAGCAGCCGGGTGCCGAACTCGTCGGCCAGCACCTGGGCCCTGGCCCGCAGGATCGGACTCGCCGCCACGCCGCCGACGATGGCCAGGGCGGGGTCGCCGAACTCCTCGAGGGCGCGGCGGAGCTTGGCGATGAGCACGTCCATGCAGGCGGCGACGAACGATGCCGCCACCTCGCTCTCCGAGAACCCGGGGTCGGCGCGCACGTGGTTGACCACTGCGGTCTTGAGTCCCGGAGAAGGAGAAGGTGTAGCCCTCGGCCAGCATGGGCCGCGGGAAGCCGAGCACGTCCTCGCCGGTGGCGGCGAGGCGGTCGAGCACCGGACCGCCCGGGTATCCGAGCCCGAGGAAGCGGGCGACCTTGTCGTAGGCCTCGCCGATGGAGTCGTCGACGGTCTCGCCGAGCAACTCGTAGCGCCCCGGCCCGGTGCAGCGGGTGAGCATGCAGTGGCCGCCCGACACCAAGCAGCGCGGTCTGGGGGAACGGCACTTCCGGATCGGCGAGGTAGACGCTGGCCAGATGGCCCTCCAGGTGGTTGACGCCCACCACCGGAATGCCCCAGCCGAGCGCCAGGGCCTTCGCCGTCGCGATGCCCACCAGGAGCGCGCCGACCAGACCCGGTCCGGACGTGACGGCGACGGCCGTCAGGTCCCGGCCGGAGACGCCCGCCTCCTCGAGGGCGCGGGCGACGATCGGCGTCACCGTCTCGAGGTGGGCGCGGCTGGCCAGTTCGGGGACGACCCCGCCGAAGGCGGCGTGCAGGTCGATCTGGCTGGCGACCACGGAGGAGCGCACCGACAGTGCGTCATCGACGACGGCCGCCGCTGTCTCGTCGCACGACGTCTCGATGGCCAGCAGCGTCCGGCTCACCGGGCCTCGCGCAGTGCGTCGGCGATGGCGTGCTGCGAAATGGCGCCCTCGCGCTCCACGCGACGGCTCCGTCCCGCTGACGTTGACCAACGTCGAGGGGACGTCCTGCAGTTCCCCGCCATCGATGATCAGCTCCACTGCGGAGCCAAGGGCGCCCGCGACGTCGTCCGCCGTCCGTGGCGTCGGGGCGCCGTGGCGGTTGGCACTGGTCACGACGAGCACGCCGGTCTGCTCCAGGACGGCGCGCAGGAAATTGTGAGCGGGGATGCGGACGGCGACCTCGGCGCGCCCCTGCAGCCATTCGGGTCGTTCGAGCTGCGGATCGAACCCGAAGGCGAGCGTGAGCGGTCCGGGCCACCAGCGTCGGGCCAGCGCCTCCGCTCCGGGCGTGAAGGCCACCCCGAGGGCACGCACCTGGTCCACGGAGGCGGCCAGGACCGGGAGGTGCATGCCCTCGGGCCGCCCCTTCAGGCGGTAGATGCTGCGCACGGCGTCGACCTCGTCCGGCCGCGCCGCCAACCCGTAGACGGTGTCGGTCGGCACCACGGCGACCCCGCCCTGCAGCAGCCACTCCACGGCGGCGCGCTCGCCCTCGGCATCGGCGCGCACGGCGCGCATCGCTTGCGTCACGACCTGGTCGCCCGGGTGCGTCAGAGCCGGAGCGGGCGGATGGCGGCGCCGACGAGGGTCGGGTTCGACTGCCAGTCCACGCCGGGAACGTCGACGTAGAGCTCGATCTCGTTCCCGTCGGGGTCGAGGATGTAGATGCTGTGGGTCACGGTGTGGTCGGCGGAACCGACCACGGTGGCGCCGGCGGCCTGGACCGTCGCGAGCGCCTCCCGCAGATCGTCGTCGGTCTCTCCGACGTTGAGGCCGAAGTGGTACATCCCGACGCGCCGGCCCGGACGGGATCGGGCGTGGCGTCGGGACCGACTTCGATGAGCAGCAGCTCGTGATGCGTGCGACCCGACGAGAACCCGGCGGCGCCGACGGGGACCTCGCCGGGCGCGGGCAGGACCTGCTGCCAGCCCAGCACGTCGCGGTAGAAGTCGACGGAGCGCCCGAGGTCACGGACGTACAGCACCAGGTGGCCGAGCTCGCGAACTGTCATGCGCTCACGCTACCGGTCGCCTCCGGCATCGACCGACGCAGCGGATCGGACCCAGTGGGCCGTCGGCGGCATGCCGGGACCGAGGTGGATCGGGACGTCGAACGGCTGCGACTCGAGGCCGGCCGCCTCCATCAGCTCGGTCAGAGCGCCGCGGGACGGCGGCGGCGACGTCCCACAGGCGTGGGACGGCACGGGCGTCGGAGGCGAGCCCCCAGTACAGGACGCCCATGTTGCTCATGATGGTGATGTTCAGGCCCATCCCGTCCATGACGGGGCCGAGGGGGAACATGCCGAGCATCTGGCTCCCGCCCAGGTACAGGGGAAATCCGGACCCGGCACGTTGGAGATCACGAGGTTGGCGACGGGCCGGTGCCGGTCGGCGAGCTTCATGCCGGTGTAGAGCCGCGCCGCCGCCGCGAACACGTTGGGCGTGGCGTGCTCGGCCCAGTCCTGCAAGGTCGTCGCCCCGAGCGCCTGGTGCTCCTCCTTCGCCCCCTTGGTCCCCTCGTGAATGAGCTGCAACCGTTCGAGCGGGTCCTCAATGTGGCAGGGCAGCTGGACGAACATCGCCGACACCTTGTTGGAGCCCTTCAGCTCCGGCCACGTCGGGCGCCACCGAGACCGGGACCACCGAGACGAGCGGGATGTCGGGCAGCTCGTCGCCGGCCAGGAGATAGGTCCGCAGTGCGCCGGCACACATCGCCAAGCACGACATCGTTGACGGTGGTACCCATTTTGTCCTTGAGCGCCTTGGCGTCGGCGAGGCTGGCGGCGGCGAAGGCGACGCGTCGGCGGGCGTGCACCGCGACGTTGATGGAGGTGCGCGGTGCCGTCAACGGCAGCGCGGCCTTCGCCGTCAGACCCTGGCGGATGCGGCGCACGTCGAAGATGCTGCGGGTGGTGCGCAGCACCGTGCGACCCAGGTCGAAGGGCGCCACCAGACCGGCCATCATCGCCTGCGAGACGAGTTCCAGGCCGGACGGGATGCGGGTGTCGAAGGGCCGGGCGGTCTGCGGATGCGTCTCCGGGGGGTTGGGCTCGAGGTCGAACAGGACGCCGAGGAGCTCCGCTCCGGACACGCCGTCGATGGTGCTGTGGTGCATCTTGATGACCACGGCGATCTTCCCGTCCTCCAGGCCCTCGACGATCCACATCTCCCAGAGCGGACGATCCCGGTGCAGCTGGCGGCTGATGACGTCGGCGGCGAAGTCGCCCAGCTCCCGCATGCCGCCGGGAGAGGGCAACGCGGCGCGCCGCAGATGGTTGTCGATGTCGAATTCGGGATCGTCCACCCAGACGGGGTGGCCCAACCGCATGGGCACTTCCACCAGGCGGCGTTGGAACACCGGGGCCAGGGGGATGCGGTCGTTGATCAGTTGGCGGATCCGCCGGAACGAATACCCGCCCGGCACCGTGGCGGGGTCGAAGACGGCCGTCATGGCGACGTGCATGTGGAGGGTGGGGGTCTCCATGTAGAGGAAACTCGCATCGAGCCCGGTCAGCCGTTCGGGGGTCATCGACTCTCCTTGGTCATCGTCACGGCGTGCATAACCTCGCGCCTCCTTCAGGCCAGGGCAAACGGGGCGGGGACCCTCCGACCAGGGTGGACCTGCGGAGAACGCCTCCGTCGGGCGAAGATGGTGGTGTGCCGTACGTCTTTTTGATCCTGACGCTCATCGGAGCCGTGGCCGTGGTGCTCGCCTACCGCCCCATACGCCGGGAGCCCTTCACCGTTCTCAGTTTCACCTGCGGCTGGATCGCCGGCGAGCTGGCCTTCCAGAACATCCTGTGGCAGGTCGTGGCGACCGGCCTCTTCATTTGGGCCGGAGCGTTGTCGAACTGGGCCGGCTGGTTGGGATTGGCCGTCGCCGTCGCGGACTGGGTCGGGCTGGTCGGGCTGGGCATCGCTGGGAGGCGGGCCGCCGATGTGACCGCCGCCGCGTTGAGCGAGGTGCGGACCCCGGCGTTTCCCGTGCCCGTGCAGCCGACCGCACCGACGTGGGGCCGCTGGTGGCGGGTGACCCGGGCCATCCCCTTCGGCTCGCGGGCCGTGCGGGTGACGCCGCAACATCGACTACTGGGGTGACGGCATCAAGCGCCACCGCCTCGACGTCTACCAGTCGCGTCTGGCACCGTCCGGGAAAGGCCCCGGTCATGGTCTACATCCACGGGGGCGCCTGGATGATCGGCGAGAAGCGCGAGCAGGGCAAGCCGATGATGTACGAGCTCGTCGCCCGGGGCTGGGTCTGCGTGGCGATCAATTACCGGCTCAGCCCCAAGGCCACCTGGCCCGATCACATCGTCGACGCCAAGCGGGCGGTGGGCTGGGTCAAGGAGCACATCGGCGACTACGGGGGCGACCCTTCCTTCGTCGCCGTCAGCGGTGGTTCGGCCGGTGGCCATCTGTGCGCGCTCCTCGCTCTGAGCGCCGGCGATCCCGCGTTCCAGCCCGGATTCGAGGAGGTCGAGACGGACGGTCCAGGCTTGTGTCCCCTTCTACGGCGTCATGGACCTGACGAGCTCGCCCGACGGTTCGGCCATCTTCGGCCCGGGCCTCCTCAAAATGCTCGAGAAGACGCGTCATGAAGACGAAGGAGTCCGAGCACCCCGACCTCTTCCGGCTTGCTTCGCCCACCTACCGGGTCCGGGCCGAGGCCCCTCCGTTCTTCGTGCTCCAGGGGGTCAACGACACGCTGGTGCCGGTGGAGTCGGCGCGGCGGTTCGTGGAGCGACTGCGGTCGGTGTCCCTCGCCCCCGTTGCCTACGCCGAGTTGCCCCTGGCCCAGCATGCTTTCGACGTCCTGGCCTCACTGCGCTGCCAGGCCACGACCTCGGCCGTTGCAGACTTCCTCGAGGCGGCGCGGGCCGCCGGTGAAACGGCCGGTGACCTGGGCGTGACTGCACTCGAGAATTGTTTCTGACGTAGAGTCAGCTCCCGAATTGTGACCGCCCACCCCGACCGGGACTGAAGCCGGGAGGGGAGGGACGGACAACCGAGAAGGGGTGGCTGTGGGGAACGTGCAGACGTACGGCTCGAGCAAGCGCGCGCGGGGCGGTCGAGCCGCTCCGCGGCCTGCTGGCCGGCTCCGTGATCGCGGGGTCGGTCGCCATCGGCGGAGGCGCCCTGGTGGCCGCTGCACCGGCCGGGGCGGCCTCGTCGGCCTCGGGCACCTGTACGCCGGCCCTGGCGCCGACGGCGGCCCAGAATGCGGCGACGACCGGGATCACCAAGAATTCGGTGACGGTCGGGAACGTCTCCATCATCACGGGGCCCGTCCCGGGCCTGTTCGCAGGGCGCCCCGATCGGGGTGAAGGCCTACTTCGACATGATCAACGCCCAGGGTGGCGTCAACGGCCGCAAGCTTCTCGTCGACTCCAAGGACGACGCCTTCAGTGGTCAGCAGAACACCGACCGAGACCCAGGAGGCGATCAACAACGACTTCGCGCTGGTGGGGAGTTTCTCGCTCTTCGACGGGTACGGGTGTGCGGCGCTGGCCAGCAACACTGCCGTGCCCGACGTCTCCGTGACGCTCGACGCCGGCACCAACGCGTTGCCCAACGACTTCAGCGCACAACCGCTGTCCGGCCAGGAGACCCTGGGACCGGTTCAGCTACTACAAGAAGCACTACCCCAAGGACACGACCGTCGGCGCCATCGTCTCCGATGTCGCGTCGGCCAAGACCCAGATGGCCCAACAGTTCGCCGGCCTGAAGAGCGTGGGCTACAAGATCGCCTACGTCGACGATGTCAATCCGCTGGCGTCCGACTTCACGACCGATGTCATCAACATGAAGAACAAGGGCGTGAACGCGGTCGATCTGACCGGGATCGACTGGCAGGACGCCGCGATCTTCGTGGAGAACGCCAACACCCAGAACTGGCACCCGGGGCTCATCTTCTCGGGAGGTCCCGTCTACGCCGACCAGTTCATCTCCCATGCCGGCGGCCCGGCGGCGACCAACGGGATTCAGATCGGCCAGGTCTACGCCCTGTACCTCGGCAGGACGCCAACAAGGTGCCGGCGGTCAAGCAATTCGACACCTACGTGAAGAAGGTGAACTCGTCCTGGTCTCCCGACCTCTACACGCTCTTCGGATGGGCTGTCCGCCGAGCTGTTCGTGCAGGCCCTCAAGGCGGCCGGGCCGCAACCCGACCAGCGGGTTCCGTCATGGCCGAGCTGAGGAAGATCACGAGCTTCAACGCCAACGGGCTCTTCGGAGGCTCGGATCCGGCGGCCAAGACGCTGACACCCTGCTTCCTGGTGATGGCCGGCATCAAGAACGGGAAATACGTCCGTGAGCTGCCGACGGGCACGGGATTCGACTGCAACGCAAAGTCTGTACAACGCTTCCGGCGTCACGGGCTAAGGCCCGGCGTCGCGGTCGGGAGTTTCGCAGTGGGCCTGAGAGTTGAGGCGGTGAGCGCCTTCCTCTCGTTCACCGTCCTCGGCATCGTCTTCGGCGCGGTCTACGGCCTCCTGGCCATCGGCCTGGTCGTGACCTACAACACCACGGGCGTCTTCAACTTCGCCCAGGGCGCCGTGGGCATGGTGGCCGCCTTCTCGTACTGGGAGTTGTGGCAGAACGAGCACTGGCCGTTCCTGCTCGCCATTGCGTTCATCGTCTTCGTCGAGGCGCCGCTCCTCGGGCTCATCGTCGAGTTCGTGCTCTTCCGGCGCATCCACGGGGCCACGGTCGAGCGGTCGCTCATGGTGTCGCTCGGCCTCCTGGTGATTCTGCTCGGCGTCGCCACCATCTTCTGGAGCAGCCCCGACATCATCCGCGCCGTCCCGCCCTTCTTCACCCAATCGGACGGAACGGTGCTTGTCGGTCCGCCTGTTCGGAGCCAACGGGGTCACGCTGCAGTACCAGCAGATCATGATCGTGGTCGTCACCGCGGTGGTGGGCGTCGGGCTCGGCTTGTTCCTGCGCCGGGCCCGGCTCGGCGTCGCCATGCGCGCGGTGGTCGACGACCCCGAGCTCGTCGCGCTGGCCGGCGCCAAGCCGTACCGGCTGTCGCAGATGGGCTGGGTGCTGGGCTTCATGCTCGCCGCCCTCGCCGGCGTGCTCATCGCTCCGCTCGTCGGACAGACCGGCTTGACGTCGACCCAGCTGACGCTCCTGGCCCTGAACGGCTTCGCGGCCGCGGTGGTCGGTCGGCTGCGCAGCCTTCCCATGACGTTCGTCGGCGCGCTCATCCTCGGCCTCGTCACCTACTACGCGCAGGGCTACCTTCCCGGCCACATCAATGCCGGACTCGCCGCCGTTCTCGTCGAGGTGATCCCGGTCGTCGTTCCTCTTCGTGGCGCTGCTCGTGATCCCGGCGGCCCGGCTCGCCCCGGCCGGGCGCCTGGCCCTCCGACGGCCGTGCCCAGGGTGGTGACGGCGCGCCAGTCCGCTGCGGGTGCCGTCCTCCTCGTCGCGCTGATGGTGGTCCTGGCCGCCATGGTGGGTACCGACCGCCCTGTCGACCCTTTCGCAGGGACTGGCGCTCGGCATTGTGGGCCTCTCGCTCGTGCTGCTCGTCGGCTTTGCCGGGCAGGTCTCGCTCTGCCAGCTCACCTTCATGGGGATCGGTGCCTTCACCATGGGCAAGACGCTCGGCGGCGATTCCTGGTGGGGCCTGCTCCTGGCGGTCGCCGTGTCGGGCGCCGTCGGGGCGCTGGTGGCCCTGCCCGACCCTGCGTCTGCGCGGCCTCTACCTCGCGCTGGCGACCCTTGCCTTCGGCGCCGTCATGTACTCCGCCTTCTTCGACAACTCGAGCGTGATCTCCGACGGGACCCAGATTCGACGTCGGCCGGCTGCGGCTGCCCTTCATGAGCACGGTGGGCAATCAGGCCGAGCTCATCGAGGTCGCCGTGGCGGCAGCGCTTGTGTGCCTGCTCGTCGGCCTGGTGCGCCGGCAGCGCGTACGGCCGGCGGCTCGTGGCCATGAGCGACTCGCCGGCGGCCTTCGCCATGGTCGGGCTCAACGCGGTACGCACAAAGGTGATCGTGTTCAGCCTGTCGGCCGCCATGGCGGGACTCGGCGGCGTCTTCTACGCCGGACAGCAGGGGGGCATCGGGGCCACCGACGTGCAGTACATCGGCAGCCTCACGCTGCTCCTCTTCGTGGCCATCTGGGGGATCCGCACCCTGACCGGCGCGCTCCTCGGAGGCATGACGGCCGCAGCGCTCCCCGTCCTGCAGACCCACCTGCCCACGTCGCTGGCCGACCTGATCGGACTGACGGCGGGCATCGGCATCGTGCTGCTGGCGCGGCACCCCGAGGGCGTGCTGGGCATGACGTGGCTCACGAACCGGGTGCGGCTGCCGTTCGGGGACGCCGACAATGAGGTCGAGCCTCATGGCGATGGAGCGCGAGGTGGCCAGTGCCGCCTGACACTGACGCCGTCGCCGCGCTCGCCGTGGAGCAGGTGAGCGTCCGCTTCGGTGGGGTGGCCGCTCTCGCCGGCGTCTCGCTCCGTGCCGAAGCGGGAGTCGGTCACCGGTCTGATCGGCCCGAACGGCGCGGGCAAGACCACGTTGTTCAACGTCATCACCGGCCTGCAGCGACCCAGCAGCGGTTCCGTGTCGCTCGACGGGACCGATGTCACGCGGATGCGCACCTACCGGCGGGCCCGGCTCGGCATGGCGCGCACCTTCCAACGCCTTGAGCTCTTCTCGACCCTCAGCGCCGCGGACAATGTGCGCGTCGGGCTCGAGGCAAGCGAGCGGGGCGCACCGCCGTCTGCCGCCCTCGACCTGCTGGAGCGCGTCGGGGTGGGTGAGGAGGCTGCCGCGCCGGTGTCGTCCCTGCCGACAGGGTCGGCACGACTGGTCGAGCTTGCCCGCGCCCTGTCGACGGATCCGAAGGTCCTCCTGCTCGACGAGCCGTTCTCCGGTCTCGATGAGCACGAGAGCGCGGCGCTGGGCCGCCTCCTCACGGCGTTGGCGGCCGAGGGTCGCGCCATCCTGCTGGTCGAGCACGACACCGACCTCGTGATGCAGATCTGCTCGACCGTGCACGTGCTCGACTTCGGCCAGGTCATCGCCTCGGGTCCCCCCGACGCCATCCGGGAGAACCCGGCCGTGCAGGAGGCCTACCTGGGCCACGCCAAGGATGCAGGGTGACGCGAGACGGGCGCCGAGAATGCTGGAGCCGGGCGCCGGCGTGACGATCGAGGGCGTCCACGCGGCCTACGGGCGCATTGAGGTGCTGCACGGCGTGGATCTCCAGGTGCCTGCCGGCAGCGTGTTCGCCCTGCTCGGGCCCGAACGGGGCCGGCAAGAGCACGCTCCTCAAGGTCGTGAACGGCCGCCTGCGCCCGACGGCGGGGACGGTCGCGGTGGACTGGGTGACGCCTTCGAGCTGGAAGCCCGACATTTTGGCGCGGGCCGGCGTCGTCGCCATCCCGGAGGGTCGTGGCGTCTTTCCCAACCTGACGGTACGCGACAACCTGCGCATGTGGACCTACCGCGGGGGTCTCACCACGGCCGAGGTCGAGGCACGGGCCTACGAGCAGTTCCCACGCCTGAAGGAACGCCGGAAGCAACTGGCCGGAACGCTCTCGGGCGGCGAGCAGCAGATGTTGGCCATTTCGCGTGCGTTGGCCGGCGAGACCAAGCTGCTGCTGCTCGATGAGCTCTCCATGGGGCTCGCGCCCATCATTGTGGGCCACCTCTACGAGCTGGTGGCGGCCATCGCCGCCGGCGGGGTGACCGTCGTCGTGGTCGAGCAATTCGCGGAGACCGCGCTCGGTGTGGCGAACCGGGCCGCCATCATGTTGCACGGGCGGGTCGCCCACGAGGGGACGCCGGAGGAGATGGCCGACGCGGCGCGAGTCCGCCTATCTCTGACGCTCGCGGTCAGGGTTCCTCTGCCAGGACCACCTGCACCGACAGCTCGTCTGCAGCCGACACGACCAGCTCGTCCACGCCCCCGGCGTCGACGATGTCGCCGCGGGCCGCCTCGACCGCGGCCAGCGTCGCGGGCGGACCGCTGACGGTGAGGAGGGCCACACGCGCCCGCATGGAGCGCTTGTTGGCGGTCTTCTCCCGGCGGACGGCGCCAAGGACCTCGGACGCGACCGTCAGCACGGACTGGTCGGCGCCGGCGTGCGGCCCAGCGTCGGCGGCCTCGGGCCAGGCCGCCAGGTGCACCGAGCCGTCCTGCCACCAGCTCCAGACCTCTTCGGTGACGAAGGGGAGGAACGGCGCGAAGAGCCGGTGCAGGACGGAGAGGGCGAGCGCCAACGTCGCCCGGGCCGAGTCGGTCCCGCCGGCGCCGCCCTCGCCGTAGGCGCGTGTCTTGACCAGCTCGACGTAGTCGTCGCAGAAGGACCAGAAGAACGTCTCGGTCACCTCGAGGGCGCGTGCGTAGTCGAACTCGTCGTGGGCCGCCGTGGCCGCCTCGACGAGAGCGGCCAGCTGCGCCAGCAGCGCAGCGTCCAGAGGCATGTGCACGGCGTCGAGCCCGGGGATCGGGCCTTCGCCCAAGCCGGCCCAGCGCGAACTTCGATGCGTTGAGGACCTTGATCGCCAGCCGGCGGCCGATCTTCATGACGCCCACGTCGAGGGCGGTGTCCGTTCCCGGCCGCCCGTTGCAGGCCCAGTAGCGCACGGCGTCGGAGCCGAACTCCTCGAGCGTGGCCATGGGCGTGATCACGTTGCCCTTCGACTTGGACATCTTCTTGCGGTCCTTGTCCAGGATCCAGCCGTTGATGGTCGTGTGCCGCCAGGGCAGCACGCCGTGCTCCTGGTGCGAGCGCAGCAAGGTCGAGAAGAGCCAGGTGCGGATGATCTCGGGTCCCTGGGGTCGGAGATCCATGGGGAAGGTGGCGGCGAACAGCGCCGGGTCGTCCTCCCAGCCGCAGGCGATCTGCGGTGTCACCGACGAGGTGGCCCAGGTGTCCATGACATCGGGGTCGCCGGTGAACCCCCCGGGCACGCCCCGCTGCTCGGGCGTGTAGCCCGGGGGGACGTCTGTCGTCGGGTCGACCGGCAACATCGACTCGTTCGGGAACGATGGGAGACGTGTGGTCGGCCTCGCCGTCGGGGCCGACGGGGTACCAGACCGGCACGGGCACGCCGAAGAAGCGCTGGCGGCTGACCAGCCAGTCGCCGTTGAGGCCGCTCACCCAGTCGTCGAAGCGGACCTGCATGTAGGGCGGGTGCCAGTCGAGCTGGGTCCCGCGGTCGAGGAGCTGCCGGCGCAGCGCGTCGTCGCGTCCTCCATTGCGGATGAACCACTGCCGGCTCGTGACGATTTCGAGCGGGCGGCTTCCCCGCTCGTAGAACTTCACCGGCATGTTGAATCGGCCGGGGCTCGCCGATCATGTCCCCCGATGCGGCCAGCATTTCGACCATGGCCCGTTGCGCCTGCTTCACGCTTCGGCCGGCGATGGCCCGCCAGGCCTCGCCGTCGGGCACGCCGGGCGGCGGCGTTTCGGTGATGCGCCCCGACCGGGTCACGATGCTCCGTGTCGGCAGGTCGAGCTCGCGCCACCACACGACGTCGGTCACGTCGCCGAACGTGCAGATCATGGCGATGCCCGAGCCCTTGTCCGGCTCGGCCAGGGGATGGGCGAGGACGGGCACCTCGACCCCGAAGAGCGGCGTGTGCACCGTCGAGCCGAAGCGGGCGGCGTAGCGCTCGTCGTCGGGGTGGGCCACCAGGGCCACGCAGGCGGCCACCAACTCGGGCCGGGTCGTCTCGATCTCGATGTCGTCGAACCGGAGGCGGTGGTAGGCGCCGGCCAGTTCGCGGTCCTCCATCTCCGCCTGGGCCACCGCCGTCTGGAAGTCCACGTCCCAGAGCGTGGGCGCCTCGGAGGTGTAGGCCTCGCCCCGGGCCAGGTTGTGGAGGAACATGCGCTGGCTGGTCCGCCGGCTCCTGTCGTCGATGGTGGCGTACGTGCGGCCCCAGTCGACCGACAGGCCCACCCGCCGCCACAAGCCCTCGAAGGCCCGCTCGTCCTCGGCGGTGAGCTGGTGGCAGAGCGCAATGAAGTTGGGCCGGCTGACGGGGATGTCGTCCTTGCCCGGCTCCTCGGGCGGGGTGAAGTCCGGGTCGTAGGGGAGGGAGGGGTCGCAGGTCACCCCGAAGTAGGTCTGGACCCGGCGCTCGGTCGGGAGCCCGTTGTCGTCCCATCCCATCGGGTAGAAGAGCTTCCACCCCCGCATGCGCCGGTAGCGGGCGATGGCGTCGGTCTGCACGTAGCCGAAGACCGAGCCCATGTGGAGGGAGCCGGACACCGTCGGCGGGGGCGTGTCGATGGAGAACACCTCGTCCCGGGTGGCCGTGTCGTCGAACCGGTAGGTCCCCGCTTCCTCCCAGGCCGGGGCCCAACGCTCCTCGAGATTGTCCAGCGTGGGCTTCTCGGGGACGCGGGGCGCTCCGGTCGTTGGGGTCGACATGATCGGGTTACCGTACCCGGGTGCTGCGCCTTCACGACACCGCAACGGGCACGGTCCGCCCGCTGGAGCAACGCACGGCCGGCGAGGTGTCGATGTACGTCTGCGGCCCCACGGTCTACGACCTTCCGCACATCGGGCACGGCCGCTACAACCTGGTCTTCGACGTCCTGCGCCGCTACCTGCTCTTCTGCGGGCTGGCCGTCCGCTACGTGTCCAACATCACCGATGTCGACGACAACATCATCAAGCGGGCGAACGAGCAGGGCAGGACGGAGCCGGAGGTGGCCGCCGAGTTCGAGGCGCGCTGGTGGGAGGCCATGGACGCCCTGGGCGTGCTCCGGCCCGGACGAGACGCCGCACGCCACGGCCTACATCGCCGACATGGTGGACCTGGTGGGGGACCTGCTCGACGCGCGGCGTGGCCTACGAGACGTCCGACGGGGTCTATCTCAACGTCGAGCAGGTGCCGGGCTACGGGCTCCTGGCCCTTCAGAGCCTCGACTCGCTCAAGGCGGGCGCTCGAGTCGAAGGCAGCGACGAGAAGCGGTCGCCGCTGGACTTCGCCTTGTGGAAGAAGGCCAAGGAGGGCGAGCCCAGCTGGGACGCGCCCTGGGGAGCCGGCCGCCCCGGCTGGCACACCGAGTGCGTCGTGATGTCGCTCGACCTGCTCGGCGACGGTTTCGACCTCCACGGCGGCGGCCGGGACCTGGCGTTTCCGCACCACGAGAACGAGCGGGCCCAGGCCGTCGCCGAAGGTCGGCCCTTCGCCCAGCACTGGGTGCACAACGGCTGGGTCGAGGTCGACGGGACGAAGATGTCCAAGTCCCTCGGCAACTTCACGTCGCTCACCGATCTGCTCACCCGCTGCGACGAGCGCGCCTACCGCCTCCTGGTGCTGCGGGCGCACTACCGGTCGCCCGTCGAGGTGACCGCGCCGACGCTGGCCGACGCCGAGAAGGCGCTCGACCGGCTCGACGGCTTGGCCCGGCGCTTCGGCCTCGGCGACCTGCTCGCCGAGGGCCCGGGCTACGTGGTCGAGGAGCGCGACGCCGGCGACGCCGATCGCGGGTGCGCTGGCCGCATTCCATGCCCGCATGGACGACGACATGGACACGCCGGGAGCACTGGCCGGCATCTTCGAGCTGGTGACGGCGGCCAATTCGGCCGCAGACGCCGGCGACGAGGCCGAAGGCACAGCGCCTGGCCGGCACCGCCGCCGTCCTCCTGGCCGCGCTGGGCGTGCCGCTGCGGGCGGTCGGATGCCGAGGTCGACGAGGAGTCGGCCCGGCTGGTGGCCGAGCGCGACGAGGCCCGGGCGGCCAAGGACTTCGCCCGGGCCGATGCCCTGCGGGACGAGCTGGTCGCCCGCGGGTGGACCGTCGAGGACACCCCGGGCGGCACCGCCATCCGTCGCTGATCTGGCAGAACTCCCAGTTCAGCGCCTGTTTCCTCCACGTGTGTGGACTTGTTACCGCGGCGTAGGTTACTGTTGAGTAACAACGGAAGCCCTGGGTTCGCCGCGCGGAGGTGGCGAACGTCGTCCAGTTGCGGTTCCACGAGACGCAGGCCCCGGCCGTTGCCGGGTCGTGCAAGGAGGACGCACCATGTCCGACTACTCCCTCGAACTCAACGAGGACCAGCTCCAGATCGTCAAGTGGGTGCACGAGTTCGCCGAGAACGTCGTCCGCCCCGCCGGCCCCGAGTGGGACGAGCGGGAGGAGACCCCGTGGCCGATCATCCAGGAGGCGGCCAAGAACGGTCTGTACTCGTTCGACTTCATCGCGCAGTGCTTCTCGGACCCGACCGGTCTGCTCATGTGCCTCGTCAACGAGGAGATGAGCTGGGGTGACGCCGGCATCGCGTTGGCCATCTTCGGCTCCACGCTCGCCGTGGCCGGGATCTTCGCCAACGGCACCCCCGAGCAGATCGGCGAGTGGATCCCGCAGTGCTTCGGGACGCCCGACGACGTGAAGCTGGCGGCGTTCGGGGTCTCCGAGCCCGACGCCGGCTCGGACGTCTCCTCCCTGAAGTCGCGGGCCGTCTACGACGAGGCCAAGGACGAATGGGTGCTCAACGGCACGAAGACGTGGATCACCAACGGCGGCATCGCCAACACGCACGTGCTGGTGCTCTCGGTCGACCCGGCGCTCGGCAGCCGCGGCCAGGCCAGCTTCGTCGTGCCCGAGGGGACGCCGGGCATCTCCCAGGGCCAGAAGTTCAAGAAGATGGGTATCCGCGCCTCGCACACGGCCGAGGTCGTCCTCGACGACTGCCGGGTGCCGGGGCGCTGCCTGCTCGGCGGCAAGGAGAAGCTGGACGAGCGTCTGGCCCGGGCCAAGGAAGGCAAGAAGACCTCCACCCAGGCGGCCATGGCCACCTTCGAGGCGTCCCGTCCGATCGTGGGCGCCCAGGCCGTCGGCATCGCCCGCGCCGCCTACGAGTACTCGCTCGACTACGCCAAGGAGCGCAAGCAGTTCGGCCGCGCCATCATCGAGAACCAGGCCATCGCCTTCAAGCTGGCCGACATGAAGATGCACACGGACGCCGCCCGCCTGCTCGTGCACCGGGCCGCCAACATGGCCAGCACCGGCAAGAAGTTCGAGAACGGCGAGGGCTCCATGTCCAAGCTCTACGCCGGCGAGAACGCCGTGTGGGTGACCGACCAGGCCATCCAGATCCTCGGTGGCTACGGCTACGTCCGGGAGAACCCGGTCGAGCAGTGGCACCGGGACTCGAAGATCTACACCATCTTCGAGGGGACCTCCGAGGTGCAGCGGCTGGTGATCTCCCGGGCGATCTCGGGCATCCACATCAACTGATTCAGGAGTTGATGGTCGCCGTGACTCCGTGCAGGGAGATGTCGGCGGATGCCACGTCGTTCTGACCATTGTCCGAGTACGCGCTGGCCAACAGGTTCACTCCGAGCCCGACGGTGCCGGGCGCGAGCTGCGAGCCGTCGGGGCAGAAGACCTCGACGGCGGCCGTCCCCTCGCCCGGGCCCATGGGCGAGGCGAGATCGTATTGCCCGGGCGGGTTCGACCAGATCCCGTCGGAGCCGTCCACGCAGCCGATCAGTCCCGTTGCCGCGGTGAACGACACCAGGGCGAAGGGATCCTCTGCGCCGGACTGCGAGAGCCCCGAGGTGGTGTAGGGGACCGAGAAGGTGACGGACGGAGGCGGGGGCGCTCAACGTGATGGAGCCGCTGAGCGTGGTGTACACATTCGCCGACTCCTCGACCAGTTGGTTGCCGACCGCTTGCGCCGACACGCTGGCCGTGCCGCTCGGAGACGTGACGGAAGTGACCGACGCGTCGCCGACGATCGGGGCGGCCACCGAGGGCAACGGCGAACAGCTGCTGAAGGTCGGCGGGTACGGTCCTGCTCCGGGCGCTGCTCCGGCCAGCGCGTCGAGCTCCGCGTAGACCTCCCTCATTGCGGGATCGGCCACGGGCAGGTACGTCGGGCCGCTGCACTGTGTCGAGGTGGCGGCGAAGGACGTCAGGGCGACCTGTTCCGGGGTGCCGGCAGCTGACGCGGCGGAAGGGAAGAAGGGGAGCGAGAGTGCGAGGCTGCCGGTTGCGAAGGCGATGCTCCGGGCGAGTCGGGGGGAGGCTGCGTGCACGGGTACACCCGCTTTCACTCGTCCGCAGTTGTCCCGCTGCGGCCTCCGTCCCCACGGCTCCCCCGACAGTACCGCGGCGCCCCGCCCTCGGAGGAGGTCGGCGGCCGCTGAACAGGGGTTTTCGGTCGCGCCCGGAGGTCTTTTCAGCGCCGCGAGCGCTTCGGCCCACCGCTCCGCGCGTCGTGTGACTCTCCACCGCCACTCTCGGCCTTCGTCATCCCGACAGCGGCACAGCGCGGGATAGCGTCGCCGGATGGCGGCCGTTCCCCTCCGGCGCAACCGCGACTTCGTCCTCCTCCAGACGGGTCAGTTCCTGTCGGATGCCGGGTCGCAGGCGACGGCCATCGCCTACCCGCTCCTGGCCCTTGCGCTGACCCACTCCGCCGTGAAGGCGGGTGTCGTCTCCTTTGCGCGCACCGCCCCCATCGCGCTGTTCGCCATCCCGGCCGGTCTGTTGGCGGACCGCTGGAATCGTCGTGGTCTGATGATCGCCGCCGACGCATTGCGGGCCGCCGCCATCGGCGGCCTTGCGATCGGCCTCGTCGTCGGGGGAGTCGCGTTCTGGGTCCTCCCGTGCGTCGCCTTCGTCGAGGGCATCGGCAGCACCGTCTTCAATGCCGCCCAACCGGGCGCGCTGCGAGCCGTGGTGCCCGCCGGGCAGTTGCCGGCAGCGGCGGGCGCGCAGAGTGGCCGGTCGGCGGCGGTGCGCATCATCGGGCCGCCGCTGGGCGGAGCCCTGTTCGAAGCCGGTCGCGCCCTTCCCTTCCTGGCCGATGCCCTCTCCTATGCCTGCTCGACCATCTCGCTGCTGTTCGTGCGCGCCCGCTTCCAGGAGGAGCGCGAACGGGACCCGGGCACGGCCCGCCAGCGCGCCGCGGAAGGGCTGGCGTTCACGTGGGGGCAGCCCTTCCTTCGCACCACCGCCTTCTTGTACGGCCTGCTGAACTTCAGCGCCCTCGGCCTGTTGTTCTGCATCGTGATCATCGGTCAGAGCGAGGGGCTCTCGGGCGGCGTGATCGGGCTGCTGACCGGTGTCTTCGCCGCCAGCGTCGTCGTCGGCTCGTTCCTCTCGCGCTTCATCCGGTCCGCCCTCTCCGTCCACGCCGTCCTCGTCCTGGAGGTGTGGGCCTGGTTGGGCTGTGCCGTCTTCCTGCTCTGGCCGCGTGCGGTCGTGCTGGCCCTGGGGCTGGTGCCGGTCGGCCTGGCCGTGCCGTCCACGGACTCGGTCGTGAACGGGTACCGCATCGCCGCCACGCCCGACCGGCTTCTGGGGCGCTCCGAATCCGTCCGCAGCGCGATCGCCCTCTCCGCCGCCTCGCTCGCTCCTCTGGCTGCCGGCTTCCTCTTCCAGCACTCGACGCCCCGCTGGACAGTGGCCTTCTTCACCGCCTGGGCCCTCGGCCTGGCCGTCTGGGCGACGGCGAGCCGCGCCCTGCGGGATCCGCCCCCGCTCCTGCCCGGCCACGCCGTGTCGTGACACGCGGCCGCGGGTCGGCGCGTCGCCCCAGGCCGGGCCATAGTGTCGGCCTGCCATGGCCCCGCCCCCGCTCCTCCGCCAGCACTCGGACGTCACCCCGGAGTGGCTGACCGACGCGCTGGCGCAGGCGGGTCAACTGGCCGAAGGCGCCTCGGTCCGCTCCGTTCGAGACGGCGCCGATCGGAACCGGGCAGATGGCCGACACGACGCGCTTCGTCCTGACGCTCGATCGGCGACGGTGCCGGCCCCTCCAGCGTGGTGGGCAAATTCGCCTCGGCTGACGATCAGAGCCGGGGCACCGGCCTTGCCTTGCGCGCCTACGAGATAGAGGTCCGCTTCTACCGCGAGGTCGCGGCCCGGGTCGGCGCCCGTCTGCCGGCGGTCTACCTGGCCGAGGTGGAACCCGAGACGGGTTGGTTCACCCTCCTCATGGAGGACATCGCCGGGGCGAGCCAGGGCGATCAGATTGCCGCCTGCGGTCCGGAGGTCGCGACGGCCGTGCTCGAGGAGATGGCCGGACTCCACGCGCCGTGTTGGGAGGTGCCCGAGTTGGAGCGCCTCGAGTGGCTGAACCGGTCCACCCCCGAGTCCGACGCCTTCCTCGTCGCGTTGGTGTCCTCGCTGCTCCCCGGCTTCCTGGAGCGCTACGCCGATGCGCTCGCTCCGGAGCACCAGGCCGTCTGCCGTCTCTTCGTCGACCACCTGCCCGACTACCTGCGGCTGCGGAGCGGTCCGCGCACGGCCAGCCACGGCGACTTCCGCCTCGACAACCTCCTGTTCCAGCCGGGCACGCCGAGACCGGTGGTGGTCGACTGGCAGACCGTGGCCTGGGCGAGCGCGTCCATCGACGTCGCCTACTTCATCGGTGGCTGCCTCAGCGTGGAGGACCGGCGCGCCCACGAGCCCGAGCTGCTGGCGCGCTACCACGACGCGCTGTGCCGCCGGGGCGTGCGCGACTACTCCCTGCATCAGCTGCGCGCCGACACCCGACGCGACACCTTCGCCGGCTTGCTGATGGCCATCGTGGCGTCCATGGTCGTGCAGCGCACCGAGCGGGGCGACCTCATGTTCCTCACGAGCTCGAGTCGCCACGCGCAACATGCGCTCGACGTCGACGCTCCCGCCCTCCTGCTCGCCACCTCGTGACGGAGCTCCTCGTGCTGTGCACGGGCAATGCGGCGCGGTCGGTCATGGCGGGATTCATGTTCGATGTCCTCGCGCGACCGACGCCCCGGCGAACCGCTGCACGTCGTGACCGCGGGCACCCACACCATCGACGGGCAGCCGATGGGCCTGCGGACGCGCACGGCGCTGTCCCGACTCCCCGAGCTGGCCGGCGCCGACTTCCGCCGGCACCGCAGCCGCCAGGTGCACGGGGTCGACCTCGTGCATGCCGAGCTCGTGGTCGTGATGGAAGCCGACCACGTGCGCTTCGTCCGGCGCCAGTTCCCCGATGCCGCGGCGAAGACGGCCACCATTCGCCACCTCTGCACGCACCTCGCACCAGCGCCGCCGGCGCTCGGCGAGCGGGTGGCGGCCCTCGGCCTCGACGCGGTCGAGCTCGACGACGACGAGGACGTCCTCGACCCGGCGGGTCACGAGGCCGATGTCTATGCCGCGTGCGTCGACGAGCTGTGGGGTTTGTGCCAGACGCTCGTCACGCTCCTGTGACGGGTCGACGCCGTCCTGACTCAGTCGGCGTGGACCGAGCGCAATCCGGCCCAGGCAAGGTCCGCCATGCGTCCCGCCAGCTTCTGCGCCTCCTCGTCGACCGCGGCCTCGGAGTCGGGGCGCTGCGCCATGAAGCGACGGCTGACGCCTTCGGCCATGCCCACGATCCCGTAGGCGAGCAGGCGGCGATGGTCGTCGTCGAGCCCGGCGTCGATGAGCGGGTCGATCGCCTCGGCGATGGCATCCTCCACGGCGCGCAGGGCGCGGCCCAGTTCGAGATCGTCCGCGTGGTCCCGCCCGTAGAGCAGCCGGAACTCCGCCTCCCGGCTGACGACCAGGCCGAAGTAGGCGGCAAAGCCCAGCTCGACCTGCTGGCGCGGGCCCTCGGCCCGCATGACGGCGCGCCCGATGGCCACCAGGACGTCCTGGGCGATGGAGTCGACCAGCTCCAGGTAGAGGGCCCGCTTGGAGGAGAAGTGCTGGTAGAGGAGCGGTTTCGTCACGCCGGCGGCCTCGGCGATGTCGTCCATCGTCGTGGCCCGGTACCCCCGTTGCGCGAAGAGCTCGAGAGCCACCGCGACCAGCTGCTGGCGTCGTTGCTCGGCCGTGAGCCGCCTCGAAGATGCCTGTATCGCGCCCGACATCGCGCCAGGTTACCGAACGGTCAGAGACCGGGAACGCGCTCGAGGACGGCGGACAGGCGTGCCGGCAGGTCGGCCAGGTTGAAGTGGTCCGCCGCCACCTGGTGGTTGTGCGCGATGAGGCCGAGGTCCGGCTGCTCGAGCCAGCGCGCCAAGGGGGCGGGGTCGGCCGCGTCGAACCAGTCGAAGCCGAAGGCCGCCAGCTCGGCTGCCACCGGGTACGGGCCGATGGCCAGCGGCCGCCGGTAGGTCGCCGACTCCACCGACGGATTGCCGAAGCCTTCCCAGAGCGAGGGGAGCAGCGACGACGTCGCAGGCCGCATAGGCGTCGGCGACGGAGCAGCCGCCGCGTGGGGGGCCGAGCAGCACGGGACAGCGCGCCTCGGCGACCAGCCGCTCGAGCTCCGGCCCGTACCCGTCCTCGGCGGGACCGAGCAGCCAGTAGATGGCGCCGGTCGCCTCGGCCAGGGCGATGGCTCCCCCGATGTTCTTGCGGGCCAACGCGCGCGTGGGCTGCAGGAGGAGCGGCGTCGCCTCGGGCACGCCGAGGGCGCCGCGGACGGTCGCCCGGTCTCCGGGTGGGGGATCCGGGTCGAAGGAGTTGTAGATGGTGGTGGCGCCGATGCCGTGGTCGCGCCAGCTCGGTCCGGCTCAGCTCGTTGATGGTCACGTGCGCCCATGCGGGGTCGTCGGGCGGCGGCGGGAGGTGCGCGAACTGCGGACGCTGCCACGGCAGGTCGTGGTGGTGCAGCACCGTCGGGCGTCCGGCGCAGGCCGCCGCCACCACCGCCGCCGCGGCCGGGTTCAGGGGGAGCGAGCAGAGGTTCTCGACGATGACCAGGTCGGCACCGGCCAGCGCCGTCGTCGACCTCCGCCCGTGTCGGTGGCTCCGGGGCCTGCATGGCCAACCCGGGTAGGAGGCGGTCCACCGGCCCTGCGCCCGCGACGGAGCGCACCGTCCAGCCGAGGAGGCCCAGCGCATCCGCCCATTTCGCCGCCTCGACGGCGACCCCGTCCGAACCGCCGAGCCGGAACGAGACCATGCATGCGGTCGCCACGCACGAACTGTAGGCGTGCAAAGGGAGCGAGTCGGCAGGTCGACTAGCGTTGCCCCGATGGCAAAACGGGCACTGATTACGGGCGTGACGGGCCAGGACGGCTCGTATCTGGCCGAGTTTCTGCTTGACGCAGGGCTACACGGTGATCGGGATGGTCCGGCGATCGAGCACGTTGAACTTCGAGCGCATCGCCCACATTCAGGACCAGATCGAGCTCGTCGCCGGGGACCTCCTCGACGAGGTGTCGCTCATCAACATCCTGCGCGATCACCGGCCCACCGAGGTCTACAACCTGGCCGCCCAGTCCTTCGTGCAGACCAGCTTCACCCAGCCCGTGCTGACCGGCGAGACCACGGCGCTCGGGGTGACGCGGATGCTCGACGCCATTCGCCTGGTCGACCCCGAGATCCGCTTCTACCAGGCCAGTTCGTCGGAGATGTTCGGCAAGGTGCAGGAGGTGCCGCAGCGCGAGTCGACGCCGCTGTACCCGCGCAGTCCGTACGGCGTGGCGAAGGTCTACGGCCACTGGATCACCGTCAACTACCGCGAGAGCTACCAGCTCCACGCCTCCTCGGGCATCCTGTTCAACCATGAGTCCCCGCGGCGCGGGCCTCGAGTTCGTCACGCGCAAGGTGACGCACGGCGTGGCGCGCATCGCCAACAAGCTCCAGGACAAGCTCGTCGCTCGGCAACCTCGACGCCCAGCGCGACTGGGGGTACGCCGCCGACTACGTCCGGGCCATGTGGTTGATGCTCCAGCAGGACGCGCCGGACGACTACGTCGTGTCGACCGGCGAGACGCACGCCGTCCGCGAGCTGTGCCGCCTCGCCTTCGACGCCGCCGGGCTCGACTGGGAGCAGCACGTCGTGATCGACGAGCGGTTCCTGCGTCCGGCCGAGGTCGACCTCCTGGTGGGGGACCCCGGCAAGGCGCACGTCGTGCTCGGGTTGGCAGCGCGAGGTGGACTTCCCCGGCCTGGTCACCATGATGGTGGAGGCCGACATCGACCTGGTTCGCAAGAGCCTGAGGTAGCCGGGGCCGCCGCGCTCCTCGCAATGCTTGTCCCCGCCGCGATCTCAGCCGATCCGGCCGGTGTCCTCGTCGCCTTCGGGGCCGGGATTCTGTCGTTCCTCTCGCCCTGCGTGCTCCCCCTCGTGCCGGGCTATGTCTCCATGGTCTCGGGGCTCTCGGCCGCCGAGTTGGAGGCCGGCGGTGACGGCGCGACGCCGGCGGCAGCGCTGCGCCCCGTCCTGCGGGGCATCGGGCTCTTCGTGGCCGGCTTCACGGTGGTCTTCGTGGCGCTGGGGGCGACGGCGTCGAGCATCGGGCGCCTGCTCAAGGCGCACGAGATCGCACTGGCCCATGTGAGCGGGGCCGTGATCATTGCTGCTCGGCGTCGTCATGGTGCTCGCTGCCCTGCCGTCGAGGGTGTGGGCCCATGCGGGCGGCGGGACGCTCGGCGTCGTGTCGCGGGTGACCGGCGAGCGGCGTTTCGACGTGCGCCCCTCGCGCCTCGGCGCCTGGGCGGCGCCGCTCATGGGGATGGCGTTCGCCTTCGCCTGGACGCCTTGCATCGGGCCGGTCCTCGGCGTCGTGCTCGGGTTGGCCGCGCACAACGGCACGCTGCCCGGAGGCGTGCTGCTCCTGTTCGCCTACTCGCTCGGACTGGCCGTGCCCTTCGTCCTCGTCGGCCTTGCCTTCGGCCGCCTCACGGCGGCGCTGAACCGGGCCCGCCACTGGCTCTGGGCGGTCGAGCTCGTCGCCGGGGCGTCCTGATCGTGTTCGGCATTCTGCTGCTCACGGACAACGTCAGCTGGGTGTCGACGCAGCTCTCGAACCTCCTCAACCACCTCGGCCTCGGCCGGCTCTCCACGAGCTGAGCGATGGCGGGCTCCGGGTCCGACCCGCCCCTTCCCGACGGAGCGGCCGGCGTGCTGTGCGCGCGCATCGCTGCATTGGCAGGGACAGCGGACGCACCCCTCCTCGTCGCCCTCGACGGGCGCTCGGGGGCGGGCAAGTCCACCTTGGCCCGGGCGGTGGGCGCGCTGGCTCGGCGCGCTGGTCATCGACGGCGACGACTTCTACCGCGGTGGCCACGGACGCCTCCTGGGATGCCCATGGACCCGGCGGCACAAGGTCGACCTGGTCATCGACTGGGAGCGCCAGCGCTCCCTGCTCGTGCAACTGGGCCGTGGCGAGGCCGTCACCTGGCGGCCCTACGACTGGGACGCCGATGACGGACGACTCGGTGCGCCGGTCACCGCCGGCCCCGCCGCGGTGGTCCTCCTCGATGGTGCCTACAGCGCCCGGCCCGAGCTCGCCGCGCTCTTCGAGCCTGCGGGTGCTGCTCGATGTCGGCCCGCGACACGCGCCGCGAGCGCCTCCTCCGCCGGGAGGGGGAGCGCGACCGGGCCGAGTGGGAGGCCCGCTGGGGCGAGGCGGAGGATCTCTACTTCGACGTGCTGATGCCGCCCGAGGCCTTCGACCTCGTCCTCGACGGCAACTGAGCGTCAGGCCCGCTCGGCCAGCACCTCGGCGAACGTCCGGGCGAACGTGTGCACGTCACCGGGCCAGCGCGCCGACACGTAGGAGCCGTCGCGCACGACCCAGGCCGGCCGGGCGTCGTCCAGGGTGTCGCGGGCGCGCCCGCTCGTCTTGCGCCGCCAGTCGCGCGTGCCCTTCTCCACGTCGGCGAAGTCGGCGGGGTCGGCCAACGCCCGCGTCACCTCCTGCTGCACCGACATGTACCCCCAGGGCTGGCCGCGGTTCCTCCACGTAGGTCCGGTAGTAGGTGGAGTCCCAGAACCGCGACCAGCGGGCGATGCCCCAGGCCTTGCGTTCCAGCGCCCAGGTCAGTGCCGTCGTCCGCCGTCCGTGCAGCACCGAGCGGCCCGTGACGGGATCCACGGCCCGGGCGGCCACCAGGACGCCGTGGCAGATGGCGCCGACCGGCTTCGTCGCCCGGAAGGCGTCGATGGCCATCTGCTGCACCTCGGGGCTCTCGAGGTAGGGGCGCATCCCCCGGGCCCGATGGCCGCCCGGGAGCACCAGCGCGTCGTACGCGGCTGCGCCGGGCCGCGCCCCAGTGCAGGGGCGACCGGAACGCCGCGTCCTCGAGCAACGCGGCGTAGGCCCGGCGGGCTCCGGCGTCGGCCCGCAGCACGCGGCCGACCACCGTGAGGCGGCGCAGGCCCGGAATGGCGCCCCACGGATCGAGGCCCCGTCCGGTCACCATGAGGTCGTCGGCCCGCCCCGGCTGCCCCGACGGGGTGGCGAACACGACGTCGTGGCCCGCCGCGGACAGCACCTGCCAGCTGACGGCCGCCTCGGTCGGGTCGAAATCAGTGGCCGGCAACGGCATGAGGACGGTGACCATCGGCGGCAGAGACACTACCGACGGCCGCCACGGCGCCCCCGGACGCCACCGGCAGTCCGGGCGTCGCCGGGAGTACCGTCGGTCCCATGACCGATGCCGGACGACCGTCGCAGACCCGATCTTCTCGCCCGAGGACGGGCTGGCGGAGCTGTGGACGAAGGCCTACCAGGGCGAGGTCCTGGGCGAGCTGCTGTTCGGGGGGATCGCCGAGCAGCTCGGGGATCCCGACCAGGCCGCCAAAATGCGGATGCTCGCCACCCTGGAGCAGCGGACCAAAGAGGCGGTCGCCCCGGCGCTCCAGCGGGCCGGCGTCTCCACGCAGCCGGATCCGGAGATCGTGGCCACCGCCGAGGCGCTGTTGCCCGGCGCGCTGGCGCTGACCTGGAGCGACCTGATGTCCACCATCGGGCCCATCACCGCGCAGTACATCCCTCTCTACCAGCGCATAGGCGAGTTGAGCCCGGCGGAAAGGGAGACGGCCGACCTCCTCGTGGCACACGAGGAAGCGCTCCGTGACTTCGCCCGGGCCGAAATCGACGGCGATCCGGCCCGGTCGCTGGAGCCGATCACGGCGCTGGCCCATATGGGCTGAGCCGTCCCGGACGCCCGCTCCGGTCGCTCGCCGGGACGGATCGGGCTGATGCCCAGCTGAGAGCATCGGCGAGCGCGGGTTTCGGCGGATCCCGCCGGCCCGACCCCCGCTTGGAACCCTGGTACCGACCCCCCCTACCATGGTGGGGAAGGCCATGGCCCCTGTCGTTCACTTTCGTGCCGCGGTCGCGCTCGCCGGCCGCTTCCCAGCCCTTGCCGGGGTCGATCTGTCTCTCGACCAGGGCGAGGTGGTCGTCGTCGTGGGTGCCAACGGCGCCGGCAAGACCAGTCTCCTGCGGGCCTGCGCCGGGTTGCTGCCGGTGACGTCGGGTTCCGCCACCGTCCTCGGCGTCGACCTGACCACCGACCACACCTCGGTGCGTCGCTACGTCGGGCTCCTGGGGCATGCCGCCCCTCTCTACGACGAGCTCAGCGCGGCGGAGAACGTCCAGTTCGCCGTGCGCGCTCTCGGGCTGCCGGTGCAGAGCGCCGACGCGGCGCTCGAGCGGCTGGGACTCACCGGGCGCCTGCGGACGACGCCGGCCGGCCGGCTGTCGGCCGGGCAACGGCGCCGGGTCGCCCTGGCCGCGTTGGTGGCGCGCCGCCCCGCCCTCTGGCTGCTCGACGAGCCGCACGCCGGCCTCGATGCCACGTCGCGCGCGCTCCTCGGCCAGCTGATCGCCGACGCGGTGGCCGACGGGGCCTCCGTCCTGCTGTCGTCGCACGAACCGGAGCTCTCGGTCCCGCTGGCCGACCGGGTCGTCGTCCATGGGCGGCGGGCGCGTCACCGGCGAAGAGCCGGGAGGACGGCGCGTGACGCTGACCGCGGTGCCGGCATCGCCGTCCGCCGAGTCCGCGCGCGCCGGCGGGGCCACCCATGTGGCATGACGCCGTGCTGGTCGCCGGGAAGGACCTGCGCATTGAGGCGCGGGCCCGGGTCGCCCTGTGGCAGGTCGTCCCCTTCGCCGTCCTCGTGCTCGTCCTGCTGGCCTTTGCCATCGGGCCCGAACCAGTCGTCGCTGCGCCACGCCGCGCCGGGCATCTTCTGGGTCGCCCTCCTGTTCTCGACCGTGCTCGCCATTCAGCGCAGCGTGGCCGTCGAGTCCGGCGAGGGCACGCGCGACGGGCTGCGGCTCTCGGGCATCGACCCGGCCGGGATCTTCCTGGGCAAGGCGGCCGCCGTCGGCCTGCAGCTGCTGCTCCTGCAGGTCGTCCTCTGGGCCGGCATCACGTTCCTCTTCGACGTCCGGGTCCACGTCGTGTGGCTGGCCGTGACCGCCAGCCTGTTGGCCACCGTCGGCCTCGCCTGCGCGGGGGTCCTCTACGGCGCGCTGTCGGCCGGCCTGCGCGTGCGCGACACCCTGTTGCCGCTGCTGGTGCTGCCGGTCCTCGCGCCGGTGCTGCTGGCCGGCTCCAAGGCGTGGCAGGCCGCGCTCGACGGCAACGCCGCCTCGGGCACCCAGTGGCTCAAGATCCTCGTCCCGTTCGCGGTGATCTACCTCGTGGTGGGCGTCGTCCTCTACGGACCACTCCAGGAGGCGGCGTGAGCGCGCAGACCATGATCCGACGTCCGCGCTGGCTCACGGTGGTCGGGGTGCTCGGCGTCGTCGCCATGGCGTTCACCGTGTGGCTCGGTCTGTGGATCACGCCGCCGGACCAGTTCCAGGGGAACCTGGCCCGGCTGCTCTACATCCATCCCGCCATCGCCACGGTGGCGCTGTACTGGGTCGGCCTGGTGGCCGCCGGCGGCAGCCTGCTCTACCTCTGGCCCCGCACGCGTTCGCTCTTCTGGGACCGGCTCGCCGCCGCCTCGGTCGAGGTCGGCGCGGTGTTCGCCGCGCTCACGCTCGTGACCGGCTCGTTGTGGGGCCGTCCCGTGTGGGGCGTCTGGTGGACCTGGGACGCCCGCCTGACCTCCACCGCGCTGCTCCTGCTGCTCGAGATCGGCTACCTGGCGCTGCGGCGCGTGCCGGCGGACCCGGCCATCCGCGCCCGGCGTTGTGCGGTGGCGGCGTTGCTCATCGCCATCGACATCCCGATCGTGCACTTCTCGGTCGACTGGTGGAACACCCTGCACCAGGGCGGCACGTTCATCGATCCCGGGTTCCAGATCCACGCCTCGCCCTCCATGTCGTGGACCTTCCTGCTCGGCTTCGTCGCCTTCTCGCTGCTCTTCGTCTGGTTCCTCGGCGTGCGCTACCAGATTGAGGTGCTGCAGGACGCCGTCGGCGACCAGGAGCTCGAGGTGTCGCTGAGCGAGCGCTGGAGCGAGGACACCGACCTCGTCGGTGCCGGCGCCAGCGCGCCCACGCCGGGCCCGGGCGGGGGGGCACCGTGAGCTACGTCGACGCCGGCTACGCCATCGCGCTGGGCTCGCTCTTCGTCTACGCCGTCTCCCTGGTCCTGCGCCGCCGGCGTTGGGAGCGGGCGCTTCGGATGTCGGAGCCCGCCGTCGAGGCCGACGCCGCGCCGGCCGGCAGCGAGCCGTCGTGACCGGCACCACCACCGAACCGACCCCACCACCCAGCCCGCCGACGTCCGAGGCCCACCAGGGCCCGGCCACGCCGCCGCCCCGCCGGCGCCGGCGGATCAGCTGGCGCCTGCTGGCCGTCTTCGCGGTCCTGGCGGTCGCGCTCGTCTTCCTGCTCGTCGAGGGGTTGGGCAGCTCGCTCGACTACTTCGACACGGTCAGCCAGGCCATGGCCCACCGGCAGACCCTGGGCACCCAGACGTTCCGGTTGGAGGGCACCGTCGTCCCGAACAGCATTCGTGCCACCGATGCCGGCTCGAACTTCACCATCTGCCAGGGCTCCGACGTCGTGCACGTCGCCAACACGGGGAGCCCGCCCCAGCTCTTCGGGTCCCGCGTCCCCGTGGTCGTGGTGGGTCACTTCACGTCGGACACCTCGGACCAGTTCCTCTCGAACTCCATTCTGATCAAGCACTCCAGCACCTACAGCGCCCAGCACCCGAACCGGGTCAAGGTGACGGCGACCGGTCCGGTCTGCTGATGCTCGACGCCAACCTGGGGACGATCGGCGTGTGGCTGGCCTTCGTGGCCTGCCTGGCCGGCATTGTGGTCAGCGTCGTCGGTCTGGTCCCGCGCCGCCCGCGGGCCGGGGAGGGCGACGCGTCCACGGCTCCGAGCCGCACGGGGGCCGACGCCAGGCTGCTGGCGCCGGTCATGTGCATCGGCGCGCTCTTCGCGGCGGGCGCCATGGAGCACGCGCTGGTCACCCACGACTTCACCCTGGTGTTCGTGGCGCAGAACAACAGCACCGTCACGCCGCTGCTGTACTCCATCACGGGCATGTGGTCCGCGCTGGCCGGCTCCATCCTGCTCTGGGGCCTCATCCTCTCGGTGGTGTCGACCATCTTCGTGTGGCGCTACCGCCGGCAGGCGCAGGACTCGGTCATCCGCTACGCCACGCTCGTCCTGTACATCGTCTCCGCCTTCTTCTTCGGGTTGATGATCGGACCGGCCAACCCCTTCGTCACCGCGCCGGGCGCGACGCAGGGACTCGGCCCGAACTCGCTGCTCCAGGACAACCCGCTGGTGGCCATCCACCCGCCCCTTCTCTATGTCGGCTTCGTCGTCTTCACGGTGCCCTTCGCCTTCGCCATCGGCATGCTGGCCACGGGCCGGGTGGGGGACCGCTGGCAGATTGAGTGCCGGCGCTGGACCCTGGTCGCCTTCACCTTCCTGTCGGTCGGCATCGTGCTCGGCGCCTGGTGGTCGTACCAGGTGCTCGGATGGGGCGGGTTCTGGGGGTGGGACCCGGTCGAGAACGCTGCGCTCCTCCCTTGGCTCTGCGGGACGGCCTATCTGCACTCGACCCTGGTCCAGGAGCGGCGCGGCCTCATGCGGGTCTGGAACCTCTCGCTGTCCATCGCCACCTTCGCGCTCACCATCCTGGGCACCTTCCTCACGCGGTCCGGGGTCATCACGTCGGTCCACGCCTTCTCGCAGTCGGACCTCGGGCCGCTGCTCATCGGATTCTTCTTCGCCGTGGTGATCGTGGGGTTCGGGCTCATCGCCTGGCGCGGCGACCGTCTGCGTTCGCCCGGTGGCATTGACGCGCCGCTCGGCCGTGAGGGTGCGTTCCTCCTCAACAACGTGCTCTTCGTCGGGTTTGCCTTCGTCGTCCTGCTCGGCACCCTGTACCCGCTGCTCTACGAGGCCGCGACGCAGCAGCAGGTCACCGTGGGCGCGCCGTTCTTCAACACCGTGGCGATCCCGGTCGGCCTCACGCTGCTCTTCCTCATGGCCGTGGCGCCGGTGTTGAGCTGGCGGAAGATCAACGGCGGCGTCCTCTGGCAGCGTCTCGCCATCCCGGTGTGGATCGGCGTGGGCACGGTGGTGCTCTGCGTGGCCTTCGGCCTGCGCGGCATCGGCACCCTGGTCGGCTTCGGCCTCGGCGCCATGGCCGCGGCCACCGCGGCGCGTGCCCTCGTCCTCTCCGTGCGGGCGGCGCACACACGCCACGTCGGCCTGTGGCGCGGGCTGGTGGGCCGGGCCAACGGCGGCATGATCGTGCACCTCGGTGTCGTCGTGCTGGCGGTGGGGATCATCGCCGCGACCTCCTACCGTCACCAGGCGGAACTGCCCATGCACAAGGGGTCCGTCGTGACCTACGACGGCCACCGCTTCGAGTTCGAAGGGCTGCGCACCGTCACCTCGCCGTCGCGCACGGCGCAAGAGGCCGTCGTGAAGGTGGACGGGGCGGCGTTCTACCCGGCGACGACGAGTTTCGGGAGTGCGCTGTCGGTGGTGGGCACGCCGGCCATCGACTCGGGTCTCTTCGACGACGTCTACCTCACCTTCGACGCCGTCGGTGGCCTCGGGGCTTCCTCGGGGAACCAGGCCATCAACAATCTGCCGAAGGGATCCGTGGCCATCGGCGTGGTCATCGAGCCCCTGGTGGCCTGGCTCTGGGCCGGCGGCCTGCTCATCGGGGTGGGCGGCGTGCTCGCGCTGATCCCGGGTTCGCGCCGGCGCCCCACCGACCCGGCCTCCGCCGCTTCCGACCTGGTGACGGGCGCCGCACCGGAGCAACCACCGGCACGCGACGCCGCACCCGAGCCGGTGGGGGCACTGGTGGCCCGGGGCGTCGCGAGGCCGGTATGAGCCGTCGCCGACGCCACGCCACCCGCTGGGTGGCGGGTGGCGTTCTCCTCGTCCTGGTCGTGATCGGCATTGTGCTCGCCACCCGGACACCGCAGGAGGCCACTGCCGTCTCGAGCCCGCTGCTGGGCCGGGAGGCGCCCGCCTTCACCGGCACCGACCTCAGCACGGGCGCTCCCGTCTCCCTGGCCTCGCTCCGGGGGCACTACGTCGTCGTCAACTTCTTTGCCAGCTGGTGCATCCCCTGCCAGACCGAGGCACCCGACCTCTCGCGCTTCCATTTCGAGCAGACGCACGCCGCCAGACGGGGCCGACATGGTCAGCGTGGTGTTCCACGACACGTCGTCCACCGCCCGCGGCTTCCTGCACAAGAACGGCGATCTCTGGCCCGCCGTGGCCGACCCCGGCGGCACCATCGCGCGAGCGCTACGGGGTCACGGCCCCGCCGACCACCTTCATCATCACCCCGGCCGGCCGCGTCAGCGCCGTCCTGGTGGGCCCGGCGACCCAGAAGAACCTCGACTCGTTCCTGAAGGCGGCCCGCAGACATCAGGCCGGCGTGTCGAGTGGCTGAGCGTCGGGCCCGGGTGCCGCTGTGGGCCCGGGTGGCGCTGCCGGTGGTCGTCCTCGTCGTGGCGCTCGTGATCGGCAGCGGCGCGTTGGACACCTCGCAGCCGACGGCGGGTCAGCGCGCCGCCGCGCTCGAGGCCGGCGTGCGCTGCCCCTCGTGCACGGACCTCTCGGTGGCGCAGTCCAACGCCACGACGGCCATCGCCGTGCGGCACCAGATCGAGAGCATGGTCGCCGCGGGGCGGTCCAACGCCGACATCGACCAGGCCCTCGTCTCCGAGTACGGCCAGACCATTCTGCTGGTGCCGCCCGACGCCGGGGGCGTCCCTCTCATCTGGATCATCCCCATCGTCCTCGGGGCCGGTGCGCTGGCCGGGGTGGGCATCCTCTTCTGGCGCCGGAGCCGGGAGTTCGGCGCCCTGCAGGCCGAAGAGGTCGAAGCGTGAGGACCGACGAGTCACGCCAGGCGGCGCGGCCGGGCCGTACGCCGGGCGAGGATCGTTGGTACCTGGCGGACGAGCGCGAGTTCCTGGAGCGATCCCTGGCCGACGCCGATCGAGAGCGTGATGCGGGCGACCTCTCCGTCGAGGACCATGCACTCCTGGTGGCGCGCGACCGCGCCCGGCTGGCTGCGGTGGAGGCGGAACTGGCTGCGCTCGACGCTGCCGCATCGTCGTCCAAGAGCTCGCGCACCGAGCGGACGCCGCTCCGCTCAGGGCGAGCGCAGCCCCATGCCGTGGTGGCGCCGTCTGGCCATCGCCGGGTCCTGCCTGCTCATCGCCGTCGGGCTCGTCATTCTGGTGGTCCATTTCGTGCAGGCCCGTCAACCCGGTCAGGCCTCGTCGGGCAGCGTGTCCGTGTCGCAGGCGCAGCTCATCGAACAGCAGCTGCAGCAGGCGGACGCACTGAATCAACAAGGCAGCACCAAGTCGGCGCTCGAGCTCTACGACAAGGTCCTCACCGAGGACCCGTCCAACCCGCACGCCCTGGCGTACGCCGGGTTCCTCCAATGGAACGTGGGGAGCACCGCCAGCGTGCCGTCCCTCACGAGGGTCGGACGGGCCGAGATCGAGACGGCTATCCGGAAGAATCCGAGCTACGGCCAGGCCCACCTCTTCTACGGGCTCGTCCTCGAGAACCAGGATCACAACCATGCCGCCGCGGTGGCACAGTTCAACGACTTCTTGAACGACGCCCCACCGGCCTCCGAGCTGGCCCAGGCGGCGCCGCTGGTCGCGGGTGCGTACAAGGGTGCCGGCGTGCCACTGCCGGCGCAGTTCAGCGCCGCGACGACCACCACGACTTCAAAGCCGTAGCGCTCGCAGGTCGCCGACGACGCGTGGGAATGCGCGGGAGAATGCATCGCAGTCCTCGTCGGTCGTGGGCCAGCCGACGCTGACCCGGAGCGAATGGCTGGGGTCGACACCCATGGCCTCGAGCACGGGTGACGGCGCGATGCTCTCGGACGAGCAGGCCGAGCCCGAGTGGACGGCGACCCCGGCCCGGTCCAACCCGATGAGCACCGGCTCCGCCTCCACCCCCTCGACGCCGAGGCAGACCAGCTGGGGCAGCCTCTCCGCCGCGTCGGGTCCCACGACGGCCACACCCTCCACCTTCAGTGCACCCTCGACGACGGACGCGATCTGCCGCCGGGCCTTGTCCGCGTTCGAGGCGAGCGCGCCAGCGGCCAGTGCGGCGGCCGCAGCGCCGAAGGCGAGAAGGGCCGGCAGCGCCTCCAGCCCGGCGCGGCGCCCGCGCTCCTGTTCGCCGCCGACGAGGAGGGGCTCGAACCGGCTCCCGCGGCGCACGATCAGCGCGCCGGCACCGGGCACACCACCGAGCTTGTGCGCGCTGATGCTGACCAGGTCGGCGTCGAGCGCAGCCAGGTCGACCGGCACCTGCCCGCAGGCCGCAGCTGCATCCACGTGGACGGTGACGCCGGCTTCCCGGCACAGTGCGACGACCTCGGCCACGGGTTGGAGTGTCCCGACTTCGTGGTTGCCCCATTGACAGTGGACCAGCGCCGGCCGGGGGAGGGAGGCCGACCGCAGGCGCTCCCGCAGTGCCTCGACCTGGAGTCGTCCGCTGCCGTCCACCGGGATGTCCTCGGTCGGCGCCAGGCGTGCCGACGCGTCCCGCACCGCCGAGTGCTCGACCGGGGCACACAGGACGGGCCGTCCGGGTGCAGCCCGCGTCGCGCCCCAGACGGCCGCATTGACGGATTCGGTCGCACCCGAGGTGAAGACCACCTGGCGCCCGGCCACGCCCACCAGGTCGGCGACCTGTCTCCGGGCCTCCTCGAGCGCGTCGCGCACGGTGCGACCCTCCTCGTGGAGGCGGCCCGGGTCCGCCGTCGGCAGTGAGGCCCACCGCGTGAGTGCGGCCAGTGCCTCTGGCCGCGGCGGGGTCGTACTGGCGTGGTCGAGATAGGCGCGGGCCACCGCCGGGCTCAGGCGGACGCGGTGCAGGCGTCGTCGCCCCGCGCCCGCGAGGAGAGGATCACCGGCAGCGCCTGGCGCGACGCCGTGCCGCAGAGCCCGGACAGCAGCCCCTTGACCATGCCGCGATCCACCGCGCACAGCACAGGGTTCGTGCTGCTGGCGTCCCCGAAGGGGCACTGCTCGGCGATCACCGCTGTCGTCTCGCCGCGGTCTTCCGCGTGGGCCGCGAAGCCGTGGGCCGTGAGCGTGTCCGCCACGACGTGCATGGCGGCCCGCACCGTCCGCTGGCCCTCGCTGGCGGTCATGCGCGAGGCCAGGGAGCGCCCGTACTCCTCGCCGACGAGCGCCGCCATCTCCTCGGCCTCTTCGGGCCCCAGCCTTCGCATGGCCTCGCCCAGGAGTCGCATCAGGAGGTCGTCGCGCCGCTGCATGAGTCCGAGTTGCAGCTCCTCCTCGACGCAGAAGAACCGCTTCGACGGCCGGCCGGCGCCGGTGGGGTTGCGGCCGGTCTCGACCCTGACGTACCCGCCGTCGACCAGCCGTTGGAGGTGATGGCGGGCCACATTCGGGTGCAGCGAGAAGGTGCGGGCGACCTCGCTCGCCGTCGCGCCCGGGACGGCGCGCACGTGGAGGAAGATGTCACGGCGGGTCGGATCGCCGAAGGCGGCTGCCACGGCAGCGACGGCGGCGCTGAACCGGCCGTCGTCCGCACCGGCCGGTCGTTCGGTCTCCGCGGTGATCGGAGCGGTGCTCACCCTGGGTAGTCTACCGAGGGATCAGGGCCTTCAGCTGGGGCGACGCGGACAGCGTCCCCGTGCGCACGGGTGGCCCGATCCCACCCGAGACGAGGGAGTGCATGGCAGCAGACCAATCACAGCTCGAAGCCGCAATCGGCGCGGTCCGGGATCCCGAGATCGGCCTGACGCTCGGTGAGCTCGGCCTGGTGCGATCGGTGCGGCCGCGCCGTCGCCGGGTGCAGATTGAGGTGGCCCTGCCGGTGGCCGCCTGGCCTGGCACCGAGGAGCTCGCCGAGGGCATCCACCAGGCGGCCGGCTCTGTGGCGGGCGTCGAGGAGATCGCGCTCGATTTCGTGGTGATGACCGATGAGGAGCGGGCCGATCTGCGGCACCGGCTGCGGGCCCACACGACCGGGCCCGTCGACGAACACGGCGACGACGGACACGGGCACGACCACGCGGGACACGGACACGCGCCGGCCGCGCCGATGCCGTCGTTCCTCGGGCCGGATGCCAAGACGCGCGTCATCGGCGTGTCGTCGGGCAAAGGCGGCGTCGGCAAGTCCACCGTGACGGTGAATCTGGCCATTGCGTTGGCGCAGGCCGGGTACCAGGTCGGACTCCTCGACGCAGACGTCTACGGGTTCTCGGTGCCCAAAGATGCTGGGCACCGATCATGATCCGATCATCATCGGCGACATGGTCATCCCGACTTCGGCCCACGGCGTCAAGTGCCTCTCCATGGGGTACTTCGTGCCGGACGACCAGCCGGTGATCTGGCGCGGTCCGATGTTGCACAAGGCGATTCAGCAGTTCCTGACCGACGCCTACTGGGGCGAGCCGGACTTCGTCCTCATCGACATGCCACCGGGCACGGGGGACGTCGCACTGACCCTGGCCGAGGTCATGCCCCGGGCGGAGATCATCGTCGTCACGACGCCGCAGGCGGCGGCGCAGCGGGTGGCCCAGCGCTCGGCGTTCGCCGCCCGCCGGCTCAAGCTCTCCGTGCGTGGCGTCATCGAGAACATGAGCTGGTTCACCGGCGACGACGGCAAGCGCTATGAGCTCTTCGGCAGCGGCGGGGGTGCCACGCTCGCGGCCGACCTCGGGATCCCCCTCCTGGGTCACGTGCCGCTCGTCAACGCGGTGCGCCAGGGCGGCGACGAGGGTCGCCCGGTCATGGCGGTCGATCCGGACAGCGACACGGCACAGGCCTTCCGGGCCATTGCCGAGAAGCTGGCCGCGCTCGGCCCGGCCCGGGTCTACCGGCGGGAACTCAGCCTGCGCTGAGCCTTCGGGCGCGGGCGGGGGTCAGCCCCCACTTGCGGTTGGCCAGCTCGCGGGCGTTGCTGTGGAAGAGCACGACTTGATCGCGGCCTGAGCGCTTGGCCTCGTACATGGCGTTGTCGGCGTCCCGCAACAGCGCGGCCGGCGACGTCGACCCGTCGGTCGTCATGACGACGCCGACGCTGGCCGTGACGACCAGCTGGCCCTTCCCGTTCGCGATCGGCTCGCTCAGCCCGGCCCGGATGCGCTCGGCCATGTCCAGCGCATCCTGCTCGTGGTCCACCTCGGCGAAGGCCACGAACTCGTCGCCGCCGAAGCGCGCCACCAGGTCGACCCCCCGCGTCATGGTGGTGAGCCGGTTGGCCATCTCGTGGAGGACCAGGTCTCCGGCGGAGTGGTCGGCACGGTCGTTGACCAGCTTGAAGCGGTCGAGATCGATGAAGAGGACGGCCAGCGAGGACCGACGCCGCCCGACGTGCCGCATGGCCTCCTCGAGTCGCTCCATGAACATGCTGCGGTTGGCCAGCCCGGTCAGTCCATCGTGCGAAGCCTGGTAGGCCATCTGCTCGGCCATTTCGCAGCGTTCGATGGCCAGTCCGACCATGTCGGCCAGCTGGTCGAGCCGGCGCAACTCTTCGCTTCCGAAGTACGGCATGGAGGGGCTGATCTTGACGGCGAGGGCGTGGGTGGCCCCGCTCTTGGTCTGGACCGTGATCCGTCGTCGGCGGCTCCCGGCACGCTCCGCCCGAAGCGACTCGGGCGCATCGTCGTCCGTCCAGACGGGGTAGCGCGCCACGACCGTGCCGTCGCCGGCCAGCAAGGCCGCCCACTGTGCCCCGACGAGTGCGCAGACGTGGGGCAGGAGGTGCTCGGCCACGTCGCGCGAGTCGCCGGCGGACACGAGCTCGCTGACGGCCCGGTGGAAGGCTGCATCCTCCTTGCGGCTCAGGAACACGCGCAGGAAGGAGGGGAACACGAGCGCCACCAGGAACAGGACGCCCATCACCACGGTGAGCGCCTGCGTGACCAGGTCGACGGTGGCGCCCTGCAGCCCCAGTGCGGCCACCACCACCTGGATCTCCAACCCGGCCACGGCGAGGGCCAAGAGGTGCATGCGCGAGGCGGCAATCGGCGGCTCGCCCCGGCCGGCCAGCAACAGGGAGACGACGACGTAGCCGCAGAGGAATCCGAACGCCGCCACGAAGGAGATCCGGTAGGCGAGGTAATGCGGCGGCGCCGGTGAGCCAGGCGCCGGCAGGTACCGCAGGCTGAACGTGAAGAGCACAATGGCGACCGTGAGAGCGACGGCGAGGATCTGAACGAGGCGGCTCGGGGTCCGGAACGTCGCCGCGAAACGGAACAGGCAATAGGGCATCACCAGGAGCAGGGCGATCAGGACCTTGGCCACGTTCTGATTCGTGACCAGCCCGGGGTCGATCTTCAGTGCCAGAGACAGGCCGCCGAGAATGGCGAAGGACAGGGCGACCCACCCTGCGCCGCGGATCCGGTGCTGCACCCACTGCAGCGTCGTCAGAGCCGCCAGCAGGACGAATTCCACCAGCGCGACATTGGACAGGATGTGTGCCCAGTGAGTCACTGCGTGTGTCCCTTCTTCGCCGCGTCGCCTGTGTCGCCAAGTCCTGCCGAGGCCCATTCGCGGGCATGCCGAGCCTCGGACTGCGCCGAAATCCTACCCTCGGGCCTTCCATTTCGCGAAACATCTCAGGTTCTTTTTCGACACTGTGCCCCCGCCCGGATGCCGCCCGTCGCACCACGCGCTCCGCACGGTCCCCGCCGTGCACCGGCTCGGGCCTGCGCTGGCCCCGGTGGCGCAGGGTCCGGGCTGGGTACTGTGGGCCGCGACGACGGGAGGTGGCATGGCGCAGGACTGGGCGCGGCCGGTGGTGCACTGGGAGATAGAGGCCGTCGACCCCGAGCGCCAGCGCGCCTTCTACGCGGACCTGTTCAACTGGCAGATCGGCGACGGCTTCATCATGGAGATCCCGCCCGGCATCGGCGGGCCCGAGCCGGGCCCCGGCGGTCACATCCGCGGCAGCGAACGCTCGGGCGTGACGCTCTACGTGCAGGTGGCCGACCTGCAGGCCTCGCTCGACCGGTCGGTGTCACTCGGTGCCACCGTTGTCGCTGAGCCGTTCGACGTCCCCGGCGGGCCCACCCTGGCCGGGATCACCGATCCCGAGGGGAACCCGCTCATGCTGGTCCAGGCCTGAGTCGTGTCGATCGTCGAAGTCACCACGTTCAGGTTGGCCGAGGGCGTGACCGACGAGTCGTTCCTGGCGCTGGACCGGAAGATGCAGACGGAGCTCGTGCCGAACCAGCCCGGCTTCATGCGGCGCACGACCGCCCGTCACGGCGACGAATGGCTCGTCGTGACGCTGTGGTCGACGGAGCCGGCCGCGGGCGCGTTCGAACGCGTCGCCGAGGACCATCCGCTGCAGGCCGAGTTCGTGCGAGTGGTGGAGGCCGGCACGTTCCACCTGACCCGCTACGTCACGTTGGACTGACGTGGAGCTCGCCGAACTCAAGGTCACCCGCTACGAGGTGGTGGCCCGCGTCGCCACCATCACCCTGCACAGGCCTGACCGGCTCAATGCCTGGACCGGTCGGATGCACGCCGAATATCTCTCGCTGCTGGCGCGCGCTGCGGCGGACCCCGGGGTCCGGGTCATTGTGGTCACGGGGTCCGGCCGCGGCTTCTGCGCCGGTGCCGACGCCAGGGCGCTCCAGGGTCATGTGGCCCGCGGCGCGTACGACGCCGGACTGGCCGAGGACGTCGCCACACCCGGCTATGGCGTCCGACCGGAGTTCGATGCCGACTTCGCCTCCCAGTTCGGCATCCCCAAGCCGATCATCGCCGCCATCAACGGGCCCGCGGCCGGCGTCGGGCTGGTGCTCGCCTGCTACTGCGACCTGCGGTTCGCAGCCCAGGGGGTCAAGCTGACCACCTCGCACGGCCGCCTCGGCCTGCCGGCCGAGTACGGCCTGTCGTGGCTGCTGCCGCGCCTCATGGGTGTGACGCGCGCGGCCGACGTCCTGCTCTCCAGCCGGGTGGTGCTGGCCGAGGAGGCGGAACAACTCGGGCTGGTCAACCGGGTGCTCCCACCCGAGGAGCTGCTGCCCTTCACCTTCGCGTACGCCGAGCGCTTGGCCACCGAGATCGCGCCCAGCTCCCTGGCGGCGACGAAGCTCCAGCTCTACCGTGACCTCCATGGCGACGTCGCCTCCTCCGTAGCGCGACGCCGAGGCCCGCATGGCCGAGATGATGCGGGGCGCCGACTTCGCCGAGGGCGTGGCGGCACTGACGGAGAAGCGCCGGCCGGTCTTCCCGGACCCGGAGGCCTAGGCGCGGGAGAGCCGGCAACCGTCAGGCGTCGACACCCGCCGGCAATTTGGCCGGGTCCCAACCGAGAAGGGCCACGGCCTGGCGGAAGGCGAAGCGATCGGTCATGCCGGCCACGTAGGTCACGGCGGCCCGCACGGCACCCTCGCTCCCGGCGACCACGTCGGAGGACTCGTCAGGGCCTGCTCCCTGGTCCGTGACGAGGTGTGGACGGTCCGAGAAGTGCTCGACCAGCGCCCGCAGTACGGCGATCACCGCGTCGCCCTGCCGGAGCGAGGCGTCGCGCAGGTAGATGCGCTCGTAGTTGCAGGCCCGGAAGGCGGCCAGCGCCTCGGCCTCCTCATCCTCCATGCCGACCTGGCCCGTGCGCAGCGACGCCGAGACCACGCCGTTGATGAAGGCGCCCAGCTGGGCGCTGCGGCGTTCGCCGCACAGCGCGCGCACGGCCAATGGCAGCTGGTGTGGGGCCACGATGCCGGACAGGACGGCGTCCTCCCAGTCGTGGCAGACGTACGCGATGCGGTCGGCCCAGCTGACCACCTCGCCCTCCGGCGAGGACGGGGCAGGACGCGACCAGCTGTGGTTGGCGATGCCGTCGACCGTCTCGGCGCACAGATTCAAGGGGGCGAGCGAGACCAGCGCCCCCCACGGAGCGTGGTCGAACCCGCCCGGCACGTAGGGATCGAGCGCGTCCTCACTGGCGTGGCCTCCGGGACCGTGCCCGCAGTCGTGCCCGAGGGCGATGGCCTCCGTCAGTGCGACGTTGAGCCGACAGGCCCGGGCGATGGCCGTGGCGACCTGCGCCACCTCGAGCGCGTGGGTCAGGCGGGTGCGCTGATGGTCCTGGGGGAAGACGAAGACCTGGGTCTTGCCCGCCAGCCGGCGGAACGACGTGGCGTGCAGGATGCGGTCCCGATCGCGTTCGAAGGAGGTGCGCCAGTCGTCGGGTGCCTCGGGGTGGGCCCGATTGCCGGCGTCGGACGAGCGCGTGGCGCCGGGGGCCAGCAACGTGTCCTCCAGCGCGCGGCGCTCTTCCCGCCCTCTCGGCATCGCCGCCGGTCCGGGCTCGGGGGATGGCTCCGGTGCCGGCCCGATCCGGGCGTGCGAGTCGGCGTGGGCCAGCCGCACCGGCCCGGAATAGCCCGCCATGGTCGCGGCCCAACGGGCACTGCGTTCCGTCTTGCCGGCGGTGGGCGGGCCATCCATGCTCAGCAGTCTGCCCGGTCGCAGTAACGTCGAGGAGGCCTCGGAACCATCCGACAGCTCGTGAGGAGAGTGAGACCAGGTGGACGTGCGTATCGGCATCACCCACACCCCCAAGGAACTCGAAGTGGAGATGCCTGACGATGCCGACCGCGACGAGGTGGTCGCCGACATCGAGAAGCTGCTCAAGACGGGTGACGGCGTCCTCTGGTTGACCGACCGCAAGGGTCGGCGGGTCGGTGTCCCCGTGGTCAAGGTGGCCTACGTCGAGGTGGGTGCGCCTGCGGGGGACCGTCGCGTCGGATTCGGCGCTCCCTGAGGACGGCAGTGACGGCGGGACAGGCGCGCCGGCGGTGAGCGCGGCACCCGACCTGTTGGACCTGCGCCTGGTGTTCGTCACCGGCAAGGGGGGAGTGGGCAAGACGACCGTCGCCGCCGGTCTGGCCCAGTTGGCCGCCGAGCGCGGCAAGCGGGTGCTCGTCTGCGAAGTCGACGCCAAGGGCGACGTGGCATCGCTGTTCGAGGCGTCGCCGACCGACTTCACGCCCCGGGAGATCGCCCCCGGCGTCTGGTCGATGTCGATGGACACCGAGGCGTCGCTGCGCGAATACCTCAAGCTGCAGCTGCGTATCCCGGTGGTCGGCCGGATCGGTCCTCTGGCGAAGGCCTTCGACTTCGTCGCCACCGCCGCGCCGGGGGTCCGGGAGATCCTGACCGTCGGCAAGTTCTGTTGGGAGGTCAAGGAGCGCCACTACGACCTGGTGGTCGTGGACGCCCCGGCCAGCGGCCACATCGTCGGGCAACTGGCGGCGCCCCAGGCCATCAACGACCTGGTCAAGGTCGGGACGATCCGCAGCCAGACGGACTGGATGCTCGACATCCTCTCCGATCCGCGCCAGACGGGCCTGGTCGCCGTGTGCACGCCAGAGGAGATGCCGGTGAGCGAGACGCTCGAGCTGGTGCAGCGCGTCCGTGACGAGACGACGGTGCGCACGTCCGCCGTCGTGGTCAACCGGGTGCTGCCCGAGCTGTTCGGCCAACGCGAGGAGGAGATCTTCGAGGAGCTGCGCGTGCCGGAGAGCCGAAGAGATGCTGTCGGAGCGGGCGGGCGGCCCGGTCGCCCCGGTGCTCGAGGCGGCCCGGCTCGCGGTCACCATGCGCCGCACCCGGTCGGCCCACCTCCAGCGCCTGCAGGCGGGACTGCCCGACGGCATGCCGGTGCTGTTGCTGCCCTATCTCTTCGTCCGCAGCTTCGGCGCCCGCACCACCCGGCAGGTGGCCAGCGCCCTCGGCGAGGAGCTGGGGCTGTGACCGCGACTCCCGTCCCGGCGGCCAAGACCGTGGGCCAACTGCTCGCCGCCAAGGACATCGTCATCGCGTGCGGCCCCGGCGGGGTGGGCAAGACCACCACGGCGGCGTCGTTGGCGGCCACCGCCGTCGTCGAGGAGGGCGGGCGGGTCCTCGTGCTGACCGTCGACCCGGCACGGCGGCTGGCCGACGCCCTCGGTTTGAAGGGGATCGGGAACGACGAGGTCCGCATCCCCGACGAGGTGTTCACCGATGCGGGGGCCCGCCCGAGGGGTGAGCTGTGGGCCGCCATGCTCGACACCAAGCAGAGTTGGGACGACCTCATCCGCACCCACGCGCCCGACGCCGAGACGCGAGAGCAGATTCTGGCCAACCCGCTGTACCAGAACATCTCGGGGCGCTTCGTGCAGTCGCACGACTACATCGCCATGGAGCGGCTCTACGAGATCCACTGTGAGGGGAAGTACGACCTCATTGTGGTGGACACGCCGCCGACGCGTAACGCACTCGACTTCCTCGACGCGCCGCAACGCATGGCCGACTTCTTCAGCTCGCGCCTGCTGCGCTGGCTCATCGTGCCGTACCGGTCGCGGCTGGTGAACATGGCCTCGCGGCCGTTCTACCAGGTGGCCGACCGCATCCTCGGCACACAGTTCCTGGCCGACATCTCGGAGTTCTTCATCCTCTTCCAATCGATGTACGAGGGCTTCGTCGAGCGCGCCGACGCCGTGACGCGGCTGTTGTCGGACCGGCGCACCACCTTCATGGTGGTGTCGACGCTCGAGGCCACCCCCGTGCGCGAGGCGGAGTTCTTCTCCAAGGAGCTCACGGCGCGCAAGCTGCACCTGGGCGCCGTCGTGTTGAACAAGGTCCTGCCCGAGTATCTGCGCGATGCCAAGACCGACAAGCTGGCCCAGTCGATCGCCGCCCGGGCCAGCCGAGTTGGGCGAGGGGTTGACCGACGACCCGGTGGTGGCGGGCCGGGTGCTCGGAGAGGTGGCGGAGAGCTTCATCAACTTCGGCGTGGTGGCCCGGCGCGAGGCCGAGCAGCAGGCCGAGCTCAGGGGTGCGCCCGACGTGCTCGTCACCGTCCCCTTCTTCGACGCCGACATCTACGACATGAGCGGGTTACTGCGGCTGGGCGCGCTGGTCTGGGAGTAGCAGCGTGCGGCGGGATCCCGCGCCGCCCGGCGGGCCACGGCGCGGCCTCAGAAGCCGGTCGCGGCGATGATGGGCCCGTTCAGGTGGTCGTGCTGCATCGATCCGTCGTAGGGGGCGTCGCCATAGGCGAACACGGCGCCGTCGGCCGAGGCGACCCAGTACCCTCCGCCTGAGGTGGAGGCGAAGATGGCGGTGGCCGGGTTGAGGCCACCGACCGACCCGATCGGGCCGCCGAGCCACACCGCGTCCCCGAAGGGAGACACCGAGCCGTTGGCCGCCAGGACCCAGTAGCCCCGACCGTCGGCCGTGCGCACGGCCGACGTGACCGGCGAGCCCGTGCTCCCGGGTGCGCCGTAGTACGGGGCGTCACCGAAGGCGTACACGTTGCCCGTCGTGGTCAGCAGCCAGTAGCCGTTGCCGGAGGCATCCGGCACGACCGCGACGGCGGCACCCGAGCAGCCCCCGATCCCCGGGCACGATCCCGCGAACCGGGCATCACCGAAGGCGAAGACCCCGCCGTCGGACGCGACCATGAAATACCCGGCACCGTCGGGCGACGGCACCATGCCGACGATGGGGGCGTTGAGGCTGTTGGGCAGGCCCGAGCCCGCCGGGTGCGACCCCGAGCCCGGGGAGAGAGCCGACGAAGCCGGCGTCGCCGTAGGCGAAGACGCCACCGTCGGACGCGACCATCCAGTAGCCGGCTCTGTCACTGGTCGGCGCAATGCCCACCACCGGGCGCTGGAGCACGAGGCTGCCGGTCGACCCGTAGAACTGGGCCGTGCCGAAGGTGAAGATCCCCCCGTCGGAGCCGACCAGCCAGTAGCCGTGCGCTGCGGCGGGCGGTGTGGGCGGGGTCGGGCTCTGCGCCACTTCGACGGCGCCGATGGTGGAGGACCCGGAGATTCCTTGGCCTCGGTTCTCACCCCGCTGGTCGGTGGAGACGCCGGTGCCGGAGGTCACGCCGGGCGGCACGGCGCTCAGAGCGGGGCTCGTCGACGCCGGGAGCTGTGTCGCCGTCGGCCCGCCGTTGTTCGCCAAGCCTCCGAGCTGCGGGCTCTGGCCGGCGATGTCGCCCGGCCCCGGCGCGCCGCAGCTGGTGTCGTCGATCAGGTTGTAACCCGCTGAATGCAGCGTGCCACCCGCGACGAGACAGTTCGACGCGCTGCCGTTGGAGAGCCCTCCGGCGACGATGCTCTCGCCGAGGTCCGTCGTGCCGGCACCCTGGACTGGAGGTTGCCACCGCTGTGCGCGTCGGTGGCCGTGTTGCCGGCGATCGTGTCGAAGGTCGCGCTCACCACGCTGCTGACGCGTCGCTCCGTCCATGATCCCGCCGCCGCTGCCGGTCGCCGTGTTCCCGCTGATCGTCGAGTCGACCACCTGCCAACTCCCGTCCTGACGCGGCGATACCCCCTCCGGCACTCTGCGCGCCGCTGCCGCTGATCACGTTCCCGTTGATCGTCGAGTGGTCGATGTCGATGGTCAGGTTGGGGTCTCGAACCCGGCGCCCGTGTTGAAGACGTCGATGCCCGCCGCCGCTGCCGTTGCCGCCGGTCGTCGACGGTGTTGTCGGCGATGGTCGTGTTGTCGGATCGGTCAGATTGGCCGTCGACGTGTCGTCGTTGTACGACGTGATCCCGCCCCCTCCGCCGTCCTGGTTCGGCGCCGACGGTCGACACCGCGTTGCCGGTGATCGTGTCGTTGATCAATGTCGCCGATCCGCCGTGTACAGCCCGATACCGCCACCGACGTGAGCGCCGTGTTGCCCGCCACCGACCGAGTCCGTGAGCGTCAGCTTGCTTCCGGGGTCGCTGACGCAAATGCCGCCGCAGTCGCTCCCTTCGCCGGCACGGGCGGTTCCCGTTCGAGATGGTCACCCCCGAGATGTCGGCGACGGCTCCTCCCGCCTGGCCGGAACCGATCTCCAGGACCCGTGTGTCGTTGGTGCAGCCCGTGGGGCACCCAGCACGAATATCGACGACGGCGGCGCCCGCTCCCACCAGGTCGACGACGCCCCCGGTCTCGTAGACCTGGAGCTCACCGACGCCCGGATTGACGGAGTAGTAGGTGGCAGGGGTTGTAGCGGACCGTTCCTGGGATCCGGGAGGTCGATGGTGACGTCCTCGTCCAGCGTGTTGGCCCATCGCGAGCGCCGCCCGCAAGGTGCAGTCGCCCTCGGGACTGGCGACGCAATTGGCCTGCGGCAGCGTCGACGTCGGGTCGCTGGCGTCGTTCACGGTGATGAGGGGGGCGGCTCCGGCGGGGGCCGAGGAGAACGCGGACACCCCGATCGTTCCTGCGCCGATGGCGGCACCCAGGACGAAGAGGCTTCCCAAGAGGCGCGTCAGACTGTTACCCACATCGATCATCCTTTGCCCGGAACCGCCTCCTTCTGGGTGTCGGAAGCAGGGGGACTCGAGTTGACCGTTTCGTGGAGAAAGTGCGGCGCCCGATCCGTCTCCACCCCTCTGGCGTTGGCAGCCGGCTGAGGGGGAGAGCGTAGATTGGGCACCACGAGCCTTCATCGCGTGGCACCAGGAAAGAGACCATGGCCCAACTCATCAATCCCGAGGTCCAGGCGTATGCCGACGCGCACACCACGGCACCGGCCGGGCATCTCGAGTCAGTGGACGCCTCCACCAAAGAGGACTTCGCCGCCTGGGGGATGATGGTGGGGCGCCAGGAGGGCCGCTTCCTCGAATTGCTGGTGTTCGCCACCCAGGCCACCAGCATCCTGGAGATCGGCACCTTCACCGGCTACTCGGCCATCGCCATGGCGGCGGGGCTGGGCAAGGACGGGTCGATCATTTCGCTCGAGGTCGACCCGCACCACGCCCAGGTGGCCCGGGGCAACATCGCCGCCGCGGGGCTCGAGAGCCACATCAGTGTCATTGAGGGTCCGGCGTTGCGCTCGCTCGAGGAGCTGCAGGGGCCCTTCGACCTCGTCTTCATCGATGCCGACAAGGTCACCTACGACGCCTACTACGAAGCGGTGCTGCCCAAGCTGGCCCGCCACGGCCTGATCGTCGTCGACAACACGCTGCAGGGCGGGGGCGTGCTGGCCTCGGAGAGCGATCCCCACGAAGGGGCCCGGGCGCTGCGGGCCTTCAACGACAAGGTCGTCAACGATCCCCGGGTCGTCTGCGTGCTGACGACCATCAGGGACGGCGTCACGCTGATCCGCCGGGCCGGCTAGCCGAGCCCAGAGGAACCGGCCACGTGCTCGACTACCACCTCCACCTCTGGCCCCACTCGGAGCACGAGACGCCCCTGCGGCTGGAGCAGCTGGCCGAGTACTGCGCCCGCGCCCAGGCGGCGGGGGTGACCGAGCTGGCCGTCACCGAGCACCTCTTCCGCTTCCGCCAGGCCGACGCGCTGGTCGGAGGCTTCTGGAACGACGAGCGGGTGCCCCCCGCCCTGGCCGAGAACATGGCCGAGTACTACGCGTTCCACGCCACGGCCGACCTCGACGCCTACGTGGCCTGTGCCCAGGAGGCCAAGGACGCCGGGCTCCCGATCGTCATCGGCCTGGAGGTCGACTACTACGAGGGCCGGATGGACGACGTGGCCGGGCTCCTGGCCGGCTACCCCTTCGACGTCCTGCTGGGCTCGGTGCACTGGGTGGGCGGCTGGCGCTTCGACGACATCGACGACCCCGCGTCCATGGCCGAGTGGTCGGTGCGCCGGGTCGACGCCTGTTGGGAGGCCTACACCGAGGCGCTGGAGGAGCTGGCGGCGTCGGGTGCGTGCGACGTCCTGGCCCACCCGGACCTCATCAAGGCGGCGGGCTACGTCCCCGACGCCCCGGCCGAGTGGTGGGACCGCATCGCCGAGGCGGCCGTGGCCTCGGGCATGGCGGCCGAGGTCAGCTCCGCCGGCTGGCGCAAGCCGGCCGCCGAGCAGTACCCGGCGCTCGGCCTCCTCGAGCGCTTCGTCGCCGGCGGGGTGCCGCTGACCACGGCCTCGGACGCGCACCGGCTCGAGCACGTGGCCGACCGGGCCGACGACCTGCGGGCGGTGCTCGACGCGGTGGGGACCGGCGTGCTGCAGGGGTACCGGAACCGCGCCGCCTATGCGGTCCCGGTGTCCGCGCCCGCCGAGGAGGTGCGCTGATGCCCACGCCGGCCGAGCTGGCCCTGAGCCACACGGATCTCAAGCCCGAGGAGCTCGGGCACCTGCAGCGGCTGCTCGGGAGCTGGAGCGTGCTGTCCGACCTCTCCTTCTCCGACCTCTTGTTGCTGGTGCCCGTGCACGCCGCCGCCTTCGACCTCCCGTCGGGGGCCGGCACCGGCGCAGAGGCCGGCGGACGGGACCCGGCGGACCAAGATCCCGAACTGGTGGTGCTCGGGCAGATGCGCCCCAACAACCGGCCCACGCTGGTCGACCAGGACCTGGTGGGCCAGACGGTCAACGAGTCGCAGTGGACGCTGGTGGCCCAGTGTCTCCACTCGGGCGAGATCGTGCGCGGCAGCATCCACCACCCGATTCTGGGGGAGCAGGTCCCGGTGGAGAACATCCCGATCCGTTTCGACGGCCGCATCATCGGTGCGCTCCTGCGGGTCTCACTGGCCCCGCTCAAAGGTCCGACCAGCATGTACGAGCGGACCTACCTCGACGTGTTCGAGCGCCTGGCCGACATGGTGGCGCAGTCGGCCTTCCCCTTCCCCGACGAGGACGTCGGCACGGAGGAGTCGCCGAGGGTGGGGGACGGGGTCGTCGTGGTGGACGCCGACGGGCGGGTCGAGTTCGCCTCGCCCAACGCCATGAACGCGTTCCACCGCATGGGCATCTACACCCAGCCCGAGGGGCGCCGCTTCGGGGATCTCGACGTCGAGGAGTCCGCGGTCGAGTGGGCGCTCGCCACCGGCCGTCCCGTGGTCGAGGAGGTGGAGCGCCGTCCCGACGTCATTGTGCTGGTGCACTGCATCCCGTTGCTCTCCCACGGCGTGGTGACCGGGGCCATGATCCTCCTGCGCGACGTCACCGACGTCCGCCGCCTCGACCGGTTGCTGCTGTCCAAGGACGCGGCGATCCGCGAGGTGCACCACCGCGTCAAGAACAACCTGCAGACGATTTCGTCGCTGCTGAGCCTGCAGGCCCGCCGGGTGGGCGACCGGGCGGCACGGGTGGCGCTGCACGAGGCCGAGCGCCGGGTGCGCTCGATCGCGCTGGTGCACGAAATCCTGTCGCGGGACCCGAGCGATCAGGTGCCGTTCGCCGAAATCGTCAGCTCACTGGTGCAGATGGCGGAGGACTCGGTGGTGTCGTCCCAGCCGATCGTCATTTCCGTCCACGGTGACCTCGGCGACGTCGCGGCCGATGTGGCCACGCCCCTCGCCGTGACCGTGGCCGAGCTCCTGCAGAACGCGGTGGAGCACGCGTTCGACCCCGAGAACGCCGGCGGGCAGGACGGGGCGGCCGGGCTGGAGGGTGCCGGAGGCGGGGTGGGCTACGCGCCGGTGGGCCACGTCGACCTCACCATGGCCAATGACGAGTCGGCGCTGCGGGTCGAGGTCCGGGACGACGGGTTGGGCCTGCCCGAGGGGTTCGACATCGAGCGGACGTCGAGTCTCGGGCTTTCGATCGTGCGCGACCTGGTGGTCAGTCAGTTGGAGGGGACGATCTCCATGGAGCCGGTGCCGGCGGCGGACGGCGGTGGGACCCGGGTCGCCATCGCCGTCCCGGTGCGCGCCCCGCGATGAGCGGGCAGGTGGCGCGCCGGATGCCGGCACGCCAGCAGTGCGTGTCTCAGATGGCGACGCGCTGGGAGCGGCGGGCGGCCAGCCAGGCCTTGCGCAGCTTGCGGCGCTCCTCTTCGGAGGTGCCGCCCCAGACGCCCGATTCCTGGTTGGTGGCCAGTGCGAAGTCGAGGCAGGGCTCGAGCGCGTCGCAGGCGTGGCAGACACGCTTGGCGGCGTCGATCTGGTCGACGGCCGGGCCGGTCGTGCCAACGGGAAAGAAAAGGTCCGGTTCGGTGTTGCGGCAGGCGGCAGAGCGCCGCCAGTCGTCCGCGTCCCAATCGACGGTCCGGTTCCACATGAGAGCCATCGGAATGTGCCTCCACCAGCATTGTGATCCTTTTCACATGATCGGACCCAGATGGTGTCCGTCAGTGAAAAGCGGGTTAACGGAGGAAGATGGTAACGGTCGGTCGGGACCCTGGCAAGGAGTTTTTGGTGAAAGTTTCGGCCCCTGTCACGGCGGAATCGTGACGTCCCGATGAAGGGGGACGAGGTGACCGCCGTCTTTGCACATAGGGGTTGCACCGAGGGGTTCACCGAGAACACCATCGACGCCTTCGCCGAGGCCAGACGACTGGGGGCCGACGGGGTCGAGCTCGACGTGCGGCTCACCGCCGACGGGGCGTTGGCGATCCACCACGACGCCGAGATCCCCGGACTGGGCGCCATCGCCGAGCTGGGCGTGACCGACCTGCCCGCCCACGTTCCGCTGCTGGCCGACGTCCTGGCGGTCTGCGAGGGCATGGTGGTCAACGTCGAGATCAAGAACGCACCCCAGGACCCGGGCTGGGACGACACGGAAGCCGTGGCCGCCCTCACGGCCGCCGCCATCGAAGAGGCCGGTTGGACGTCGCGGGTGATCGTCTCGTCCTTCCAGATGGCGACGTTGCGGGCGGTCCAGGCCGCCGACGGCCGCCTGGCGCTCGGCGCCCTGTGGGGCTTCGCCACCGAGGCCGAGGCCGCGCTGGCGCTGGCGGCCGAGTCGGGGTGCATCGCCGTCCATCCGTTCGTGCTGTCCGTGGACCCGGCGCTCGTCGAACGGGCCCATGCAATGGGACTTGCCGTCAACGTGTGGACCGTCAACGCCCCCGAGGACCTGCGTGCCATGGTGGCCGCCGGGGTGGACACGGTGATCACGGACCGGCTCCGCGAGGCCCTCGTCATTGCCCGCTGAGGGCTCCACCGGCGGGTGCCGTGTGCGGTGGCGCCTCCCGAAATCGGCTTGTCACCGGGCCGAATGGCGGGGAACGGCCCTGGTCAACAAAGATGGTCGGCCATGAACGTCGTCGTATGCGTCAAGCAGATACCCGATCCGGCCGCCCCACAGGCGCTGAATCCGGGTACCAACACCCTGGACCGGTCCGGCAAGCTCATCATGGATGACTCGGACAACTACGGGGTCGAGATGGCCCTGCAGCTCGCTTCGGGCGAGGGCGACGAGGTCACCCTCGTCTCCATGGCCCCGGGCGGGGAGACATCGGGCCTGCGCACCGGTCTCGCCATGGGCGCCGCCAAGGCCATCCTCGTCAGTGACGACGCGTTGGCCGGCAGCGACGCACTGGGCACGGCCCGGGTGCTGGCGGCCGCCATCGCGCGGGCCAATCCCGACCTGGTCGTGATGGCGACCGAGTCGAGCGACGGGTACACGGGCACGCTGCCGGTGCAGGTGGCCGAGCTGATGGGGCTGCCCTCGGTCACGTTCGCCAAGGCCATCGCCGTCGACGGCGGCTCGGTCAAGGTCGAGCGCCAGACCGAGGCGGGCTACGACGAGGTCGTGGCGCCCCTGCCGGTGCTGGTCACGGTCACCGCCGGTGTGGTCGAGCCCCGCTACCCCTCCTTCAAGGGGATCATGGCGGCGAAGTCCAAGCCGGTGGACAACCTGACCGTGGCCGACCTCGGGATCGACGCGTCGCTGGTCGGCGCCGCCGGGGCGGGGCAGGAGATCACCGACGTGTCGGAGGCAGAGGCGCGTGGGGCAGGAGAGATCGTGGTGGACGAGGGCGACGGCGCGCAGCGCGTCGTGGCCTTCCTGGAACAGCTGAAGGTGGTCTGAGATGCCGATCGGCAAGGTGTGGGTCCTGGCGGAGAAGGGCGACAGCGGGCCGACCCCGGTCACGCTCGAGCTGCTGACCGAGGCCCGTGCAGTGGCCTCCACGGTCGAGGCCGTCGCCTGGGGCGACGACGCGGCGACGCTGGCCGGCCCGCTGGGCGAGTACGGCGCGACCACGCTCTACGACGTGGGCGACCTCGGTGGTGCGCTGCCCGGCGTGCCGGTGGCCGCCGCTCTGGCCGCGCTGGTGGAGGGCGGCAACGCCCCCGACGCCATTCTGATGCCCGCCACCTACGAGGGACGCGACGTGGCCGGCCGCCTGTCGGCCAAGCTCGGCCGCCCGGTGTTGACCAACGTCACCGGCCTGGTCGAGGGCGACGGCGGCCTCTTGAGCCAGCACCCCGTCTTCGGTGGGACGCAGATCGTCACGGCGCGCTTCACGGGCGAGGGTCCGGCCATCTTCGTGATCCGGGCCAAGTCCTTCGCGGCCGAGCCCTCCGGTGGCGCCGCCGCCGCCGTCGTGGCGGCCCCGGTGCCCGACGTGGCCGCCACCAACACCGCCAAGGTGGTGGAGCGCCACGTCGAAGAGCGCTCCGGGCCCAAGCTGGACGAGGCTGCGGTGGTCGTCTCCGGCGGTCGCGGTCTCGGCGACGCGGCCAACTACGAGCTCATTGAGGAGCTGGCCAAGCTGCTGCACGGTGCCGCCGGCGCCAGTCGGGCCATCGTCGACGCCGGCTGGGTGCCCTACTCGCACCAGGTGGGCCAGACGGGCAAGACGGTGAAGCCGACGGTCTACATCGCCTGCGGCATTTCGGGCGCCACCCAGCACCTGGTGGGCATGAAGGGCTCGAAGAACATTGTCGCCATCAACAAGGACCAGGAGGCGCCGATCTTCTCGGTGGCCGACCTCGGGATCGTCGGCGACGTCCACAAGGTGCTGCCGGCGCTCATCGAGGCGCTCAAGGCCAAGGGCTGATCCTGCCGCACCCGGGGCCGGGCGCCCCGGGTCACCGTCCGGCGGAGACGGGGCGGGGAGGGGCGGCGTTGGCGGAGCGGTCGGAGCCGAGGGAGCGAGGCCGTGGCCACGCTGCGCCGTCGCGCCTGGTGCGTGCCCGCTCGGAGCGGGCGTGCGGCGGTACATTCGGCGCACGCCGCTGATCGCTCCCCATGCTCTTTCCCACAATCGACTTCGCACTCTTCTTCGCCATCGCCTTCACGGTGAATTGGCTCCTCAACCCGTACGCGGGCTGGTGGAAGCTGTCCATGATCGGCCTGAGCTACGTCTTCTACGGCTGGGTGGGCTGGAGCTACTGCCTGCTCCTGCTCACCACGACGGTGGTGGCCTTCGCCGGTGGCGCCTGGGTCCACGCCACGCGCGACGAGCGGGCCCGGCGCATCGCCATGGGGGTGTCGGTCGGCGTGCTGCTGGCCATTCTGGGCTGGTTCAAGTACTACGGCTTCGTCTCGGTCAACCTGGACAACCTCACCCATGCGGTGGGGGCCGGCCGCGCCGTCCCTCTGCTGCAGGTCGCGCTGCCCATCGCCATCTCCTTCTTCACGTTCATGGCGATCAGCTACGTGGTCGACATCTACCGGCGCGAGCTCGAGCCGGCCAAGCCGCTCGACTTCGCGGTCTACATCTCGTTCTTCCCGCACCTCCTGGCCGGGCCGATCGTGCGCGGCACCGAGCTGCTGCCCCAGATCCGCCGGCGCCGCGATCCGAACTCTGTCGACTACTCGCGGGCCTTCTGGCTCATCCTCGCGGGGCTCTTCAAGAAGGTCGTGATCTCGTCCTACGTCTCGAGTGCGATCGTCACGCCCGTCTTCACCTCGCCCACACAGCACTCGGCGCCGGAGGCGATTTTCGCCGCCTGGGGCTACGCGGTGCAGATCTACTGCGACTTCAGCGGCTACACCGACATCGCGATCGGACTGGCCATGCTGCTGGGGTTCCGCTTCCCGCAGAACTTCGACGCGCCCTACACGGCGCGCAACCTGCAGGACTTCTGGCGCCGCTGGCACATGACCCTGTCGCGCTGGCTGCGCGACTACCTCTACATCCCGTTGGGCGGCAGTGCCAACGGGCAGGCCCAGACCCTGCGCAACATCATGATCACCATGGTGCTGGGCGGACTGTGGCACGGGGCCGCCTGGACGTTCGTGATCTGGGGGGCGCTGCAGGGAATCGGGCAGTGCTTCGGGCACGTGCGCCGGACCGTCCGGGAGCGCCGTGGGCTCCCCGGAGTGGCGGACGGGCCGGTCCGGGTGTGGGTCCAGCGCTTCCTGACCTTCCAGTTCGTGTGCCTGGGCTGGGTGTTCTTCAACGCCACCGGCACGTCGCAGGCGTTCTCCGTCATCGGGCGCGTGTTCAGCGGCTGGGGTGAGGCGTCCCCGTTGATCACGCCCCTGCTCGTCATCACGGTGTTCGGCACGCTGGCTTCGCAGTACGTGCCCCCGCTGCGCATCGACCGCCTGCAGGCGGCGTTCTCGCGTCAGAGGACGGCGGTCCAGGTCGGCCTGCTCGGCTTCGCCCTGCTCGGCATCACCACCTTCGGTCCCGTCGGCGTCGCGCCCTTCATCTACTACCGCTTCTGATGTCCGAGCCCACGCCCCCGCACCACGTCGACTGGGAGAGCCCCGAGGAGTTCGCGGCACGCCCGCACGCGGAGCTCGAGGCGCCCCCGGACGGGCGCGTGCGCCTGCCGTGGACGCGCGTGCTCGCCTTGGCCGTCGCCGCCTTCGCCCTCTGGTTCCTGCTCTACGCGCCCACGTTGCAGCACAACGCCCAGGTCTCGCCGGTCGGGACGAGGCGGACCATCAGCCTCGACGTGACGGGCCCGGTCGCCGCCATCAGCCGCGCCCTGCAGCTCTCGCACTTCGTCTCCATCACCGGGCGCAGCAACGGCCTCTCCGGCGGGAGCACCGGGCTCACGGTGGTGGGGCCGCACGCCGGGGGCCAGCCGGCCAAGGCCGGGCCGCCGCCCAAGACGGGGGGCACGGCACGCGCACGACGCCGACGACCGTGCCGCCGGACCCGAAGAACCCCACCGCCGCCAACCCGCTGCGCGTCCTGATCGTCGGTGACTCCATCGGCATCGACCTGGGCGACGCCCTGCAGCCCAACCTGGCCAACACCGGGGTCGTCAGCGCCGCGCTCGACGGCCGGGTGAGCACCGGGCTGACCCGGCCCGACTACTTCAACTGGCCGGCAGAGCTGACGGCGGACATCAAGGCGCAGAACCCGCAGGTGATCGTCGTCATGATCGGCGCCAACGACGCCCAGGACTTCCTCGGCCCACCCGACGTGCCGTACACCTCGCCGCAGTGGAACACGCTGTACGCGCAGCGGGTGGCCCAGTTCATGCAGATCGCCGGGAGCGGCGGCGCCACCGTCGTCTGGGTCGGCATGCCCCCGATGCAGAACGCGGGCCTGAACGCGCAGATGTCCGACGTCAACGCCGTCGTGCAACAGCAGGCGGTCAAGGCCAAGCCGCCCGTCATCTACCTCAGCACGGACCACACCCTCGGCACGCCCCAGGGCGGCTACACCCCCTTCGTCACCAACGGCGCGGGCCAGGTCGTCAATGTCCGCACGCCCGACGGGACCCACATCACCCCGGGCGGGGGCCAGGTCGTGTCGCAGCAGGTCATCGCCGAGCTGCAGTCGCTGGGCTACAAAATCTGAGGCCGCGATCGCGGCCGGGCCCGCGTCTCGCGGTCAGCGGTCGGCGGTGCCGCTCCCTCGAGCTGCGTGCGGCGCCACCGGCGGCCGGGACCCTCCCGAGGCCGGCCCGGCGGGGCCGCACGTAGGCGAGCCAGACGGTGGCGACGGCCACCAGGACGGCGCCGAGCGTCCAGCCCAGTGCGGTGGTGCTGAGGCCGACGTACTTGAGCCCCGACGCGAAGATCACGAATGTGATGACCGGCCGGATGTAGCGGTCGGGCGCCCGCGAGGAGATCAGCGAGCCGATGAGGACGGCCGGGACGCTGCCCGAGCACGATCGACGTCGTCACGGAGAACTCGACGTGGCCGAAGGCCAAGGCGCCCAGCGCGGCGGCCAGGGTCAGGGGACCGCCTGGGTCAAGTCGGTGCCGACGAGTTGGTTGGCGCCGAGGACGGGGTAGAGGAAGAGCAGCAGCACGATCATCAGCGATCCCGACCCGACCGAGGTCATGCCGACGACGAAGCCGCCCAGCACCCCGATGGCGACGGTGGGAACCGGCCGCACGACCACCTGGCCGATCAGGCCTCCGCGGCTGCTGGCCCGAACGGCGGTCGAGTCCGTAGCGCAGCACCATGGCGAAGGCGCCGAGGAGGAGCGCGACGCCGAGCAGCGTCTGGATGTTGTTCTCGGCCCCGGTGGAGTTGCCCAGCAGGTGCAGCACGTAGGCGCCGAGGAGCGCTGCCGGGACCGAGCCGAGCACCATCCATCCGACCAAGCGAGTAGTTGACCGTCTTCTTCGTCATGTGCACCACGGCGCCGACCGGTCGCATCAGCACGGCCGCCACCAGGTCGCTCGAGATGGCGGTCGAGGGCTTGACCCCGAAGAGCAGGATCAGCATCGGCGTCATCAGTGCGCCGCCGCCCGCCCCGGTCATGCCCGACGAGGAAGCCCACCAGTGCGCTTCCGAGGACGATGTAGGGGTCAATCGACATGGGCGTTCCCGTGTTCGCCGGTGGTCCCGGCGGCAATCCGTGACCATCGATCAAAGTGGTTTCATAATACCTATGGATCAGGTCAACTAACCGACTAATCGGGCTGGGCCTTGTCCCGGTGCGTCCCGGTCCGGGACCTCAGACCAGGGGCCAGGGGTAGGGGGGCCAGTCCCCGTCGTCGACCAGCTCGGGCAGGGCGCGCAGGTTGCGCAGCCAGTCCACCCGGTCCATGGTGGCGGCGAGCTCGTCGGGCTCCAGCAGCTCGCAGAGGCGCTGTGGCGGACCGTCGCTCGCCAGCCGGGCCAGGTCCTCCTCCACGCCGGCGTCGAGCGGCTCCCCTCCGAAGTCCCAGATCACGGTGCGCAACTTGTCCTCCGTGTTGAAGCACAAGCCGTTGTCGATGGCCCACAACCGCTCCTCGGCCAGCAGGACGTGGCCGCTCTTGCGGTCCGCGTTGTTGGCCACGACGTCGAACGCGGCCAGCCGCATGAGGACCGGATGCCACGTGGGCTCGTCGCGCAGCGTGAAGTAGTGCGAGGTCCCGTCCTCGTGCACGAAGCGCTGCACCGAGCCGGGACCGAAGGGGCCCTCGGGCCGCTCGACCGTCTCGGGCACCAGCCCCCAGCCGAGCGTCTCGGACAGGGCGTAGGCGGCCACCTCGCGGCGGAAGAGGCCGCCGGGGAAGTCCCACAGCGGGCGCTCGCCCTTCAGCGGCTTGTAGACGGCGAGCAGCTCCTCGCCCGCCAGGCGGCAGGTGACGAGGAGGGTGGCGTTGGAGCTCCCGGCGATGCGCCCGTGGACCTCCATGTCACCCTGGACGAGGACGCGTTCGACCTCGGTGTCCGACACCGCAGCTAGTTCACCGGCGGCCGGTGCCCGTTGGTGCGCGGGCAGTCGTGCCCGGCGGGGTCCAACGGGAGCGAGCACAGGGGGCAGGGGGGGCGTCCCGCCTCGACGAGGCGTGTGGCGTGGATGGCGAAGGCGGCGGCCTGTTCCCGGGTGAGCGCGACGCGCAGCACGTGGCCGCTGTCCATGTCGTCGTCGTCCTCTTCCTCGTCCTCGTCCTCGACGCCCACCTCCTCGAGCACCACGATGACGCGGTCGAGCTCCTCGTCGTAGGAGACGCCGATGGTCCCGACGACCCACTCGAATTCCTCGGTGCCGTAGAACTGCGAGGTCGTCGGGCAGGTGGCCCGGACGTCCCAGCTCCTTGACGATCCGGCCCAGGTACCCGGCGAGGACCGCAACCTGCTGCTTCTCCACCTTGACCGTCGTCTCGGACAGGCCCTGACGGCAATAGAACAGGAAGAGCCGCTGGCCGACCTCGCCGACGACGCCCACCGTGCAGTGGTCGGGCGCGTCGAAGTCGTACTCGTCACTCATCGCAGGAGTCCTCTTTCGAACAGGCCGCTCACGAAAGGGCCAACTCGTTCAACGTGCCCGTCGAGTTCATGCACAGCACCACGGGGCCGCCGGCGGTGAAGAGGAGGGCCGAAATGGAGCAGGGCGAGATGACCAGCCGCTGCAGCAGGTCGAGCGGCATGCCGGCGGCCGCCGCCACGATCGCCTTGATCGGGTCGGCGTGCGACACCGCCACGATCGTCTCGCCCGGATGGTCGGCCACCAGTCCGAGCACGGTGTCCATGGAGCGCACCGACATTTCGGCGAAGGACTCGCCGCCGGGGAACCTGAACCCCCCGGGCCAGCGCTGCACGGTGGGCCATTCCGGGCGCCGGTTCAGGCGGGCCAGGGGCTTCTCGGTCCAGTCGCCCACGTCGACCTCGACGAGACCCGGTGCCGTCCGCACCCGGAGGCCGAGGGCCTTGGCGATGGGGGCCGCCGTCTCGCGGGTGCGCTCCAGTGGCGAGGCGTAGACCGCCGTCGGGGCCTTGGTCAGCGCGCCGATGCGCTCCGCCGCCGCCGCCGCCTGCGCGTGGCCCTTCTCGGCGAGGTGGAGGCCGGCGGCCTGGCCGGGGAGCATTTTGCCGGTGGTGGGGGTCACGCCGTGGCGGACCAGGAGGACGACGGTCGGCGCGGGAGCCTTGCGGGCGCGCCGGGCCGGCGTGCGTGCGGAAGCGGAGCGGGCGGTCGGGGACACGATCGCCCATCGTAGGCTCTGCGCCGTGGCGTCCAACCGGGGCCGGCCGGACTCAGTGGCTGCGGTGCAACGGGACGTGGCGGACTGCCGCCGCTGCCCCAGGCTGGTGCGCTGGCGCGAGGAGGTGGCCCGCACCGGCCGTGCCTCCTACGCCGGTCAGGTGTACTGGGGCCGCGGGGTCCCCGGCTTCGGCGACCCGGACGCGGCCCTCCTGCTGGTCGGCCTGGCGCCGGCCGCGCACGGCGCCAACCGCACGGGCCGCATGTTCACGGGGGACCGTTCGGGCGACTGGCTGTTCGCCGCCCTCTACCGGGCCGGCTTCGCCTCCCAGCCCACGAGCACGGCGCGCGACGACGGCCTGGAGCTGACACGGCGCCTACATCACGGCCACGGTGCACTGCGCCCCGCCGGCCAACAAGCCCACCCCGGCCGAACGCGACGCCTGCGCGCCCGTATCTGGCCCGCGAGCTCTCACTCCTGTCCGAGGCCACGGTCGTCCTGGCGCTGGGCCAGATCGCCTGGCAGGCGGTCAGCACCCACTACGCGCTCCGCCCGCGCCCGGCCTTCGGCCACTTGGCCGAGAGCCCGCTCCCCGACGGGCGGACCCTGCTCGGCTCGTACCACCCGAGCCAGCAGAACACGTTCACCGGCAAGCTCACGGTGCCGATGTTCGACGCCGTCTTCGCCCGGGCCCGTGCCCTGACCGCGGCCGCTCAGGACACGAGGTCGTAGAGCAGCCGGAAGAACCGGATGCGCCCGGTGTCCGGCGCGATGCCGTAGCTCTCGTAGAACAGCGGCTGGAGCTCCGCACCGAAATTCCAGCCGATGCTCCAGGCCCCGACGGCGAGGTCCCACCACCGGTCGGCCGCGCCCAGCTCGCCCAGATCGACGAAGCCCGTCACCCGCCCGTCCTGGAGCAACAGGTTGGGCGGGCAGAAGTCGCCGTGGCACACGACCAGGTCCTCCTCGTCGGGGGCGAGCGCCTCGAGCTCGCGCAGCGCCGCCGCCGGGGTCAGGTGCGCGTGCTCCGGGTGGAAACCGCCGGGGTCGATGTCGTCGCGTCGCACCCGGTCCTCCACGTGGGCCAGTGCGCGTGCCAGGTCGAAACGAAAGGGGCACCATTCCTCGCCGACCGCCTCGTGGAACCGCCGCAGCCCGCGGCCGAGCGCCTGCACGAGCCCGGGGAGGTCGTCCCGCCAGACCGCGCACGTGGCGTCCTGTCCCGGCAGCGCCTCGGTGAGGAGGACGGTGGCGTCGCCGATCTCGGTCAGTGCGACGACGACCGGGACCGGCAGATAGGGCGCAGCCCAGATCATGCGCTCCGACTCGGCGCGCAAGGTGGGGAAGCGGGCGCCACCGACGGCGACCTTGGCGAAGCGGACGTCGCCGTCGGGGCCGGTGAGCCTCCAGGTGGTCAGGTGGGGGACGAGGCGGTAGGCGAGCGTCGGCTCCCAACCCGGAGCGAGCTCCCCGAGCTCGGGCGGAGGTGCCGGCAGGTCGGGGAGGGACGGCACGGACCCGAGGGTAGGGGCTGCAGGCCGGCCGGCGGCAACGGCTACCGTCTCGGCGACACCGCAGGGAGGGATGGAGTGCGCGAGCCGAACGACGTGACACCGTGTGACGCGGCCGAGGTGACCCACTGGGACGAGACGGCCGATGTGATCGTCGTCGGCTTCGGAGCGGCCGGCTCGGCGGCGGCCTTCAGCGCGGCGGCGGCCGGCGCCCAGGTCCTGGTGACCGAGCGCACCGGCGGACCCGGCGGCGCGGCGGCGCTGGCCGAAGGGATCGTGTATCTCGGCGGCGGGACCCCCATTCAGACGGCGTGCGGGTTCGAGGACTCGCTCGACGACATGTACCGCTACATGATGGCGGCCTGCGGTCCCGACCCCAACGAGGCCAAGATCGCCCGCTACTGCGAGGAGAGCCTGGGCCACTTCGACTGGTTGGTCGACCGCGGCGTGCCCTTCGACCCGTCCTTCTGCGCCGACACCTCCATGGCGCCCGACGGGACCGAGGGCCTGGTCTATTCCGGGGGCGAGGACGCCTACCCCTTCAACCAGATCGCACGCCCCGCGCCGCGCGGGCATCTGGCCAAGACGAAGCGGTCCACCGGATGGCTGCTCATGCAGCACCTGGCGGCCGCCGCCACCGGTGCCGGCGCCGCCGTCTCGACCGACACCCGGGTCGACCGTCTGGTGTGCGACGACGGCCGCGTCGTCGGGGTCCAGGCGCAGCGCTTCGGCGAGACGGTGACGCTGCGGGCCCGACGCGGCGTCGTGCTCACCGCAGGCGGGTTCATCTTCAACGACGACATGTTGCGCCAGCACTGCCCGCCGCTGGTCCGCGGCACGTTCAAGGTGGGCACCGAGGGCGACGACGGGCGGGGCATCCGCATGGCACAGGCCATCGGGGCCTCCGTGCGCAACATGTACGCGGGCGAGGTCTCGTTGCCGATCACCCCGCCACGGACGCTGATCAACGGCATCCTCGTCAACGGCAAGGGGCAGCGCTTCATCAACGAGGACACCTACATGGGGCGGGTGGGCCAGTCCGGGCTGTACGAGCAGGACGGCGAGGTCTACCTGATCGTCGACGAGGCCGCCTACGAGGTGAACTGGATGGGCCTGGCCGCCACCTGGGTCTGCGAGACCACGGCGCAGCTCGAGTCCGAGATCGGCCTCCCGGCCGGCTCGCTCCAGAGCACGGTCGACCTGTACAACCGGCACGCCGCCACAGGGACGGACCCGCTCTTCCACAAGGACCCGTCCTGGGTGCGCCCGCTCGTGCCGCCCATCGGCGCCGTGGACCTCCGCATCGGGCCGGCGCCCTATGCGCCGTTCACGCTGGGCGGGCTGGAGACCACGGTGGCCGGCGAGGTGTGCGACCTGGCCGGTGCACCCATCGGCGGCTTGTTCGCCGCCGGCCGCACCACGTCGGGCGTCTGCTCGTTCGGCTACGCCAGCGGCCTCTCCATCGGCGACAGCACGCTCTTCGGCCGCTTCGCCGGGGAGAGCGCCGCCGCCGCACCGCCCGTCGGCCTGACGACCGGTCACCCGTGCGTCGACTCAGTCGCGCGAGGACAGGGTGCCCGAGCACCTCGGCCAGCGCTGCCAGCGCGTCGTCGGGATCGGTCACCTTGATGGTGTGCATGCCGAGCAACCGGGCCGGCTTGAGGTTGACGCCGAGGTCGTCGAGGAAGACCGACTCCTCGGGCTCGACGCCGAGCGCGGCGCAGGCCAGCTCGTAGAAGCGCGGGTCGGGTTTGCGGACGCCGAGCACGCGAGATTCGAGCACGGCGTCGAACAGCGCGTAGACCTCGGCCACCGTTTCGGAGACCACGCGCTCGGACGACGAGAAATTGTTGGTGAGGCAGGCCGTCTTGTAGGACCTCCCCAGGGCATCGATGGCGGCGACCATCTCGCGGGCGGATGTCGCCGGCGAGCCGCTCGAGCACCAGCCGCCCGTCGAGGTCGTGGCCGAGGGCCTTGGCTTCGGCCGCCCAGGCGGCGGCGAAGGCGTCGATGTCGATCTCGCTCCGTTCCAGGCGGGCCCATGCGTTGTCGTCGGGATTGGTGGCATTGACGCGGCGGATGAAGCCGGGCGGCAGGCCGCGCTCCGTCTCCAGGTGGGCAAACGCCTCGAACGGACTGGTCGAGATCACACCGCCGAAGTCGAACATCACCGCTCGTATCGCCACACACACTCCCTGAGGTCGGGCCCATTATGGGGCGGCCGACCACATGACCACGTCCCGATGGTGGGTATAAGAAGGTCCGGGAAACGAGAGGAGGAGAGATGGATCTCGACCTGCTTGACCTGTACGGGCGGGCCAGCGACTGGACGTCGACCAAGGTGGAAGGAGCGGCGTCGCAGCTCGACCATCCGACGACCTGCGACGGGTGGGACGTCCGGACGCTGCTGAACCACATGCTCCAGACCCAGCGGTACTTCGTGGGGTCGGCGCGCGGCGAAGACGTCGCACCGCCCGGGGGATCGCCGCCCGATGTGCTCAGTGGGCAACCTGTCGCCGACTTCGAGCGGGCCCGCGCCGAGACGCTCGAGACCTTCGGCGAGCCCGGCGTGATCGACAAGACCGGTCCTGCGCTCGCCATCGCCTTCAGCGATCAGCTCCTGCACGGGTGGGATCTGGCCCGCTCCACCGGCCAGGAGGCGACGATGCCCGACGGCCTCCCCGATGCGGCCTATTCCATGATCCATGGTCGCTTCACCGAGGAGCAGCGCAAGGGGATCTTCAAGCCGGAGATCGCAGTGGGGTCCGACGCATCCGCCCAGGACAGGCTCCTCGCCTACACCGGGCGCGACCCGTCCGGGCCGGCATAGGCGGCGACGCCCGGTTCACTGCCGCAGCGCGGCGTACTCGATGATGCGGGTCATGACGACGTCGTCCGCCTTGTCCACCGAGCCGCAGTCGAACGGCGGCTGCGGGTCGTACTCGATCATGAGCTGGGCCGCCTGGGCCGCGGTGCGGTCGGCCAGCAGCTCCACCAGCCGGAGCGCCATGTCGATGCCGCTCGAGACGCCGGCCGACGTGATGATCCTCTCGTCCAGGTGCTCGACCACCCGCGTCGGCGTGGGCTCGGCGCCGTGGGCGGCCAGCTCCGGGTAGCAGGACCAGTGCGTGGTGGCCGTGAGCCCCTGCAGCAGCCCGGCCGCGCCCGAGCACCACCGAACCGGTGCAGACCGACGTGGTGAACCGGGTCCCGGCGTGGGCCCGGCGCACCCAGTCGAGCACCCGCGCATCGTGCTCCAAGCGGCCGCGTCCCCACGCCGCCGGGGAAGACGACCACGTCGGGCGTCGCCACCTCCTCGAAGGTGGCGTCGACGCTGAGCCCGATCATGCCGTTCTCGCTGCGCACCTCGCCGCGGCTCGTGGCCGACGAAGACGATGTCGAAGTTCGGGATGCGCTGCAGGACCTCGTAGGGGCCGACGGCATCGAGCGCGGTGAACTTCGGGAAGAGCGGGATGGCGATCTGCAGAGTCGTGTCGGTCATGCGGGATGTCCTTTCTCGGGGTGCGGCGCGGAAGCGCCGCCGGTAGGCGTCGGGTGGCACGCCGAGGTGCCTCTGGAACACGCGTCGCAGGGATTCGGCGCTGCCGAGCCCGCAGCGCGCCGCCACCACGTCGAGGGTGTCGGTCGTCTCCTCGAGCTCGCGGCGGGCGGCTTCCAGCCGGGTCCGTTCGACGAAGCGGCTCGGGGTCTCGCCCACCTCGGCGGTGAAGACCCGCGTGAAGTGCCGGACGCTCATGGCGGCCGCGGCGGCGAGGGCGGGCAGCCGGTGGTCGCCACCGGGAGCGGCTTCGACGAGGGACTGCACGGCCCGGATGGTCGAGCGCTCGGCGCGCGGGACCCACACCGGCGACGCGAACTGGGTCTGCCCGCCGGGCCGGTGGAGGAACATCACGAGCCAGCGGGCGACGGTCTGGGCGACGTCGACACCGAGGTCCTCCTGGACCAGCGCCAGTGAGAGGTCGATGCCGGCGGTCACCCCGGCGCTCGACCAGTACTTGCCGTCGCGGATGTAGATCGGGTCGGCGTCGACGGTGACGCCGGGATAGTCCTCGGCCAGCTGGCGGGCGCGGGCCCAGTGGGTGGTGACGCGCCGCCCGTCGAACAGGCCGGCGGCGGCGCCGAGGAAGGCGCCCGAGCAGACGGTGGCCACGCGCCGGCAGCGCGGGGCGGTCCGGCGGATGAAGTCGAGCACGGCCTCGTCGTGGGCGGCCGCCTCCGCGCCGGGCCCGCCCGAGAGCACCAGGGTGTCGATGCGCTCCGCATGCCGCCGGCAGGGGCGCCGTGCCCAGGACCAGCCCGCTCTCGGCGCGCACGGTGGCGCCGCCGGGAGAGGCCAGGGTCACCCGGTAGGAGCCGGCGCGCCCGAGGGCCGCCGCCGCCCTGCCGGCACCGCAGAAGACCTCGTGCGGGCCCACGGCGTCGAGCGGCTGGAGGCCGTCGAAGGCGACGATCACGATGTGGCGGTCCTGCACGGATCCCACTCTGCGGGCCATCGGGGTTGGCGTCAATGACCTGGTTCCCACAGATTCGGCCACAGCGACCGTCCCCGTCCCCGCCGCCCCGGCGGGCGGCGTGGGGGATCAGGCGGTGCGGGCCCGATGGGTGCCGCGGGCCCGCACCCAGGCCAGCAGGTCGCCCTCGGCGCCACGGCGGACGGTCCCGGTGAAGATGTCCTCGCGTCCGGTCGTGATCTCCCGCGCCACCTCGGCGTAGAGCTGGTCGCCCAGCGCGGCGGGTTGGAGGTACTCGACCAGGACCGACGAGATGATCCCCGAGCTCTCGTCGTCGTTCGCCGCCGCGGCCACGGCAGCGCCCGCCACCGCGTAGAAGACGGCACCGTGCACGGTGTTGTGCGGGTTGGCGTGCCGTTCGTCGGTGTGCAGGACGGCGACGGTGTGGCCCGGGCCCCGCCTGTCCACCTCGATGCCGAGGAGCGCGGCGAAGGCGTCGGCCTGCGGCCCGCTCATCGCCTCACCTCAGGCGCTGGGGGCGGAGGCGGGGAGCCGGCCCGGCATGGGCACCGCCGTGGCCGGCCAGCGCTTGCGGCTGACGCGGCTGAGCTTGTTGAGGAGGGTCACGGCTCCGGGATCGTCCTCGATGGGCCGGGTCTCGATCACCCCGGCCGCCTCCATGTCGTCGAAGAGCTGCTCGCCCTGTTCCGTGCGCAACAGGGTCAGCGTCCAGTCGCCGAAGGCCCCGATGCCACCGGTGGAGATGTCGGCGTGCTCCGCCGCGAAGTCGGGGCAGCTCTTGCAGCCCTCCCGCGTCCAGGCGTGGGCCTCCTTCAGCGGGACCTCGTGGTAGCTGCCGTCGCGTCATCCAGACCTGGAAGACGCCCTTGATGTTCATCTTGACGATGTCGGCCCGGGCCAGCCCGTACTTCTCCTCGAAGAGCTCGCTGAAGATGGCGTCGTCGAACGTCTTGGAGCAGAGCAGCCCGACGGTGAGCACGAAGCGCCGCGCCACCTTGCCGGCCTTGCGGGCCTGCATGACCGGGGGTGCCGAGGCCTGGCAGCCCATGCCCACCAGGGCGATCCGCTCGGCCCCACCCTCGATCGCCTCGGCGTAGGCCAGGGGTTGGCCGAGTAGGTGTAGCGCGAGCCGGCCGTGCGCCAGGACGTCCTCCTTGGACCGGGCCACCTGGGGCACCGCCTTCCAGGTCGAGCCGTCGCCCTCGAGCCCCGACACCAGGGCCGCGTCGATCACGTCGTGCTCGAAGGCCCAGATCAGGAGCGCGGAGACCAGGCCGCCGTCCTGCCCGGTGCCCTGCACCGTCGGATCGGTCGCCCGGGCCAGGACGGTGCGCCGCGAGATGCCGGCCACCTCGTCGTCGGTGCGGGCCCGCCCGAAGCGGTGCTCCTCGATTTCGGGCTCCCAGGTGCGGAAGCGGGGACAGGCCCGGGTGCACAGCGTGCATCCCTTCAGGCCGTGGGTGCAGTTGTCGGGCCCCCCGTCGGTGTCGACGTGAAAGGGCCTGTAGACCCCGTCCTGGTCGTTGTAGCCGAGCACGTCGTAGGGACAGACGACCACGCAGGCGGAGCACCCCGTGCACAGTCCGGACGTCACGACCTCGGTGAACAGCTCGGCCCATTGCGGCTTCTCGGGAGGCATTGGTCCACCATATTCGGGTCAGCGCCACCGGTCGGATACCTTGCGCCGGTGCCCGAGATCCTCGAAGTCGAGCTGTACCGGGCCAGTGCCGAGCCGGCGCTCGGCCGCCTGATCACCCGGGCCTGGATGGTCGACTCCCGTTATGGCCGGGGCGGCACCACGCCGGCGCGCCTCCGATCGGCGCTGGTCGGCCACCGGTTCACCGCCGCCAGACGCCGGGGGAAGCTCCTCCTGCTCGACACCGACGGGGGCCCGACGCTCGGCGTGCGCTTCGGCATGACGGGTGGCCTGGTGGTGGACGGGCACGAGGCGCTCGACCGGCTGCAGTACGGGCCCGGCGTCTTCAACGACAAGTGGGTCCGGGCCCGCTTCACGTTCGAGGACGGCGGCCAGATGCTGGTGCACGACCCCCGGCGCTTCGGGTCGCTGGAGCTGGCGCCCGACGAAGGCCGGCTCGGTCCCGACGCGCTCACCGTGACGTTGCCCGAGCTGCGCGCCGCCTTGGCCATCGGCCCGGGGCGCGAGGGGACGGCGGCGCCGCTCAAGGCGCGCCTCATGGACCAGGAGCGCCTCGCCGGCGTCGGCAACCTCCTGGCGGACGAGATCCTCTGGCGCGCCGCGCTCGCACCGGGCCGGCGGACGCCCCTGACCGACGACGAACTGCGCACGCTGCACAAGGAGCTGCGCGCCACCCTGCGCCAGCTCGGCCGGCGCGGTGGGTCGCACATGGGCGAGCTGATGGAGCACGCGTGCAGTGGACGGCCGGTGCCCGCTCGACGGGGCCGAGCTCGTCAGGGAGACCGTGGGTGGGCGGACGACGTACTGGTGCCCGGCGCACCAGCACTGAACATCGTCCGGGCTCTGGCTCAGCCGAGGCGCCGCCGCACCGACGCCCCGGAGACGAGACTCAGTGCGTGAGCGGCGGCAGGCCCTTGGCGATCAGGTCGACACCGAAGACGAGGAACAGGACGGCCATCACCGCCGCGTTGTGGATGGTGAGCCAGCTCTTGGCCGAGTCGAGGGAGGCCTTCGCCTTCGCCCCGCCGACCAGCGAATACACGACGGGTCCGGCGATGGTCAGGCTGGCGATCACCACGAACACCGCGATGGCCACGACGGCGTCCGTGGTCGTCAGTCCCGAGACCTGGGCCAGGCCGGCGGCGGCGCCTGCGGTCAAAATCAGGTTCTTGGGGTTCACCGCGGCGAGGGCGACGCCCAGCCCGAGGGCCTTGAGCGGCGACACGGACTCCACCGTCGCCAGCCACTTCGGCATGACGGGCTCGGCTCCCGGCGCCGGACGCTTCCGCCAGTTGCGGCGGGCCAGGGCGAGCAGGCCGACGCCCAGGGCGATGGTGCCCCACGACACCGAGTCCGACGCCGTGCTGCTGGTCTGCGCCACGTTGCCGTCGTGCGACACGACGTAGACGACGGTGCTGACCGCGGCGAGGGCGACCACCCAGCCGACGAGGAAGGCCGGACCGTTGACCCGTGCCCGGTTGGAGAAGAGCATCAGGATCACCGCGATGATCGGGATCGGGCTGATGGCCACCCCGATGGCGAACGTCAGGACTGCGCTGATCCCCTGCCCCATGTGCCCTCCTCCTGCCCCGGCTGTCCTGAGGAAGCCTGTCATGCGTCGTGGCTCAGGACGCGGCCCTCGGCGAATTCAGCCCTCGGCGATCTCCTCGAGCACCTTCGCCGCGTGCCCGTCGGCCCGCACGTTGTACCAGGCCCGCTGGACCTTGCCGTTCGGGCCGACGAGGAACGTCGAACGGATGGTCCCGACGGTCTTCTTGCCGTACATCGTCTTCTCGCCCCAGGCGCCGTACTTCTCCATCACCTTCTTGTCCGCGTCGGTGAGGAGTGGGAACTTCAGCTTGTACTTGGTGCGGAATTTGACGTGCTTCTCGGCCTTGTCCGGCGAAATCCCGAGCACCGCCACGCCCGCCTTCTCGAAGGTCTTGAGGTTGTCGTTGAACTGACAGGCCTCCTTGGTGCAGCCCGGCGTGTCGTCGGCCGGGTAGAAGTACACAATGACGCGCTGCCCCTTGAAGTCCGAGAGCTTGACCGGTTTGCCGTCCTGGTCAGGCAAGGTGAATGCGGGGGCGGTCGCTCCCGCCTCGAGTTTGGCCATCGTCGGGTCTCCTTCGGTCGTCATGCCGGACGGCTCACTTTGGCACAGGGTTGCGCCGCCGAACGGCCCTGGGCTGGTACAATAGGTCTGCGACCATCGGCGGGGGCCGGTGAGTCGGGGCTGACTCTCACTCCTCTGGAAGGCGCACAGCCCCGCCGTACAACAGAGAGAGCGGGTCCCATGACCGTTGAAGCCCCGGCCGGCGCGCACGCCGGCACCGCCCCGAAGGACAGCGATGTCCCCGGCGACGATACCTACGAGACGGCACGGACCTTCGAGTCCCTCGGCGTCTCACCCGAGCTCAACAAGGCGCTGGCGGATGAAGGCATCGTCAGCGCCTTTCCAATTCAGGCGCTGACCGTCGCCGACGCTCTGGCGGGGCGCGACGTGTGCGGCAAGGCCAAGACGGGGTCGGGCAAGACGCTCGCCTTCGGTGTGCCACTCCTGCAGCGGGCCAAGGCGACCCGGGACGCCCAGGGTCCCGCGAAGGCCACCCGTCCGGCCAAACCGTTGGCGCTCGTCCTTCTTCCGACCCGTGAGCTCGCCGTCCAGGTCCACGACGTCCTGGCTCCGCTGGCCAAGAAGCTGGGCCTGCACGCCGTCGCCGTCTACGGCGGTGCCGACATCGACCGCCAGGTGACCAAGCTCCGCAAGGGCGTCGACCTGATCATCGCCACCCCGGGCCGGCTCATCGACCTGGGCGACCGGGGCGAGTTGGCCGTGGACGAGCTCGAGACGCTGGTGCTCGACGAGGCCGACCGCATGGCCGACATGGGCTTCATGCCGCAGGTCGAATGGGTGCTCCGACGCCTCGACCAAGCGCACCAGACGCTGCTGTTCTCGGCCACGCTCGACGGTGCCGTCGACCGCCTGGTCAAGCGTTACCTGACGGACCCGGTCTTTCACGAGGTGGCCTCGAACACGCAGACCGTCACCCTCATGGAGCACCGCTTCCTGCAGGTGCACCAGATGGACAAGGTCAAGGTGGCCGCCGCCATCTGCCGCAGCCAGGAGAAGTCCCTCCTCTTCTGCCGCACCAAGCGCGGCGCCGACCGCCTCGTGGAGAACCTGGGCAAGGAGGGGATCAAGGCCCAGGCCATTCACGGCGACCTGCGCCAGGCCAACCGCGAGCGCGCCCTGGCCGACTTCTCGAACGGCAAACTGGCCGTCCTCGTGGCGACCGACGTGGCGGCCCGTGGACTGCACATCGAGGGCGTCGACGGGGTCATCCACTTCGATCCGCCCGAGGACCAGAAGGCGTACCTGCACCGCTCCGGCCGCACGGCGCGGGCCGGCAAGGCCGGCGTCGTGGTCAGCCTGTCGCTCTGGAACCAGCTGGTCGAAATGGAAGTGATCCAGCGCCGGCTCGGCCTGCGGATCCCCATCGTCGAGATGTTCTCCAACGACCCCCGCCTGGCCGACCTCGCCGCCTGGACGCCGCTCCCCGAGGAGAGCGTCCTCTGAGCGAGGACGCAGCGCTCCCGGTCTGGTCACCCGAAGACGGGGTCCGCCGTGTCCTGGTGGTCACGGCCCACCCCGACGACGTCGACTTCGGCGCCGCGGGCACCGTTGCGGCCTTCACCGCGGCCGGCCTCGAGGTGACGTACTGCATCGCCACGAGCGGTGAGTCCGGTGGCTCGGACCGCACCATGTCCCGCACCGAGATGGCGGCGCTCCGCCAGGACGAGCAACGCGCCGCGGCCGCCGTGGTCGGCGTCAGCGACGTGCACTTCCTGGGGTTCCCCGACGGCATGGTCGAGACGACACGCGAGCTGCGGCGTGACATCAGCCGCGTCATCCGTCAGGTCAGGCCCGAGCGGGTGCTCACCCAATCGCCCGAGCGGAACCTCGAGTTCATTTTCGCCAGCCACCCTGACCACCTGGCCACCGGCGAAGCCGCGGTCGACGCCGTCTACCCCGATGCGCGGAACCCTTTTGCCCACCCCGAGTTGCTCGACGTCGAGCGCCTCGAGCCCTGGACCGTCCCCGAGCTCTGGATCATGGGTCCCGGCGGCCAGCAGGCCGGAGTGGCCGTCGACACCACCGCCACGGTGGATCGAAAGGTGGCGGCGCTCCTGTGCCACAAGAGCCAGATGTCGGATCCCGACGCCGTGGCCGATCGGGTGCGCGAGTGGGCTCGTGGCAACGCAGAGCTGGCCGGGCTCCCTGACGGGCCGCTCCGCCGAGCTGTTCCGCGTCGTCCGCATTCCCTGATCGACATGGGCACCGGCGATCCCTGGCTGCTCGTGCAGCACGTGGCCTTCGAGGGGCCCGGCGCCATCGCCGGTGCGATCTCCGACACCGGAGCGGATCTGACCGTGCTGCGGATGGACCGGGACGATGCCCTTCCTTCCCCGGCCGCCATGTCCGGCGTGGCGGGGCTCGTCGTGATGGGCGGCCCCATGAGCGTGCACGATGACCTCCCCTGGCTGGCCCAGGAGCGCGCGCTCCTGCTCGCCGCGGTCGAGGCCGGCCGCCCCGTCCTCGGCGTCTGCCTCGGGGCCCAGCAGCTGGCCGCGGCCCTCGGCGCCTCCGTGGTGGCGGGCCCGGCTCCCGAGTGGGGCGCCGGCGAGGTCCATCTGACCGCGGCCGCCGATCACGATCCCGTCTTCGGCCCCGCTCCGACCCCGCTTCCCTGCATGCACTGGCACGCCGACACCTTCACCCTTCCCGAAGGCGCCGTGCGGCTGGCCGGCAATGCCGCCTACGAGAACCAGGCCTTCCGGTTCGGTGACCGCGCCTACGGCCTGCAGTTCCACGTGGAGGTGACCGCCAGCCTGGTGGCGCACTGGGGTCCGCACCTCCCGCCCGGCGTCTACCTCCGCGAGTCCGACGTCGCGCACGTCAGCCGCGCCGGTGACGGCATCGTTCGCCGTTTCGTCGGGCTGGCCGGAGACGTTCCGGCGGGGTGAGCCGTCCTCGCCCCTGACGCACGCAGTGATGAGCGTGAGCGTGAGCGGGCTGAGGACTTGATCGAAACTATAAACGCGACGGTTTCAGCTGCAGCACTGCACGCGGCGGGGCAGCCCAGCCGGCGCAGCGCCACGGGCCGGCCCAGCCGGCGCAGCGCCTACCCCGCCATCTGGCGCAGCACGTACTGCAGAATGCCGCCGTGGCGGTAGTACTCCGCTTCCATCGGGGTGTCGATGCGCACGATGACGCGGAACTCGGTGACTGAGTCGTCGTCGGCAGTGGCCGTCACCGTGAGCTCCTTGGGCAGCTCACCGTTGTTCAGGACCTCGAGCCCGTCGATGGCGAAGCGCTCGTGCCCGGTCAGCCCCAGGCTCTGCGCCGAGTCGCCCTTGTAGAACTGCAGCGGGACGACTCCCATGCCGATCAGGTTGGAGCGGTGGATGCGCTCGAAGCTCTGGGCGATGACGGCGCGCACGCCGAGCAGCGCCGTGCCCTTGGCCGCCCAGTCGCGGCTGCTCCCCGTCCCGTACTCGCGGCCCGCCAGGACGATCAGCGGCACACCCTCGTCGGCGTACTGCATGGCCGCCTCGAAAATGGAGGTCTCGGCGCCGTCGGGCAGGTGCAACGTCACGCCGCCCTCGGTGCCGGGCGCCAGCAGGTTGCGCAGGCGCACGTTGGCGAACGTGCCCCGCATCATCACCTCGTGGTTGCCCCGGCGTGCGCCGTAGGAGTTGAAGTCCTGGCGCTCGACGCCGTGGTCGGTCAGATAGTGGCCGGCCGGGGTGGTCGGTCCGATGGAGCCGGCGGGGGAGATGTGGTCGGTGGTGACGCTGTCGCCCAGCAAGGCCAGGACCCGGGCCCCGGCGATGTCCGTCACCGGCGACGGCGACATGGTCATGCCCTCGAAGTACGGCGGATTCTGCACGTAGGTGGAGTCGTCCTGCCACGAATAGGTCTCGCCTTCGGCGATCGAGACCTGCTGCCAGTACTCGTCGCCGTCGAACACGGCGCTGTAGCGCGTGCGGAACATGTCGGACGTGAGGGAGGCGCGGATGGTCTCGCTCACCTCGTCCATGGACGGCCACAGGTCGGAGAGGAGCACCGGGTTGCCATCGGCGTCCTCGCCCAAGGGTGTGGTGGTGAGGTCGATGTCCATCGTCCCCGCCAGGGCGTAGGCCACCACCAGCGGCGGCGATGCGAGATAGTTCATGCGCACGTCGGGGTGGATGCGACCCTCGAAGTTCCGGTTGCCGGACAGGACCGAGACGACCGAGAGGTCCGCTTCCTTGACCGCGTCGGTGACGCCGTCGAGCAACGGGCCGGAATTCCCGATGCAGGTGGTGCAGCCGTAGCCGACGAGATAGAACCCGAGCTCCTGCAGCGGCTCCGTGAGGCCCGCCCGCTCGAGGTAGTCGGTGACGACGCGCGAGCCCGGCGCCAGCGACGTCTTGACCCACGGCTTGGACCGCAGTCCCCGCGCCGACCGCGTTCTTGGCCACCAGCCCGGCGGCGACCATCACCTGCGGGTTCGAGGTGTTCGTGCAACTCGTGATGGCCGCGATGACGACGTCGCCGTCGGTCAGCTGGTGGTGGGGGGCCGCTGCCGGCTCGGTGGCGGCCGTCCGCGGGGCGCGGTCGAGCGCGACCCGGTAGGCATCGCCCGCCACCGACAGGGCCACCCGGTCCTGGGGCCGGGCCGGCCCGGCGAGCGACGGCTCCACGTCGCCGAGGTCGAGGGTGACGTGCTCGGAGTAGACGGGCTCGGGAGCGTCCGGGTCGTGCCACAGGCCCTGGGCCTTGGCGTAGGCCTCGACCAGCTCCAGGTGCTCGTCGTCGCGTCCGGTGAAGCGCAGGTAGTCGATGGTCACCTGGTCGATGGGGAACATGGTGCAGGTGGCGCCGTACTCGGGGCTCATGTTGCCGATGGTCGCCCGCGTCTCGAGCGGGAGGGCGCTCACGCCGGGCCCGTAGCATTCGACGAACGCACCCACCACGCCGTGGTCCCGCAGGAGCTCGGTGACCGTCAACACGACGTCGGTGGCCGTGATCCCGGGCTTGGTCTCGCCCGAGATGCGCAGGCCCACCACCGGGGGCAGCAACATGGAGAGGGGCTGGCCCAGCATGGCCGCCTCGGCCTCAATGCCGCCGACGCCCCAGCCGAGCACCCCGAGACCGTTGACCATCACCGTGTGCGAGTCCGTGCCGACGAGAGAGTCGCAGAAGGCGCGCCCGTCCTCGGTGGCGAAGACGAGACGCGACAGGTACTCGAGGTTGACCTGGTGGCAGATGCCCATGCCCGGCGGGACGGCACGGAAGTCCCGGAAGGCGCCCTGGGCCCAGCGCAGGAGTTGGTACCGCTCCATGTTGCGCCCGTACTCGATGGAGACGTTCGTGTCGTAGGCCGACGCGTCGCCCGACTCCTCGATGATGACGGAGTGGTCGATGACGAGCTCGACCGGGACCAGGGGATTCACCTGGGAGGCGTTGCCGCCGAGCCGGGCCAGCGCGTCGCGCATGGCGGCGAGGTCGACGACGGCGGGCACGCCGGTGAAGTCCTGCATGAGGACGCGCTCGGGCGTGAAGGCGATCTCGTGCGCGCTGTCGCCCGCTCCCTGGCCGTGACCCTCCGGGTTGGCACCCCAGTTGGCCACGGCGACGATGTCGTCCGCGGTGACGTGCGGCCCGTCCTCGTGACGCAGGAGGTTCTCCAGGAGGACCTTGATGGAGTAGGGCAGGCGTGCGATGTCGTAGCGCTCGCTGAGTGCCGGTGCCGTGATGTTGAAGATCTCGTACGTGCGGTCGCCGACCGTCAGGTCCGCCTTGGCGTCGAAGGTGTCGGGGTGCTCTGCGGTCGTGCCGTCGGTGCTCATGGATCCATTCTGCCGTGGGTCCACCCGGACCGCCCAAACGGGTCCCCGCCGCGTCCCGCCCACCGCCGGCGTGGCCCGGGCCGGGCCGACACCGGCGTTGAACGGCACTTCGTAACGACTTCGTAACCGCTCCGGTGCACCGTCCCCCTGCCCAACGGGCAGAATCCATGCCGTGCGCAAAGGCGGAGGCACCTTGGGTGTCAACCGGTCGGGCCCGCGGCACCCCCGCCTGGCCTCTCTCGCGGCGTCGGTCGTGACCATGGCCGTCGCGACCGTCCTCGTCCCGGGCGCGCTCGTCGCCGGCCTGGCCGTGACCGCTGGCAGTGCCACCCCCGCCGGAGCGGCCGAGACGGCGCACACCTACAACGACGGGGGCATGATCGGCTTCGGCGCGGTGAGCCTGACCGACCCGCCGATGCCCCAGCCGCTCAACTCGCCCGTCTTCACGGGCGCCGCGACGGCCGACGGCAACGGGTACGTGCTGGCCAGCGCGGACGGTGGCGTCTTCGCCTACGGCGACGCCAACTTCGAGGGCTCCGCGGGCAGCCTGCCCCTGCAGGGTCCCATCGTGGCCATGGCCCTCACGCCCGACGCCAAGGGCTACTGGCTGGGCGCGCTCGATGGCGGCGTGTTCGCCTACGGCGACGCACCCTTCTACGGCTCCATGGGCAGCACCCACCTGAACCAGCCGATCGTCGGCATGGCGTCGACGCCCGACGGCAAGGGGTACTGGCTCGTCGCCTCCGACGGCGGCATCTTCTCCTACGGCGACGCCGGCTTCTACGGCAGCACGGGGGGCATCAGGCTCAACGAGCCCATCGTGGGGATGGCCCCGACGCACGACGGCGGGGGGTACTGGCTGGTCGCCGCCGACGGCGGGCATCTTCAACTTCGGCGACGCCAACTTCTACGGTTCGGCCGGCGGCTCCAACCTGCCCGACGGGGCGGTCGGCATGGTGGCGTCGCCCGACGGCGGGGGCTACCTCATCGCGACGGAGAACGGGGTCGTGCTGCCCTACGGCGACGCCCGGGCCTACGGCGGGCTCTCGCTCAACCCGACCGCCACCCAGATTTCGGCCATCATCGGGAACAACCAGGGCACCGGGTACTGGCTGCTCGATCCGCAGGCCTGGTCCTACAGCTTCTCGACCGCCACCCCCGAGCCGATGGCCCCCGGCGGCGCCACCATCGCCGCGGCGGTCGCCTCCCAGATCTTCCCCGACCCCGACACCCAGGGGCTCTTCTGCAACCCGTACGGCCCGTGCGAGCAGTGGTGCGCGCTGTTCGCCACCTGGGCCTGGGAGCAGGCCGGCATCCCCATCCCGCGCTACGCCTTCACGGGTGACATCTGGGGCTGGTCCGCCTGCCCACGGCCGCGATCTCCCGCCCACGGCGATGCCGGCGGTCGGTGATGCCGTCCTGTACGGCACCGGCCCGCAGAGCACCTCCACGTCCGTGCACGTCGGGATCGTGACCCAGGTCTGGCCCGACGACGCCATCATGACGGTCGGGGGCGATTCGGGCCCCGGTCGCGAGCGGCTATCTGTCGACCGCGCTCGACGGACCGTTCCTGCCGGCCGACTCGGCGTCGTACAACGGCGAGCCGATCTACGGCTTCGCCCAGCCGTAGGGCCCGCCCCGCGCCGCCGCCGGGCCACGTCCCGGGAGTCTTCGCGTAGGCTGCCGCCCGGAGGGAGGCCCACCACCGTGCCCGTCTACGAATTCCGCTGTTCGACCTGTCACGCCACGTTCGACGAGCGCCGGCCGATGGCCGATGCCGACGCGCCGGCGCGTTGCCCCGACGGCCACGTCGGGGCCCGGCGGCTGTTGCCCGTCTTCGCCACCACGGGCCTGGCGGCCGAGCCCGCCGGCGGCATGTGCGGGGCACCGGTTGCGGGCGGCTGCGGCAGCGGCTGCGCGTGCTGCTGAGGCCGCCGACATGAGCCTCTCCTCCTGGGACGACTACCCCGTCCACCAAGCAGCCGAGTTCATCGCCCATCCCGCCACGAGCGACCGCAACTTCTACGACCGCTACTACTTCAACATGCACCCGAGCTCGGGTGACTGGTTCGCCATCTTCGGCTACGGCCAGTACCCCAACCTCGGCGTGGTGGACGCGTTCATCGACGTGCGCCACGGCGGCTCGCAGCACATCGTGCGCTCCTCGGCACCGCTGGGCGACCGGGGCGACCTCTCCGTCGGGCCCTTCCGCGTGGAGGTGCTCGAGCCCCTGCGCCGCCTGCGGGTCGTCGTCGAGCCCACCGAGCACAGCGTGGCCATGGACGTGACCTGGGAGGGCCACATCCCCGCCATGGAGGAGCCGCGCCAGTACATGCGCAGCAAGGGCAAGGTCGTCTTCGACACGCAGCGCCTGGCGCAGACGGGGCGCTGGTCCGGCACCCTCTCGGTGGGTGGCGTCGACCTCCCCGTGACGCCCGATCTGGCCTGGGGGACCCGTGACCGCTCGTGGGGCGTGCGACCGGTCGGCGAGCCCGAGAGCGACGGCATCCGCCAGGGCGAGCTGGTGTTGGGCGGCATGTGGAACTACTTCCCGATGCAGTTCGACGACCACGCCATCATGTACATCTGCCACGAGCGGGACGACGGCGAGCGACCGCTGGTGCAGAGCGAGCGCGTCTGGGTCGACCCGGACAAGCCCATTGAGGACCTGGGCCGCTCCGAGCACGAGCACCATCTCATTCCGGGCACCCGCGTCATCGACCGCTCGGTGATCCGCTTCCCCGAGGCCGGCCTCGAAATCACGTGCAGGTCGTTGCTGCCCAACTTCGTCTCCATCGGCACCGGCTACGGCATCGACGCCGACTGGCGCCACGGCATGTACCACGGTCCCGACCCGGTGACCCAGGGCCTCGTCCTCGCCGTCGACGAGGTGCAGGGTCTGGCCCAGTACGGCATCGTCGACCACGTGGCCGAGTTCTCCTACGACGGCCATGTCGGGTACGGACTGCTCGAACACGGCTTCTTCGGCCCCTACCGGCGCTACGGCCTGCTCGACGGCGGCATGGGAGCGCCGGCGGACTGAACGTCCGGGTGCCCGCGTCGGCCACCACCGGCTTGCCGGCGGGCCGGGCATGCGAGAATGAGGGATGCCCGACGCCGCCAGCGTCCTCCTCCAGCGGCTGCAGGTCGCCTTCGACACCATTGCGCCGGGGTCCGACCCCGTGCTGCGGGCGTCGGATCGCGCCGACTTCCAGTCCAACGGCGCCCTGCCGCTGGGCAAGGCGGTCGGCCGCCCGCCGCGCCAGGTGGCCGAGGAGGTCGTCGCCGCGGCGTCGTTGGACGACGTGTGCGCCGAGGTCGAGGTCAGCGGTCCCGGCTTCATCAACCTGACGCTCTCCGACACCTTCCTGGCCGGCCTGGTCGCCGAGCTGTCCGCCGACGAGCGGCTGGGTGTCGCGCTGGCCGAGCGACCCGAGACCGTGGTCATCGACTACTCGGCGCCGAACGTGGCCAAGGAGATGCACGTCGGGCACCTGCGCAGCACCCTCATCGGGGATGCGCTGGCCCGGGTGCTCGGGTTCCTGGGCCACGACGTCCGGCGCGAGAACCACATCGGCGACTGGGGCACGCCCTTCGGCATGCTCATCGAGCACCTGCTCGACGTCGACGGCGCGGCCAACGCGGAGTCCTTCAGCGTGCGTGACCTCAACGAGTTCTACGCCGCGGCACGGCGCCAGTTCGACAGCGACCCCGAGTTCGCGGAGCGCTGCCGCAACCGCGTCGTGCTCCTCCAGGGTGGTGACGACGAGACGCTGCATCTCTGGCGCATCTTCGTGGCCGAGTCCATGCGCCACGCCGCCGAGGTCTACGAGTTGCTCGGCGTCCTGCTCACGCCCGAGGACGTGGTGGGGGAGAGCTTCTACAACCCTCTGTTGCCCGTTGTCGTCTCCGAGCTCGACGAGAAGGGCCTGCTGGTGGAGAACGACGGGGCCCTGTGCGTGTTTCCCGAGGGCTTCGAGAACCGGAACGGGGAACCGCTCCCCCTCATCGTGCGCAAGTCCGACGGCGGCTACGGCTACCCGGCGACCGACCTGGCGAGCGTGCGCGACCGCACGGGGCGCATCGGAGCGACGCGCCTGGTCTACGTCGTCGGCGCCGAGCAGTCCCTGCACCTGCGCCTCGTCTTCGCCGTGTCCAGCCTGGCCGGGTACCTGCGTGAGGACGACGAGGCCATCCACGTCGGGTTCGGCCTCGTCCTCGGGACCGACGGGAAGAAGCTGGCCAGCCGCTCGGGTGGCTCCGAGCGCCTCATCGACCTGCTGAGCGAAGGAGTCGACCGGGCCGCCGCCGCCATGAAGGAGCGCTCGAACGACCTGTCGCCCGAGCGCCAGGCGGCCGTCGCGCACGCCCTCGGCGTCGGCGCCGTCAAGTACGCCGACCTCTCCACCGAGCGCGGGCGCGACTACGTCTTCGACTGGGACCGGATGCTGGCCTTCGAGGGCGACACCGGGCCCTACCTGCAGTACGCGCATGCACGCATCCGGTCGATCTTCCGGCGGGCCGGCGTGGCCCCGCCGGCACCGGGTGCGGTGCCGCGACTCGGCGAGCCCCAGGAGCGCGCGCTGTCGCTGCAACTCCTGGGTTTCGCGGCAGCGGTCGAAGCGACGGCGGCGTCGTGCAGCCCGTCCAAGCTCTGCACCTACCTCTTCGAGCTGGCCACCTCGTTCACCTCGTTCTACGAGGCCTGCCGGGTGCTGGTCGACGACGAGGCCGTGCGCGCCTCGCGCCTCGGGCTCTGCGACCTCACGGCCCGGGTGCTGGAACTGGGCCTCTCGTTGCTCGGCATGGAGGCGCCCGAGCAGATGTGACCCCGGCCGGGCCGCCCCCTATCCTCTGCCCGGCACCTCAGGTGCGGGCCCGCCGGGCGGGCCGATGTCGGAAACCCACAAGGAGTCGCAGCGAAAATGGATCTGAACGGCACGTCGGCGATCGTCACCGGAGGGGCTTCCGGGCTCGGCCTGGCCACTTCACGTCTGCTGGCCGAGCGGGGCGTGCGCGTCGTGGTGGCGGATCTCCAGGCGGACAAGGGCGAGCCCCTGGCCAAGGAGATCGGCGGCCTGTTCGTCCTGACCGACGTGACGAACCCCGAGCAGGTGATCGCCGCCGTGGACGCCGCCGTCGAGATGGCGCCGCTCAAGTCGCTCGTGAACTGCGCCGGCATCGGGTGGGCCACCCGCACCATCGGGCGGGACGGCGACTACGCCTCGGCGCACGACCTCGACCTCTACCGCCGCGTCGATCGAGATCAACCTGATCGGGACGTTCAACTGCATCCGGCTGGCCGCCACGAAAATGAGCCTGAACGAGCCCGACGTGGACGGGGCCCGCGGGGCCATCGTGAACACGTCGTCGGTGGCGGCCGAGGACGGGCAGATCGGACAGGCGGCCTACTCGTCGTCGAAGGGCGGCGTGGTCGGTATGACGCTTCCCGTGGCGCGCGACCTGTCCGTGGTCGGCATCCGGGTCAACACCATTTTGCCGGGTCTGATCGACACGCCGATCTACGGCGAGGGCGAGGGTGCCGAGACGTTCAAGGGCAAGCTGAGCCAGGACGTCCTGTTTCCGCACCGCCTGGGCTACTCGACCGAGTTCGCCACCCTGGCGCTCGAGCTGTTGTCCAACTCGTACATCAACGCCGAGTCGATCCGCATCGACGCCGGCATCCGGATGCAGCCCAAGTAAGTCGGCATCGAGTGCGCGCCGCGTCGCGCCGGACGGGGGAGGAACGGACGTGATCGACCCGGAGCTGGCAGCCATGATCGAGCTGCTGCCCAAAATGGACCTGGCGGACCCGGTGGCGGCGCGCCGGGCCTTCGAGGAGATCCTCGTCGCCATCAGGTTCGACATTCCCGGCCTCGAGACGCTCGACATCGAGGACCGCACGGTGCCCGGTTTCGAGGGCGACCCCGAGGTGCCGGTACGCGTCTACCGCCCGAAGGGGGCCACGGCGGCCTCCCGCGTGCCCGGCGTCGTGATGATCCACGGGGGCGGCTTCGTGATCGGCAGCGTCGAGGCCGAGCACGCCGGGGCCGCCCTCATGGCCATGGACACCGGCGCCGTCGTGGTGTCGGTCGACTACCGCCTGGCGCCCGAGCACCCCTATCCGGCCGGCCTGCACGACTGTTACGCCGCGCTCGACCTACCTGCACGCCGAGGCCGACACGCTGGGCGTCGATCCCGAGCGGGTGGCCGTGGCCGGGGCGAGTGCGGGGGGCGGGCTCTCGGCGGCGGTCGCCCTGCTGGCCCGCGACCGTGGCGGTCCGGCGGTCTGCTTCCAGCTGCTGGCGATCCCCGAGCTCGACGACCGGCTGCAGACCGGCTCCATGCAGGCCTTCGTGGACTCGCCCATGTGGAACCGGCCGCTGGCCGAGCAGAGCTGGCGGGCGTATCTCGGCGCGCGCTACGGCACGGCCGACGTCCCGGCCTACGCCGCGCCGGCACGCGCCGAGGACCTGTCCGGGTTGCCGCCCGGCCTACATCTCGACGGCCGAGAACGACCCGTTGCGAGACGAGGGCATCACCTATGCCCAGCGCCTCCTGCAGGCCGGTGTCTCCGTGGAGTTGCACCAGTTCCCGGGCACCTTCCACGGCTCGGCCTTGGTGACGACGGCAGCCGTCTCCAAGCGCGCCCAGCGCGAGTCGGCGCTCGTCCTGCGGCAGGCGCTCGGCGTCGAGCGGGACTGAACGCGCCGGGTCGGACCTTTACTCTGACATCCCGCTGACCGCGAGCGGGCGCGGGCAGAGGAATGGAGAAGGAGCCCCGACCGATGGCTGACGTCCTGTCCGAGAAGGCCCGTGCGCTGATCGCCAGGCCCGTGCTGGCCTCGCTCGCCACGCTGAACCCTGACGGCTCACCACAGATCACCCCGCTGTGGGTCGACCTCGACGGCGACGACGTCGTGTTCAACACGGCCCAGGGCCGCAAGAAGGCGCGCAACCTCGAACGCGACGCCCGGGTCGCCGTCACCGTCATCGATCCCGACGACTCCTACAACGTGGTGGCCTTCCAGGGCACCGTCACCGACGTCACCAGCGACGGGGCCGATGCGCACATTGACGCGCTGGCCAAGAAGTATCTCGGCGTCGACACCTACCCCATGCGGCGGGAGGGCGAGGTTCGCATCCGGGTCACCGTGCGGACCGACCGCATCGCCATGCAGGGCTGAGCCGAGGGCGTCGATCCCCGCCGCTCAGCTGGCGCCGCTGAGGAGCAGGACGCCGACGGCGGCAGCGATGGCGAGCGGGACGCTGACCACGCCCAGCATGCTGGCCCGCCGGACGTCGGGGTGCCCCCCGGCGCTGCGGGCCGCCCGCAGCCAGAGGATCCAGGCGAGCGAGCCGGTCACGAACAGGTTCGGCCCCACGTTGAGGCCGATGAGGAGCGCGAAGGGGTGGGGTGGCTGTCGTGCCGCCAGCAGCGAGGCCGCCGGAAGGTTGTTCACCAGCACGCTCGTCAGTGCGGCCACGGCCGCGGTGCCCCAGGCGTCGAGGTGGGACAGCAGCGTGGCGGGGCCGGACCAGGATCGCCCGAGCGTGCCCAGCGCCACGGCCAGGCCGAAGAGCCCGACCAGGACGGGAACCCCGAGGATCCGCGCGGCCGACCGGGCCGAGCTGCCCGGCGTGCCGCTGCGCCACGAGCGGAGGGCGACCGCCGCGACCCCGACAGCGGCCACCGGCAGGGCCGGCGCGGGCAGCGCCACGACGAGCACCGTGACGACGACCACGGCGACCAGGCCGACGCCGAGTACCGGTCGCTCCGGCTCCGCGGTCGGGACGGCGGTGGTGCGCAGGGCGGCCCGGTGGACGACGCCGACGACGAGCGCGGTGACGGTGACGGCCGCCAGTGCCGGCAGCGCCATGTGGGCGAAGAAGGTGGCACCCGAGAGGTGGAGGTGGCCGAGGACGATCAGGTTGGTGAGGTTCGACCCGGGCAGCAGCAGTGATCCGGCGTTCGAGAGGAGCAGGCAGGCGTACAGGAGGGGCGCCTCACCCTCGCCGCGGCTCCGGGCGGCATAGACGAGGACGGGCGTGAGAAAGGTCACCGACGTGTCCAGGTTCAGCAGTGTCGTCACCGTGACGACGAGCAGCACGGTCCCGAGGTAGAGCAGCACCCCGTTGGGGGCGAGGCGGGCCAGGGTGTGCCCACCGGCGGCGAAGAGCCGATCGCCGTCCGCGACGAGGCCGACGAGCAGCAGGCCGGCGACCAGCACGAAGGGCGGCCAGTCCTGGGCCGCCGCCGACCGGGCATGATGCGGGGCGAGCAGCACCGCCACCAGGAGGAGGGCGCAACCGCCGAGGGCAGGGCCCCACTGCAGGGCGACAGCCGTGGCGGGCGGGCGCTCCCGTGTCCCGATGCCGTGCACGGTCGGTGTGTGCCCCGCAGTGCGAGGCCGGAAACGCCGGTGTGGACGGTCACGGGCCGGACCGTCCGAGGGCTCAGGCAGGAGCGGCCTTGACCTCGGTCGTCTCGTCGGCGCTCGACAGGTCCTTCCAGAGGGCCCAGTAGCTCTTGTAGGTGATGCCCGGGGTGACATACCCGGCCCGCTCGAGCTCGGCATGGAAGGCGGGCAGGTTGCGCCAGGGCACGCCCATGTCGACGTGGTGGGCCAGGTGCCAGCCGGTGTTGTACGGCACGATCCAGAACCGGGCGAGCCAGGACTGGCGCACGTTGTGCGTCGTGGCCCGGCGGTCGGAGCTGCGCTCCATCCCTCCGTGCTCGGCGATGGAGCGCAGGCGGTTGATGACGCGCCACTCGGTCATCCAAGGCAGGAACCACAGGAGCGGGTAGATCCACCAGCGGCCGGTGGCGGCCCACATCACCGCCCACAGCACCGCCTGCACCGCGAAGATCGAGAGCCCGATAGGCCGGAACGGCTTGCGGCGCGTGTTCTTGACGAGGGGCACGAAGTTCTTCCACCCACTGATGCCCGACGGCGTCGCGGAACAGGCGCCGCCCCAGGGCCCGCCGCGTACAGGGGTACGGGGCGTAGAACGCGATGTCGGGCTCGTCCGGGCCGAACTCGTCCTTGTGGTGGGCGAAGTGCACGCGCCGGTAGAGCTGCACCGGGGTGAAGACGGGGTACGCCACCACCCACTTGCCGATCCAGTCGTTCCACCGCTTGTTGGTGAAGAGGAGCTTGTGCGCCGCCTCGTGCATCAGGATGGCGAAGCGGGCGTAGAGCGGCCCCATGACGACGAACGCGATCAGGTAGCTCCACCACTGGTCGATCCAGACGGCCCCACCGATGGCGAGTGCCACCCAGAACCACACCGCCGCGACCGAGATGGCGTTGCGGACGTTGTCGATGCGGCGCAGGTCCGCCCGCAGCGCCGGGATGGCCATGCCGTTGGCGAGCAGCCGCTCGCTGGGCAGGACGTCGGGCCGGTCGGCGGCCTCGGGCACCATGGTGCTGGCCATGGCCTCTATATTACTGGAATCAGTCAGGTGACACAACCACGTAATACCGGCGCCGGACCGCGACGACGCCCGGGCCGCGCCGCCGCTGACGGCCCGATCCGTCCTGGCCGAGCGCGCTGCTGGGCATGGACCCGCCCGAGTTGCCGGTGGCCCAGCTCGTCCGCCTGACCGGCCTCTTCGGCATCAGCGAGAACCGGGCCCGGGTGGCGCTGAGCCGCATGGTGGCGAGCGGCGAGGCCACGTCCGACGGCGCAGGGCGCTACCGCCTGGCGGGCCACCTGGCGGCCCGCCAGTCGCGCCAGTCGGCCAGCCGTGCCGGGTCGGTCACCGCCTACGACGGGGACTGGTGGCTGGCCGTGATCACGACGACGGGCAGCTCGGCCGACGTCCGGGGCGCCCGTCGCCGGGCCCTGGCCTACGGGCGCCTGGCCGAGCTGCGCGAGGGCGTCTGGATGCGTCCGGCCAATCTGGCCGTGCACCTGACCGGTGCCCTGGGCGACGACGTCGAACTCATGACGGCCCGGCCCGACGACGCCGTGACGCTGGCCCAGCGGCTGTGGGACCTTCCGGCCTGGTCGGCGCGCGCCCGTGGCCTGTCCGACGCCCTCCATGCGCTCACGCCCGACCGCCCCGAGGCGCTGGCGCCGGGGTTCGAGCTCTCGGCCGCGGTGCTCAGGCACCTGCAGGCGGACCCCCTGTTGCCACCCGCGCTGCTGCCCGCCGACTGGCCGGGAGGCGCGTTGCGGACGGCGTACGACCGGTGGGACACCCGGTACCGGGCGACGCTCGGCGAGTGGAGCCGGGCCGGCGCCTGATCGGTAGCGTCGGTGTGATGGAGGTCAACGTCGTCTTCACCGGTGTGCCCGTCAGGAGACTGGACGCCGGCCGGGACTTCTTCGAGCGGCTGTTCGGCCGGCCGGCCGATGTCGAGGTCGCCGATGACGAGGTGATGTGGCGGGTGGCCGAGACGGCCTGGCTCTACGTCGTGGTCGACGTCGCCCGGGCGGGCCACGGCCTCGTCGCCCTGTCGGTGGCCGATCTCGACGCGGCGCTGGACGAGCTGGCGCACCGCGGCATCCGGCCCGACCGCATGGAGGAGGTCGGGGGAGGGCGCAAGGCAGTCTTGCTCGACCCAGACGGCAACACGGTGGCGGTCATTTCCGTGCCGGCGTAGCTCAGCGCCGGGCACGACGTCTACGCGGCGTGGGACTGGTTGATCCAGGTGCTGTACATCTCGGCGTAGTGGCCGCCGAGCGCGACGAGCTCGTCGTGCGAGCCGACCTCCAGCAGGTTGCCGTCGCCGACCACGACGATGCGGTCGGCCCGCATGGCGGTGGAGAGGCGGTGGGCGATGAGCACGGCGGTCCGGCCTTCGAGCAGGACGTCGAGGGCGGCCTCGACGAGCGTCTCGGACTGCAGGTCGAGGTTCGACGTGGCCTCGTCCAGGACGAGGACGCGTGGCTCGGCCATGAAGGCCCGCCCCAGTGCGATGAGCTGGCGCTCGCCCGAGGAGAGCGACTGGCCCCGCTCGTGGACCGGGGTGTCGAGGCCGTAGGGGAGCCGGTGCACCAGCTCGCCCAGTCCGACCTGGTGGATGGCCTCCCAGACCTCGTCGTCGGGAGCGCCGGGACGGGCGAACGAGATGTTGTCCCTGATGGTCCCGGCGAAGAGGAACGGCTCCTGGGGCACGACGCCGAGTTGCGAGCGCAACGAGGACAGCGTGACGCCCTTGAGGTCGTAGCCGTCGATGAGCACGCGGCCGGCGGTGGGATCGTAGAAGCGCGTGACCAGCTTGGCCATGGTCGACTTGCCGGCCCCGGTGGCGCCGACGAAGGCCACGGTCTCTCCGGGCTCGATCGTGAGGTCGACGCCGTGGAGGACGGGGACGGCGGGGTCGTAGCCGAAGGAGACGTGGTCGAAGCGGATCTCGCCCCGGATCAGCGGCAGCTCCAGCGCGTCGGGCGCCTCCAGGACCGAGGGCTCGGTCTCGAGCAGGTCCTCGAGCTTGAACACCGAAGCCCGACCCTGTTGGAAGGTGTTGTACTGCTGGACGAGCAGTTGAATGGGCGAGAAGAAGCGGTTCACGTAGAGGAAGAAGGCGGTCAGCTGGCCCAGGTTGATCTCCTGGGGGTGGTGGAGGTACATGGCCCCGCCGATGCGCGAGGATCAGCACCTGGCCGAGCACGCTGATGAGCTGTGAGCCGGGCCCGTAAATGCCGTTGATGCGGCCTGTGTAGTTGTTGGCGTCCCTGTACGAACCGACGATGTCGCGATGCGTCTCGACGTTGTAGCGCTGCCGGTTGTGGGCGGTGACGATGCGGACGCCCTGCAGGCTCTCGGACAGGTCGGCCAGGACGAGCGCGATCCCGTCGCGGACCTTGTCGTAGCCGCGCTCCGAGCGCGCGCTTGAACCAGACCGACATGATGACGAGCGGTGGCAGCACGACGAAGATGGTGATGGCGGCCAGCGTGACATTGGTGAGGAAGAGGAAGATCGTGATGACGATCATCGTCAGGCCCTGAATGGCGAACTGCGCCAGCCCGTCCTGCAGGAGCTGCTGCAGGTTCTCGATGTCGCTGGTCATGCGGCTCATGACCACCCCGGCCTTCTCCTCGGTGAAGAAGTCGAGCGAGAGCCGTTGCAGGTGGGTGAAGACCTTGACCCTGAGGTCGTTCATGACCCACGACGCCAGGCGGCCGGTGACCCGGGCCTGGCCCCACTGGGCGCCACCCGACACCACGATGGACACGAGGTAGAGCACCGCGCAGACGACCACGATGGCGAAGTCGTAGTGGGGGGGCGTCAGGCCGTGGTTGATGGCGTACGAGACGAGGCTCGGTCCCAGCTGCGTGAACAGCGCGATGATGCCGACCAGGAGGGTGGCCAGCGCCAGCATGCCGGGGTACTCCATGAGCAGCGTGGTCAGGCTGAGGCGCTTCTTCTCGTGCTCCGTCGGCAGCTGGGTGAAGACGACGTCGGGCTCGCCCCGCTCGGGCTCCTGCTCCAGCAGCAGGTCCACGCCTTCCTGGAGCTCGTGCGGGATGCCGCCGAAGGGGAGGCCCGGCCTGCGCCGAGCCCGGCGCGCCGCCGCCCCCCATGGGCGGACCGACTCCTCCTCCGCCTCCGAACATCAGATCCCACCCTTCTCGGGCTCGAGCACTTCGTCGTCGGTCTGGAGGAGGCCGTCCTCGGGCTGGAGGTCCACCCCGTCCGGCTCGAGGGCCATGTCGTCCAAGCCCAGGCCCTCGACCACGCCCGCGGCCACTTCCTCGGCCGCCTCCTCCTCCTTGGCCGCCTGGGCCAGCACCTCGGAGTAGAGGGGCGTCGACGCCAGCAGCTCGGCATGCGTCCCGTCGGCCACGATGCGGCCGCCGTCGAGGAGGACGACGCGGTCGGCCAGGCTGATGGTGGAGAGGCGGTGGGCGATGATCAGGGTTGTCCGGCCCTCCATCAGGACCCGCAGCGACGAGTGGATGCGCTGCTCCACCTTCACGTCGATGGCGCTCGTGGCGTCGTCGAGGATGAGGATCGGCGGATTGATGAGCAGGGCCCGGGCGATGGCGATGCGCTGACGCTGGCCGCCCGACAGCGTGTAGCCGCGCTCACCGACGACCGTGTCGTAGCCTCCGACAGCCTGTTGATGAATCCGGCCGCCCCGGCAGCTTCGGCCGCGGCGACCACCTCCTCCATGGTGGCGTCGGGCCGCCCGTAGGCGATGTTGTCCCGGATGGAGACGGAGAACAGGAACGGCTCGTCGAGGACGACGCCGATGTTCGCCCGCAGGCTCGTCAGGGTGAGATCGCGCACGTCGTGCCCGTCGACCCGCACCGTGCCGCCGGTGGCGTCGTAGAAGCGGGCGAGCACGCGGGCCACGGTGGACTTGCCGCTGCCGGTCCGCCCGACGAGGGCGATGGTCTCGCCCGGGTGCATGTGCAGAGTGAAGTCGCGCAGGATGTCCCGACGCCCGTCGTCGTCGTCACCGGGCTTGGAGAGCAGGCTGTCGGCGGCGTAGGCGAAGGTGACCCCGTCGAACTCGACGTCGCCCCGGGAGTCGACCAGGTCGACCGCACCGGGTCGGTCGACGATGGTGGCCTGCTCGTCGAGGATCTCGTAAATGCGGCCGGCCGAGGCCGAGGCCCGCTGGCCCATCATGATGAGCATGCCCAGCATCATGAACGGGGCCTGCATCATCACCAGGTAGAGGTTGAACGACACGATCGACGCCACGGGCAGGTGGTCGTAAATGACCATCCAGCCGCCGACGAGCAGGACGAAGACGAGACCGACCTGGGAGAGGTTCTGCACGAGCGGCGCGAAACGGGCCCGCAGGTCCGCGTCTTTGATGTAGCCCCACTGGACGCGGTCGGCGGCGGTGGCCAACTGGCCGAGCTGCTGCTGCTCGGCGGCGAAGCTCCGCACCACCCGGACGCCGTTGACGTTCTCGTCGACCACCGTCGCCACCTCGGCCAGGCGGGACTGGATCAACCACGACACGGGGAAGAGGGACTTCCGCATCTTCACGCCGACGATGTAGATGAACGGCATGGAGATCATGGCCACGAAGGCGAGAGGCACGCTGATGGAGAGCATGAAGATGAAGGCGACGACCGCGATGGAGCACTGGACCAGAATCATGGGGGCGAAGGTGAGGTACATCTGCACGGAGCGGATGTCCGAGTTGGCCCGTGAAATCAGCTGTCCCGACTGCACGCGGTCGTAGAAGGGGAACGACATACGCGTGAAGTGCTCGTAGATGATGTTGCGCAGGTCGAACTCGATGGCGTACGCCACCTTGAACAGGTTGGTCCGCGAGATGTAGCCGAACAGGCCCGTGAAAAGGCCCAGCACCGCGATCAGCTCGACGTAGCCGTGCAGCGGTTGGGTCTTGTTGATCAGAGCGTTGGTGATGCCCTCCTGGAGGATCTTCGGGATCCAGACCTGAATGATCAGCCCGAGGAACGAGAAGATCAGCGCGCTGAAGAACTGCACCTTGTGCGCCATGACGATCGGCTTGGCGCGGCCGATCCACGACTTGGACCGGTCGGGGTCGACGGTCGCCTTGGGCGCGATGTACCGGCTCGTCGCGCCCATCGGGACGTAGGCCGCGAAGGGCAGCGTGGGCGCACCGTCCTCGGTCCCGGCCGCGGTTTCGGGTCCCGGTCGCCGGCGCGTCGGCGGACCGGGCCGTACCTGTCCTCGGTCTTGCTCATCGTTGTGCCCTCTTCGGCGCCGGATCGCGGGCTGCGCCCGGCTTTGGCGCCGTCGGTCGTCCGGGCGTGGCCCCTTGCGGGACTCGACCATGGCCCGGGCCCACAGCTCGAGCGAGCGCAGGGCCATGGCCTCCTCCTTGTCCGGGAGATGGCCCGCAATGGCGATCAGGTACTCGTCCACGGCCACGTCGGCGCGGGCCAGTACGTCGGAGCCCTCCGGCGTCAACCGCAGCTCGACCCTCCGGCGGTCGGTGTCCTCCTGGCGACGGTCGACCAGGCCCCGTGCCACGAGCCCGTCGATGAGCGCGGTGATGGAGGGTCGTCGGACCGCCAGGCGGTCGGCCAGGCCCGACGCGGCGGCGGAGCCCTCGGCCAGGATCCCGAGGACGCGGTACTGGGGGAGCGTCAGCTCGACCTGGCCCAACGCGACCTCGACCCGCTTGGACAGCCATGCCGCCACCCGGCCGTAGGTGCCCAGGACGGGGGGAGCGCCGGTCGTCTTCGAGCCGGCGCGGGCACCGGACTTGCCCTCGGGGGCCGCGCCGGTAGAAGGGGGTGAGGTCACAGACACTTCGACCATCATACAGTTAGACACTCTAACTACGTGCAGCGGACCCCCCTCCGGAGCCGGGCTGCCCGGTGCAGGCGGACGCTCAGGGTTCCCGCGTGCCCCATTCGGGATCGAGCTGGCGCAGGAACAGATCGCAGCGGACTTCCTCGTCCGTTTCGCCGATGGACCCCGCCGCCAGCTGCAGCATGTGGAGCGAGCGCAGGAAGCCCCGGTTGGGCTCGTCCCGCCAGCGCACGTAGCCCGAGCCACGCCAGCCGGCCGCCCGCAGCGCGTCGAGGCCGCGGTGGTAGCCGACGCGGGCAAAGGCGTAGCGATCGATGGGGTCGTCGGCCAGCTCGGCCAGCTCGGCCCAGGCCTGCAGGCAATGCGGGTCCCGGGCCGCGACCGCCGCCACCGCCTGTCGACGGCGGTCGAGAGGCAGGGAGCGGGCGGCGTCGAGAGCGGCGGCCAGCTCCGGATCGAGCGGGTCGAGGACGGTCTCGGGGCTCCCGGAGGTGAACTGGACTGCATGTTCGGGGGTCACCCGGCCATGTTACGAGCGCAGTCCGGCGGCCAACCGGGGACCATCTGGTCCTGCGGCGCCGTGGCGGCGTCGAATGTCGGCCCGACGAGAGGCGGCAGTACTGTTCCCGCCGTGTTGACGCCAGACCCCAGGCCGACGTCATTTCAGAACCATCCCGGGCTGCGCGGCCGGGAGCCCGAAGCGCTGGAGCTCGCCGAGGTGCTGCGTCGTCTCATCCGCTTGTCGGTCAGCGCGGCGCCGCCGGCAGCGGAGACGACCCGGTTGACCGAGCAGCTGGGCGTGCTGGCCGACGAGCTCGAGAGGCACGTTCCCGCCGACCCGTTGCCCCGGTTCATACCGCCGGACGAGGACGGTCCGCCGAAGGACGTGCCCCTCGGTGGCGCCATGCCCTATGACGTCGTCGTCGGCCCCTTCAATCCGGTGGCCTTGCCGGTGGTACTCGACTTCGACCCTCCGAAGGCGCTCGGCCGTGGCGTCTTCGACGTGACCTACGAGGGGGCGCCGGGATGCGTGCACGGCGCAGTCCTGGCCGCGACCTTCGACATCATCCTGACGGCGGCCAACGCGATTGTGGGATCGGTCGGGCCGACCGTCTCGCTCGCGCTGCGCTATGTGCGCCCAACGCTCACCAATGAGGAGGCCGTGTTCGAGGGTTGGGTCACCGACGTCACCGAGCGCCGCATCTTCAGCAAGGGCCGCATTGTGCAGGGTGGCGTGGTCACGGTCGAGGCCGAGGGCGAGTTCGCCATCTTCAACCAGGACCGGGTGAACCGGCTGGCGTCGAGCCGTCGTCCGTCCGCAGGCGCGCCATCGGCCGGCGCGGCCGGGGAGTAGCGGGCGGATGGTGGCCCGCCAGTCCTTGGAGCCCACGCTCGATCCGGCGGACTACTCGTTCACGCATCGCCTGCGCACGCGCTTCGCCGAGACGGATGCGATGGGGATCATCCATCACGCTGCCTATCTGCCCTACCTGGAAGAGGCGCGGGTCGAGTACCTCAGGGCCATCGGGCACCCCTACGACGCGGTGCGCGGCGGCGAGGAGGAGGATCCCCGGGAGTTTCCCGTTCTCGAGGTCTCGGTGCGCTACCGCCAACCGCTGCGCTTCGACGACGAGGTGGCGGTGTCCCTGCGCATCGGTGCCGTCCGCGGCGCCACCTTCCAGATCGCCTACCTGCTGGCCGTGGGCGCCGAGGCCCGTGCGACGGCAGTGACCGTGCACGGGTGTGTCGACGGCGCGGGCCGACCGGTCCGGCTCCCCGACTGGGTCCGGCGGGTCCGCGGGCCGGACCAGGGCTGATCTGCTCTCAGGCCACTCCTTCGGGCCGGCCCGACAGAGCGCCGGGCGAGCCCGTGCTCGGTGGCCCACATGAACTCTCGACTGCCTGCCGGCCCTGCACGACGGTCGCTCCTATACGGGCGATATGCGTGACGCAGGGGCACAGAGATCGGAAACACCGGTGTACGAGCGAACGTCGGCCGTCCGGCGCAGCTCAGAGCGTCCTCAGGCGGGGTGGCCCGGGCTGAGCGGGGGAGCGCCGCTGGACGTCAGCAGCCCGGCCTGCCCGCCGGCGACGGCCCGGACCCCCCGCATCAGGAATGCTTCGTGGTCACCGACGGAGAAATGGCCGAGGACCTGGCCCTCCATGCTGACGGCAGCGTCCACCAGCAGCGGTGCGCCGGTCGAGCCGAGACGCCAATCGACCGAGGCGAACTTGTCGACGACGTCGCCCGTCTCCTCGCCGAAGAGGCGGGCCAGGTCGACCTGGTCCCGGCCGAGAAGATGCAGGCCCATGCCCGGTGACCGCTCGGCGACGCCGAGGGTGTGATTCACCTTCGAAATGCAGACGAGGAAGTTGGGCGGGTCGATGCTGCACTGCGTCACGAACCCGGCCAGGCACCCGCTCATCTCTCCTTCGGGTGACCTGACGGTAACCACGTAGTACGGATAGTCGATCAGGTCGAAGAAGGCGCGAGGTCCTCGTTCCCTTCGGTCACGGGCGGCGGGCCCGATCTGCCGTACCGAAACCCACCGCCGGTCCTCCATGCCTCCAAGCCGAGCCGCACCGAATCGACCGACACGTCCGAGGGTGCGCCGCGGGAACGCCGGCTTCCGCCGCCGCTGCCCGACGGCACCCCGTTGAGGGTTCCACTACCCGCAGCCTGGGTAGGCAAAACTCGTGCCCATGAGACGCCTAGTGCCGGCCCGGCGATGCCGGATTGCCGAGAGGAGGCCGTCCGTGTTGACGCAGGGAGCGGGCGTCGCAGCGGCAGTCGAGGGGGCTCCGCGCCGGATTCGACATCAAGAAGGGCGGCCTCGGCTCGCCGGCCCAGGCCCTCGCGCTGGCCACGCTCTGCGGAGTCCTCTTCCTCACCTTCCTGGACAACACGGTGGTCAGCGTCGGCCTGGCCAACGTCCAGAGCGACCTGCATGCCGGCGTCACCTCGCTGCAATGGGTGGTCAACGGCTATGCGCTGACGTTCGCCAGTTTCATGCTGGTGGCCGGCATGCTCGGCGACATCTTCGGCCGCAAGCGCGTCATGCTCGTCGGCGTCGCCATCTTCTGCGGTGGCTCCGTCGTCGCCGCGCTGGCCGGAAACGTCGACTGGCTCATCGCCGGTCGCGTGATCATGGGGATCGGCGCCGCGGCCAGCGAGCCCGGCACGCTGTCGATCATCAGGCACGTGTACCCCGACCGGGAGACCCGTGCCGACGCGCTCGGGGTGTGGGCCGCGGTCTCGGGCCTGGCTCTGGCCCTCGGTCCCGTCATCGGCGGCTTTCTGGTCGGGTTCTCCGGCTGGCGCGCCATCTTCTGGTTCAACCTGGGCTTCGGCGTCGTGGCCTTCGTACTGGCGGCCGTCGCCGTCCCCGAGACCGTCGGACCGGCAGGGGCGCCGGATCGATGTGCTGGGGTTCGTCTTCGGCGCGGCATTCCTCGCCTGCATGTCGTTCGCCGTGATCCAGGGGGAGGAGTCCGGCTACACCGTCGCCGTGGATCGTGGCGCTCTTCGTCCTGTGTGGCGTGTCCGGCATTGCGTTCGTCATCACCGAGAAACGGGTCAAGAGCCCGATGCTCGACCTCTCGATGTTCCGCCTCCCGCCGTTTGCCGGGTCCAACTTCGTCGCGTTCGTCGCCTACTTCGGGACCTTCTCCATCTTCTTCTTCACCGCGCTCTACCTGCAGGTGGTGGCCAACGCCTCGGCCTACCAGACGGCGGTCGACTTCCTGCCGATGGCGGCGGGCCTGATCATCGCGTCCGCCCTCACCGGTCCCTTGGTGGCGCGCATCGGGCCACGCTGGCCGATGACGATCGGGTGCCTCCTGGCGGGCGGCGGCATCCTCGTCGCCAACGTCGTGCTCTCACCCGACCGTCGACTTCGGCACCCTGGGCTGGGTCCTGCCCGTGGCCGGCATCGGCATCGGCATGCTGCTGGTGCCGGTGACGTCGGTGCCGCTCACGGTGGTACCACCGGAGCGGTCGGGCATGGCGGCCTCGGCCACCAACACGAGCAGGGAGATGGGCGCGGTCTTCGGCGTCGCCATCCTCGGCTCCATCGTCAACGCCAAGCTGACCGGCGACCTCGCGGCCCGGCTCAAGGCGATCGGCATCCCCCCGAACTTCCAGAGCCTGGTGGAGCACGCGATCCAGACAGGTGGCGCGTCGAGCGGGGGAGCGGCCAGCGACGGCCGAGCACTCCAAGAACGAGGCGGTGGCCAAGATCGCCACCAAAGTGGTCAACGCCGCCTACAACGCATTCGGCTCCGGGCTGCACGAGGCCCTGGTGCTTTCCGGCTGCCTGATCCTGGCCGGCGCCGTCGTCGCCGCGCTCACCATCCACCGCAAGCCAGGGGAGACTTCGAGCTCTAACGGGACCCGCCGTGCGCCGTGCGCTGGCAGCCGTGCGCTGCGGACCGAACGCAGCCCGGTCGAGCACGGCCATGCATCGTCGGACCTCTCGCACACTCGTTCACCCCGGTGGTCCGCACGGGCCTGTCGCGGCCTCCGCATAGGCGGGCATGCTGGTCCGGAGGAAGGATCCATGAAGTTCGACACCATGCTGGCGGGACTGACGGAGGCCCCCGCCCACGCGCGCCGCCTCGAAGACCTCGGTGTCGATGGCGCCTTCACGTTCGAGGGGCCGCACGACGTGTTCACGCCGCTGGTGCTGGCCGCGGCGCCACCACCAGACTCGACCTCGCAACCAACGTGGCCATCGCCTTTCCTCGCAACCCCGTGCAGCTCGCGCACCAGGCGTACGATCTGCAGCTCCTGACGGGCGGCAGGTTCACCCTCGGTCTCGGTTCACAGATCAGGGCACAGGTCGAAAGGCGCTACGGGGCCGCATTCGATCGACCCGTTGCACGCATGCGTGAGATGGTGGGCGCCCTCCGCTCCATCTTCGCCACCTGGGAGACGGGAGAGGCCTTGGACTTCCAGGGTGAGTTCTGGTCGCACACGCTGATGCCTCCGCTGTTCAATCCGGGCCCGAACCCGTATGGGCCGCCACCCATCGCGCTGGGCGGCCTGGGACCACAGATGTTGCGGCTGGCGGCCGAGATCGGGGACGGGGTGTTTGTCATGCCGTTCAACACCGCCCGACACTTCAGGGAGCGCAGCCTTTCTGCCATAGAGCAAGGACTGGAACGAGGTCGGCGCGCGTCGTTCCTGCACTCACCGTGACGGGCGAGGTCATCGTTTGCTGCGGGAGAAACGAGGAGGAGCTCGAGTTGGCACGTGTCGCCGGCCGGTGGTTGGTGTCGTTCTACGCTTCCACTCCCGCGTACCGACCGGTGCTGGAGTCCGAGGGGTGGGAGGCACTACAACCCGAGCTCAACAGACTGTCCAAGTCAGGCCGGTGGGACGAGATGCCTGCGCTCATCGACGACGACATGCTCGAGGCGCTCGCCGCAGTGGGCTCGCCGAAGGATGTTGCTACCGACATCGCCGGTCGGTTCGGACAGCCAGGTGGATCGCGTGGGGTTCTACACGGCTTCCCTCATCAGCGACGAGACCCTCGGGGAACTGGTGGACGCCATGGCGACGGTCTCGTCTCGGGCGGACGCTACCTGCGCGTGGCGAGAGCTCGTCTGCGTCCGGTCGGATCGCGGCGCAGTGCGAGGATGGAGCCATTCCAGAGCCTGCTCGAGCAGCTCCGGAACGGTCGGCAGGGCGCACGTCGTCGTCGAACCGGACATGATGGCGTCGTTCGGCATCGACTGGACCGGGCGCTTTCGAGGCCACCCCAGCGCCGTCGTCCGCCCGGGGGATGTCCGCTGAAGTGGCGGCGGTCGTCGGGCGTGCAAGGAGGCTGGTGTCGCCCTCGTGCCCCAGGGGGGCAACACGGGACTCGTCGGCGGAGGTGTCCCCCTGGCCGGAGAAGTCGTGCTCAGTCTGCGCCGGCTGGCAGGCGTCACCGATGTCGATGCGTTGGGCGGCCAGCTCTCCGTCGCTGCCGGGACGACCGTGGCCGACGTCCAGGCGGCGGCACCAGCAGCCGGCTGGGCCTACGGCGTCGACCTCGCCAGTCGGGACAGCGCGACCATCGGGGGCACCATCGCCACCAACGCCGGCGGGCTCCAGGTGCTCCGCCACGGCTCCACGAGGGCCCAGCTCGTCGGGTTCGAAGCGGTGCTCGGCACGGGCGAGGTCGTCTCGCACATGGGCGGCCTGATCAAGGACAACACCGGGTACGACCTCGGTGGGCTGCTCTGCGGCAGCGAAGGGACGCTCGGACGTGGTCACGGCCGCCCGAGTGCGTCTGGTCCCGCAGAGCCCTGAGCGCGTGACCGCCATCCTCGCCTTTTCTTCGACGGCAGCCGCGGTCGACGCCGCGTCGCTTCTGCGACGGATCCCTTCCGGAGCTCCAGTCGCTCGAGTTCTTCCTCCACTCGGGACTCGAACTCGTCTGCTCGAGTCGAGTGGCTTCGCACGCACCATTTCCCGGGAGCATCGGGCCTACCTCCTGGCCGAGGCGGCGGCACCACACGACCCGATGCCCGCCATGACGGCAGCGCTCGATTCGGTGGCGGCAGTCGAAGACGTCGCGGTAGCCACCGACAGCGCCAGGAGGGCGCAGCTCTGGCGCTACCGCGAGGGTCACACCGAGGCGATCAACACGCTCGGCGCGCCGCACAAGCTCGATGTCACGCTGCCGGCGCCGACGCTGGCCGCCTTCATCGACCATGTGCCCGACGTTGTCCGAGCCGCCGACCCAAAGGCGACGACGTGGTTGTTCGGCCACGTCGGTGACGGCAACGTCCATGTCAACGTGACCGGGCTCGAACCCGACGACTCTGAGCGTGGACGACCGAGTCATGCGCTACGTCGCCGACTCGGCGGCAGCATCAGCTCCGAGCACGGCATCGGAACGGCGAAGCGCGCCTGGCTCCACCTCAACCGGAGTGATGCGGAGCTCGCAGCGTTTCGAGGATGAAGTCGGCGCTCGACCCTGCGGGCATCTTGAACCCGAACGTCCTCCTCCTCCCGCGAGACGCGCCCCTCCATTCCTGACCGGGGCCGCAGGGAGTCTTCATCTGTGTGCACGTGCGAGCCGGGATGCCAATCTCTCGGGAGGACCGGAGAGTAGGAGGCAGGGCGCGTGGCACCAATCGAATTCCAGGGCAAGATCGGTGACGACTGGCGCGACTCGGAGCCTTGGTGGCCGCCGCAGCCGACGCCGCCCGAGGGCGCGCCCAATGTGCTCCTCGTTGTGCTGGACGACGTCGGGTTCGCCCAGCTCGGCTGCTACGGCTCCGATATCGAGACCCCCGTATCGATGCCGTCGCCGCCGAGGGAGTCCGCCTGACCAACTTCCACACGACGGCGCTGTGCTCACCCACCCGCGCCTGCCTGTTGACCGGGCGGAACCATCATCGGAGCGGCATGGGCCGCGTGGCCGACCTGGCGAGCGGCTATCCCGGCTACTGGGGCCGGCCGCCCCGCGAGAACGGCTTCATCTCCGAGATGCTCCGCGCCAGCGGCTATGCCACCTACGCCGTCGGGAAGTGGCACCTGAGCCCCGAGGGTGAGACCAACATGGCGAACTCGCGGTCGACCTGGCCGCTCGGGCGCGGCTTCGATCGTTGGTACGGCTTCCACGGCGGGGAGACCCACCAGTTCGTCCCCGCCCTCTACCACGACAACCATGCGGTGCGGCCGCCGCGTTCGGTGGAGCAGGGCTACCACCTCAGCGCCGACCTGGCCGACCGGGCCATCGAGTACCTCGGTGACCTCCGCGCCGTCGACGACCGAGCTCCCGTTCTTCCTCTACTTCGCCACGGGCGCCTGCCACTCGCCCCACCATGCGCCGGCCGAATGGATCGAGCACTACAAGGGACGCTTCGCCAAGGGGTGGGACGCCTGGCGCGAAGAGACCTTCGCCCGTCAACTGGCCAGCTCGGCATCGTGCCCGAGGGCACGGTGCTGACGCCACGCCCACCGTGGGTGCCCGCGCTGGGAGACGCTCGACGAGCGCGAGCGCACCCTGGCCGAGCGGTTCATGGAGTGCTTCGCCGCCTTCCTGTCCTACACGGACCAGCAGATCGGCCGCGTGCTCGATTTCATCGAGGACCTGGGTGACGCGGACAACACCGTCGTCATCATCGTCTCGGACAACGGCGCCAGCTCGGAGGGCGGCAAGGAGGGGACCATCAACGAAGGACGGCTCTCGAACTTCGAGGGCGCCACCATTGAGGAGATGTACGACCGCATCGACGAAATCGGTGGGCCCGAACATTCACAACAACTACCCATGGGGCTGGACCATGGCGGGGAACACCCCGTTCAAACGCTGGAAGCGCGAGGTCCACGAGGGCGGCGTCGCCGACCCGTGCATCGTCCGCCTGCCGGCCGGCCGACAGCGGTGCCGCGGGTGGGGGCATCCGTCGGCAGTACGCGCACGCGATCGACATTGCTGCCGACAGTGCTCGAGCTGGTCGGGCTCACGCCACCGGCGGAGATCGATGGCATCCCGCAGTCCCACCTCGACGGGACGAGCTTCGCCTCGTGCTCGCCGAGGGGGGCGAGACCGAGCCCGGCCGGCACCTCACCCAGCACTTCGAGATGCTCGGCTCGCGGGCGATCTATCACGACGGGTGGAAGGCGGTGGCCTACCACCCGGTCGGTCCGATCTATGACGACGGGCTGCGGTCCAACGCACCCTGGGACGACGACGTGTGGGAGCTCTACCACGTGAGCGAGGACGTCTCGGAGTCGCGCGACCTGGCGGCCGAGCTGCCCGAGAAGGTGGCGGAAATGGTGGCGCTCTGGTGGGACGAGGCACGCCGAAACGATGTGCTCCCACTCGACAACCGGGTGCTCGAGGTCGATCGCCCACAAGCACGATCACCGGCGCTACCAGGAGACCTACCGCTACTTTCAGGGTGGGGCGCCCGTTCCGGAGTGGGTCGCCGTCGACACCCGCAACCGGTCCCATGACATCACCGTCACCGTCGATGTCCCCGAGGGCGTCGTGCCGGACGGCACCCTGCTGGCGCTCGGGTGCTCCCTCGGCGGCTGGTCCCTCCAGGTGCACGAAGGGAAGCTGCGCTACCTGCACAACCTGCACGGCCAGCGTCTCTACGAGGTCGTCGCCACCACTGCGTTGGGACCCGGTCGCCACGACGTGACCTTCCACTACGAGAAGGACGAATTTCTCGGCGGGCGGGCCACGCTGGTCCAGGATGGCGTCGAGGTCGGCACGGGGGAGGTGAAGCGCTACACCCCGGTGGCCTTCAACGAAGTCATGATCGGACTGACATGCGGCTACGAATGGGGGCCCGCCGTCGGGAGCGACTACGACGCGCCGTTTACCTTCAACGGCACCATCGTCCGGGCGGAGGTGGCTGCCATCGGCCCGGCCCAGCGCGACCCCGTGGCCGAGATCGCCGCCATTCTGGCCTCGCAATGATCCCTTGATCTCGAAGGTTTTTTTTTTTTTACGGCGCTTGCTGTTACTTTCTTTGCGCCTCATCGCTCTCCGTATTTCGCGTTCATCGGCTACGACGTATTCGTCAACCATGCGGCTGCTGTCGAATCGCCGGACTGCCTCGGCTCTCACTGCCTCCGGTCGAGCTCACCGACTCGCTGCACCGCTGCGCAGGCCGCCGTCACGTCAGCCACGACGAAACCCGTCGTCCCGTCGCTGATGATCTCCGACATGGAGCCCCGGTCGAAGGCAATCACCGGGTGCCACAGGCCATGGCCTCGACGACCGAGAGACCGAACGGCTCGTCAAAGTCGATCAGATGAAGGAGGGCAACCGCTCCGCCGAGGAACGACGAGCGATCCTCGGCTTGGACTGATCCGACGAATTGCACGTGGTCGCCGTCGAGGCGCGGTACGACCTCTCGCTCGAAGTACTCCTCGTCCTGAATGATTCCGGCAATCCGAAGCGGGATCCCCGTCTTCGTTGGCGGCTTCGATCGCGGCAACCACTCCCTTGTCCGGGTGGATGCGTCCGAAGAAGGCCAGGTAGGAGCCGGCGTCGGGTTGAAGGTGAAGTGCTCGATGTCGATCCCGTGATGGATCGTGGCCACGTACGTCGAGGGCGGGATGTCTGTCGGCGTCGCTGATGGCGACGTAGAACGTGCTCTGGTTGTACTTGGCGTACACCGGCACGATGTGCGGCGAAGAGAATCCATGGATTGTGGTGATCACCGGGTCGAGATCAACCCGGAGTAGGTGAGCGGCAGGAAGTCGAAGCTGTTGTGGATGACGTCGAACTCCGATGCCCGCTCGAAGACCTCCGAGATATGGAGGCACTCGGCCACCTTCGGATCGATGCTCGGGTCCTCCGACCAGCCTCGGGGACCACGCTGCACAGACGAGCCGAAGTCTCCGAGTCGCCGGTTGCGAAGAGCGTCACGTCGTGGCCTCGGGACGAGTCCCTCGGTCAGGAGCGAAGCAGAAGAGCTCCCATGGTCCGTAGTGGCGCGGCGGGACACGCCACGAAATCGGTGCGAGGACCGCAATGCGCACGGGCTTTCAGCGCCCCAGTCCCAGGTGGTCCGCCTTCTTGTCTCGCTCTTCTCGCTTCTCCTTCTTTGCCCCCCTCTTCTCCTTCAGGGACTTGCCGGGCTTCTTTCCGGATGGCTTCTGAGGGGATCTGTCAGGCATGGTGTTCTCCAGTCATACGTGTCGTGACTGTACGGGTCAATCGGGGATGGGATTCGAGGGCAGCGAGAAGTTCGTCCAGAGGCACGGTCGCCACGCCGATGGCGGAGTCGCCGATTCCGTAGGGAATGACCAGGGTGCCCGCATGGAGGAGGGCACCGCAGGAGTAGACGACGTTGGGCACGTAGCCGTCCTGCTCGTCGTGAGCGGGCTGAGGAGCGGCTCGCGGAGCCGACCGATGATCCGAGTGGGGTCTTCGAGGTCGAGCAGAATGGCCCCGATGTTGTAGGTGCGCATGGGGCCGACGCCGTGGGTGAGCACCAGCCAGCCTGCTTCGGTCTCGATGGGCGACCCGCAGTTGCCGAGTTGCACGACCTCCCAGGATGCCGTCGGCGTCTGGCATGCCAGCCGTTCTTCCCAGCGACGTAGGGATTCGTCCGAATAGGTGATCGTGTTCGATTCCCGATCAGTTCGAGAGAGGGCGGCGAACCGGCCACCGATCCGGCGGGGGAAGAGAGCCAGACCCTTGTTGGCTGCGGCGCCCCGACCATCGGCGAAGAGGTGAAGTTCGAGAAATCCTTGGTTTCGAGCAGTTGTTGGCCGATGTCGGTGCCGTTGTAGGCCGTGTAGGAGGCGTAGTAGGTGACGCTGGCGTCGTCGTCAGAGAATCGCACGAAGCGGGCATCTTCCATGCCCTTGGACTCAGCACTCATGGCCGGCAAGAGCACCCGTTCGCTCAGCGGTGTGTCGTCCTCGAATCGGACGCCGTAGCTCCGCTCGGCGATCCGTGCGTATGAGGCCGATGATCCTCTTCGCCTGCTTTCGAGTGGCCACGTGGTCCTCGAGGAGCCTGAGCCGACTTTCCAGGTCCGCTTCGGTGAACCGGGGTCCGAGGCGACCCAGCACGTAGTCGGCGTCATCGACGCCGCCACGCAGCCGGCGGAGTTCTCCTCTGAATACCTCGGCCTCGAGCAGCGCTCGTCTCGCGGTGCCCTTGGTGGCGAAGGTCGGGGGCGGATCGAAGATCGACGTCGGCCGAGCCGGTGATCGTCCCTGTCCGAAATCCGATCGAAGAGTTAGTGGCCCTCGCCGATGGCCCGGACGCTCATGACGAAGCGCAGACTGCGCCTGGTCTGACGCCGGTCTGGTCGGGGTGCATCACCATGCTCGGATTGCAGAGTGCGGCCCCTCGATGGCGTATTCACTCGTGAAGGTGGCACCAAGGAGGAGGCGGCGGGTCGGGGACAGCTGGAGTTCGGGGTCGAGGCGATCGGAGAGCTCGTCGGCGTGCCGCAGGAATGTGTCGGTCAAGCCATGATGTCGGCCGCTCGAACCGAGCCATGACATCGTCATAGCTCTGCTCCACTTCGTCGTCCGACAGGGCCAGAACGCGTTGCAAGACTGGGAGGACCGGATTCCTGTGGTCGAAGCCCTCGTGGCCCGGGACGAAGAGGCGGGTGACGACCCGCGACCGGTCAGCCGCAATGTGGACGGTGCTGCGACGAAGCGAGACTTGGATCCTGCAGCAGGTCATTGCAAGACGCTCGACGATGGACCGGGCGTGCTGCATCGTCGAGAGGAGGGCCAGTGTCGACTCGGTGCCCTGGTTGAGATTGGCACCGTGATCTCCAGGCCGTCGAAGCCTCCGCCGGTGCGGGGTCCCACATGAGGACCGCGGCATCATTGTCACCGAGAAACCAATCGGCGGCGGCGTGATCCCGTCCACCCACCGTCGGTTGCCGTCGACGCATGGGCGCGGGCACACGCATCGGCCAGTGCCGCCACCTCAATGGGCTGTTGGTCGAATCCCGGTCCTCGGTCCTCGGGACCGCTGCCCCCGACGGGGGTGACCGAGAGATGCCGTGTCGGGTCTCCCGAGCGAGCAGCCATTCCAAGAGCTCCAACCCGCTGCTCGCACGAGGATCGGACGATCGAGCGCTGAGCCGGCCGCGATCATCGCTTCGGGGAGGGCCGCGTTGGCGTAGGTGAGGCGCTGCTCGGGCCAAGGCCAGCCGACGCCGGTCGGGGTCCGGTCATCGAGTCGGCGGCATCGGACAAGAGGGCGCAGGCCGACATGTTGTCCGGGATCGACTCGCAGCAGTTCGGCCGCACCGAGCGCGCGAACGCCATCGCCCTCGGCCAGGGTGAGCGCTGCGTCATTGCTCGTTCGAGCCCCGTGTGGCCAGATGCCGTATCAGTTGGTCGTCGCTGTGCGAGGCTGCCGTGCCGAGGCCCCAGATGCGTCCTTCCCCAGCAGTCATTCGATGGCCGGGGAGTCTTCCCAGGTTCCACTCCGGTTCATTCGATTTCGGCACTTGCCTTGGGGGTCCAACGCTCCAGAAGAAACCGCAGGCTGAGCATGGCGAAGTTGCGCAGGGCCGGCAGGTGCGTCAGGCTCTCGGGCCACGACAAGAGGACACGGGCCATGTCGTCGCTGCAGTAGCCGTGCTCGGGTCTGGGTTCGCTGAAGAGGGCGTGCTCGAACGTGCCGCGCTCGTCGGTCATGGGATGAGGTGGCCGAAGTCCGGCTCGGGAGCCTCCAGCGGCGAGCTCACACCAGTGCCAGCCGTTCCGCGAGCAGGCTGATCGGCCAGCTCCAGGTACTCGCCCGCGATCACCGACCATCCGAGGCTCGGCGCGAAGCGGGAGGCTTCTGCGGCCATGCTGGCGGCCAGCTCAGGTCTGGTGAGGACCCGTCGCAGAGCGAGCGCCATCGCATCGGGGTCATCGTGGTCGACGACGAGCCCGGCGCCGCTCGAGAGCAACTCGACGCGTGCGGAAATGCCGTCGCGACCACCGGTCGTCCGGCCGCGATGGCGTCAACGAGGACGCCGGACGTCACCTGGTCCTTGGAGTCATAGGGAAGGACGACCACCTTGCTGGATTGGATCAATGCGGTGAGCGACGCCACGTCGCGATAGTCAGCGTCGAAGACGACGGACGAGGAGATCCCGTGGCGCTCCGCCTGTTCCATCCGGTCCCGACGGTACGACTCTCCGTGGGCGGCGAGGACCTTGGGGTGGGTCTGGCCGGCCACCAGATAGCGCGGCCGCATCGGGAGATCGTGCAACGTGCGCATGGCGTCAATGGCTCGTTCGATTCCCTTGCCGGGCCGATCAGCCCCCAGGTCAATATGACGGGTCGCCCGCCCGGTCGGGCACGACACGTGAGGCCGGGACGGCGGCACCGTGGGCGATGGTGGTCACTTTGGAGGGATCGACGTCGAAGCCGTCGCACAGTCGGACCGGGCCGCCTCGGTCATGACGACGACCTGGTCCGCCAGAGCGGCAACCTCGTTGAGCACGGACCGCTGATGTGGTGTCGGGTTCGTCAGGATTGTGTGGGCGATCACGATGGACGGGATGTGGAGACCACCCAGGATCTCGAGGACCTCGTCTCCGTCGGCGCCTCCGTAGAGGCCGTATTCGTGCTGGATCACCGCCACGTCGAACTGGTTCAGCAGCTCCGGAGCTGGCAGTGAACGAGCGCGGCGATCCGTTGACCAGCTCGCCGACGACACGATCGCTCTCGTGGGCTCTGTCCCGCGGTCGTCGACGACCTGCACGACGCCCACGTAGCGTCGTGGGCGCGCCAATCCGGACGCCAGCGCAGCGGTGAACGTGGCGAGACCGCATGCGGTCGGGGGGTACGAGCTGAGAATCCCGAAAGAGGGAGCGGCGACGACAGAGGCCTTCGAGGGGCAAGTTCGGGACGCGCACAGAAGCTCCTCATAGAGGCTCGGTCGAGGCGTCGAACCTGCACGGGGCGACGTCGGCCGAGACGGCCGTCCTGCCCAAGCGAAGCGACTCTCCCAAGGGGACGAGATCACCAGTCTACCGCGGTTACCCACAGTTCATTCCGCGGATTTGGCGCTCGAGACAGGGCGCCCTGACCGCGCGGATCCGTGACCGGTCGGGCGAAACGGCTGGAGCGCCCCCGGCAGGACTCGAACCTGCGCCACCGGCTCCGGAGGCCGGTGCTCTATCCGCTGAGCTACGGGGGCGGGAGTTGCACGAGCAGGGGACGATCGTACTCGCACGGGGGCGAACGCCATCCTCCGCTCTCCCGGGACCGGCGAAGGCTGCCGTATCCTGCATCTCCATGCCGACGGACCACACTGTCGCCACCGCGCCGCTGGAGCGGCACCTCCTGCCGCGTTCAGCGTCGGTGGACGAAAAGGGCCATCTGCACGTCGGCGGCATCGACCTGCTCGAGCTCGTCGAGCAGTTCGGCACGCCGCTCTTCGTCTACGACGAGGACGCATCTGCGTCACGCCTGCCGTGAGGCGGTCGCCGCCTGGGGCGACGGCGTCGCCTACGCCACCAAGGCCTTCCTGTGCCGCGCCATGGCCCGGCTGGCCGACGAGGAGGGCATGCACCTCGACGTGGCCTCGGGCGGCGAGCTCCACGTCGCGCTCTCGGCCGGTGTCGCCGCCCGAGCGGCTCATTCTGCACGGCAACAACAAGTCGGCCGACGAACTGGCCACGGCGCTGCGAGCACGGCGTCGGCCGCATCGTCATCGACTCCTTCGACGAGATCGCCCGCCTGGGCGGCATTGCTGGAGTCCGCCGCACCCGGACAGCGAGCGGCCCAAGGTCCTGGTGCGGGTCACGCCCGGTGTCGAGGCGCACACGCACGAGTTCGTGCGCACCGGGCAGGAGGACTCGAAGTTCGGCTTCTCCGTCTCCTCCGGCGCGGCCGCCGAGGCGGTGGCCGCCCTCGAGCTCATGCCCGGGGTCGAGCTGGTCGGCGTGCATGCGCACATCGGCAGCCAGGTCTTCGAGGCGTCCTCCTTCGAGCAGGCGGCCGAGGTGCTCGGCGCGTTCTTCGCCCCGCTCGGTCTGCCCGAGCTCGTCGTCGGGGGTGGGCTCGGCGTCCCCTACGTCAACGGCGAGTCGGCGCCGACGCAGGCCGCCTGGGCCGAGGCGACGCGGCGCGCCTGCGCGCAGGCCGGCGTGTCGCCCGGCCACGAGGATCACGGCCGAGCCCGGGCGTTCCATCGTGGCCACGGCGGGCATGACGCTGTACACGGTCGGGACCGTGAAGCACCTCCCCGGGATCCGCACCTACGTCAGCGTCGACGGCGGCATGAGCGACAACCCGCGGCCCGTCCTCTACGGGAGCGGGTACGAGGCCTTCCTGCCGCGTGCCGTCGGGGCGCCCCGCCCGCGACCCGTGCGGGTGGTGGGCAAGCACTGCGAGAGCGGGGACCTCGTGGTGCCCGAGGCGTTCGTTCCCGACGACCTCGAGGTGGGCGACGTGCTGGCCACCCCGGTCACCGGTGCCTACGGGTACGCCATGGCCTCCAACTACAACAAGGTGCCCCGCCCGGCTGTCGTCTTCGTCGCCGACGGCGCGGCCCGGGTGGTGGTCCGCCGGGAGACGCTTCGACGACCTCACCCGCCTCGACGCCTGAGCGCGACGAGGCCACGCACTGCCGCAGGTGCACCCTGCGCGCGTGCCGCTGTACCGTTTGGCGGTGACCGCCGACCAGGCCAACGCAGCGGCCGGCAGCCGCGCCCACCCGGCGCCGACGGTGCGTGTCGGCCTGCTCGGCTGCGGCAATGTCGGGGCGGCACTGGCCGAAATCCTCCTCACCCGCTCCGAGGACGTGGCCGCCCGCACGGGCATCCGCCTGGAGCTGGTGGGGATCGCGGTGGCCGACCCGGAGCGGGCGCGGCCCGATCGCCATCCCCGCCGGCCTGTTGGGGGCGGATGCCGCCGCGCTGGTGGCCCGCGCCGACGTCGACGTCGTCGTGGAGGTCATCGGTGGCCTCCACCCCGCCCACGAGCTGATCGAGGCGGCCCTGCGCAACGGCAAGCCGGTCGTCACCGCCAACAAGGCGCTGCTGGCCGTCGCCGGCGCCGAGCTGGCCGAGGTGGCCGCCGCGGCCGGTGTCGACCTCTTGTACGAGGCGGCGGTGGCCGGCGCCATTCCCGTCATCCGGCCGTTGCGCGAGTCGCTGGCGGGGGAGCAGATCGTCCGCGTCATGGGCATCGTCAACGGCACGACCAACTACATCCTCACCCGCATGGAGGAAGAGGGCGCCGACTACGACGACGTCCTGCGCGAGGCGCAGGAGCTCGGTCATGGCCGAGCGCGACCCGACGGCCGACGTCGAGGGCCACGACGCCGCGGCCAAGGCCGCCATCCTCGCCGCGCTCGCCTTCGGGAGCGACGTCGTCGACGCCGACGTGTACCGGGAGGGCATCAGCGGCATCAGCGCGGCCGACGTCGCCTACGCCACGCCGACTGGGCTATTCCGTCAAGCTCCTGGCCATCGCCGAGCTGATCGACGGCGGACCCGAGATGTCCGTGCGGGTCCACCCGGCCATGGTCCCCAAGACCCACCCCCTGGCCTCGGTGCGCGGCGCCTTCAACGCGGTCTTCGTCGAGGGCGCGGTGAGCGGTGAGCTCATGCTCTACGGGCGCGGCGCCGGCGGCGGGCCCACCGCGAGCGCCATGCTCGGCGACCTCGTCGACGCCTCGCGCAACCTGCTGGCCGGCGCGCCCGCACCGGCGCCCAAGCGCACCAGCACGACGGTGTTCTCGCAGAACGACATGCGCTCGGCCTTCTACCTCAGCATGGACGTGGCCGACCGCCCCGGCGTGCTGGCGGCCGTGGCCAAGATCTTCGGCGACCACGACGTCTCCATCCGGTCCATGGAGCAGGTCGGCCTGGCCGACGAGGCCCGGCTGATCTTCCTCACCCACGTGGCCCGCGAGGGGGATCTGCTCGCCACCATCGACGAGCTGCGCCGCCACCAGGCGGTGGACCGGGTGAGCGGCGTGCTCCGGGTCATCGGGGAGCCGGCCGACGACGAGGGAGGCGACCCGTCGTGACGGCCGGCTGGCGTGGCGTCATGGAGGAGTACCGCGACTTCCTCCCCATCACCGAGAAGACCCCTGTCGTCACCCTGCTCGAGGGCGGGACCCCGTTGCTCCCGGCCCCGCGCCTGTCCGAGCGCGTCGGCGCGCACGTCTGGCTCAAGGTCGAAGGGGCCAACCCGACGGGGAGCTTCAAGGACCGCGGCATGACCATGGCGATCTCCATGGCGGTGGACGAAGGGGCCAAGGCGGTCGTGTGCGCCTCCACGGGCAACACGTCCGCCTCGGCCGCCGCCTACGCGTCGCGGGCCGGCCTGGCCTGCGTCGTCCTCATCCCCGACGGGCACATCGCGCTGGGCAAGCTGGCGCAGGCCCTGATGCACGGCGCCCGCGTGCTGCAGGTGCGCGGGAACTTCGACCAGCTCCTCACCATCGTGCGCGACCTGCCGAACCACGCGCCGATCACCGTCGTCAACTCGGTCAACCCGCACCGCATCGAAGGGCAGATGACCGGCGCCTTCGAGATCGTCGACGTCCTGGGCGACGCCCCCGACGTCCACTGCATCCCCGTGGGCAACGCCGGGAATATCTCGGCCTACTGGCGGGGTTACCTCAAGTACAAGGAGGCCGGGCGCAGCACCAAGCTGCCGCAGATGATGGGCTTCCAGGCCGCCGGTGCGGCCCCGATTGTGCTGGGCCACCCGGTCGAGAATCCCGAGACGATCGCCACCGCGATCCGCATCGGGAACCCGGCCAGTTGGTACTCGGCCACGGCCGCCGCCACCGAGTCCGGCGGTTCCATCACGGCGGTCACCGACGACGAGATCATGGACGCGTACACGTTTCTCGCCCAGCAGGAGTCCGTCTTCTGCGAGGCGGCGTCGTCGGCCTCGGTGGCCGGTCTGCTCAAGAACGGCGTGCCCGAAGGGTCCACCGTGGTGTGTGTGTTGACCGGGCACGGGCTCAAGGACCCGGACCTCGCCATCAAGGCGATCTCGGTCCCCTCGGTGATCGACCTCAAGCTGGAGTCGGTCCTGGCCGAGATCTCCCTGTAGGGGGTGGAGCCGGGCGGCGCCCGGCCCACTGACCTGCGGGAAAGGGGGGTGTGTTGGCATGACCCCCTCCCTCCCGCTAAAGTAGAGGACATCCCCACTGCGCTTCGTAGCGCTCTCCGCGGGTACAAGCGGTCCCGGGAGAGCATCACGCAGAGGTGATCCGGGGGAGGGCATTCACACGCGAATCCCTTCTCCTCCCTGCAATTTCCCTCGCCACGCGCGGACGAACCCGGGCGGGCGACAACCCTCTCAGAAGAGGAGCCGATGACTGCGGAACAGCAGCTCGAACGATCAGTTCTCGAAGGCAAGGAGCGCGACGAGCTCAGTGCCATCGCCCAGGCCATGTCGCTCAAGACGACGACCCGGACGAAGAAGGCCGACATCATCGACCAGATTCTCGATGCGACCGGCGTGACCTCAGGGCCCGCCGCCGCACAGAGCAACGGCGATGCCGAGTCCGCCGGGACCAACGGTGCGGCCAAGCCGGCCCGGCGTTCCCGGGCCTCGGCCGCCGCCAGGGGTGCCGCCGAGGCGGCGTCCTTCGTCGCCGGCGACGGTGACGCGGATGGCGGCTCCGACGCCGAGGCGTCCGACGGGCCTGCGGCCGACGCCGCCCCGGCTCCGCACCGAGGCGGCGACCAACGGCGACTCCGGACCGGCCGTGTTCGTCGAGCCGCCCGAGCTGGCCGACGGCGCCGACCCGGCGCCCCGGCAGAACGGGCAGAGCGGCCAGAGCCACAGCAACCAGAACAACCAGGACAACCAGCCCGGCAACCGCAACCAGAACCGGAACAACCAGGGCAACCAGAACCGGAACAATCAGGGCAACCAGAACAACCAGGGCAACGACGGCGACGTCGGCAACCGCCGCAGCCGCCGGCGCCGCGGTCGTGACCGGCCCGGGCAGGGTGGCGAGCTGCAGGGCGGCGGCCAGGAGCAGCCCTACTCGGGCGAGCTGGTCGAGGTCAACGGCATGCTCGACCTGCGCGACGAGGGCTACGGCTTCCTGCGCTGCGACGGCTACCTCCCGTCGTCCAAGGACGTGTACGTCTCCATCAGCCAGGCGCGGCAAGTTCGCGCTGCGGCGCGGCGACTACGTCGAGGGCGCCTGCCGGCCGGCGTCGAACAACGAGAAGTACCCGGCGCTGCTGCGCATCGACAAGGTCTCGACGATGGACCCCGACGAGGCGCGCAACCGGCCCCGCTTCGAGGACCTGACGCCGCTCTTCCCCGACTCGCGGCTGAACCTCGAGATGTCGGACGCGGGCGACAAGGACAACCTGACCGCCCGGATCGTGGACCTCATTTCGCCGATCGGCAAGGGACAGCGCGGCATGATCGTGTCGCCGCCCAAGGCCGGCAAGACGACGGTGATGAAGCAGATCGCCCACTCCATTGAGGCCAACAACCCCGACGTGCACCTCATGGTGCTGCTCGTCGACGAGCGGCCCGAAGAGGTCACCGACATGCGCCGCTCGGTGAAGGGCGAAGTGATCGCCTCGACGTTCGACCGCCCCTCCGACGAGCACACGCAGGTGGCCGAGCTGGCGATCGAGCGGGCCAAGCGCCTCGTCGAAATGGGCCGGGACGTCGTCATCATCCTCGACGGCATCACCCGCCTGGCCCGGGCCTACAACCTCGCCGCCCCCGCCACCGGCCGCATCATGTCCGGTGGTGTCGACTCCGGAGCGCTCTACCCGCCCAAGAAGTTCTTCGGCGCGGCGCGCAACGTGGAAGAGGGCGGCTCGCTGACCATCCTGGCCTCGGCGCTCGTCGAGACCGGCTCGAAGATGGACGAGGTCATCTTCGAGGAGTTCAAGGGCACCGGCAACATGGAGCTGCGGCTCGACCGGCGGCTCTCGGAGCGCCGGCTCTACCCGGCCATCGACGTCAACGCCAGCTCGACCCGGCACGAGGAGCTCCTCTTCGAGCGGGGCCAGCTGCAGCAGGTCTGGAAGCTGCGCCGGGTGCTCAACGCCCTGGCCAGCGACGGCAAGGACGCCGCCGGCCTGGAGCTGCTCATGGACAAGATCCGCACCACGGCGAGCAACGACGAATTCCTGGCCGAGATCGCCAAGGGCCCGGGCACCTGACCTGACGGCGCCGCCTCCGGCCCCTACACTGGACCGACTCTCACCCCACACTGGAGACACCATGAAGACCGACATCCACCCTGACTACGTCGAAGCCACGGTCAAGTGCTCGTGCGGGAACACGTTCACCACCCACTCCACCAAGGCCGACCTCCACGTCGAGCTGTGCAACGAGTGCCACCCCTTCTTCACCGGCAAGCAGAAGCTGGTCGACTCGGGTGGCCGGGTGGAGCGCTTCCAGCGCCGCTACGGCGAGCGCAAGGGCAAGGCCAAGGCCAAGCCCGCTCGCGGACAGCGCAGGACTGACCCGGCCGGGGCGTCGGCATCCGCCGCGTCCCCGCCCTGACGAGGAGCCCCGGAACGCATGTTCGACGACCGGATGGCCGCGCTCGAGACGGAGTACCAGGCCGTCGAGACGGAGCTGGCCGACCCGGCCACCCTTTCGGACCAGGACCGCCTGCGCGACCTGTCGCGGCGTCACAAGGAGCTCGGTGAGATCGTCCGGACCTGGCACGAGCTGAGCGCCGCCCGCGAGGACGTCACCACCGCCCGCGAAATGCTGACCGAGACGTCCGGCGACGAGCGCGAGCTCATGCGCCAGGAGGTCGACGAGTCGGAGGCGCTGGTGGCCTCGCTCGAGGAGCGCATTCAGACGCTGCTGCTGCCCAAGGATCCCAACGAGGGCCGCAACGTGATCATGGAGATCCGGGGCGCCGTGGGGGGCGACGAGGCGAACCTGTTCGCCCGTGTCCTCTACGACATGTACCTCCGCTACGCCGCCATGAAGAAGTGGAAGGTGGAGGTCCTGGCCGAGGACGCGTCGGAGAAGGACGGCATCAACGAGGCCGTCTTCCTGGTGAAGGGGCCCGACGCCTACATCCGCCTGGAGCACGAGGCCGGCACGCACCGCGTGCAACGGGTCCCGGTGACCGAGGCCAAGGGGCGCATCCACACCTCCACCGCGACCGTGACCGTGCTGCCCGAGGCCGCGGAGGTCGAGATCGACATCGACCCCAACGACCTCAAGATCGACGTCTACCGCTCCACCGGTCCCGGCGGGCAGTCGGTCAACACGACCGACTCCGCCGTGCGCATCACGCACCTGCCGACGGGGACCGTCGTGGCCATGCAGGACGAGAAGAGCCAGATTCAGAACCGGGCCAAGGCCATGGTGGTGCTGCGCGCCCGGTTGTTGAAGGCGGAGCAGGAGCGCCAGGCGGCGGAGATCTCGGCCCAGCGGCGCGGCCAGGTGGGCGCGGGGAACCGCACCGACAAAATCCGCACCTACAACTTCAAGGAGAACCGGGTCACCGACCACCGCATCAACCTGACCCTCTACAAGCTGGACCAGGTGCTGGCGGGTGACCTCAACGAGCTGACCGACGCGCTGATGGCGGACAAGCGGGCCCGCCAGCTCGAAGGCGAGGAAGACGGCGGCCAGTGAGCCCGCCGGCGCCGGAGGGTCCTGACCCGGGCGACGTCGAGACCCGTGCGCTGGTGGACGAGCTGGCGGTCATGCTGGGCGGGCGGCGCGGCACGAGGCCCGCTTCATCGTCGACGAGGTGCTCGGCGGGAGTGCCGGCATCGGTGCGGCTCGTCCCGCTGTGGTGCCGGCGGACGCGGCCGACGTCGGCGCGGGCCATGGCGGCGCGCCGTGCGGCGGGGGAGCCGCTGCAGTACATCTTCGGCCACTGGCCCTTCCGCGAGCTCGACCTCCGGGTCGATCCTCGCGTCCTGATCCCACGGCCCGAGACCGAGCAGGTGGTCGAGGTGGCGCTGGGCGAGGCGCGCCGCCTGGCCGGACGTCGCACCGGTGGGGGCCTCGTCGTCGTCGACGCCGGGACGGGGAGCGGCGCCATCGCGCTGGCGCTGGCGAACGCGCTTGGGTGCCGGCGTGCTGCGGCAGCTGTGGGCCACCGACCGCAGCGCCGACGCGCTCGAGGTGGCGGCGGTCAACCTGCGGGCGTGGCGTGGCGCCACGGCGGGGGCACTGCCCGAGGTCCGCCTGGTGCAGGGGAGCTGGCTGGACCCGCTGCCGGCAGCGCTGCGCGGTCGTGTCGACCTCGTCGTCTCGAACCCTCCCTACGTCACCGAAGAGGAGTGGGCCGGGCTGGATCCCGAGGTGCGGGCGGAGCCCCGCCAGGCGCTGGTCGCCGGCCCCGGCCGGGACGGTGCGCCCGGGCCTGGCCGACGTGGAGGCCGTGCTGGTCGAGGCACGCGCCTGGCTGGGCCGACCCGGGGCCGTCGTGGTGGAGCTGGCGCCCGCGCAGGCCGAGGCGGCGCGGGCAGCTGGCGCTGCAACTGGGGTACGACGAGGTACGGGTCGAGCCGGACCTCGCCGGGCGCCCACGTGCGCTCGTGGCACGTCTCGGCGCCTGACGCGCGGGACAATGGCAGCCATGGACGTCGCTGCGGTCACCGACGACGCCCGGCCTCCCGTGGTCGGGGCGGGGGCGGCGGCGGTCGGTCGAGGCGCTGGTGGCCGGGGCGATCGTCGCCGTCCCGAACGTGGGCGGCTACAGCCTGGCCGTCCGGGCCGGGTCGCCCGACGAAGAGCTGCGCCTGGCCGAGCTGGCCGCCGACCCCGACGGGCCCCACTACGCGGTCGGGACAGATCGACGACGTGCGGGCGCTCACGTCGGGCTGGACCGACGAGCTCGGGACGCTGCTGCAGCGCTGCTGGCCCGGGCCCCTCGAGGTGTTCCTGCCGTGGGCGGGGTCGGACGCCGATGACCGGGAGGACCCGGAGGATGCCGGGCGCGCCGGACTCCACGCCGCCCAGGACGACGGCGCTCCGCACCACGGCGCCTGGGCCGCCGTGGTGGGCATGCCGGACGGGCGGGCGCTGCGCCGGCTCTGCCGCGAGCACGGCCCGTGGCGCACCGTCCCGCTGCGCTTCACCGAGCCGGAGGAGGTGGCGCAGGCCTTCCGGGCCGCCGACGTGGCGGTCGTCGTCGACGGCGGCCGGCGGGAAGGGCCGCCGCCCACCGTGGTCGATGCCACGCTCACGCCCATCCGCGTCCTGCGCGAGGGCGCGCTGCCGGCGTCGTTCATTGAGGGGACGATGCTGATGAGCACGCGGCGCAAGCTGTTCTCGCGGACGAAGCGAGCGCCGGCGGGCTGAATCCGGGCGTCGCCTCGGGCTCGAGGAAGGCGGCTGTGTCTCGGGCTGACGTTGGCGTGTGCACTGTGCCGACCGGTTGAGGCCGCGGGCTCTTAGAGTTTCCCACGCGTCGCCGAGGGACTCCGGCCTGCGTCCTGCCCCCTACACCTGGCCGCCGACCCGCTCGACCGCCGGCAGCGTGCTCACGGAGCGCCGCGCCTCCCAGTGGCTGCGCCGTCCGAGGGCCGCGAAGTACGACGGTCGCTCGGTCAGCGCGTAGGTGGCCAGCCACAGGCGCTTGAGATGACGCTTGTAGCCGTGCGCCACGTCGTCCTCGTAGGCGGTGCGCCCGTGGAGCACGTGGTAGTTGTTGATGAACTGCATCTCGCCGGGCTGCAGGTCCATGTAGACGTTGAAGTCCGGGTCGTTGGCCAGCGCGGACGCTGCGGCAATGGCCTCCCGCGCCGTCGCGCTCAACCGGGGCGCATCGGGATGGCGCTGCGAGGCGAGGATGTACTGGGGGATGAAGCGGACGAAGAGGCGGCCCGCGTGCTCGGTGAACGCGGGCACCGCGTAGAAGGCCGCGCGCCCCCGTGGCCTGCTCGCCCCTGGTGTCGTACGGCATCGGCTCGTAGAGCGCCGCGGCCAGGTCCGGCCGCTCGCGTACCAGGTGGTTGTGGATCGCCACTGCGTTGGCCACGCAGGAGAGGCCACCGGAACGGGCCGTGCGCAGGCAGAGCAGGCCGACCAGGTCGGAGCCGTCGGTGTGGTAGTCGAGCGCGACGCCGCCGAGCTCGTTGCCGCGCACCGTCGGATCGTCGATCGTCTTGCCCTGGTCGGTCACGTCGCCCAGCACGTGACCGTGCTTGTTCTGGGCCCACGGCTCGCCCAGGTGCAGGCCGATGCCCCAGTAGAGGAGCGTGAGGTCGTCATCGTCGTAGCGCGCCGTGTCGAGCGTGGCGATGCGCGCGAAGCCGCGCCCGTTCAGCAGGGTGTCCACGACCTCGTCGAGCTTCGCCGCCAGGGCGTCGAGCGGGAAGTCGTCGCGCTCGAGCTGCAGTGGGTCGGCGCTCTTGCCCTTGGCCACGGCCAGGGCGGCGTCGAGCTCGGCGTGGTCGGCCTCGTCCAGGCGCAGCGTCCAGGCTTCGGCATCGGCGATGTCGCCGGCCCGCCACTCCGCGGCCGGCTCCAGCACGTGCAGCGCCCGGGTCGTCATGCGGCCCGCCCGCCCCGGACGAGGCGCCCCGGCAGGGCCCCCGTCGGCTCGCCGTCGCGATACGTGACCGACCCGGCCACGACGGTGGCGCGGTAGCCGTGGGCACCCTGCAGGAGCCGCTTGCCCCCGGCGGGCAGGTCGTAGGCCATGACCGGCGGCGCACAGGCCAGGCGGTCGAAGTCGATGACGTTGAGGTCCGCCCGCAGGCCGGGTGCCAGGACGCCGCGGTCGTGGAGCCCGACGGCCCCCGCCGTGGCGCTGGTCAGTTGCTGCACCACCTGGCCCACCTCCATGCGGCCGTGGCTGCGGTCGCGGGCCCAGTGCGAGAGGGCGTAGGTCGGGAAGCTGGCGTCGGAGATCAGGCCCACATGGGCGCCGCCGTCGCCCAGGCCGAAGACGGTGAGCGGGTGGGCCAGCATTTCGCCGCAGGCGTCGAGGTTCCCCTCGGCGTAGTTGGAGAAGGGGGTGTAGAGGAAGTTGCGGCCGTCGTTCTCCGCCAGCAGGTCCAACAGCAACTCGGCCGGGGCGACGTGGCGCGCCGCGGCCATCCGCTGCACGCTCGTCTCGGGCGCGGGCTCGTAGTCGGGCACGTCGCCCAGCGGGTACAGGCGTCCGTAGTCGATCGGGCGTCGCCGGGCCCGTCGCCCTGCGGTCGCGTCGGATTCGTCCGTCGCCTCCATGTCGGCGAGGAGTCGGGCCCGCAGTGCCGGGTCGCGCAGCGCGCGGGCCTGCGCGGCGACTGGTCAGCGCCGCGATCTCCTCGTAGGCCCCGAACGCGAGCAGCGGGTGGTACGAGGACTGCAGCCCGACGAGCAGGCCGACGGGCCGGGGCGCCACCTGGGCCCGGATGGGCAGGCCGTCGGCCACCGCGGCCTCGATGCGGTCGAGGAGATCGCGCCACTGCTCGGGATGGCGGTGGCTCTGCGCCAGCGAGAGCGACAGCGGCACGCCCGTGCGCGCCACCATGGCGCGCACCAACTCGAACTCGCCGTCGGTGTCGGGCCAGAAGTCCGAGATCAGCTCGACCACGCCGTGCCCGGCGTCGGCCACGCCGAGGGCGATGGCCTCGAGCTCGTCCGTGCCGGCGCGCAGCGAAGGTGTCGGGTCGCCGCTGGCCGTGCGGTGGTTCAGGGTCCGCGACGTGGAGAAGCCGATGGCCCCGTCCCGCAGGGCCTCGGTCGCCAGGCGCGCGCATGGCGGCGCGGTCCTCGGCCGTCGCCTCCTCGAGCCGGGCCGCCCGCTCGCCCATGACGTAGAGGCGCAGCGCGCCGTGGGGGAGTTGCGCGCACAGGTCGATGTCGTGCGGCCGGCGCTCGACCGCGTCGAGGTACTCGCCGAAGCTCTCCCAGGACCAGTCGATCCCCTCGTCGAGCACGGCACCCGGGATGTCCTCCACCCCCTCCATCAACGAGATCAGGCGCGGGTGCGCGTCGGGCCGCACCGGCGCGAAGCCCACGCCGCAGTTGCCCATGACGGCGGTCGTGACGCCGTGCCAGCTCGACGGCGTCATGCGCTCGTCCCAGGTCGCCTGCCCGTCGTAGTGCGTGTGGATGTCGACGAAGCCCGGCGTGACCAGCAGACCGTCGGCGTCCATCTCCTCGGCGCCCCGGCCCGGCACCGGCCCCACGGCGGTGATCGTCCCGCCGTCCACCGCCACGTCGGCCCTCCTGGGCTCGCCGCCCTGCCCGTCGGCCACCAGGCCGCCCCGGACCACGAGGTCGTGCGCCGTGTCTGCCATGCCCTGCCCCTCACCCTCCCCCGGAGCCGGGGAGATAGTTAGTCCATCTAACTATATGACGGGGAGCGGTCGCAACCGCCCGTCGGATGGTGCTCCTAGCCCGCCATCGACAGGGTGCCGTCGGCGGCCAGGTCGCCCGGCCGGCCGATGCCCTCGCCGGCGCAGAGCAGGGCCAGGGCGTCGGTGTCGGTCACGTTGGCCCAGGCCCGGTGGCCGTCGGGCGTGCGGCAGGCGAGGATGCCGCGCTCGGGGGCGCCCTCGCGGTCGAAGGTGACGGTGTAGGTCTCGACGCGGACGGCGCCGGTGGCGTCGGGCTCGACGGCGCAGCGCGGCAGCGCGTCGACGTCGGATTGCACGTTGCGCCAGGCGAAGGGCCGCCCGCCGCCGTGTGCCGGCGGGCGGGCGGCGTAGACCCCCAGGGAATGCTTGGTGGCGTACCAGCCCAGGCCGCTGACCAGTGCCGCGCTGTCCGGGGCGCGCCGCAGCGCGCCGACGGCCTGGGCGATGCCGTGAGTGGCGTAGTTGTTGCCGGGCCCGCCGCCGAACGTCAGCCCGCCGGTCAAGGTCAGCGGGCGGTCCGGGTCGTCGATGGCGAGGCCCAGCTCTGCCGCCGCCATCTGCACCACGACGGGGAAGCACGAGTAGAGGTCCACCAGGGCGATGTCGTCGATGCCCAGCCCGGCCTCCTTCGAGGGCGGCGGCCCCGGCCAGCCGGATGGCGGGGGAGCGGTGCAGCTCGGGACGCTCCGAGATGAACCAGTGGTCGTTGGCGTCGGCGCCGGAGAGCGGGAAGACCCAACGCTCCTCGGGCACGCCGGCGGCGCGGGCGGCCGCGACCGAGCACACGATGTAGGCCGCGCCCTGGTCGACCTGCATGTTGGCCGTGCACAGCTTGGGGTAGGGGAACGAGACCATCCGGTTGCCCGGCCCGGGCGTGACGATCTCGTCGGGCGTCCGGGCCTGCCGGATCCAGGCGTGCGGGTTGGCCGCCGCCACCTCGCTGAAGCGCGACCACAGGCCGCCGATGCGGGCCCGGTGCTCGGGCAGGGTCCAGCCGTGGGCGGCCCGCAACGCGTTCTCGAAGAGGGGGTAGGCATGCACCGGGAGGACGACGCCGCGCTGCATCTCGAGCTCGGTGGCGCCCGGCCTCTCCTTCCCGAACAGCGCGGCCGGTGGCGTGCCCTCCGGCTGGCTCGCCCATTCCAGCCAGGGCCGGGCCGGGTCCCGGCGGGCCAGGGCGCGGGCGTACATCGCCTCGGCCCCGGTGACGAGCACGACCTCGCGCTCGCCCCGGCTGATGGCGAGACAGGCGTCGTGCATGAGGGCCTGCGGGTTGTTGCCGCCGATGGAGGAGACCATCAGCTCGGCCGGCTCGTCGCCCTCGGCGAAGCCGAGGCGCGCCGCCACCAGCCGGGCCGGGTCGGGGGTGGGCCAGCCCAGCGACGCCACGACCCGGATGCTGTCGGCCCGCCCGAGCAGGGCGCGCCCGGCCGGGGCCGGCCCGCCCGGCGCGGCGCCGTCGCAGTCCTCTGCCGCCGCCAGCAGGGCCGCCGTCATGAGCGCCAGCGGCTCGGGCCGGGCAGTGGGGTCGAGCCCGGCGTCGGGCGGCGTCGCCACCTGGCCCACGCCGACCACCACGGGGGTTCGGGGGTCCAGCGCCATGGACGCAGGAGCGTACCGGCTGACGCCCCGGGGCCTCCCCGGGCCGCCGGTACACTCGGTGCCGTTCCCCCCAGCTCTGTCGAAGGGACTGCATGAGCAGCTACGAGACCGCGTTGGCCGCCGATCCCGAGGTGGCGCGACTCCTCGGCGAGGAGCTCAACCGGCAGCAGACGACATTGCAGCTGATCGCCTCGGAGAACTTCACGTCGCCGGCCGTGCTGGCCGCCTCGGGCTCGGTGCTGACGAACAAGTACGCCGAGGGCTACCCGGGCAAGCGCTACTACGGCGGCAACCGCGTCATCGACGTGGTGGAGGACCTCGCCCGCGACCGGGCCACGGCGCTGTTCGGGGCCGACCACGCCAACGTGCAGCCGCACGCCGGAGCCAACGCCAACCTGGCGGTGTACCAGGCGCTGCTCGAGCCGGGCGCCACCGTGCTCGCCATGCGGCTCGACCACGGCGGCCACCTGACCCACGGGTCCCCCGCCTCCATCGTCTCGAAGTTCTGGCGCTTCGTGTCCTACGGCGTGACGCCGCAGTCGACGGACGAGGTCCGAACCCGGGCGAGGTCATCGACTTCGACCAGGTGGCGCACCTGGCCAAGACGGAGAAGCCGGCCCTGATCGTGGCGGGCTCGACGGCCTACGCGCGGGTGATCGACCCGCTGCCCTTCCGGGAGATCGCCGACTCGGTCGGCGCGCGCTTCATGTTCGACGCCGCCCACCCGGCCGGCCTCATCGCCGGCGGGGCCCACCCGAGCCCGGTGGGCGTGGCCGACGTCGTCACCCTGACCACCCACAAGACGCTGCGCGGACCGCGGGGCGGCGCCATCCTGTGCGGGGAGGAGCTGGCCAAGAAGATCGACAGCGCGGTGTTCCCCGGGCTCCAGGGCGGCCCGCTCGAGCATGTCATCGCGGCCAAGGCGGTGGCCTTCGCCGAGGCGGCCCGGCCCGAGTTCCGCCAGTACGCCGAGGCGGTCGTGGCCAACGCCGCCGCCCTGGCCGGCGCGCTGGCCGGGCACGGTTTCCGGCTCGTCTCGGGCGGCACCGACAACCACATGCTGCTGGTCGACCTGCGGCCCTTCGACGCCGAGCTCACCGGGAAGGAGGCCCAGGAGGTCCTGGACCGGGCGGGCATCACCTGCAACCGCAACACCATCCCCGACGACCCGCGGTCCGCCTTCCAGACCTCTGGCCTGCGCCTCGGGCACGGCGGCCGAGACGACGGCGGGCATGGGGCCCGACGAGATGCAGCGTGGTGGCCGACCTCATCGTGCGCACGCTCAAGGCCCGGACCGACGAGGCGGAGATCGACGCGGTGCGATCGGAGGTCGCCATGCTCTGCGCCGCCTTCCCGCCGTATCCCGATCTCCTGGCCTGACGCGTGCCCGACATCGGCTGGTACGGCCTGGTCCTGGTGATTGCCGCAGGCGCCACGGCCGCACTGACGGTCCCGGCCAAGCGCATCGCCCTGCGGGTCGGCTACGTCGCCCACCCGGGCGAGCGCACCGTGCACAAGAAGCCGATCCCCTACGGCGGGGGCGCCGCCATGTTCATGGGCTTCATGGTGGCGGTGCTGGGCGCGGCCGCGGTCCCGCAACTGCGCCCGATCTTCACGGACTCGCCCGAAATGACCGGCGTCGTGCTGGCCGCCGGCGCCATGTTCGCCGTCGGGCCTCATCGACGACGTCCGCGACATGTCCGCCCCGGCGAAGATGGCGGGACAGGTCCTGGCCGCCAGCATCCTCTACTTCAGCGGGGTCACGATGTACGAGCTGAAGATCCCGCTGGCGGGGTTCTTCGTCCTCACGCCCGGCATCGTCCCGCTCATCACCGCCGTCTGGGTCATCGCCCTGACCAACGCCGTCAACCTGATCGACGGCCTGGACGGCCTGGCCGCCGGGGTGGTGGCCATCGGCGGCGGCGCCCTGGCGATCTACGGCATCCGCCTCATGGGCCTCGGCCTCCTCCCGAGCGACAACATCGGACCGCTGGTGGCCGTGATCGCGTGCGGCATCTGCCTCGGCTTCCTCCCGTTCAACTTCAACCCGGCGCGCATCTTCATGGGTGATGCCGGCGCGCACTTCCTCGGCCTGCTGATGGCGGCCTCGACCATGGTCATCGGCGGCCGCGTCCCGACGGCGGTGCCCATCAGCGGCGTCACCTACTTCTTCTTCGCCCCCCTCTTCATCCCCATCCTCATTCTCGGCGTCCCGCTGGTCGACATGGCGTTCGCCTTCGTCCGGCGCACGGCGCGGGGGACGGGGTTCCACACCCCCGACAAGGAGCACATCCACCACCGCCTCCTCCGCCTCGGCCACGGCCCCCGGCGCAGCGTGATCATCCTGTGGGCCTGGACGGCGGTCCTCTCGAGCTTCCTCCTGTTCCCCCTGTTCGTGCACCAGGTCAACGCCTTCATCCCGATCGGGGCGGCCGCCCTCGGCGTGGGGCTCTACACCTTCTTCCACCCGGGGCTGCGGCGGGGGAACGGGGAGGAGGAGGAAGATGAGCCTCACCTGGGAATTCCGCCGGATCCCGACGGGGCGGAGCGGTTGAGCGAGGTCGTGCAGTTCCCGTCCTGACCGTTTGGACGCCATCTGGGCCGGGATGCGATGATGAGGCCTGTGTACCCCGTCCACCTCGCCTCGTCCGACGCTGCCGCCCCGGCAGCCTCGCGGACGACGGACTCCGGCGCGCCACGCACCGCATAAGGGGTCAGCAGTCGGATGCGTGGTCAAGTGAGCTTCGACGTGCGCGCCCATTCGGGTGAGCGCTCCGGACGAACCCCCGCCCGCCCGAGGAGCCCAAGCCGCTCCCGGGCGCCATGGCCTTCCTGAGCATGGGGCTCTCGGCCGCGGTCTGCGTGGGCCTCGGGCTCGGGCTCGGCATTCTGGTGGACAGCGCCCTGCACACCGCGCCGGCCTTCCTGCTGGTCGGCCTGGCGCTCGGCCTGGCGGTGGCCGCCTTGAGCGTCGTCAAGCAGATCCGCACGTACCTGTAGGGGCCCGGCCATGAACATGCTCGACGGGCTCTCGGGCCTCGGCGGCAACGCGCTGGCCAAGGTGCTGCGCCGCACCATCGTCTCCGCGCTCATCGTCGGCGCCGCCGCCGTCCTGATCGCCCTCCTGCTCTCGCAGCCCTGGGCGGCGCTCGGCCTGGCCTTCGGCCTCACCATCGCCGTGCTCAACCTCCGCTTCCTCGATGCGGGGGTGGCCAAGCTCAACACGTCGGGCGAGACCAACAACAAGGTGCTGCGGCGTGCGCTGGGCACCAAGAGCGTGACCCGCCTCGGCATCATCACGGTGATCTGCATCGGGCTGCTGCTCCTGAACGGCGCGCTCGGCATCGGTGCCGTCGCCGGCCTCGTCATCTTCCAGCTGCTCTTCGTGGTCAACGTGGGGCGCGTCATCATTTCGCAGGGGATTCAATGAAGAACCACTTCGTCCTCGCCAGCGGCAACATCACCATCGGGGACCACCACAGCGTCTGGCACGTCGCCGGGCTCACGATCTACGGCGACGTGGTCTGGACCACGCTCCTGGCGGCGGCCATCGTCATGGCCTTCGGGCTCCGTCATGCGGAGCAAGGTCACGTCCGGCGTGCCCGGCAAGCTGCAGCTGCTCTGGGAGCTCCTGGTCGAGCAGGTCTCCGACCTCGCCTCGTCGGCCATCGGGCCCGAGGGGCTCCCCTTCGTGGGGCTGGGCTGACGATCGGCCTCTTCATCCTGGTCTGCAACTGGCTGGCCTTCGTCCCCAGCGGCGATCCGGGGTTCCTGGCCCCTCCGACCGGTGACGTCAACCTGCCGCTGGCCCTGGCCCTCATCGTGTTCTTCACGGTGCACTACAACTCGGTCAAGGCGCGTGGGGTCGGGGGCTACTTCAAGCACTACGCCCAGCCCTACGCCGCGCTCACCCCGATCAACATCATCGAAGAGATCACCAAGCCGATCACGCTGACCTTCCGACTCTTCGGCAACATCTTCTCGGGCGTCCTGATGATTTCGGTCATCGTGACGCTCATTCCGCCCTACCTCTCGTGGATCGGCCTGGCCATCTGGAAGCCGTTCGACGAGCTGTTCATCGGCGCGATTCAGGCCTTCATCTTCGCCCTGCTGACGATCATGTACCTCGGTATGGGCATGAGCAGGGACCAGCACTGACGATCCGGGCGACGCACGGACAGACCAACACTTCGAAACACGATCTCAACAAAGGAGAGGAAACATGGCAGCAAGCGACATTGAAGGTGCGATTCGTGTCGCCGGCGCCCTGGTGGGTGGCGGCCTCGCACTGGGTGGAGGCGCCATCGGTGCCGCGGTCGGTGACGGCCTGGCCGGTTCGCAGACCATCGCGGCCATCGCCACGGCAGCCGGAGATCGAGGCCAAGGCCCGTCAGTACTTCTTCCTGACGGTCGGCCTGGTGGAGGCCATGTACTTCATCAACCTGCTGTTCATGGTGGTGTTCGTCTACGTCTTCGCCGCCAAGAGCATCGCCGGCTAGCGCCACCTCACCCACCGTCTACCTCACGGAGACATTCCGGAAATTGAGAACACCATGACCACCACTGCAGGCATCTTCCTTTTGCCCAATGGGACGTTCTTCATCGAGCTGATCGTCTCGCTGGTGCTGCTCTTCCTGATCTACAAGTACGTGCTGCCGCCGATCAACAAAGCGTTGACGGAGCGCCAGGAGAAGATCAGGGACTCCCTGGAGGCCGCCGACAAGGCCCGCGCCGACGCCGAGGCCGCCGACGACGAGCGCCGCAACGTGCTCGAAGAGGCGCGCCACCAGGCACGCGAAATCGTCGCCACGGCCAATCGCACGGCCGAGCAGGTGCGCACCGATGCCACCGCACGCGGGCAGAGCGAGTACGAGCGCATCGTCGGCAACGCCGAGGTCGAGATCGCCCTGGCCCGGCAGCGGGCCGTCGAGGAGGCGGCCGCCCGCATGGGTGAGATCGTCATGGAGGTGGTGGAGCGGGTCATCGGCCGCGAGGTCAACGCCGAGGCCCACCACGACCTCATCGACGAGGCTGTCGCCGCGCTGCGCGCCGACACGGCCGGTGGCGCCGCCGCCGCCGGAGCCGGGGCCAGGCAGTGAACCCCTCGCTTCAGGGCTACACGGCCGCGGTGGCCGAGGCGGCCGGTCCGGCCGCGCTCGGCTGCGCTGGCGGCCGACCTTGAAGCGATTGAGCAGCTCGTGCTGGCCAACCCCCAGCTGCGGGCGGCCCTGACCGACACCGCCGTGGCCGGACCGGCCCGGCGGGCCGTCATGCTCGACCTGCTCGAAGGCAAGGTGACGCCGGCGGCACGCCGGCTGGCCGCCTTCGCCTGCATGGCGGTCGAGGCCCCGGAGGTCCCGAGCGCGCTCGGCTGGGTCAGCACCCGGGTGCGCCACCTGGGCGAGGGGCAGGACGAGGAGCCGGGCCTGAGCCTGCTGCAGTCCCGCCGGCGGGTCGGCGGCTTCGCCACGGCGGTGCACGAGGACATGTCCACCGCCGAGCTGGAGTCGCTCGAGGACGACCTGTTCCGCTTCGCCCGCATTGTGGAAGTCGACGCCGGCGCTGCGCTCCGCACTCAGCGATCGCGATCTGGACGTGGCGGCGCGCCAGGGCCTCGTCACCCAGTTGCTCGAGGGAAAGTTGCCGGCGACCAGCCTGGCGCTGGCCCGCTACGCCGTCACCGGGGGCCGGGCCCGGGACGTCGTCGGCACGCTGGACTACCTGGTGGAACTGACCGCCCAGGCCCGGGGCTGGCGCATCGCCCGCGTGCGGTCGGCGGCGCCGATCGACGACGCCCAGCGCTCCGAACTGACCGAGTCGCTCGGCACCCTGGCCGGCGCGCCGGTGGAGTTGCAGGTCGAGGTCGACGAGTCACTGCTCAGTGGCGCGTTGATCCGGATCGGCGACCTCCAGGTGGACGCCACGGCGCGGGGACGCATCGACGCACTACGAGAGCACTTCGCACCGACCGGCTGGGAGCCGGCCGGATTCGGCCGGAGCACAGAGTTCGCAGGACCAGACAGAGGGAGCAGAGTGATGGCAGAGCTCACGATTGACGCCAGTGAGATCACCAAGGCGCTGGAGCGCAACGTCGAGGACTACACCCCGGCCGTGGGCACCGAGCAGATCGGCCGCATCGTCGAGGTCGGCGACGGCATCGCCCGGGTCTCCGGGTTGCCCGGTGCCGCGGTGAACGAGCTGCTCGAGTTCGAGGACGGGACCCTGGGCCTCGCCCTGAACCTCGACGAGGACACCATCGGTGCCGTCGTCCTGGGCGAGGTGGACACCATCGAGGAGGAGCAGACCGTCAAGGCCACCGGGCGCATCCAGACCGTGCCCGTCGGCGACGCGCTGCTCGGCCGCGTGGTCAACGCCCTGGGCGAGCCGATCGACGGCAAGGGCCCGATCAACACCACCGAGACGCGCCGCATGGAGGTGCAGGCCCCCGGCATCGTCGGCCGCCAGCCCGTGAGCGAGCCGATGCAGACCGGCATCAAGGCCATCGACGCCATGACGCCCATCGGCCGGGGGCAGCGTGAGCTGATCATCGGCGACCGCAAGACCGGCAAGACCACGGTGGCCGTCGACACCATCCTCAACCAGGCCGGCCAGGGCGTGAAGTGCATTTACGTCGCCATCGGGCAGAAGAACTCCTCGGTGGCCCAGACCGTGGCCATCCTGGAGGACCACCAGGCGCTCGAGTACACCGTCGTGGTGGTCGCCTCGGCCGGGGACCCCGCGCCCGTACAAGTACCTGGCGCCCTACGCCGGCTGCGCCATGGGCCAGCACTGGATGGAGAACGGCGAGCACGCGCTCATCATCTACGACGACCTCTCCAAGCAGGCGGAGGCCTACCGGTCCGTCTCCCTGTTGCTCCGGCGCCCACCAGGGCGCGAGGCCTACCCCGGCGACGTCTTCTACCTGCACTCGCGCCTGCTCGAGCGGGCCGCCAAGCTCTCCGACGCGCTCGGCGGCGGGTCGCTGACCGCGCTGCCGATCATTGAGACCAAGGCCGGCGACATTTCGGCCTACATCCCGACCAACGTCATCTCCATCACCGACGGCCAGGTCTTCTTGGAGACCGACCTGTTCAACTCGGGTATCCGGCCCGCCATCAACGTCGGCAACTCGGTGAGCCGGGTGGGAAGCGCGGCCCAGATCAAGGCGATGAAGCAGGTCTCGGGGACGCTCAAGCTCGACCTGGCGCAGTTCCGCGAGCTCGAGTCGTTCGCCACCTTCGGCTCCGAGCTCGACCGCGTGTCGCAGGCCCAGCTCGACCGCGGCTACCGGCTGACCGAGCTGCTCAAGCAGCACCAGAACGAGCCGGCGCCGGTGGAGGAGCAGGTCGTGGTGATCTACGCCGGGACCAAGGGCTGGACCGACACCGTGCCGGTCAGCGAGGTGCGTCGCTTCGCCACGGAGGTCATCGAGTACTTCAGGGCGAACCACCCGGCCGTGCTCGAGACGATCCGCACCACGGGTGCGCTGCCCGGCGGCGACGAGCTCGACCAGGGCCTGACCACGTTCCTCGAGGGATTCGACACCGGGAAGGTCGACTGACGCATGGCCGGAGGCCAAGAGCGCATTCTGCGGCGCCGTATCCGCAGCGTGCAGTCCACCAGGAAGATCACGAAGGCGATGGAGCTCATCGCCGCGTCGCGGATCGTGCGCGCCCAGAACCGGATCGCGGCCAACCGGCCCTTCCGCGAGGGCATGGAGCGCGTGCTGCGGCTGACGGCGGCGGCCGACCCGGTGGCGGCGAAGAGGCTGCTGGGCACGCCCGAATCGCCGCAGCACGTCGGGATCCTGGCCATCGCGGGCGACCGGGGCCTGGCCGGCTCGTACAACTCGGGCGTCCTGCGCCTGACCGAGCGCGCCGCTGGCCGAGTACCGGGCCGCCGGCGCCGAGGTCACCGTGTGGTCCGTCGGCAAGAAGGCGCCGTCCTACCTGCGCTACCGCGGCATCGACGTCGCACACTCCTTCCCCGGCGTGGCCGACCGGCCCGAGTTCGGCGACGCCCGCGACATCGCGGCCATTGTGGCGGCACCGTTCGTCGCCGGCGACATCGACCTGGTGCAGATGGTGTCGACCCGCTTCATTTCCGCCGGCACCCAGCGCGTCGAGCGCATGCAGATGCTGCCGCTGCCCCTGCCCGAGGAGGCCGGGGTGGTCTACGAGGAGGAGGGGACGCTCGAGGGCTACACCGAGTTCGAGCCCGAGCCCGAGAAGCTCCTGGAGAAGCTGGCCCCCCGGGCGCTGGAGGCGGAGATCTTCGCCGCCCTGCTCGAAGGCGCCGCCGCCTTCTTCACCGCCCAGCAGCGCGCCATGGCCGCCGCCACCGAGAACGCGGACGAGCTCGTCCGCACCCTGACCCGCGTCATGAACCGCGCCCGTCAGGACGCCATCACCACCGAGATCATGGAGATCGTCGGCGGGGCCGAGGCGCTCCGCCAGTCGAAGGGAGCTTGACCGCATGACCACCACCGCAGAGAGAGCAGACGGCACCACGGGGCGCGCGCTCGAAGAGGGACGCGTCGTCGCCATCGCCGGACCGGTGATCGACGTCGAATTCCCCCCGCACGCCCTGCCCGAGATCAACTACGAGGTCGAGTTCGACATTGAGCTCGACGGGTCCACGCACACCGTGGCGGCCGAAGTGGCGCAGCAGATCGGTGACGGGCGGGTCCGCTGCATCTGCATGCAGCAGACCGACGGCCTCGTGCGGGGCGCCGCCGTGCGCAACCTCGGCCGTGGCATTTCCGTCCCGGTCGGCAACGCCGTCCTCGGCCACGTCTTCAACGTGCTGGGCCAGCCGCTCGACACCGACCACATCGACGGGATCGACGAGCGCTGGGAGATCCACCGTTCCGCACCGGCGTTCGACCAGCTGGAGCCGCGGGCCCAGATGTTCGAGACGGGCATCAAGGTGATCGACCTCCTGGAGCCCTACGTGCAGGGTGGGAAGATCGGCCTCTTCGGCGGTGCCGGCGTGGGCAAGACCGTCATCATCCAAGAGATGATCCACCGCGTCGCCCAGGAGCACGGTGGCGTGTCCGTGTTCGCCGGCGTGGGCGAGCGCACCCGTGAGGGCACCGACATGTGGCTCGAGATGCAGGAGTCCGGCGTCATCGACAAGGCGGCGCTGGTCTACGGCCAGATGGACGAGCCTCCGGGCGTCCGCCTGCGCGTCGCCCTGGCCGCGCTCACCATGGCCGAGTACTTCCGGGACGTGCAGAACCAGGACGTGCTGCTCTTCGTCGACAACATCTTCCGCTTCGTCCAGGCCGGTTCCGAGGTCTCGACCCTGCTGGGCCGCATGCCGTCGGCCGTGGGCTACCAGCCCACCCTGGCCGACGAGATGGGCGAGCTGCAGGAGCGCATCACCTCGACCAAGGGCAAGTCGATCACCTCGCTGCAGGCCGTCTACGTCCCGGCCGACGACTACACCGACCCGGCCCCGTTCACGACCTTCACCCACCTCGACGCCACGACGGAGCTGTCCCGGCAGATCGCGGCCCTGGGCATCTACCCGGCCGTCGACCCGCTGGCCTCGACGTCGAACATCCTGGCCCCCGAGATCGTCGGCGACCGCCACTACGCCGTCGCCCGCCGGGTGCAGGAGATCCTGCAGCGCTACAAGGAGCTGCAGGACATCATCGCCATTCTCGGCATGGACGAGCTCTCCGAGGAGGACCGGGTGACGGTGAGCCGGGCCCGCAAGGTGCAGCGCTTCTTGTCCCAGCCGTTCTTCGTGGCCGAGGTCTTCACCGGCGTCCCCGGCATCAACGTGCCGATCGACGAGACGGTCGAGTCCTTCGAGGCGCTGGCCAACGGCGACCTCGACAACGTGCCCGAGCAGGCCTTCCTCAACGTCGGCGGCGTGGAGTCCGTGCTCGAGAAGGCGCGCACGCTCGAGGCCGAGGCGGGCTGATGGCCGACGGCGTCTTCGGCGTGGAGATCGTCACGCCCGAGCAGTCGCTCTTCGCCGGCGGCGCGACCTCGGTCGTGCTGGCCACCTCCGAGGGGGCCCTCACGGTCCTCGACGGCCACACGCCCCTGGTGGGCGACGTCGTGCACTGCGAGGTCAAGGTCGAGCAGGCCGAAGGGACGCTGGTGCGCCTGGCCGTCCACGGCGGGTTCCTCCAGGTCGACACCAGCCCCGGCGCGGCCGAGGGCCTGGCCGAGGGCGACGGGCCGCTGCCCGGGCTGTCGACCCGGGTGACCGTGCTGGCCGGCGTGGCCGAGCTGGCCCCGGAGATCGACGTGCCCCGGGCCGAGGAGGCCCGCGAACGCGCCACCCAGCGGGTCAGCGAGCTGGGGTCGGGCCGCGGCCCGGCCGCCGAGGACGCCGACGAGGACCTGGAGCTGGCCGACGCGGAGGGAGCGCTGGCCCGGGCCGAGCTGCGCCTCGCCGTGGCCGCCGACAACGCCGCCTGATCGCGCTCCGGGCGGCCGGACCGGGCCACCGCCGGGCAGCTTCAGTCGAAGGAGATCGACGTGAACTCCGCCAGCTTGGTCAAGGCGTGGCTGGCGTCGATCTTCCGCAGCGTGCCCGACTTGGAGCGCATGACCAGCGACTGCGTGGTGGCCCCGAACTCGTGGTACTGCACGCCCTGCAGCAACTCGCCGTCGGTGATGCCGGTGGCGGCGAAGAAGCAGTTGTTCCCCTGGACGAGGTCGTCGGTCGTGAGCACGGCGTCGAGCGAGTAGCCGGCCTCGATGGCGGCGGCCCGCTCCTCCTCGTTGCGCGGGTAGAGCCGCCCCTGGATCTCGGCGCCCATGCACTTGAGCGCGGCGGCGGCGATGACGCCCTCGGGCGTGCCGCCGATGCCGAAGAGGATGTCCGTGCCCGCGCCGGGCCACCCGGTGGCGATCGCCCCGGCCACGTCGCCGTCGGAGATGAGGCGGATCCGGGCCCCGGTGGAGCGCACCTCGGCCACGAGGGCATCGTGGCGGGGCCGGTCCAGGATCACCACGGTCAGGTCGCGGACGGGGCGCCCCAGGGCCTCGGCCAGGGCGTGGAGGTTCTCCGTCGGCGTGCGGCGGATGTCGCAGGCGCCCTTGGCCCGTGGGCCCACGGCCAGCTTCTCCATGTAGACGCAGGGGCCGGGGTCGAACATGGCGCCGCGCTCGGCCACGGCGATGACGGCCAGGGCGCCACCCCGGCCCTGGGCGGTGAGCGTCGTGCCGTCGATGGGGTCCACGGCGATGTCGGTCAGCGGGGGAGTGCCGTCACCGATCTTCTCCCCGTTGAAGAGCATCGGCGCGTTGTCCTTCTCGCCCTCGCCGATGACGACGATCCCGTCCATCGGCACGCTGGAGAGCACGGTCCGCATGGCCTCGACGGCCGCGCCGTCGGCACCGAGCTTGTCGCCCCGGCCCATCCAGCGGCTGGCCGCCATGGCGGCCGCCTCGGTGACCCGCACGAGGTCCATGGCGAGGTTGCGGTCCGGGGCCTGGCGCGACGTCACCACGGGCCTGACCATAGTTGGTCGCCGATCGTCCCTTGCCGGTCCGGCCACCCTCCAGCCGCGATACTTGGGGTCGTGGACCAGATCGTGGTCGAGCCCAGCGGCCCGCTCCGGGGCACCGTCAGGGCCGGCGGAGCGAAGAATTCGGCACTCAAGCTGATGGCGGGCTGCCTGCTCGCCGAGGGTTGCACCGTGCTCTCCAACGTCCCTCGCATCTCCGACGTCGACGCCATGGCCGACGTGCTGCGCGGCATCGGCGCACAGGTCGAGCGCCTCGACAACGGGGATGTGAGCGTGACCACGCCTCCCGACGGCGAGCTGGTGCCGTCGGGCCCCTACGAGCTCTTCGAGAAGATGCGGGCCTCGGTCGTCGTCCTCGGCCTGCTCCTGGCCCGCTGCGGCTCCGTGCGGGTGCCGCTGCCCGGGCGGCGACGACTTCGGGGACCGGCCGATCGACTTCCACCTCAGCGGCCTCAGCGCCATGGGCGCGCGCTTCGAGTCGTCCCACGGCGAGGTGCGCGGCACGGTGCCGGGAGGCCGGCTGGTCGGCACCCGGGTCGTCCTGGAGTACCCGAGCCACACGGCGACGGACAACCTGCTCATGGCGGCCGTCCTGGCCAAGGGCACGACGGTGATTGAGAACGCGGCGAAGGAGCCCGAGGTGGCCGACCTGGCCGCCATGCTCTGCGACATGGGCGCGGTCGTGCGCGGTGCCGGCACCTCGCGCATCGAGATCGAGGGCGTGGAGGCGCTGCGGCCGACGCGCCACGCCGTGGTCCCCGACCGGGTGGTGGCCGCGACGTACCTGGCCGCCGTGGGCATGGCGGGCGGCGAGGTCACCATCGCCGACGCCCGGCCCGAGCACATGGAGATGCTGCTGCGCAAGGTCGACCAGATGGGCGTCGCCACGGACATGGGCCCCCACGGCCTGCGGGCCAGCGCGGCCGGGCGGCTGGTGGCGGCGGACGTGGCCACGCTGCCGTACCCGGGCGTGGCGACCGACTACAGCCCGCTGCTGGTGGCGATGCTGACGGTGTCCGACGGCGTCGGGATCCTGACCGAGAACCTGTTCTCCGGGCGGTTCCGCTACGTGGAGGAGCTGCGCCGCATGGGCGCCGACATCCGGACCGAGGGCCACCACGCCGTCGTGCGCGGCGTGCCCCGGCTGTCGGGCGCCCCCGTGCGCGCGCCCGACATCCGGGCCGGTGTGGCGCTCGTGCTGGCCGGGTTGGTGGCCGACGGCGAGACGGTGGTGAGCGGCGCCCACCACATCGGCCGGGGCTACGAGGACCTGGCCGGCGCGCTGCGCTCCCTGGGGGCGAAGGTGACCTGCCGGTGAGCGCGCTCCCGACGGAGCCGGCGGCGCTCCTCGCACGCGCCCGCGCCGGCGACCGTGTGGCGCTGGCCCGCCTCCTCTCCTACGTCGAGCGGGGCGGCGAGACGGCGACGGCGGTGGCGCGCGCTCGCCTACCGGTCCGACGTGCCGTACTCCGTCGGGCTGACCGGCGCGCCGGGCGCCGGCAAGTCCACCCTGACCGACCGCCTCATCACCGAGGTCCGGGGCGGCTGGCCCGACGGGCCGGCCATCCCGCAGGTGGCGGTGCTGGCCGTGGACCCGACCTCGCCCTTCAGCGGGGGCGCCATCCTGGGTGACCGGGTGCGCATGGGCCAGCACGCGCTCGACCCGACCGTCTTCATCCGGTCGATGGCCACGCGCGGCCACCTCGGCGGCCTGTCCCTGGCCGTCCCCGACGCCATCCGCCTGCTCGGCGCGGCGGGCTTGGGCGTGGTCATCGTCGAGACGGTCGGGGTCGGGCAGATGGAGGTCGACATCGCGTCGGCCGCCGACACCACCGTGGTGGTGGTGACGCCGGGCTGGGGTGACTCCATGCAGGCGAGCAAGGCCGGCCTCCTCGAGGTGGCCGACGTCTTCGTGATCAACAAGGCGGACCGGCCGGGCGTGCGCGAGGCCCGACGCGACCTGGAGCAGATGCTCGACCTGGCCCGGCCCGGGACGTGGCGCCCCGAGATCGTCGAGACGACCGCGACGGCCGGCGAAGGGATCGGCGAGCTGTGGCGGGCCGTGGCCGCGCACCGCGACCACCTGGTCGACTCGGGCCAGCTGGCGGTCCGCCGCGCCGACCGGGTGGCCCGGGAGCTGCGGCGGGTGTTGCTGGCCCGCACCGAGGTCAAGGTGGACGAGCTGGTGGCGGGGGAGGAGTTCACCACGGCCGTGAAGGCCCTGGCCGCCGGCGAGCTCGATCCCTACCAGGCGGCCGAGGGCCTGCTGGCCGAATGAGCCGTCGTGGGCGGGTTCCGGTACGGTGCGCCCATGGCTGAGACCTTCGTCACCGTGGAGCGGCGCCCCGACGGCGTCGCGCTCATCCGGCTGGACCGCCCGAAGGCCAACGCGCTCTCCGGCGCCGTGCTGGCGCAGCTGCACGGCATCGCCACCGACCTGCACGACGACCCGCCCGGCGCGGTCGTGCTCTGGGGCGGGCGGCGGATCTTCGCCGCCGGCGCCGACATCGTCGAGCTCGGTGACAGCGGTGCCGGGGCCGTCGGGGCCAGCTTCGCCGACGCGCTCGGCGCGCTGGCCGCGGTCCCCCGGGCGACCATCGCCGCCGTCAACGGCTACGCCCTCGGCGGCGGGCTCGAGCTGGCGCTGGCCTGCGACTTCCGCGTCTGCGCCGAGGACTCCCGCTTCGGGCTGCCCGAGGTCCTGCTCGGCGTGATCCCCGGCGGCGGCGGCACCCAGCGCCTGCCGCGCCTGGTCGGGTCGTCCCGGGCCAAGGAGCTGATCTTCACCGGCCGCCAGGTCCGGGCCGACGAGGCGCTGGCGATCGGGCTGGTCAACCGGGTCGTGCCGCCCGACGACGTCCTCGACGCGGCGCTGGCCTGGGCGGCCGAGCTGGCGGCCGGCCCGGTGGTGGCCCACGGCCTGGCCAAGTCCGCCGTCGACGGCGGCCTGGAGACCACGCTGGCCGACGGGCTGGCCATCGAGCGGGAGGCGTTCGTCGCCGTGGCCGGGACCGAGGACGCGGCCCGCGGCATCGCGTCGTTCCGCGAGAACGGCCCGGGCAAGGCGACCTTCGTCGGGCGATGACGCGGTGAGCTCCCCACCCATTCCCGTCAGCGCCGGCGAGGGCGCCTTCGACCCGTCGGTCCGCTGGTTCCAGCACGCCGTCTTCTACGAGGTGCTCATCCGGGGCTACCACGACGCCAACAACGACGGCACCGGCGACCTGCGCGGGCTGCGCGAGAAGCTCGACTACATGGAGTGGCTCGGCATCGACTGCATCTGGATGCTGCCCTTCTACCCCTCGCCCTTCCGCGACGGCGGCTACGACATCAGCGACTTCTTCAACGTCCACCCCGACTACGGGAGCATCAGCGACCTGGTGGCCTTCCTGGAGGACGCGCACCGCCGCGGCATCCGGGTCATCGCCGACCTCGTCATGAACCACACCAGTGACGAGCACCCGTGGTTCGTCGAGTCGCGGTCGTCGCGGGACAACGCCAAGGCCGACTGGTACGTCTGGAACGACGACGACCAGAAGTGGCCCGACGCCCGCGTCGTGTTCACCGACGTCGAGCGTTCGAACTGGACGTGGGACGACACGCGCCAGCAGTACTACTGGCACCGCTTCTACCACCACCAGCCCGACCTCAACTACGACAACCCCGAAGTGGCCGACACCATGATCGACCTGGTGCGCTTCTGGCTCGACCTCGGGTTCGACGGGTTCCGGCTCGACGCCGTGCCGTACCTGTACCAGCGCGACGGCACGTCGGGCGAGCACCTGCCCGAGACGCACGCGTTCATCAAGCGGATCCGCAAGCAGATCGACGCCGACTACCCGGGCCGGATCCTGCTGGCCGAGGCCAACGGCTGGCCGAGCGACGTCGCCGACTACTTCGGCGACGGCGACGAGTGCCACCTCTGCTTCCACTTCCCGCTCATGCCGCGCCTCTTCATGGCGGTGCGGCGGGAGCAGCGCTACCCGATCACCGAGATCCTGGCCCAGACCCCGGTCATCGACGACGCCTGCCAGTGGGCCATCTTCCTGCGCAACCACGACGAGCTGACCCTCGAGCAGGTGAGCGACGAGGACCGGGACTACCTCATGGCCGAGTACGCCAAGGACCCGCGGATGAAGCGCCACATGGGGATCGGGCGCCGCCTGGCCCCCCTGCTCGACAACGACCGGCGCACGGCCGAGCTGCTCTACGCCCTGATCCTGTCCCTGCCGGGCAGCCCGGTCATCTACTACGGCGACGAGCTGCTGATGGGTGACAACATCTACCTCGGTGACCGGGACTCGGTGCGCACGCCGATGCAGTGGTCGCCCGACCGCAACGGCGGCTTCTCGAAGGCGGACTTCGCCCAGCTCTACCTGCCGCCGCTCATGGACCCGGTCTACGGCTTCAGCGCGCTCAACGTCGAGGCGCAGCTGCGCAACCAGGGCTCGTTCCTGCACTGGCTGCGCCGCATGCTGACCGAACGGCGGGCCCTGCCGGTCATGGGGGTGGGCGCCATGGAGGTGCTGCCCTGCGCCAACCCGTCGGTCCTGGCCTACATGCGCTCGGGCGACGTGGCCGACATCCTGACCGGCTCGACCTCCACGGGCCCGTCGGTGAGCCCGGCGGTCGACGGGGCGCTCGACTGGGGCCACTCGACCGTGCTGGCCCGCACCGTCCCGGCCGGGAACGAGAGCGAGGGCGACGAGGTGGTGCACCGGCACCAGGCGGTGCTGTGCGTGCACAACCTGAGCCGGTTCGCCCAGCCGGCCGAGCTGGCCCTGGCCAAGTGGGCCGGCTCCACGCCCTACGAGGTGCTGGGCCGCGTGCCCTTTCCCGTCATCACCGAGGAGCCCTACACCGTCACCCTGCCGCCCTACGGCTTCTTGTGGTTCGACCTGGCCCTCGAGGAGCGGCCCCCGGAATGACGACCGAGCGCGACCAGGCGCTGCGCACGCTGACGGAGGCGTGGCTCGGACTGCGCCGGGTCGCGCCGGAGGGTGACATCGTCATTGAGCGCGACGAGGTGCTCCTGCCCGGGCGCCCGGGCCTGCTCGACATCGTGGCCCGGGTGGGCGACCGGCGGGCCCACTTCGTGGTGGGGCTGCGCGGCGTGGCCGACGAGCCGCACTTCCTGCGCACCGGCGAGGAGGCGGCGCTGGGCCTGCTCGACGACGAGGACGGGCTGGCCGTCTGCACCGACGCGCTGCGCGACGCGCAGCTGGCCGCGCTGCTGCTGGCCACGGTGCGCGGCGTGGCGCCCCGTCCGGGACCGGTGGCGGTCCTGCGCGACGACGACGACGCCACCGTGCTCGACTGCGGCGACCGGGGCGACCTCCTGGTGTTCCCGTGGCTGCGCGACGACGCCGCGGCCCGACGTCGACCTCATGGTGGCGCTGGAGGAGTCGGGCTTCAACCACGTGGCGGCGCCGCTGGTGCGCTGGGTCTGGGAGGGGCGCGACCTCGGCGTGGTGCAGGAGCCCCTGGCCGACCGCTCGGCGGGGTGGGCGCTGGCCCTGACCTCGCTGCGCGACTTCTACGCCTCGGGCGGTTCGCCCGAGGCGGCCGGCGCCGACTTCGGCGCCGAGGCCAGGGCGCTCGGCACCATGACGGCGCGGATGCACCTGGCGCTCGACCGGGCCTTCCTGCGCGAGCACGAGCCGGTCGTCGACTGGGTCGACGAGGCCGAGGCGACGATCGCGGCGTCCGACGCGTCGCTGCTGGAGGCGCCGGGCGTGACCGACCTGGTCAAGTGGCTCCGCGAGTCCGAGGCGCGCCTCCCGGTCATCCGCACCCACGGCGACTTCCACCTGGGCCGCACGGCGCGGACGGACCAGGGGTGGGTGGTCAGCGACTGCGCGCCCGGGTGGCGTGGTGGCGGCCGCAGCCCGGCGTGCGCCTGCGCACCCCGCTGGGCGACGTGGCCGACCTGCTGTGGTCGATGCACCGGGCCAGCGCGGTGGCGGCGGCCGAGCGGGACCCCGCGGGCCGGCTCGGGCTGGCCGCGCTCGGCCAGGCCTGGGAGATGCGGAACCGGCGCGCCTTCGTGACGGGCTACCTGGGCACGCCGGGCATCGGCGGGCTGGTCGGGCCCGACCGGGACCTGGTGCGGCGGCTGGTGTCGTTCCTGGAGCTGGCCCGCTCCGTGCGGGTCGACCCGGCTTAGACGGCCAGGGCGGAGACCTTGAGGGTCTCGGCCGCCTCCTCGGGGGAGATGACGTTGATGGCCACGCCGGTGCCGAGCTCGAAGCCGGCGGTCGTCGTGGCCTTGGGCCAGATGTGGGCGTGCCAGTGGTACGGCTCGCCCACCCGGTACGGGGCCGAGTGGAAGACGATGTTGTAGGCGACGTCGCCCACCGACTCGGCCAGCTGCTGCAGCGAGCGGCGGATGGCCTCGCCCACGGCGACGAGGTCCTCGGTCGGGCTCCGGTGCAGATGCGGGTTGTGCTCCCGGGGCATGACGAGCATTTCGTAGGGGACGGCGCTCCAGAAGGGGCAGACCACCACGACCCGGTCGTTGGCGTAGATCACCCGCTCGCCCGAGTCCTCCTCGGCCTCGATGGTGGTGCACAGGAGGCAGGAGCCGACGAACCGGGCGAAGCGCGCCTGCTCCTCGGCCAGCTCGCGGGGAATGAAGGACATGCCGAGCAGCTGGCCGTGCGGGTGCTCCAGCGAGGCCCCCGCCTCGCGGCCCGAGTTCACGATGGCCTGGGTGTAGCGGAGGTTGGGCTGCGAGGCGTGCTCCTCGAGGCGGTCGCGCAGCGCCGCCATCACCAGCTCGACCTGCTCCTGGCTCAGCTGCCCGAGGGTGGCGTCGTGCTCGGGGGAGAAGATGAGGATCTCGTGGATGCCGCCGGCGGAGGCCTGGGTGAAGACGGGGCCCCGGTTGGCCACCACGAAGGGCTCGTCACCCTCGAAGGCGGGGTAGAGGTTCGGCACGACCCGGACCAGCCAGCGGCCGGTCGGCCCGTAGGTCTCGAGCGCCGGCGGCGTGTCCTCCTCGTTGCCCGGGCAGAAGGGGCAGGGGCGGTCGAGGGCCTCGGGCACCCAGGGGTGCGGGTGACGAACGAGTAGGGCCGCTCGGAGCGGCCCGGGCTCACGACCACCCAGCGGCCGGACAACGGATCGAGGCGTAGCTGGTTCATCGGTTCACTCTCTCGGGCGCTTCCCGGCCCGCCGACATCGAAATTGCCTCATCGTCTTCCTCCACCTCTACGGTACAGGTTCCGCTACCCACGGAACCGCCACCGTCGCGGAACGTTCACCCAGGTCCCCCGGTCATAGGAGAACATGTCGGCCATGCACCACCAGCCGGACGGAGCGGCCTTCGACATCGTGCTCCTGCTCCACGTGGCCTGCGTCGTCGTGGGGCTCGTGACGACGGCGACGGCCGCCGCCACGGCCGCCCGGCTCCGGCGCCTCCTCGGGTCGTCCCGGCCGTTGCCCGAGCCCCTGCGGCGCTACTTCCGGCCCGGGGTCAACTGGGCCGGGCGCACCGTCTACGGCATCCCGGTCTTCGGGTTCGCCCTGCTCGCCATGAGCCAGGGCGCCTACGCGCTCGGGCAGGGCTGGGTGCTCGGCGGCCTGGCCATCTTCGCCGCCGTGGCCCTCGTGGGCGAAGGGGTGCTGTGGCCGGCCGAGCAGCGGCTGCAGGTCGCCCTCTCGAGGCGGACGACGACGTCGGCGGGGAGGGGGTCACCGCGCGACGCTCGAGCACGATGCCACCGTCATGGCGCGGGCGGCCGTGGCGGCGCTCGTCCTGCTGGTGGCCGGGACCGTGCTGATGGTCGCCCAGCCCTGAGGGAAATGCAGAAGGGGACCCCCGGAGGGTCCCCTTCTGGCAGAGCTCATGGGCGAGCCGGGTGGTGGCCGGGCCGCTCAGCCGCAGCCCCGGCCGCCCCCGACCGGGGGAGGCTCGGTGTAGCCGCCGCCGCAGCCGCCGCCGCCACCGCCACCGCCGCCGCCGCCACCACCGCCGCCGCCGCCGCAGTTGGAGACCTTGACGGTGCTCGAGGTGCTGGAGGACTGGTAGTAGCTGTTCCCGGCGTAGCTCACGGTCACCGTCACCGAGCCGGCGACCTGGTTCACGGACGGGATGGAGCACGAGGCCGCACCCGACGAGCTCGTCGTGGCGGTGCAGCTCTGTGCCGTCCTGCCCCGTGCCGAGCGTCAGTGTCAGGGTCTGGCCGCTCAGCGGCGTGCCGTTGCTGGTCAGCGTCGACGACAGGGTGACCGACGAGCCGTTGGTCGCCGTGGTGGCGCCGGTGTAGGTCACGGTCGTCGGTGCCGGGGTGACCACGAAGTTGTTGTGCCCGCTGCTCGGGAGCAGCTGGGGCGACGTGCTCGTGTTGCCGGCGAACGACCCGGTCACCGGGTAGGTCCCCGCCGACTCGTTGGGCGTGATGGAGCACGACGCCTTGCCGTAGCCGTTGGTCGTCGCCGTGCAGGACTGGGTCCCGTTGAGCGTCAGCGTGACGGTCTGCCCGCCGATCCCCTGTCCCGTGACCGCGTTGGTCAGGGTGCCGGTGACCGTGGTGGGCGAACCCGTGGCGCCGGTGCGGCGCTCACCGACAGCGAGGTCGGCGTCGTCACCGTGATCGACTGCGACGTGGTCGACCCGGCGTAGTAGGTGTTGCCGCCGTAGGTCACGGTGACGGGCAGCGGGCTGGCGCTCTGGTTGAACGTGCAGATGCTGCAGCTCACCTTGCCGGCCGAGTTGGTCGTGCCGCTGCAGTGCTGGGCCGAGCTGCCCGAGCCGACGGTGAAGGTCACGGTCTGACCGGACAGCGGCGTCCCGTTGCTGGTCAGCGTGGCGGACAGGGTGGGCGTGTCCCGCTGGTGATGGAGGTGCTCCCGGTGTAGGTCACCGTCGTGGGCGCCTTGTTCTCCGTGAAGGTGCTCTGCCGTGCTCGGCAGCAGGGTCGGGATCGTCGTCGTGTCGCCGCTGAATGACCCGGTGAGCGTGTAGGTGCCCGCCGGGCTCGTTCGGCGTGATGGAGCACGAGGCCACGCCGCTGGCGTTGGTCGTCGCCGTGCAGTTCTGGGTCCCGTTGACCGTCAAGGTCACCGGCTCGTTGGGCACCGGCGCGTTGGTGTAGGTGTTGACCAGCGTGCCCGAGACCGTGCCGGAGCGTTGTAGGTGCCGCTGCCCGGGCTCACCGTCAGGGTGGTGCCCTCGGGCAGGTTGACCGTGGAGGTCGCCGTCGAGGGCTGGTAGTACGAGTGCCCCCGAAGGTGTCCGTCACCGGAATGGGGCCCTGGGGCTGGCCGGTCACGTTGATGACGCAGGAGACCGCACCCGTCGATGAC
>CAVWJQ010000009.1:0-146311 GCA_963755445.1 uncultured Acidimicrobiaceae bacterium | reverse complement strand
GCATCCCCTGTGACAACAGGGCCGCGGCGGATCGACCAGGGTCTTTACCGCAAGCATTGATCGGCGACTGGAATCAGCCGGGCGGCTACCGCTTGTCGAGCTTGCCGTTCGCCTTGAACCAGTCGAGCGTGGTGGCCAAGCCCTCGTCGAGGCTGATCGGGCTGTAGCCCAGCCGCTTGTAGGTCTTGGAGTCCTCGAGCTTCCGCCGGTCCGGCTTGGCCTTCGCCGCCTTCTCGGCGATCGCCACCAGCGTCGGCCCGAACACCTTGGCCAGTTCCGGGTCGTCCGAAGGCTCGACGTCGACGACCTCGTGGTCCAGTCCGGCCAGCTTGCCCATCCGGTTGCAGGCGTTGGCGATGCTCACGACGTCCTCGGGCCTGCCGTCGAGCATGTAGCGCTCGCCCGAGACGCCCTTGTCCAGCGCCAGGATGCAGCCGCGGGCGATGTCCTCGCCGTAGACCCAGCTCACCGGGAACTTCAGGTAGCGCTCAATGCGCCCGCGCGCCGCGGAGAGCAGGACGCGGTTGAAGCTCGTCGTGCCGAGCGCGTTGCTGGCCACCGGCGACGGGCCGAAGATGGCGCCCGGGTGCGTGCTGACGACGTCCCTGCCCTTCTCGGCCCGCGCCATGGCGTCGATGAAGGCCGCCATCTTGGTGATGGTGTAGGGATCCGAGCTGGGCTCCTTGGTGACGGGCGCGTCCTCGCGGTCGAGCCCGCCGGCGGTGTCGAAGAACGTGCCGGTGCTGACCGCCACGACGCGCCGCAGATCGACGGCCTCGGCCGCGTCGAGGACGTTCTTCGTGCCGTTGATGTTGACCGCCTCGAAGTCGGCCAGGTTCTGGCTGGCGCCCCCCAGCAGCGCGGCGCAGTGGATGGCGGAGTCGGCGCCGCGGGCCGCCCGGAGGACGGCGTCGGCGTCGGTCACGTCGCCCGTCACCACCTCGACGCCGAGCGCCGCCAGCGGTGCGGTGTCCGCGGTCTCCCGGGCCAGCGCCCGGACGTGGTCACCGCGCTCGGTCAGCTGCTTGCAGATGTTGGCGCCGGCCAGTCCGGTGGCGCCGGTCACCAGGACGGTCTGGCTCATGCCGATTCCTGCAGGAGCGCCTCGTCCGGCTTGGCCGAGTCGACCTGGTCCGGGCTGTAGGGGATGACCGGCTCGCCCGTCCCGTACAGGTCCAGGGTGTGCAGGAAGCGGTGCAGGCCCATGGCGTTGGCACAGGCGAATCCCAGCTCGACGATCTGCGCCGAGGTGAAGTGCTCGCCCAGCTTGCGATAGGTCTCGTCGTCGATGGCGTGATGGTCGGCGGAGAGAAGGTCGAGGAACTCCACGGCCAGCCGCTCCTGCTCGGTCAGGTCGCCGCCGTGGCCGGGCGCGATGAGACAGGCGACGTCCTCGTCCGAGATGGAGTCGTGCTTCCTCGACTGGCTGCAGGGCTGGCACTCGCCCAGTTGCGCACTGCGAATACGCAACAGCTCGGTGATGCGACCGCCGAGCAGGGTGCCCTTCCCGTAGCCCTGACGCGCCATGTTCACCATCATGATCTGTGACGTCTTGTAGGCGAAGATCTGCAGCGGGACGGGCGTGGCGTACGTTCCGGCGGCCACTCCCTCCTCGATGATGGTGCGAACCTCCGGCGTCATTTCGTCAAACGGAATCGGCTCAATTCTTGGCATGTGCAGAAAACCCCCGTCTATCTCCGGGCCTGTCCCCGGAAGATCTCGTTCGTGTGGTGACGTGCCTACTGTAACGTCACTGCGTGCCTCTTGACCCATCCGCAGTGCTCTTGACAGACCGCGTCGCCGTCGTCACCGGCGGCGGTTCCGGTATCGGACGCGGCATCGCGAACGGCTTTGCCGCGTTCGGTGCGAAGGTCGCGATCTGGGAGAAGAACCCCGAGACATCCGCGGCAGCGGCCGAGGAAGTCGGTGGCCTTTCCATTCCGACCGACGTCCGTGATTCGAGCGAAGTCGACCGCGCGCTCGCGCAGACGGTGGCGGAGCTCGGCCCGGTGAGCATCCTCGTGAACAACGCGGGCGGCGTGTTCTCGTCGCCGCTCCTCGAGACGACGGAGAACGGCTGGGATGCCCTCTATCGGGCCAACCTCAAGCACGTCATCCTGTGCACGCAGCGCGTGGCCCGGGTCATGGTCGAGCACAAGATCGGCGGCAGCATCATGAGCGTCACGTCCATTGAGGGCGTCCGCGCCGCGCCGGGCTACGCGGCCTACGCCGCAGCGAAGGCGGGCGTGATCAACTACACCAAGACCGCCGCGCTCGAGTTGGCACCCCTCGGCATCCGCGTCAACGCCCTGGCGCCCGACATCACCATGACCGAAGGCATCGCCGCCATCGCCCCGGACACCGGCGGGCGGTTCGGCCTCACCGTGCCGATGGGCCGAGCCGGTCACGTCGACGAGATGGCCGGCGCAGCCATCTTCCTGGCCAGCGAGCTGTCCAGCTACGTCACCGGCCAGACCATCCATGTCGACGGCGGGACCAACGCCGGGAGCGGCTGGTACCACCACGCCGAGACGGGCGAGTACGTCCTCGGGCCCTCCACGTAACGGTCCCGGCTGACCGCGCCTCGGTCAGCCGTCCCCGAGCCCGACGTGGGCGCCCATGCCCCCGTCGACGGCGATCATCTGCCCGGTGATGTAGCGGGACTCGTCGGAGGCCAGGAACACCACCACGTCGGCGATGTCTTCGGGCTGGCCCACCGAACGCGTCAGCACGGCCTTGCCGAGGTCCGGCCACCATCTTCTCGTCCAGGTGGGCCCGCACCGCGTCCGTGATGATCAGGCCCGGGAGGATCGTGTTGACCCGGATGCCCTGCTTGCCATGGCTCGTCGCCACGTACATGGTCAGCGCGTTCACGCCGGCCTTGGAGACCCCGTAGGCGGTCCGGGTCCGGTCGCCCTTGAGCGACGCGCCGGACGACATGTTGATGATGGAGCCGCCGCCGGCCTTGCACCATCTCCGGGACGCCGTGCTTGCACATCAGCATCTGGCTCTGGAGATTGACCTCCAGGGCACGCTGCCAGACGTCCAGGGACAAGTCGGTCACCGCGGTGTCGCGGGTCAGAAAGTCCGAGTCGGTCAGCGCGGCGTTGTTGTGCAGGATGTCGAGGTGCCCGAAGTTCGACACGGCGGCGGCAATGGTGGCGACGACCTGGGCTTCGTCCGACAGGTCGGCGTGAAATGCCACGGCACGTCCTGCCCGCCTGCGGTGATCCCCTCCTGCGTCCGCTTGGCCGCATCCTCGTTGATGTCGACCACCAGCACCGACGCACCCTCGCGGGCCAGTGCGCGCGCCGTGGCCCCGCCGATCCCTCCCGCCGCCCCCGGTGACGATCGCGACCTTGTCGGTGAGACGTGCCATGCAGTTCATTCCTCCGTTGTGGTGTGGATGCGGCCCCGACCCTACGGGCGTTCGAGGATCAACCCTTCGAACGGCGCCAGGCGGAGTTCGGACTCGACGCCTCGTTCTCGCGGGCGCGATCGGTGCCCACCGCGATGGTGCCCGACAGGCCGGGGAGGACGATCGCGCTCCGACGACATGTTGAGGGCCACCACGTGACGCTCGCCCCGCGTGAAGGCCCAGGCCGCCGCGGGTGTCGCCACCGTCGTCGTGTCACCCGTGCTGAACGTCGGGATGGCGGCGCCGGAACGCGATCAGGTCGCGGCAGAGCGTGAGGACCGAGCCGGGGTCGTCCCGCTGGGCCAGCACGTTGGCCGCGGCGACGTCGCCGAGCGGGAGCCACGGTGTGGCGTCGGTGAACCCGCCTCCGGGTGCGTCGGTCCACTGCATCGGCGTGCGGCCGGCGTCTCGCCCCTCGTAGTACGGGTAGAAGCGGACCCCGAGCGGGTCGCGCATGTCCTCGTGGGCCACGGCCACGTTGGCCATGCCGATCTCGTCGCCCTGGTAGAGGACCGGGGTCCCGCGCAGGCTCAGCAGCATGAGGAGGGCCAGCCGGACCTTGGCCGGGTCGTCCTCGGCCCAGCGGGTGGGAAACGGAACATGTCGTGGTTGGAGCCGGTCCACGCCGGCCAGGCGCCCGGCGGGAGCGCCGCCTCGGTCTCCTCGACGATGGCCCGCATCTCGGCGGCCTGGAAGGGCGCGCTGATGAAGTTGAAGTTGAAGGCCAGGCCCAGCTCGTCGGACCCGTCGCCGTAGAACTCGGCCAGCTTGTCCACCGGGACCGGCGTCTCGCCGATCAGCAGCCGGGGCTCGTCGTAGCCGTCCGCCAGGCGGCGCCAGCGCTTGATCACCTCGTGGACCTCGGGGCGGTTGGCGTTGTAGACGCTGCGCTGTCCGAACATCTGCGTCTCGAAGTCGTCGTCCTCGGTCGCCGGCGGGTTGTCGCGCAGCAAGGCGTCCTTGATGATGACGTTGCACACGTCGATGCGGAAGCCCGCCACGCCGCGGTCGGACCAGAACCCGAAGATCCCGTCGAAGGTGGTGCGCACGTCCTCGTTCCACCAGTTGAGGTCCGGCTGCTCCTGCAGGTGATTGTGGAAGTAGTACTGACCGGACCCTTCGTCGAGGGTCCAGCCGGGGCCGCCGAAGCTGCTGATCCAGTTGTTCGGCAGCTGCCCGTCCTCTTTGCCGTCGGCCCAGACGTACCAGTCACGATGGGCCGACGTGCGCGACGAGCGCGAGTCGACGAACCACGGGTGCTGCTCGCTGGTGTGGTTGGGCACGATGTCCATGAGGACACGGATGCCCCGCCGGCCGGCCTCGGCGACCAGCCGGTCGAAGTCGTCCATGGTCCCGAATTCGGGCGCAATGGCGCAGAAGTCCGAGACGTCGTAGCCCCAGTCGGCATTGGGGGACACCGTGACCGGCGAGAGCCAGATGCCGTCGACGCCGAGCCAGGCCAGGTGGTCGAGATGCGCGATGATCCCCGGGATGTCCCCGACCCCGTCGGCGTTGCTGTCGGCGAAGGAGCGGGGGTAGATCTGGTAGAGGACGCCCGCCTTCCACCACGGGTCGTCGGTCGCCGTCATGCGTCAGCGCCCCCGTGGCCGGCGGCGTTCCGCCACGGCGAGAGGTCGAGCATCGGGTAGCGGGCCGCCACGCCGGCCAACGTCTCGTCGGTCCAGTACGGGGCCCCGGGCGCGGGGAACCCGAGAACCGTGAGCTGTCGTTCGGTGGCGTGCTGCACGAAGCGGTACCACGACATGTCCTCGCCGGCGCTGGGCAGCCCGTGCGATCCCAGCCAGTCCGTCGCCGGCCGGCTTGTACGAGACGTGCAACATGAAGCGGGCCGGCACCCGGCGCCGTCATCCGCACGCCCCGGTGGTACACGTCGGGGCGATAGGCCAGGATGGAGCCGGCGGGGCCGACGGCCGGCACCTCGGCGTCGTAGAGGTCCGCGTACTCCGTCTGGCTCAGGTACGTCCGCTCGACGGGGATGTGCGGGGTCAGCCGCCGCGACACCACCCGGGTCGCCGCCGTCTCGGCGGTGACGTCGCTCAGGTAGACGAACATCTCCAGCTGCTGGAAGCCGGGCTCGTGCCGGGGCACGACGAGGGTGTGGTTCCCGTAGTCGACGTGGAGCAGCTGCTCGTCGCTCAGCGCAGCCTGGCCGTACTTGGCACTCAGACATGGCCTGGTACAGCCGGAGGTCGCTGAGTCCCAGCAGCTGTTCGGCCAGGTCGATGATCCGGTCGTGCACCACGATGTCGTTGAGTGCGCCGTCCTCGAAGGGGAAGCGCGGCATCACGCTGTGTGAATCGACCCGGAACGGCTCGTTTCGTTCCGGGTCGACGTCGTCGGCGAACTCTTCGGCCGTCGGCACCAGGGTGGGCAGGACCGCCTGCGCCGCCGCGATCGTGCCGGACGGCAGCAGGCCGTGCACGACGCACCACCCGTCCTCTTCCCACTGCGCCTGGTCGGCGCTGTTCAGCACCCCCATCACGCGACCCCGAGCGCTCGCCGACAGCTCGTCCCCAGTCCTGTCATCACGTGCGTGCAGCCCCTCCATCCGCGGTCCCGACGGATCGGAAGCTTGCCATATGGCTGCAAGGACCAAGGATGGCGACCTTGAGCGCGCGCAGCAGCCGACGTGGCGCCCGGCGGGTGACACGGCGTCGGATCCTCCCTGGTCGGACGGGCCGGAGGTCGCCGCCGCTCAAGGCGCGGCGGAAGTGTCCCGACATCTCCCTGTGGACTTCGTCGCCCTCGGTCTCCACCACGACGCCCGGAGCGAACCGTCCGAGAGCCGGCCCACGACACCCTTCCGCCGGGCCAAGCTCGTCGCCGCGTTGGCCGTCGCCGCGTTGGTCGGTGCCGGGTCCTACACCGCGACGTACCGCGCCCTCGTCATCATGTCCACGCCGTCGGCGCTGGCACCGGTGCACGCGCCGGGCCCCACCAGCGTCCCGACGCCGGCGGCGCCCCTCGCCCCGTCAGGCGCCTGACGGCAGGGGCACTCCGGCCTCCCACGGGAGCAGGGTGAGGACGAAGCGCGAACCACCGTCGTCCGTCACCGGCGACTCGGCGCGGACAGTGCCGCCCATGGCCGCCGCCAGCTCGGCCACGATGGCCAGGCCGAGCCCCGAGCCCATCCGACGATTCGGGCCACGGTCGGCGCGATAGAAGCGTTCGAAGACCCGCTGCAGATCGCCCTGTGCGATGCCGGGCCCGTCGTCGTCGACCGTGATGACGCATCCGCCCGACGCCGGATCCCCGGCCAGCCCCACCGTCACGGTGGTGCGGGCGAAGGTCATGGCGTTCTCCAGCAGGTTGGCGATGAGCTGGGCCAGGCGGTCGGGGTCGGCCACCATCGGTGGCAGGGGCGTCGCCTCGGCCGGCCCGTCCCCGCCGGCTCTCCCCACCACGACGGCGAGCCCGCTGCCGGCGGCAGCGGGGCGGAATCCCTCGGCGGTCGTGGTGACCACCTCGGCCACGTCCGTCGGGCGCAGGACGATCGACAGCTGCCCGGCCTCGAGCTTGGTGAGATCGAGCAGATCTCCGACGAGGCGCTCCAGGCGCCGGGACTCGGCGATGATCACGTCGGCCGCCTGGGCACTGTCGGCGATCGCGCCGTCCTTGATCGCCTCGGCGAAACCACGGATGGACGTGAGCGGGGTGCGCAGGTCGTGCGAGACCGACAGGAGGAGATGACGCTCCCGGGCACGGCCGTCCTCCAGGCGCTGGGCCATGTCGTTGATGGAGCCGGCCAGTGAGGCGAACTCGGGGTAGTCACCGCGCCGGACGGGGACGCGGCTGGCCAGGTCGCCCGACGCGATCTCCCCCGTCGCCTCCATGGCCTCGACCAGCGGACGCGCCATGCGGCGTGACATCTGCCAGGCCACGAGTGCGGCCACGAGCAGTGCCGCTCCCCCGGCGACGATGAAGTACCCCCAACTCGGCCCGAGGTCGCCGACGTCGCGGGTCAACAGGACGGCGAACGTGCCCTCGAAGGCGATGTGGCGGCGCGTCTGCGCCTGCAGGCGCGCCAGCTCCTGGGCCGAGAGGGTGACCGGCGCCACCGCGTAGACGGTGCTGCCCTTGCGTCCCGACGTCGTCTCCCCCGACTGCACCGCCGCCACGTCGATGTCCTGCGCGGTCAGGTTCTCGGGGAGCGGGGTGACCACTTCGCCGAGGCGGTTGATCTGTATGACGTCGGCGTCTTCGAGCTTCAGGGTCGTCCGCAGAATGTTGAGCACCCGGAGCGACTGTGACCCGATCTGCGACGAGGTGAGCGAGTGCACCTCGGTGACGAGCTGTTGCTGCGCCTGGTTGCGCGCGGCGTTGCGGGTCAGGATGAGGCTCCCCGCACCGGCGATGATCAGCACCAGCGCGACCAGGCCGACCATGGCCAGCATGAGGCGGCGGCGCACCGCTCAGCCGAACCGGTAGCCGACGCCCCAGACGGTGGCCAGGGGGAGATCTGATCCGAGCTTCTTGCGCAGCTGGGCCACGTGCACGTCGACCGTCCGCTCGTCGCCGTACCAGTCCGTGCCCCAGACGCCGTCGAGCAGCTGTTGGCGCGAGAGCGCCAGTCCCACGTTGTTGGCCAGGAAGGCGAGCAGGTCGAACTCGCGGGTCGTCAGCGCGACGGCCTCGCCGCCCTGGCGGGCCTCGCGGCGACGCAGGTCCACCTCGAAATCGCCCACGGTGATCACGTCCTGCGGCGCCGGGCCCTCCCGCGTGCGCCGCAGGATGGCCCGTACCCGCGCCACGAGCTCCCGGGGCGAGAAGGGCTTGACCAGATAGTCGTCGGCTCCGAGCTCGAGCCCGAGCACGCGGTCGACCTCGTCGTCGCGTGCGGTGAGGAAGAGGACGGGCACCTTGCTGCGGGCGCGGATGTCCCGGCACACGTCGAAACCGTCGCGGGCACCCGGGAGCCCGACATCGAGGATGACGATGCACGGATCGTCCCGCCCGAAGACCTCCAGTCCCTTCTCGCCGTCAGCCGCCAGCAGGACACGGAACCCCTCGCGGCGCAGGTACAGGTCCACCAGGTCCGCGATGTGCGGATCATCCTCGACGACGACCACCGTGCCGCTCTCCGGGCTCACGCCCCTAAGCCTCCCATCTCCGGCAACCCGAATCGCCCGAAAGTGGCCCGAAAACGGGATCCCTCACAGAACCATGACGATTGGCGCATCCCCGGCTACGGTGCACCACTGTCATCGGACGATGGCCACCGCATGGCCGGCCAGTCGCTCAGCCGAAGAGCCGCGCGATGAACGCGTCCACCGTGGTCCACGACCCGCACCTGCAGCGCCCGGTCCTGCGGCGCGGCGGCAACGAGTGCGGCCGCCTCGTTGAGGAAGCCCAGGAGCAGCGCGGCGGCCACCTCCGGATCACCGGGCACGGCGACCGCCTCCTCCTCGGCCCGGGCGAACACCTCGGCCAGCAGTGGGGCGCAGGCCACCGCATCGAGCGCACGGCAAGCCTCCATGCCGAGCACCGCCGGCGCGTCGGCCAGGATCCGCGCCATGGTGGGATCGGCGCACGCGTCCATGTAGGCACGGCAGCCGCGGCGCAGCTGGTCCCGCACGCCCTCGCCCTGCCGCGGCCGCGGTGACGACCAGATCCACCAACTCGTCCTCGAGTTGCTCGACCACGGCGGCGGCCAACTCGGTCTTGGAGGCGAAGTGGTGGTACAGCGCGCCCCGGGTCACGCCGGCCTGGGCCGCGATCTCCTCCCGCCCCGTGGCGGCGAATCCCTTCTCGGCGAAGAGCCGGCGCGCCGCCTCCAGGAGGGCCCCGCGGGTCCGGGCGGACCGGGCCGCCTGGGTCTCCCGCGGCCGGCTCGCCGCTGTGGTGGTGCTCACCGCCTCGCCTCCTCCGGACATTTACATGCGGGCCGCACGCATGTTACCTTCCAGAAGACGACCGGGGAGGGGCCATGACGGCTGACATGGAGGCCGACGTCTGCATCGTCGGGGCGGGACTGGCCGGGCTCACGGCGGCCCGGCGCCTCAGCCAGGCGGGTCGCTCCGTCGTGGTGCTCGAGGCACGGGACCGCGTCGGGGGACGGGTGTGGACCAAGACCAGCCGGGACGGCGTCCCGGTCGACATGGGGGCCTGCTTCGTCGGTCCCCACCACGATCGCATGCTCGCCCTGACCAAGGAGATGGGCGTCACGACCTTCAAGACGTTCGTCGACGGCGACAACGTGCTGGCCACCGGCGGCAAGGTGCGGCGCTACCGGGGCGACATACCCCGGATCAGCCCGGTGGCGCTCCTGAGCGCCGCCCAGGGCATCACCCGCATGAACGCCATGGCGAAGAAGATCCCCGTCGACGCCCCATGGGACGCGCCGAACGCCGCGGCCTGGGACGCCGTGTCGGTGCGGGCCTGGCTCAGCGCGGCGCGCATCCCGACGCGCCTCGCCCGGGATCTCGATCGAGGCCACCGTCCGGGCCTGCTTCGCCGCCGAGCTCTCCGAGGTCTCCTTCCTCAATTGGCTCTTCCTGGTGCGCTCGGCCGGCGGGGTCGAGTCGCTGATGAACATCGCGGGTGGCTACCAGGACTCGCAGTTCGAGGGCGGGGTGGGGCAGGTGCCCGACGCCATGGCCGCCGAGCTCGGTGAGGCCGTCGTGCTGGGGGCGCCGGTGACGGGCGTCGCATCCGGGAATGACCGGGTGGAGGTGCGGGGGGCCGGGTGCACCGTGTCGGCCCGGCGCGTCGTCCTGGCCCTGCCGCGCGCGTTGGCGGCGGGCATCCGGTTCGACCCCGTCCTCCCGGCGGACCACGCGCTGCTGATCCATCAGATGCCGGCGGGGACCGAAGTCAAGATGGTGGCCCTCTACGACGAGCCCTTCTGGCGCCGCGACGGGATCTCGGGTGCGACGGTGGCCACCGACGACGACATCGAGGTCACCCTCGACACGTGCCAGCCCCAGCACAGCCAGGGCGTGGTGGCGGGGTACGCAGCCGGGCCGCGGGCCCGTGCCCTGGCGGCGCTGGGCGAGACGGAACGGCGCGACGGTGTTCGTCGGCATGCTGACACGGCGCCTCGGGCCGCGTGCCGCCGCGCCGGGCGAGGTGCTCGAGCAGAACTGGGCACAGGAGGAGTGGACCCGAGGCTGCTCCATGGGCCACTTCCCCACCGGCGTGCTGACGCAGTACGGGCGCCGCCTGCGCGAGCCCGTCGGGCGGCTGCACTGGGCCGGCACCGAGACGGCCTCGACGTCGTACGGCTCCATGGACGGCGCGGTGCGCTCCGGCGAGCGCGTCTGCGAGGAGATCCTGCGGGCGCCGGCCTGAAACGCCTACGGGGCCGCGGCTCGTCGGGCCGAGGCCCGGGGCCCGACCCCACGCCGAGCTTCTCGCGGAAGAAGGCCAGCGTCTGGTCGAGCGCGGCCCGCGTCGGTGTGCCCTCCTCGTCGATCAGGTGCTCGGTCAACACGGAGTGCGCCTTCTTGGGGTGGCCGTGCGGATTGCCCGGGGCGGAGTCGATCTCGACCGCGATGAAGGCGTCGCCGAGCTCGCGCCGCAAGGTCTCGAAGCGCTCCTCGAAGCAGAACGGATCGTTCGTGAAGCGCAGGCCGAGCAGGCAGGTGCCGGTGGCGGTCCGCTCCTTGACCTTGGCCAGGTCGCGCGTCGGAGATCCCGATGTCGGCCTTGAACTTCTTGGAGAGTGGGAACGGGAGTGACGGCTGGCTCAGCACGGGCGCCAGCACGATGTCGTCGACCATCATGGCGAGCGCGAAGCCACCGGTGAAGCACATGCCGACGACACCGACGCCGGGCCCGCCGCAGCGCTCGTGCTCCGAGGCGGCGAGCTTGCGCAGCCACACCGTGATCGGGCTGGTCCTCTTGAGCGCGAAGGCGGAGAACTCCCGGGAGACGCACGCCGGACCGATGGACTGCAGCGCGTACCCGGCTGACGCCGGTCGACCGGGGTCGCCGAAGAGCACCGGGAGGACGGCGGTGCAACCGGCCGCCGCCACCCGTCGGCCGAACTGGGCGACCAGCGGCGTGATGCCCGGGATCTCGCTGATGACGATGACGGCGGGACCGGTCCCGATCCGGAAGACGTCGCGTCGTTTGCCCTCGGCCTCGAAGGATTCCTTGGTGAAATCCTCCAGTTCCGCCTCCCACCTGCCCGCTTCGCCGTTGGCCATGGCGGGACCGTAGCATCGGCCGTCGTGGCCGGACCGATGCGCTCACTCGACCCGCGTCTCCCCGTTCTGGTCGGGCTCGGCGCCGCCGCGTCGTCGGCCTCCGTCGCCGACCTGATGACGGACGCGGTGGTTGCGGCAGCCGCCGACGCCGGCGCACCCGGACTGCTGGGCGGGATCGACTGCATCGCCGTGCCGCAGGGCTCCTGGTCACTCACCGACCCGGGACGCACGGTGGCCCGGCGCGTCGGGTCACCCGACGCGCGCACCCTGCTCTGCGAGATCGGCGTCTCCCAGCAGGAGGTCATCAACCACGGGCTGGCGGCCGTCGCTGCCGGACACGCCGACACCTTCGTCGTGGCCGGCGCCGAGGCGCGGGCATTGGCACGCGACGGCGGCATCGACACCGACGAGGAGGACCGGCCGCCCGACGAGGTCCTGACCAGGCCGCCCGACTTCGTGGCCCCGGTGGAGATCGCGGCCGGCATGATCTGGCCGGTCGCCCAGCAGTACGCGCTCATTGAGAACGCGCTCGCCGCCGCCGAGCACCTCTCGCCCGATCGCCAGCGCGCCGAGATCGCCGCACTGTGGGCGCGCTTCAACGCGGTCGCGGTGCACAATCCCGAGGCCGCCTTCCCGCAACCGCGGGACGCGTCGGACATCGCCACGCCCGGCCCGCACAACCGGCCGCTCGCCTATCCCTACAACCGGTGGCACGCCAGCCAGTGGACGGTCGATCAGGCCTCGGCACTCGTGATCTGCTCGGCCGAGCGGGCGCGTGCGGCGGGCGTCCCGCCCGACCGCTGGCTCTTCCCCCACGTCGCGCTGCATTCGTCGGCGGCCGTGACCCTGACGGCGCGACGACGGCTGGAGGCGTGGCCGGCCATGGGCGTGCTCGGCCGGGCCGCGGCGCGCCACATCGGGCGGCCCCTGCGCGAGCTCCCACTGGCCGAGGTCTACTCCTGCTTCCCCGCGGCAGTACGGGTGCAACAACGCGAGCTCGAACTCGACCCCGCCGGCACCCCCACGCTGAACGGCGGCATGGCGTTCTCCGGCGGGCCGTTCAATCACTTCGTCCTGCAGTCCCTCGGCGGGCTCGGCGAGCGCCTGCGACAGGACCCCGACGGCGCAGGGCCTCCTGACCACGGTGTCCGGCATGCTCTCCAAGCCCGGCCTGGCCGTCTGGTCGGCCACGCCGCCCGCCGGTGCGGGCACCGCGCTCCTGGCCGACCTGGCGGCCGAGACGACAGCGGCCACCGACATCGTGCCGGTGGCCGACGCAGCCGCCGAGGGCCGCCACCACGGCCTCGGTGGTCTCCTTCACGGTGACCTACGGGGGCGACGAGGGATACGACCCCGTCCGCACCGTCGTCGTGGCCGACCTCCCCGATGGGGTGCGCACGGCCGCCGCCTGCGAAGATGCGGCTACCGCCCGCCTCGCCGTCGCCGAAGGCCTCATCGGGCGAGCGGTCTCGGTGAAGGACACGACATTCAGCCTGTGAGCGCACAACCACCGCGGAGCCGGCCCCGTCTGGTCGACCCGGACCTCGCCGCCCGTGTGCCCGGGCTCCGGCGGGCCGCCGTCACCGCGGTCGCGCTCGCCGCGGTCAGTGCGGTGGCCGTCGTGGTCCAGGCCGTGGCCCTGGCGTCGGTCGTCGACCGGTCCCTGCTGCACCACGCGTCCCTGCGCGCGGTGACGCCGGCCATCGTCGTGCTCGGGCTGGCCATCCTGGTCCGCGCCGCGCTCCACGGCGCCGGCGATCTCTCGGCGCTGCGCGCCGCCGATCGGGTCGTCGCCACGCTGAGGAGGCAGCTGCTGGAGCACGCGCTGGCCCTCGGGCCGGGCTGGCTCGGCGGGGAGCGCCCGGGCGAGCTCTCTCTCACCGCCACCAGAGGGCTGCGCTCGCTCCACACCTACTACGCCCGCTACCTGCCCCAGGCGGCCGCGGCCGCCGTCATTCCGCTCATCCTCCTCGTCTGGGTGGCCACCCAGGACTGGCTGTCCTTCGTCGTCGTCATCGCCCTCGTGCTGGCCGTGCCGGTGACGATGATCGCCTTCGGACGGGAGGCGACCCGGCGATCAGAACGTCAGTGGCGCCGGCTCGGCTCGCTCGCCGGCCGCGTGCTGCAGCTCGTCGAAGGGCTCCCCACGCTGCGCGCCTTCGGCCGGGAGGCGCAGGGACGTCGTGAGGTCGAAGCGGCGACAGAAGGCGTGCGGTCCGCCACCATGCGCACGCTCCGCGTCGCCTTCCTGTCGGCACTCTCCATGGACATGATCGCCGGCTTCGGCGTCGGCTTCGTGGCCATGGTGCTCGGGCTCCGCCTGCTCTGGGGCGAGCTCGGCCTGCAGACGGCCATGGCGGTGCTCCTGGTGGCGCCCGAGATCTTCATTCCGCTCCGCCGGGCCGGAGCCGAGTTCCACGCCAGCACCGAAGGACAGGCGGCGGCGGCGCGGGTGGTCGAGGTTCTGGCGACGCCGTCCCCGACACCGTCGACCCAGGCCACGTCCACCGTCGGGGGCGCACCGCCCTCCGGGGCTGACGGCGGGAGCGGACCGGGAGTGCCGCGGGCGGCGGCGGCCTGCGCATCGACGGTCTCGTCGTGCGTTACGACAACCGGACGCAGGCCGCGCTCACGGGTGTCTCCCTGCAGGCCCGGCCGGGAACCCGCGTCGCCCTGACCGGCCCGTCGGGAGCGGGCAAGTCGACCGTGCTGGCCGCGTTGCTGCGTTTCGTCGAGCCCAGCGACGGCACCATGCGATTCGACGGGCGTTCCAGCGGCGCGGAGACCCCGGCCGCCTGGCGCGAGCACTTCTCCTGGCTGCCGCAGCGCCCCCACCTCTTCAATGCCACCCTGGGCGAGAACCTGCGCCTGGGCGCGCCCGACGCGTCCGACGAGGAGCTGCACCGCGTGCTCGATGCGGTGGGGCTCGCCGACCTGCTGGCCAACCTGCCCGCCGGGCTCTTGACCGCGGTCGGCCACGACGGCCTCACGCTCAGCTCGGGCGAGCGCCAGCGCGTGGCGCTGGCCCGCGCCCTCCTCCGCCCCGCGCCCGTCCTGCTGCTCGACGAGCCCACCGCGGCCCTCGACCCGCCGACGGTGGCGCTCCTCGCGCCGGCGATCGAGCCCTGGCTCCGCGGGCGCACGGTCGTGGTGGCGGCGCACGAGCCCCTGCTCCTCCCCCACTTCGACCCGGTGGTCAGCGGTCGGCCTCCCCGTGGCGGTGGCGCCGTGAGCCGGCCCGGCGGAGCGCTCCGGCGCGTCCTGGCCGAACCGGGCACGCCCTACGGGCGCCTGGCCCTGGCCGGGCTGCTCGGTCTGGCCGCGGCGGCCGCGACCATCGGCCTGCTGGCCGGGTCCGGCTACGTCGTCGGGCGCGCCGCGCTGCGGCCCGGCCTGTCCGCCCTCGTCGGCATCCTGGCCGTGGTCGAAGTGCTGGCCTTCCTCCGGGGGCCCCTGCGCTACGCCGAACGGCTCGTCGGCCACGACGCCGCGCTCCGGGCGCTGACGCGCTGGCGGCTGTGGCTCTACGACTGCCTCACTCCCCGGGTGCCGGCTGCGCTGGCCGGCTGGCGCAGCGGCGACCTCCTGGCCCGCGCCATCGACGACGTCGACGCGCTGCAGGACCTCTATCTGCGCACGCTGCTCCCGGTGGCGATCGCCGCGGGCGCCGCCGTCATCGGTACCGTCGCCGTCGGCCTCATCCTCCCGTGGGCCGCCCTCGCCCTCGGCCTCCCGCTCCTCGTCGCCCTGACCGTGCCCGCCCTGCTCACCTGGCGCCGCGACGGAGACGAGGAGGTGGCCGCACTCGCCGGCACCCTCTCCGCGCAGGTCGTCGACGCGCTGGCCGGAGCGCCCGAGCTGCTCGCGTTCGGCGCCGACGCGGCGTCTCTTGCACGCCGTCGAGGATCTCGGCGAGCAGAGCGACGCGCTCGAGCGCCGCCACGCCCACCTCGGGACCGGGACGACGGTGCTCATGCAGGTCTGCCTGGCGGCCGCGGTGACCGCGGTGCTGGCTGTCGGCGTGTCCGCCGTGCACGCCCATCACCTCGGCCAGGTCATGGTGGCCGTGCTGCCCCTCGCCGCGCTCGCCACCTTCGAGACCGTGCCGGGCGTACCGCTGGCGGTGGCCCGCTCGCTCGAGGTGCGGGCCGCCGCCGAGCGCCTCTTCGCGCTCGAGGACGTGCCCGTCCCCGTGGCCGACCCCGCCACCCGCGACGCCGCCGGCCGGCGTCCCCGCGCTCGCCTTCTCCGATGCCGCCCTGCGCTACGACGCCGGCCTCCCCCGCGCCCTCGACGGTGTGAGCCTGCGCGTCCCGGCCGGCGGCCGCGTCGCCGTCACCGGATCGAGCGGCGCCGGGAAGTCGAGCCTCGTCACCGCGCTCCTCCGCTTCTGGCCGCTCGAGGACGGCTCGTTGTCGCTCGGCGGCACCGACGTCCGGGAGCTGCGTCAGGTCGACGCCCGCGCCGCCTGCGCGCTGGCCGACCAGCGGGCGCAGCTGTTCGCCGGCACGGTGCGGTCCAACCTCGTCCTCGGCCGGCCCGACGCCACCGACGAGGCGATCGCCGACGCGTTGCGGGTCGTCCGCCTGACGGCCTGGGTCGCCGCACTCCCCGACGGCCTCGAGACGCCGGTGGGTGAGGACGGCGTCACCCTGTCCGGCGGCGAGCGGAGGCGGCTGGCCGTCGCCCGCGCCCTGTTGGCGCCCGGGTCCGGTCCTCGTCCTCGACGAGCCCACCAGCGGGCTCGACCCCGCGCTGGCCGACCAGCTCCTCGACGGTGTGCTCGCCACCGCCGCCGCCGACGGGCGCAGCGTGCTCGTCATCACCCACCGGGCCTCCGAGGCGGCCCGGTGTGACGAGACGGTGACGCTCGAGTCCGGGCGCGTGGTCGACCCCGCAGCCGTAGAAGTCCCGTTTCGTTGTTCGTTCTCCGTTGTGCATCCGACATTTCGTCGACGTGCAACCCCAGCGTACAGGGCTGATTTCGCACAGGTCGGGCGCGCCCGCCGACCAGGTGAATCGTGAGCAGTTTCGCAAGTCTCCAGCGCCCGTTGGATTCTCCCCATTGACAGGAAGGGGACGGAGTGGCCGGAGGCTCCTCGGCAACAGCCGGTGGGGCGGGTAAGGCGGAGAGCGGTCGAGGCTCACCGCGCCGCCCGCCGCCGCGCGACCAAGCGTCGCTCGACCTGGCCACGCTCGTGGCGCTGGAAGAACCGGCCCGGGACGGGCGGGTCGCACGCGGGCAGCGGACCCGCCGCAACGTGGCCGAGGCCCTCATGGACTTGCTGCGGGCCGGCGAGACGGACCCGACGGCGAAGGTCGTCGCCCGGCGCGCCGGCGTGTCACTCCGCCTCGTCTTCCACCATTTCGCCGACATGGATGACCTCTACCAGTACGTGGCCGCGCTGCTCCTCCGCCGTCAGTGGGCCGACATGCCCCAGCTGTCCCCGCGGCTGTCCCTGGCGACCCGCATTGAGCGGACGGTCGCGCACCGGGCCGCCCTCTTCGAGGAGACCTCCGAAATCCGGCGCGCCCTCGTGTGCCGGGCCCCGACCTCCCCCGCCGTCCGGGAGGCGCTCGCCGCCGCCGACGACCTCTTCCTCCAGGACCTGCAGGCCACCTTCGCGGCCGAGCTGGCCGACCTGCCGGCGAGCGTGCAGGCCGAGTATCTCGGCGCCATGGACACCGGCACGTCCTGGGAGGCCTGGGAGCGCCTGCGCACCACGTCGGGCATGCCCGTGCGGGGGGCCAGGCGGGTGATGACCCTCATGCTCGAGAAGCTCTGCGCCGGGCACCGCACCGGCGCCGGCACCGGCAGCGGCGCCGGCGGCAGCGACGAGCCACCCGGTGCTAGTCAGTCTCGGCCATGCGCCGGCGTACCTCGGCCACGTCGGGAGCCGGATACCCGAGCAGGCCCGGCCGCCAACCCAGCTCGATCTTCTGTGCGCCCGGGCCCGTCCTCGGTCCAGACGTGGCAGGTGTTGGTCAAGAAGGAGAAGCCGCCCTCGCGCATCGGGTGCTGGCCGCCGCCGTTCTCGACCTCCCAGGCGGCCGACGAGGTGAGGCCCTGCATGACGACGGGCCCGATGGCCCGGGCCAGGAACTCCAGATGGCTGCAGCCGCGCTGGCGGCCGAAGCGCTCCTGCACTGCGCCCGAGTAGCCACGCGCCACCGACAGGCCGATCAGGTCCCGGAAGTGCGGCTCGATGTCGGTGCACTCGGCGTGCGGGAACGTCTGCATGTCGGCCGCGGCGTCGACGATCGTCATGTCGGCTCGCCGGACCACGAGACCGAGTTCCATGAAGTGGAGCTGCGCGCGGCGAGTAGTCCCCGCTGGCCCAGGGCCGCTCGTCGTGCAAGGTCCCGACGACGGCGAAGTACTCGTCCCGCTGGAACACCTCCATGGTGATGGTGCGGCGGTGGACGGGCTCCTCCGCCGAGCCCGGTGGCGGGCGCAGCGCGGCCAGCGTGGGCGTCTCGGTCAGTCATGCGGTCACCACCTCGTTGAAGCCGTGCAGGATCGGCGCGTCGCGGTTCCACCCGATCCGGGTCACCGAGGCCGTGCGCAGGTGCAGGCGCCAGTAGAGGTCGACGGTGCCGAGCGCCCAGGCCACCGCCGCCTTGATCGGGCTCACGTGACTCACCACCACGACGTCGCCGTCGCTGCGGCGGGCCCCGGCGCCGTCGGCGGCGAAGAGCTCCTCGCACGTCGCCGCCACCCGGCGGTCCACCTCGGCCAGGGTCTCGCCACCCTCGGGGCGGAAGTCCCGGTCGCGTTGCCAGCGCTGCCAGACCTCGGCCGGGATGCCGCCGAGCGGCTCGCCCTCGAACTCGCCGTAGTCGACCTCGACCCAGCGCTCGTCCACCGTCGACCGGCGGGCCGAGCGCCAGCAGCTCGGCCGTGTCCCGGGCCCGGCGGAGCGGGCTCGAACGCACCTCGGCCACGGGCCCGTACACCAGGGCACGGGCCGCCTGCGCCTGGACGCGGCCCGTCTCGGTCAGCTCGGCATCGGTCCGGCCGAGCAGCAGGCCCTGCGCGTTGGCCACCGACTCGCCGTGGCGCACCAGGATCAACACGATCAGGTCGGGACGAGGATGCGGCCGCACTGCTCGCAGGTGGCCACCTCGCCCGGAGGCAGGGCGCGGATCTTCTCGACCTCCCCCGAGGACAGTTCGAGATGGCAGCCGGCGCAATGGGTGCCCACCAGACGCGCCGCGCCGGTGCCCTTGAGGCGGGCCCGCAACGTCTCGTAGCGGTCCGGAGCGGCGCCGGCAACAGCGCCGCCTCGGCCGACCGGGCGCCGGTCGCCTCGGCCAGCGCGGCGTCGATCTCCACCTCGCTGGCCGCGACCGCTGACGAAGCTCCGCCGCCTGCGCCTCGAGTGGGGCGGACCGCTCGTCCAGCGCCGCCAGCTCGGCGTCGATGGGATCCTGCTCGAGCATGGCCACCAGTTCGAGCTCCTCGAGCTCGGCCCGGCGCTCGGTCAGGTGCCGCACCTCGTCGTTCATGGCCTGCAGGTCCCGCGCCGAGGAGCTGGTGGCGGCGTACATCCGCTTCTCCACGACGTTGCGGCGCTCGCTGATGCCGCCGATCTGCTCCTCGAGGTCCTTCTGGGTCGCGGCCAGCACGCTGCGCCGCGCCGCCGCATCGGCCCGCTCGACCTCGAGCGCGGCCAGCTGCGCCTCGACGGCGGCCAGGCCGGACGACTCGACGAGCGCATCGCGCCGGTGCTCCAGCTGCATGATGGAGATGTCGAGGTCCTGCACGGCCAGCAGGTGCTCCAGGTCGTCGGTCACGCCATCGCCTCGAACGCCGCCCGGGCGAGAGGCAGCGCGTCGATCAGCGCGGGGTCGGCCAGCCCCTCGGCCTCTTCCCAACTGCACCAGCGGGCATCGGGGCTCTCGTCCGGTGGCGGGTGCGGGTCCGCGTCGGCGCCCAGCAACAGATAGCGCAAGTCGAGATGCGTGTGCCCGTGCGCGGCCTCGTGGACGTCGAGATGCAGCAGCAGCGGACCCGACGGCGGGTGCACCACCGCGAGGCCGAGCTCCTCGGTCGCCTCGCGCAACGCAGCCTCGTCAGGTGTCTCGCCCGCGTCGATGTGGCCACCGGGCTGCATCCAGATGCCGAGCTTCTTGTGGCGGTGGAGCACGGTACCGCGCCGCCCGACGACAATGCCCGACGCCGTCACGTGGGTCGGTCCGGCGTGCTCGTCGAAGGGCGCGTCGAGCCGGCTGAGCTCGGACAGGAAGCGCTCCTTGGCGACGACTTCGCGCGGCGAGGACGGCACGTGGCCCTCGACGAGCATGCGCACTGTCGCGGGACTCGCCATCATCCGCATCCCTAGCACAGCTCGCCGGTCAGGACCGTGGTGGCGTGCCCCGCGATGAAGACCCTGTCGCCCTCGGGGCGCACGTACAGCGTGGCGCCGCGCCGGGAGAGCTGGTGGGCGACGAGGCGGTCACGGCCGAGCTCGGCCGCCCAGTAGGGGCCGGCCACGCACTGGGCCGCCCCTGTCGCCGGGTCCTCGTCGATCCCCACGTTGGGTCCGAAGACGCGCAGGACGTAGTCGGCGTCCGACTCCGGACCGGCCGCCGCCGTCAGCAGCAGCGCCTTGGCCCCCGTGGCGGCGATCGCCGCCAGATCGGGCTCGTAGGAGCGCACCGCGTCGGCGGAGGAAAGGACGACGAAGGCGAAGAAACCGGTCCGTCCACTCGCCACGACGTCGCCGGGCCACTGGTCCACCAGCTCGTCGTCGCAGCGGCGCCGGTGGTGACGCGGTCGGCCGGGAAGTCGAGCTCGATGGTGTCACCGGCGAAGGACGCCCGCAGAGGGCCGCTGCGCGTGTGGAAGGTCAGGGGTGCCGTCCCGTCGACGACGCCGTTCTCACGCAGCGCGTGCGCCGAGGCCAGCGTGGCGTGGCCGCACAGGTCGATCTCCACGGCCGGCGAGAACCAGCGCAGGCCGAACACGTTCGGGTCGCCCGAGGGCGTGAGGTAGGCCGTCTCGGCGATCCCGAGCTCGAAGGCGATGGACTGCATGCGGCCGTCGTCGAGCGGGTCTTCGCAGGAGGCAGACGGCCGCCGGGTTGCCCCCGAACGCGACGTCGCTGAATGCGTCGACCCAGGTGATCGGGATCGTCATGATCCCCACGATGCTAAGCGGGCCAGTGCGTCGTCCAGCACGTCGGCCCGCTTGCAGAAGGCCCAGCGCACCAGGGTCCGGCCGGCGTCGGGATCGGCCGGGTCGTAGAAGACCGAGCTGGGAATGGCGACGACCCCGCACCGCTCGGGCAGCGCCAGGCAGAAGTCCTGCGCGCTCATGCCCGGGGCCACCGCGGAGATGTCGGTCGTGGCGAAGTAGGTGGCGGCGGGCCGGAAGACCTCGTACCCGAGCGCCGCCAGCCCGGCGCAGAGCTGATCCCTCTTGGCCCGGAGCTCCGACGAGAACGCGCGCATGACGGCGGGCGGGAAGGCGAGGCCACGGGCGATGGCGAGCTGCAACGGCGCCGGGCTGGTGTAGGTCAGGAATTGCTTGGCGGCCCGCACCGCGGCCACGAGCGGCGCCGGGCCGCTCACCCAGCCCACCTTCCAGCCGGTGAACGAGAACGTCTTGCCGCCCGAGGAGATGGTCAGCGTGCGGTCGCGCATGCCGGGCAAGGTGGACAAGGGGATGTGGGCGCCGTCGAAGACGAGGTGCTCGTACACCTCGTCGGTCACCGCCAGGAGGTCGTGGGCCCGGCACAGGTCGGCGACCTGCCCCAACTCCTCGGGAGAGAAGACCTTGCCGGTCGGGTTGTGCGGCGAGTTCAAGAGGAGCATCGTGGTGCGCGGCCCGACCGCGGCGGCCAGCTCGTCCGGGTCGAAATGCCAGTCGGGTGGGTGCAGGCGCACCAGCCGCGGCACGGCGCCGGCCATGGCCGCATCCGCCGCATAGGAGTCGTAGGTCGGCTCGAACATGACGACCTCGTCGCCGGGCTCGCACAGCGCCAGGAACGTGGCGGCGATGGCCTCGGTCGCCCCGACGGTCACGAGGACGTCGGTGTCCGGGTCGAGGTCGATGCCGTACCAGTCCCGCTGGTGGGCGGCGACGGCCTGGCGCAGCTCGGGGATGCCTTGGCTGGGCGGGTACTGGTTGCGGCCCTGGCGGATGGCTTCGACGGCGATCTCCCTGAGCTCCTCGGGCCCGTCGGTGTCGGGGAAACCCTGGCCGAGATTGACCGAGTTCGTCGCGAGGGCCAGCTCCGACATGGTGGCGAAGATCGTGGTGGTGAAGGGCTGCAGCCGCCGGGTCAGGCGTGCATCCCCGGCTGCCCGCTCGACCACCGCGACGATCGTACCGGTTGCGATCTCGCTCGCCTATCGTCGGTCGGAACGTGGACGTGGGACCTTGCTGAGCATCGCCAACTACAACATGCACTGTGGGATGGACGGGTGGGGCAGGCCCTATGACTACGTTGCCGCGATCGCCTCGCTGGACGCCGATGTCATCGTGCTCGAGGAGGCGTGGACGGCCGATCGGCGACGGTGGTGGTGGCGGGCAGGCGGCCGAGGTGGCCCGGCATCTCGGGTACCAGCTAGAGGCACGGACGCTCGGTTCGGGGCGGCGGATCCGGCCGCAGCCGGGGGCGGACGGGAACTGGTTGGCCCGACCGCTCTGGAAGGAAGAGAACAGGCCGCTCTACATGGACGGCGTGCGGCCCGTGTCCGCTCGGGTGCAGAAGTTGGCGCGCTGGCAGGAGGCCGAGCAGGGGACCTGGGGCATCGCGGTGCTGGTGCGGCCTTCGCTGCCGATCGAGTCGACGCGGGTGCTGCCGATGCGCACGCTGCGTGCCGACCGCGTGAACCGGGCGGCACTGGTGGTCGATCTGACGGTGGCGGGGCGGCCGGTGTCCGTGGCGGGCACGCACATGTCGCACCTGCACATGGGCTCGCACCGCAATTGGGCGGAGCTCCGGCGGGGACTGCGCACCTGGGCCCGGCCCGATGCGCTGCTGGCCGGTGACATGAACACGTGGGGGCCGCTGGTGCGCCGGTTCATGCCGGGTTGGCATCGGGCCGTCGTCGGTCCGACGTGGCCGACGTGGCGGCCGCACAGCCAGATCGATCACATCTTGGTGCGGGGGGATGGATTGCGGGCGGTCTCGGGTGTGGTCTTCCCGCATTCGGGATCCGACCACCGGCCGGTGCGGGCCGAGATAGAGGTCGTGCCCGGCTCATAGGCGGCGGGTGGGGCGGGTCGCGGGTAATTGCGGACAAGCCTCCGCCCCATGGGGACCATTCACTCTTCGATGGCCCAGACCTCCGATGACGTCGCTCCGATTGCTGCCGGCGCCGACTCCGGCTCCCGCTCGACGGCTCCGCCTCCGACCTGGTCAGCACCGTGGCGGGTCTGTCGAAAGAAGAGCTCAGGGCCCGCATGACAGAGGCGCTGAGGGTGAAGACGGCGGCCGAGGGCGAGTTCACCGTCTGCTTGGCCGAGTCCGACCGAGCGCGAGATGTTCCGCGACGACGGGGCCACCTCGGTCGAGGCCTGGGCGGCCGAGCGCTTCGGAGTGTCCGTGGCGACGGCCCGCTCGTACTGCCATGTGGCCGAGCAAGACCCGGACCTGCCCCATCTCGTGGGGTCTTTGTGTGCGGGCGAGATCTCCTTCGACAAGGTGCGGGCCGTGGTCGATGTGGCCACGCCCCGGACCGATCAGGCGCTTGTGCGCCCAGGCCAAGGAGCTCGGTGTCCGTGAACTGACCGAGGTGGCCCGGACCGCGGCCGCCCGGGCCCGGTCGGCTCTCGGTCTCCGCGTCGCGTTCGAGCACGACGGTCGCTTCCTGCGCTTCAACGACGGGCACCGCACCGTGTCGATGCAGCTGCCCGCCGAGGCCTATGCCCAGACCAAGGCCTGTGTGGACGCCTGGGCCGAGAGCGTCTCGCCCGGGAGGAGGAGAAGCCGAGGACGAAGTCCGAGGACAAGGTCCCCCTGGACCAGCGTCGCTGCGACGGGTTCTTGGCGATCGTGGACTCGGCCACCCCGGGCCGTGGTTCCGCCTCGGGCTCCGGCTCGAAGGGCCGGCCAGCGCCCCCAACCCGTTCTTGGTGGTGGCCCATGTGCCCCTCGCAGGACCTGGTCGACGCAGCGAGGGCGAGCCCAGCGATCTGGCGGCCGAGCTCGAGCACGGTGGCCTGATCGACCTCGAGACGGTGCGGCGCATCGCCTGTGACGCCACCGTGGTGGTGGCCGTCGACGACGCCGTCGGGCCACACCATGTACGAGGGCCGGGCCAAGCGCTTCCCGACCGGGGCCCAACGGCGAGAGGTGATCCGCCGGGACCGGCATTGCCGGTTCCCGGGCTGTGCGAACGCCACCTTCGCCGCCGTGCACCACGTCGTGCCCTGGAACCCCGGTGGCGGGACCGACCTCGACAATCTGGTCCTTCTGTGCAAGCACCACCACGGGGTGGTGCACCGCAACGGCTGGTCCATGACGGGCAACCCCAATCGAGGAGCTCACGGATCGAGAATCCCGAGCGGCCGGGTCATGCGTCTCGCGCCCTTCGGTGCTCTGGACCAGGGTGACGGCGGGGCGTGGGGCGGGGCGGGTGCGACTGAGCGATCGGCGGTTCGGGCCGAGCCGGCGGCGGTCCCTCGTCGTTCAGGATGGGTGACGACGGCTCGGCCGTCAACGCCGTCGACCGCCTCATTGACGCTTGGGTAGAAATGACCGGGGCCGATGCGCTCGACCAAGCCGCTGCGCTCGCAGCATGCCGTGCAGGTGGTCACCGGCGCGTGCCACGCCGAAGGCGATGTGGGCGCGGTCGCAGACATCGAGCACGTGGCCCAGTTCCCGTGATCCGGTGAAGTCCACATCGGACATCCCGAGCGCATCGAGCACGAGGACCTGCGTGCCCGGCTTGCGACCGCAGTGCACCGACCACCTCGTCGCGGAAGTGCACCGCGTTGGCGTACCAGAGCGGCGTGGCGAAGAGGAGAACGAGGACGTCGGGGACCTCGGCTGCGGCGTGCTCGGCCGAAAGCGGCGCCCAGCTGGTCGTCCCCGGGAGACGCCCCAGGACGTGCAGCTGCGGGCGGGCGCTCAATCTGATCCGGTCCAGAATGGCCAGCCCGACCGCGACACCGATCCCCTGCTCCACCCCGATGAGGACGACGGCGAGCAGCGTGATCGACGTCAGGCCGAACTCGAAGAGGTCGAAGCGGGCGATGGCCCGCAGGTCGGCCGGCTTGAAGAGCCTGATGGCGACGTAAATCAGGACGGCGGCCAATGTGGTCAGTGGAACGTCCTTCAGGACATTGGCGACGGGGATGAGCAGGACGATCACCAGCGCCGCCCCGAGCGCTCCGGCCTGTGAACGGCCGCCGGCCGTGGCGACGGCCCCCGTCCGTGGCGGACTGGCGTCGACGGGGAACGAGCCCACGAGACCCGCCAGCACGCTGCCCGCGCCGACGCCGAAGAAGTCGCGCCCGGCGTTCGCGTCGTAGCCACCCTGATCGGCGAAGGCGCGGGTCGTGGCCGCCGTCTGGGTCACGATGACCAGCGCCACCACCGCGGCCAGGGGTGCCAGATTCTGGAGCGTGGACCATGACAACCCGGTCAGCCCGAAATGGGGGGCACCGCTCTGGACCGTGCCGAGGACGGCGACACCGTGCGCCTGCAGATCCAGGACGGCCACGAGCGCCGTGGAGCCGACGAGGCCGATCAGGCCGCCGGGGATGCGCCGATTGAGGCGGGCGCTGGCGAACATGACGACCAGGACGCCGAGACCGATGGCCACCGTCCAGCCGTTGGCCTGGCCGAGATCGGTGAGCACGGACGTCGACGCGGTGGGCGTTCGAGCCCGTCGTCGGGGCAACCCCAAGAAGTCCGGGAGCTGGTGGATGATGATGATCACCGCCACGCCGGACAGGAAGCCGGTGACGATGGGGGTCGAGAGGAACTCGGCGATCCAGCCGAGGCGCAGGATGCCCACCAGCATCACCATCAGCCCGACCATCACGGCCAGGATCCCCACCAGCTCGACGTAGTGGGGAGAGCCGGTCAGGGCGAGGGCCGAGACCCCGGTGGCGAACAGCGGCGCAATGGTCGAGTCGGCGCCGACCGATATCTGGGGGCTCGAGCCGAGAAGGGCGAAGAGCGACCGTTCCCGCCACGAAGGCGTAGAAGCCCGTGATGGGAGGCATGCCGGCCAGCCGGGACGTGGCCAATTGCTCCGGAACGGCGATGACCAGGAGCATGAGCCCCGCCAGCACGTCTGCCGCTCACCCAGGCGCGCTGGTACCCGTGCAGCGATTCGAAGGCGCTGGGGTCGGCGCATGGCGACATCATCGCCGCCGGCCTGTTCGCCAGATTGACCCAATTGAATAGTCTCGGACGCGACGGCCGAGGATCCCATCGCCGATTCCCGATCCGGTCACCCAAGGAGGCAACACCCGATGAGCGACTACCCCTACGCCGACCGCTTCGCCATCAACCGCGTGCTCCCGGAGAAGGGCATGAGCCGGGAGGACGTGCTCGCCGAGCTCCGCACCATGGCAACCGAAGAGGACGCCTTCTGGGAGACGGGCAAGTGCTCGGGGACCATGTACTGCGGCGACCACGACCACTACCACTTCATGAACGAGGCCTTCGGCCTCTTCGCCCACGTGAACGTCCTCCAGCGAGACATGTGCCCGAGCGCGACGAAGTTCGAGGCAGAGATCATCGCGATGACGCTCGACCTGCATCATGGGGAGGCGGCGCGGGAGGCCGGGGGCGACCCCTGCGGCCTGGTGACCACGGGCGGGACGGGCAGCATCCTGCACGCCATCCTCGCCTACCGCGAGTACGCCGCCCAGACACGCGGCGTCACGCGGCCGAACGTGATCAAGCCCGAGACGGCGCACCCCGCCTTCGACAAGGCATGCCACCTCTTCGGTGTCGAGCTGCGGCGGGCGCCGATCGATCCGGTGACGACCCAGGTGGACGTGGACTGGGTGCGCGACCACATAGACGATCAGACCGTCGCCCTGATCGGGTCGGCCTGCAACTACGGCTACGGCACCGTCGACCCGATCAGCGACCTGTCCGACCTCGCCCTCGAGCGCGGCGTCGGGCTGCACGTCGACGGCTGCCTGGGCGGCTTCATCCTGCCCTTCGGCCGCGAGCTCGGGTACGACATCCCGCCGTTCGACTACTCGGTGCCGGGCGTCACCTCCATGTCGGCCGACACCCACAAGTACGGCTACGCCTTCAAGGGCTCCTCGGTCCTGACCTTCCGCACCAAGGCCCTCAGGAATGCCCAGTACTTCTACCTGACGGACTGGAGCGGCGGGAAGTACACCTCACCGGGCATGGAGGGCTCGCGGTCGGGCGGCCTCATCGCCGCGACCTGGGCCGCCATGGTGCAGTACGGACACGCCGGCTACCTCGGGTACGCCCGGGAGATCTTCGAGACGTCGACGGCGATGCAGGCGGCGGTCACGTCGCACCCCGAGCTGCGCCTGGTCGGAAAGCCGACGTTCCTGTTCTCCTTCACCTCCGACGAGTTCGACATCTACCACGTGAACGACTTCATGCGGACGAGGGGCTGGCGCTTCAACGGGCAGCAGTACCCCAACGCGCTGCACATGGCGGTGACGAGGCCGCAGACCCAGCCTCAGGTCGTGCCCGAGTTCACCGCCGATCTCGCCGACGCGGTGGCCTACGCCAAGGAGCACGCGGACGAGGCGCCCCGCTCGGGCGCCATCTACGGCGGGGTCGCCGGCGGCATGACCGAAGAGGCGGACGAGTTCATCCGCGCCGTCATGGCCGACATGCTCGACGGGCAGTCCACCATCCCGTCCGCGTGACGGGACGAGGCCGGGCGCCGACGGATCTGATCGAGGGGTGCGGAGCAGCGCAGGCCGCATTGCTCGACGCCATCGCCGATCTGTCCGACGACACGGCGCGACGGCCGAGCCGGCTGCCCGACTGGACCGTGGGCCACGTCCTGACCCACATCGCCCGCAACGCCGACAGTCTCGTCTGGCGGTTGGAGGGCGCGGCGCAGGGCGAGCTGCGGGACCAGTATCCGGGCGGCCTGGCGCAGCGCAGCAGCGACATCGAGGAGGGAGCGGGCCGGCCGGCGGCCGAGCTGGTGCGCGACGTCCGGCGAGACCGCCGCGGCCGTCGAGCGGACGATCGCCGACGCTCTCGCCTGCGGCATGGGATGCGCCGTCACGGACATCGAGGGGCGTGGTCGAGGACTCGCGTGACGCGGTGCTGTCGCGCTGGCGCGAGGTGGTGGTGCATCACGGCGATCTTGGGACTGGGCCCCGTGCCGCTGCCGCCCGGCCTGGTCGAGGTCTGGCTGCCCCGGGAGCTGCCGCGTCTGGCGGAAAGAAGCGACCCCGCCGAGCTGCTGTCGTGGATCATCGGGCGCGGCGAGCCGCCCGTCCTCACGCCCTGGTCGATCGAACGCGTTGCCCGAGCGGTCGACGGCGACGCAGGACGACACCGTCGGGCACGAGATGCTCGTGAGGGCGTGGCCGTTATCGATGAGGGTGCCCGAGCTCCACGTCGTGCCGTTGTAGGCGAACACACGGCCGGTGGAGTCGACGGCGCGGCAGAAGGTCGTGCGTGGGGCACGAGACGGAGGTCAGGCCCGAGGCGTTGCTGCCGGTGAGGGGCGGCTCGGTGGCGATCGGGGCGGGCGCCGAGAAGGCGGTCCCGTTCCAGGTCAGGACCGCTCCGTTGCTGTCGACCATGACGCAGAAGGTGGTCGAGGCGCAGGAGACCGAGTTGAGCTGGCCCTGGGTGTCGATGTCGCTCGGCTGGGTCCAGCTCGAGCCGTTGAAGACCGACGGCCCGCCCTCGGCGGCGACGCAGAAGGACGGCGACACGCACGAGATCTGGTTGGCGGCCCCCCAGGCGCCGATGTTGCCGCCCCAGCGGCTGCCGTTGTAGGCGAACGAATTGCCCTCGCCGTCGATGGTGATGCAGAACGTGGGGCCGGTGCAGTCGATCGCCGTGATGCCCTGCGCGGCCGAGATGGTGGCGGGCGGCTCCCAGTTCGATCCCCCGAGGAACGCGACCTGGTTCAGGTTGGGCGCCGCCCCGCAGAAGTTGGAGGCGCCGCACGAGATGTAGGCCACGCCCTGGGGCGACGGCGACGGGACGGCGGGGCCGAGCGCGCTGACCTTGTCGAGGAACAGGCGATAGGTCTGGCCGGTCGTCGAGCCCATGATGCACGCCGCGGGCGCGGTGCACGTGACGACGGAGAGGTTGGTGTTGGGCGGCGACGCTGATGGCTTTGGACCATGTGCCGGCGGGGCTCGGCGTGGTCGTCGTCGTCGGACGCGGTGGCGCGGGTGGTCGTCGAACCGGCGCCCGACGCGTTCGGGCTCTTGCTCTGACTGCATCCCGCGGCGAGGAACGCGAGTGCGACGACGGCGCTGCGAGGCGACGCCGACGCCGGCGCCGCCGGACGCCGTCGTCCGTCCGGCTCGCCTCACTCAGGTGTGGGCGGGGAGGCCGTTGGCCTCGAGGGCGCGGTGGCGGGACCATGTATCGAGGACGATCAGCGTCTTGGTGCCCGTGACACGGCCGCGACGGCGCAGCTGCTCAATGACCTGGCCGAGTCGCTCGACATCGGGGACCTGGAGCCAGACGAGGGCGTCCGGATCGCCGGCGGTGGTGAAGACCGCCTGCACCTCGGACAGCTGCATCGCCGTCTCCTTGATCTCCTGCAGGTCGGCGGTGCCGGCGAAGCGCACCTCGGTGAAGGCCTGGATCGGGCGGCCGGCCTTACGGTGGTCGACGACGACGGTGTATCCCGCGATGACGCCGGTGCGCTCCAGCCGTTCGATGCGCCTGGTCACCGCCGAAGCGGACAGCGAAACCTGCTCTCCGATGTCGGCCATGGTCCGGCGGGCGTTCTGCGAGAGCAATTCGATGATGTGGTGATCGATCGGGTCGAGGTCCTCAGTTCCCATGTGCGAAGCCTAACGACACAGGGTTGTCGTGCACGTTCAGTGCACTACGGATCCTCAAATTTGCGCCTCCGTTGCGTGGGGTGCCGGAAGCAGGCCTCATATCTCTCGCCGGTGGACGGCGACGGCGTAGCTGTCCGTCGGCGTGTAGGGCGCCTTGTCCCAGGTCGACCAGCGGTCCTGGAGGACGAGGCCGGCCCTGGCGGCCAGGGCGTCGTGCCGGGCGGGACCGAAGCCTTGCGGGTTGATGGAATAACCCGTGATGAGGCGGCCGCCCGGGCGCAGCCATCGTGCGGCGTTCTCGTATGACATCGCCCTCGGTGCCGGGCGTCACGAAGATCAGGACGTTGCCGGCCATGACGATGAGGTCGAACGTCCGGCCGCCGAGGTCCAGTTCCGGGTCGGCCAGGTCGCCCCGGAGCCAGGTGAGGTCGGGGGCCTTGGCTGCGGGCCTCCTCGAGCATGGCCTCGTCGAGGTCGACACCCATGACGTCATAGCCCCGACGGCTGAGCTCGATGGCGACCCGGCCGGTGCCGCACCCTGCGTCCAGTACGGATGTCGGCGCGTAGTCGGCGACGAGCGCCGCCTCTCCGTGCATGTCCATGCCGGTGGCGGCGAGGTCTGCGAACCGCCGGTCGTAGTCTGCGCCGCGTGGACGGTCACTCTCTTGCCAGCGGTTGACCAATTGCCTTCTCTTTGACCTCAATGTCTCGCTGTCGAGCGGCGTCGATGGCGTCGCCCTCGGAGTCGTCGCTTTTCGTCCGCAGCGGCAATGGGGCGGCGCTGGACCTTACCCCGCCATGGCGCTCTTCTTGGGCCACGCGGGTCTGGCCGTGCTCGCGCAAACGCTCGGTAGGGTGATGGCGTGTGCCTCCTCGTCGTGGCATCGCGTGTGGTGGCCGGAGAACCGTTGATCGTCGGCGCCAACCGCGATGAGATCCTGGAACGGCCGTCGACGGCTGTCACGGTTCTCGACGACGGACCGCCACGCGTGCTGGGAGGCCGGGACGAACTGTCCGGGGGGACGTGGCTCGCCGTCAATGAGTACGGGGTGTGCGCCGGGCTGACCAACCAGCCCCTGGGCGACGCCAAGGACCCGTCGAAGCGGTCCCGCGGCGAATTGCCGCTCGAACTTGTCCGGCACGCCACCGCGGCCGATGCCGTCGACGCGCTCCTGGCGGGCTTCCATCCTGCCGACTACAACGGCTCGTGGCTCCTCGTCGGGGATCGCGACTCGCTCTTCTTCGTCGACTTCACCGGATCTGACACCGAGGAGGGTTCGGTTCTCGCCCTGCCACCCGGGATCCACGTGCTCGAGAATCGAGCCCTCGGCGAGACCTCGCCCAAGGTCGACCTGGTCCGGGCCGGGCTCGAGGTCCCGCCCGACGGGTGAGCAGGTGGTCGACGCCTTTCGCCGTGTCCTGGTGGACCATCGGAACCCCGAAGGTGAGGCACGCCCGAACGCGGCGAACTGCGTGCACCTGGACACGTTCGGGACACGGTCGTCCTGCATCGTGCGGGTCCCGGCGGGCGACGGCGTGCCGCGCATGTGGGTGGCCGATGGCCCGCCCTGCACGACGGCCTACGAAGACGTCAGCGGTCTGTGGGATCTGCCGGCTTGCGACGGGTCCGGGTGATGGTCAGTCGCGCGACGAGCGGCTTGTAGCGCAGCCGGTGCGGCTGATCGGCATCGACGCCGAGCCGCTTGTGGCGATCCGCCTCGTAGTCGCTGAAGTTCCCCTCCCACCACCGGGCCTCGGACTCCCCTTCGAAGGCGAGCACGTGGGTGGCGATGCGGTCGAGGAACCAGCGGTCGTGGCTGATGACGACCGCGCAACCGGGGAACGACAACAACGCGTCCTCCAGGGCTCGCAGGGTGTCCACGTCGAGATCGTTCGTGGGCTCGTCGAGCAGGAGCACGTTTCCGCCACTGCGGAGAACCTTGGCCAGCAGCACCCGGTTGCGCTCGCCCCCGGAGAGCTCACCGACCTTCTTCTGCTGGTCGCTCCCCTTGAAGCCGAACCCGGCCACGTAGGCCCGGCCGTGCAGCTCACGCCCGCCCACAATGATCCGATCCACCCCGCCGGTGATCTCCTCGTAGACCGTGGCGTCGGGCGTCAGCGACTCGCGGGACTGGTCGACGTAGGCCAGCTGCACTGACGCCCCGATGGTCATGCTGCCGGCATCGGGCTTCTCCTCGCCGACGATCATCCGGAACAACGTCGTCTTGCCGGCGCCGTTGGGCCCGATGACGCCGACGATGCCACCGGGTGGAAGCTTGAAGGACAGGCCGTCCATGAGCAGATGGTCCCCGAACGCCTTCACCACGCCGTCGGCGTCGACGACCTGATCTCCCAGGCGTGGCCCGGGCGGAATGGTCAGCTCGACCTTCTCGGCCCGCCGCTCGGCCGATTCGGCCTCCGTGACGAGCTCGTTGTAGGCGGTGATGCGCGCCTTGCCCTTGCTCTGCCGGGCCCGGGGCGACATCCGGATCCATTCGAGCTCGCGTTCGAGTGACGCCTGGCGGGAGCGGTCGGCCTTCTCTTCGGCGGCGAGGCGGGCCTGCTTCTGCTCGAGCCAGGAGGAGTAGTTCCCCTCCCACGGGATGCCCGCTCCCCTGTCGAGCTCGAGAATCCATCCCGCCACGTTGTCGAGGAAGTAGCGGTCGTGGGTCACGGCGACGACCGTCCCGGGGTACACCTGCAGCGTCCGCTCCAACCAGGCCACGGACTCGGCGTCGAGGTGGTTGGTCGGCTCGTCCAACAGCAGGAGGTCCGGCTTGGACAACAGGAGGCGGCAGAGGGCCACCCGCCGTCGCTCGCCGCCCGAGAGGGTGCTGACGTCGGCGTCCCCCGGCGGGAGACGGAGGGCGTCCATGGCGATCTCGAAGGTGCGGTCGAGCTCCCAGGCCCCGGCCGCGTCGATCTTGGTCTGCAGGTCGGCCTGTTCGGCCAGGAGCGCATCGATGTCAGCATCGGGATCGCCGAAGGCGGCGCAGACCGCGTTGTACCGGTCCACGAGCTGCTTCGCCTCGCCCACCCCGTCGGCGACGTTCCCCGCCACGTCCTTGGACTCGTCGAGCTGCGGCTCCTGGGCCAGGTACCCGACCGTGAAGCCCGGGGTCAGCCTGGCCTCACCCGAGAACCCGTCGTCCTCACCGGCCATGATCCGCAGCAGCGACGACTTTCCCGACCCGTTGGAGCCGATGACGCCGATCTTCGCCCCTGGATAGAAGGAGAGGTTGATGCCCTTGAGCACCTCACGGTCGGGCGGATAGAAGCGCGAGAGCCCGCGCATTGTGTAGATGAACTGGGGAGCCACGGCGACCAGTGTGCCCGATGCGGGACATGCCGCCGCGCCGTCGAGCGGGGCCGGGGCCTCAGTGGCCCGAAGACCAGTGGATCCGGCTCACCCGGTTCTCGCGGACCATCCCTGTTTCGACGAACCAGCGGGCCGAGGCCTCGAGCGCTTCCGCGGCAGGCCGGGGCGCATACCCCAGCTCCTCTCGGGCCCGGGTGGTGTCGAAGGACATCCGCGACGTCGACATGCGGGCCGCCTCCAGCGGGACGGACGGATGGCGGCGCAGGAGGCGCCCCTCGACCAGCTCCGAGACGGCCGCCACGGCCAACGCCAACGAGTTGGGCACCTTGCCGTAGGGGGCAGGAAGTCCCGTGATCACGGCCAGCTCGGCGAGCACCTGCTCGAGCGTCATGTTCTCCCCGCCGAGGATGTAGCTGCGTCCTGTCCGGCCCTTCTCCAGCACGAGCACCTGCCCCGCCGCCAGGTCGTCGACGTGCGCCACGTTCAACACGGTGTCCACGAAGGCCGGCATGCGGCCGTTGAGGAAGTCGAGGACCAGCTTGCCGGTGGGCGTCGGGGCGCGATCGCCGGGCCCGACCGGGAAGGTCGGCAGCACCAGCGATGCGGGCAGCCCCTCGGCGATGGCGCGCAGCACCTCGTGCTCGGCCACGTACTTGGACCGCTTGTAGGAGCCGTACAGATGCCGGACGTCGGGAAACGACCGCTCGTTGGCGGAGTTGGAGCCCGAGACATGCTCGAGGCCGAGCGTGCCCACGGTGCTGGTGTAGACCAAACGCTCGACGCCGGCCTCCTCGGCCGCCCCGAGGACGTTGCGCGTGCCATCGACGTTGATGGCGTAGAAGGCGTCGGGATCCCGGGCCCAGAAGCGGTACAGCGCCGCCACGTGGAAGACGGCCCGGCAACCGTTGACCGCGCTCTGCACGCTGTCACGGCTGCGCAGGTCGCCGATGACCTGCTTGACCTCGAGACCGTCGAGGTTCGTCGTGTCGGCGCCCGGCTCGACCAGCGCGATCACTTCCTGCTCGCGGGCGAGGAGCTGGCGGGTCACGGCCGAGCCGATGAACCCGCTGGCCCCGGTGACCAGGACCCGGTCTCCGGAGGCGAGCTTCACAGCCGCGTCCGGTGCAGCGTGCCCTTGGCCATGGTCTTGCCGAACTCGAAGATCAGGCTCGAGCCCCGCTCGGCGCTGGCGAGCACATCGTCCAGCGCGTCGACGAAGAGATCGACTTCCTCTTCTCCGGCGATCAACGGCGGCAACAGTTTGATGACGTTCATGTTGTCGGCCGCCACCTGCGTGAGGATGTGGTGGCGGTGGAACAGCGGCGTCACCACCATCTGGGAGAACAGGGCCGGTCGGATCGCCTCGACCATCTTGAAGCGGCGGCGCAGGCCTGGCGTCGACGGTTCGCCGAACACCAGTCCGATCATCAACCCCTTGCCCCGCACGTCGTGCAGGAACTCGTACTGCTCGACCAGCGGTTCGAGCGCCTTGGTGAACGCCTTTCCGGTGCGCTGCACGCGGTCGAGGATGTCCTCGTCGTCGAACGCGGCCAACGTCGCCAGCCCCGCCACCATCGCCAGCTGGTTGGTGCTGAAGGTCGAGGAGTGGACCACCGCCCTGTCCATGGAGCTGTACACCGCATCGGACACCGACGCCGTGCTCAGCATGGCCCCGACGGGCACGAAGCCGCCCGAGAGCGCCTTGGAGACGGTGATGATGTCCGGCGTGATGCCGAACTGCTCGTGACAGAAGAAGGTGCCTGACCGCCCGAGGCCGGCCTGCACCTCGTCGAGGATCAGGAGGGCCTTGTGCCGCCGGCACAGCGACTGCGCCTCCTGCCAGAACTCGTCCGACGCCATGTTCACCCCCTTGCCCTGGATCGGCTCGGCGATGAACGCAGCCACGTCGCCCCGGCGCAGTTCCCGGGCCAGAGCGGCCGCGTCCCCGAAAGGAATCATTTCTGCGCCCGGGAGAAGGGGGCCGAAGCCCGTCCGGAACTCGCGGCCGCCGTTGAGGGCGAGGGCGCCCGTCGTGAGCCCGTGGAACGCGTGGTCGCAGTAGAGGATGCGGGTGCGCTTCGTGGCGGCCCGGGCGAACTTGATGGCGCTCTCGACCGCCTCCGCTCCCGAGTTGGTGAAGAACACCCGCTCGATCCCCGGATGGGACCGGGCCACCAGCTCCTCGGCCAGGACGCCCGACAGCAACGAGCAGTCCATCTGCACGAGGTTGGGCAGGTCGGCGTCGAGGGCATCCTTGAGCGCACGAACGATTGTTGGGTGGCTTCGTCCGAGAGCGAAGACGCCGAAGCCGGAGAGCAGATCGAGGTACCGGTCCCCCTTGTCGTCGATGAGGTAGCAGCCCTCGCCCTTCTCGTAGAACCGGTCGAACTCGATCTGGCCGAGAACCTTCGGGAGCTGGGGGTTGATGTACTTCGAGTGAAGAGTGAAGTTCTCACCCCTGCGCTCGTCCAACACCTTTTTCAGATCAAAGGGCATGCAAAGGCTCCAAGGGGTCACTCCGGCGGTTGCGACAGGTTAGTAGTGCACTTCATCCGTACGAACCACAGGAACGGCCGCGCGCGGGGTTTCATGCGATGATCATCTGAGAGCCCCCACACCAACATTCGATCGGACGGAGAGAGCAACAGCATGGCCAGCGGCGCCCCCAACATTCTGCTCGTGATGTCGGACCAGCACCGGGCCGACGTGATGGGGTGCGCCGGAGACGCCAGTGCGATCACCCCGTCGCTCGACGCGCTGGCGGCACAAGGTGTCCGTTACGCCCGGGTCTCGTGCCAGGGCCCGCTCTGCATGCCGGCACGTGCGTCGTTCATGACGGAGCGCTACGTGCGCGACCACGGCGTGTACACGAACTCGTCCGAGATCCCACCCGACAGCCCGACCTACGCCTGGGCCCTCCGGGAGGCCGGGTATCACACCGCCCTCCTGGGCAAGGCGCATCTCTATCTCGACGAGCAGCTCACCGTCCCCCACATCAACGACATGGCCGGTCGGCTCCAGGCGCTCGGGTTCGCCGAGGTCTTCGAGACCGGCGACAAGTTCGTCGGGAAGATCCCGACCCGCTACACCGACTATCTCGCCGGCCTCGGGCTGCTCGATGCCTACAAGAAGCACATCGCCGACCGCAGCTACCAGGGCGAGAACGAAGACGGCCAGAACGCCACCAAGTGCGAGCCGATGTGGGACTCGACGCCGACGCCCATCCCGCTCGAGTCCTACGTGGACGCCTGGCACGGCCGGCAGGCGGTGGAGTGGATCGAGGGCTACGAGCGCCCCGAGCCGTTCTTCCTCTTCGTCGGGTTCCCCGGCCCGCATGATCCCTGGGACGCGCCGGCACAGGCCGTGGAGCGGTACCGCGGCGTCGATATCCAAATGCCCCGCACGACGCGCCGTCCCACCATCGAGGGCACGGGCCGCTACGGGGCGCTCCTGAACTCGTTCATGTGGGTCTCGGACTCCGAGACGATGACCGACGACGCCATCCGGGGCATGCGGACGTCGTACGCCGCCGATATCTCGGTCATCGACCAGGCCGTCGGCGACATGGTCGGTGCGCTGGAGCGCAGGGGCCTGCTCGACGACACGTGGATCATCTACACCAGCGACCACGGTGAGATGGGCGGCAACCACAGCATGATGTCCAAGTGCGTCCTGTACGAGCCGGCCGTGCGGGTGCCGCTGATCGTGCGGCCGCCGGGCGGCTGTGTGCCCCATGTGGTCGACGCACTGGTCGAGCACGTCGACGTGCCGGCGACGGTGCGTGAGATCGCCGGTGCGCCCGACGTCGCGCTCTCCGAGGGACGGTCGCTGTTGGCGAGCGTGCACGATCCGGCAGCGTCTCCGTCCCGCTCGGTGACGGTGAGCGAGAACTGGGGCTTCGCCGCCTTCGAGACCGAGCGCTACAAGCTCGTGGTCGACGAGGACGCGCTGGCCCCGTGCCAATTGTTCGACCTCTTCGAGGACGCCGCCGAGGACCACGACCTCCTGCCCGATCCGGCGGCCGGACCGATCGTGGAGGAGATCATGGAGACCCACGTGCGCCCGTTCTTCCGAGACACCGCCCGCACGTCCCATCCCGAGCATCTTCACCGGCGGCTACGACACCTGAGTCCACGCGCAGGGCCGGCCTCGTCATGGGCCGTCCGCCCGGCTCGACCGCCTTGGAGCCCTTCTCGAGCCAGCGGAGGCCGATCAGCGGATAGATCAGGACCGAGAGCATGCCGGCGGCGACGAGGGCAGCCGCATTCTGCGGTTTCATCCGGTGCTCACTCACGCCCAGGGTCGTGATGACCACAATGATCGGCAGGCCGGTGGCCGACAGGACGGCCAGTGAGCGAGCCTCGACCTTCGTCACGGCACCCCGGAAGAAGGCCCAAGTGGGAAGGCCGCGCGTCAGGAGGAAGATGACGGTGAACACCGGCACCAGCAACAGGACCTTGGGCATGTGGATGAGGGCATGGAGGTCGAACTTGATGCCGCTGTCGATGAAGAAGATCGGGATGAGGAACCCGAAGCCGATGGCCTCGAGCTTGCTCGTGATCGGCGCGCTGTCCTCGCCCTTGATGAACAGCCGCACGACCACGCCGGCGGCGAACGCGCCGAGCAGCACGTCCAGGCTGAGCTTGTCGGCCAGGTAGACGAGGAGGACCACCAGCAGGACGGAGATGCGAACCGGCAGCTGCGCCGTGGAGTGGAGATGCTTGCGCATGAGAGCGATGAAGCGCGGCGGATGGACCTGGGTGGCCAGCAGGGCGGCGATGACGGCGACGGCGACGAAGATCCCCAGCAGCAGGAAGGTCAGCCCGGCGTCCCGGTTGGTGAGCAGGACGGCCACCGCCACGATCGGGCCGAACTCCCCGATGGCGCCCACCGACAGGACCGAGGGCCCGAGCGGCGTCCGCAGCACCCCGTTGTCGTGCAGCATCGGGAGGAGCGTCCCGAGCGCCGTGGTGGTCAGGCACAGCGCGACGACGGTGTGGTCCAGGACGAGCCCGGTGGCATGGAGGATCTCGCCGACGGCGAGCGCCAGGACCAGCGAGGCCACCCAGGAGCCCGTGGCCCGGCCCAGGTGCCCCTGGCGCATGGTCGACAGGTCGAGCTCGGTGCCGGCCAGGAACATCAGATAGGTGAGGCCGAAGTCCGACAGCGCCGTCACGATGTTGTTCGGGTGGGCGATGTCCAAGACGTACGGCCCGAGCAGGATGCCGAAGATGATCTGGATCACCACCTCCGGTACGGCGATGAACCGGCGCGACCATTCGGCGACGATCGGGGCGAGGACCGCCGCGATCCCGATCAGGACAAGGGTGGGAATGGCACTTTCGATCATGTGTCGTCCGCTCGCCCTGTGACCGCCCGTCGTGGCACGCCCGCCGCCACCTCCGGCGCCCACGCTACGCGCCGCGCCCCCGTCGAGCGGTGATCTCGGAGGTTTGACGACCCCGCGGTGGCGCGGGAGCATGGCCCGACCAACTCGCGCCGGGGGTTCGCACATGAAGATTTCGCCAGTCGCACGTACGCGTCCATCGGAGGACTCATGACGTCCTCCTTCGTCAACCCCTCCTGGATGCCCCACTCGGTCGGCGAGGCGGCCCGGGCCGGGGACGCCACTGCGGACGACCTTCTCTCGGGACGTGCGTGGTCCCACCTGCTCGACGGCCTGCGACGGGCATCCGAGGTCGTGTTGGCCGACGCCGGCCGTTACAACGCGGCGGACATGGCGGCGGGCTTCCGCCATCTGCTGGTGCTCCTCGGCATCGGGCTGGACAATGCGCTCCGGGAAGAGTCGGGCTCGGTGCTGGCGGTGAAGCCCTCGAGCGTCGACTCCATCTACAAGTGGGGCATGGATTGCCCCGACTGCATCTATACGGGCTCGAGCCTTCGGGGTGGCGAGACGTACCGCCTCTGGGGCAACCGCGGCTCGGCCCGCTATGTCGGTCTGCAGTCCATGGCCGGCATGGCCTCGTCGGCGAATGTGCTCCTCGACGAACTCGATCTGGGCCCGGACGGCGAGGTGGAACTCATCCTCTCGGCCGAGCCCCACGAGGGGAACTGGCTCGAGATCGCCGACGACGCCACGGCACTGGTGGTCCGCCACTTCTTCTACGACTGGGACACGGAGGTGGCGTCGTCGCTCTCCATCGAGCGGATCGGGGCCAAGCGCGAGAAGGCGGAGCGCCCGGCGGAGGACCCGCAGGCCGTGGTGGCCCGGCAACTGATCGCCCTCGGGGACTTCGTCGTCGCCAACCTCGAGTTCTTCCTGCAGTTCGCCCGGCCCGAGAAGCCCAACTCGTTCAATGCCCCCCTCGACGGGACGGCGATGGGCGCAGCGGCGGAGAACCGGCCCGTCATCGGATCCTGGGAGATCGCCCCCGACGAGGCGCTGGTCGTCGAGGTCTCGCCCCCTCGAGGGCCTCTATTGGAGCTACTCACTCGGGAACCCCTGGTGGGAGACCATCGACTACGGCTCGCACCAGAGCAGCCTGAACGGGCACCAGGCGAGCGTGGACGACGACGGCATCCTGCGCACCGTCATCGCCCACGAGGATCCCGGCGTCGCCAACTGGTTGGACACCGCCGGCCACAGTGTCGGCCCGATCATTCTGCGTTGCGTCCGCACGGAGACCGCACCCGTGCCGACGATGCGACTGGTCAAGTTCTCGGAGATCGACCAGGCGGTGCCGGCGGGGACGCGGCGGGTCACGCCTGCCGAGCGGCAGGCCACCATGGCGGCTCGTCGGCTGGCCGTCAGCAAGCGGTTCTCCCGATGACGTGTCGCCCAGTCGGAAGCGCTGACGGAAGCGAGACGGAGTCGGCAATCGATATCGAAGAAGGAGGTTGGTCGACGTGGATCTCGGATTCGCTGACGCGACAGCCGTCGTGACCGGCGGGAGCAAGGGAATGGGACGGGCCGTCGCCGAGGTCCTGGCCGCGGACGGGGCCCGGGTGGCCGTCATGGCGAGAGGGCGTGAGGCCCTCGACGAGACCGTCGCCGCCCTGCGCTCCCTGGGCAGTCCCGACGCGGTCGGCATCAGCGTGGACATGACCGACCCCGCCTCCATCGCGCAGGGCTTCCGTGAGGTCGGCGAGCGCTGGGGGGGCTCATTGAATGTCCTGGTCCACACCATCGGGCCGGGCGCCGGCCGGTTCGAGGATCTCGACGACGACGACTGGGACCAGGCCTTCGCTCTCGGCACCATGTCCGCCGTCCGCAGCGTCCGTGAGGCCGTGCCCCTGCTCCGCGCCGCGGAGTGGGCCCGTATCGCCATCTTCTCGGCGCACTCGGTGCAACGGCAGAGCCCGATCCTCGTCGCCTATACGGCGTCGAAGGCCGCGGTGACGAGCATCGCCAAGAATCTCTCCAAGTCCCTGGCGCCGGACGGGATCCTGGTCAATGCCGTGTGCCCGGGCTCCATCGTGACGGCGAGCTTCACCGAGAACCTGCGGGAGATCTTCGCCGCCGAGGACCTCGATCCGACGGACCCCCACGACGTCATGCGCTGGATCGAGCAGACGTTCCATCAACCCGCCGATCTCGGCAGAGCCGGCCTGCCCGACGAGGTGGCGTCCCTCACCGCCTACCTGGTGTCACGCCGGAACGGTTACGTCACCGGGGCCTGCGTCAACGTCGACGGAGGGTCCGACTTCGTCTGATCACCGCCAGGTGTGCGTGGCACGGTGCAGCTCGGCGGGGTCCGCCCACATCCTCTGGACCTCTTCGAGCGTCTTGCCCTTCGTCTCCGGCAGGAACCAGCGCACGTAGATGAAGGTCACCACGCAGAATCCCGCGAACAGCAGGAACGTGCCCTCCGTGGTGATGGCATCCACCAGCGTCAGGAAGGTCTGCGCGACGACCCACGCCGCGAACCAGTTGATGGCCGTCGCCACCGCGACGCCCCGTCCCCGCACGTGGGAGGGGAAGACCTCATTGATGACGGTCCACACCACGGGTCCGAGCGAGAAGGCGAACGAGGCGATGAAGATCACCAGCCCGACCAGGGCGAGGATGCCCGCAGTCGCCACGCCGTGGGTGGCCTGCTCGGACGAGGTCACCTTCTGCAGCTCGAAGAACGCGCCGGCCACAATGAGCAGGCCGGTGCACATGCCCGCCGAGCCGAGGAGCAGCAACGGCTTGCGGCCGAAGCGGTCGACCCAGAGGACGGCGACCAGCGTGGCCACCACATTGACGGCGCCGACGGCCCAGAGCGTGGCGAGGCTCTGACTGGTCGGATTGTTGAAACCGGCCGCAGCGAAGATCGTGTCGGCGTAGTAGATGATGGCGTTGATGCCGGTGAGTTGCTGCAAGAATCGCCAGGAGCGCTGCCACCGAGAGCGGCTTCCGCCAATCGCGGGCGAACACCTCGCGCCAGGTCGCCTGTGCGTCGGCCTGCATGGCCTCTTCGAGCTGCGTCGCTTCCGCCGACGCGTCGCCGGCAGGATTCACCTTCGCCAGGACGGCTTCCGCTTCCTTCCGGCGGCCCATCTTCAGGTACCACCGGGCCGAATCGCCGAGCGGCCACACAGCGACGAGCAACAGCACCGCCGGTACGGCGGAGATCCCGAGCATCACGCGCCACGCGTTGCCGTTGACCAACAGGTAGTCGGCGAAATAGGCCAGGAAGATGCCGATGGTGATGGCCATCTGATAGAGCGAGACGAATCGGCCCCGCACATTCGCCGGTGCGTTCTCTGCTCCGTACAGCGGCGCTGCCACCGATGCCACGCCGACACCGGCGCCGAGGACGAGGCGACCGACGACGAGCACGAACGTGTCCGGGGCGAGCGCCTCGAGGAGTGCGCCGACCACGAAGACGGCGGCGGCCAGCAGAATCGACGTCCGGCGCCCGTAGTGCTCGGTCAGCGTGCCGGCGACGAGGGCTCCGGCCATGGCGCCGAGCGTCACCCAGCTCGTGATGATCTCGATGACGAGGGTGCCGGGGTGGAAGGACTTGTCGATCCCGGCGAGCGCCCCGGATATGACGCCCTGGTCGTAGCCGAAGAGGAGACCGGCCAGCATGACGACGAGGCCGATCGCCAGGAGATAGCGGCTCATGCGCGGCGGCCGTGCTGCGTCGGCCGCAGGGGAGGCGGCGCGGGCTCGGACACCACGATTGGATCCTCCGGAGCTGCCACCGTCCCCTCCTGCCTCCGCTTCGCGACCGCGGCCGTTCGGCGCAACGAGATCGTTATGGTGACATGCGACTGGTGCGAGGTGGCGGACCGCGCCCATGGCGTTCGGGGGCCATTCCCCATTCCGGCCGAGGTCATCTGCCAAGCTCTTGTGGGTGGCGACCCAGGCTGACGACGAGGACATCCCAGGCATCGACCGCCTGCTGGCGCTGACCGACGGGGTCGTCGCCATTGCCTTGACGCTGCTGGTCCTGCAGCTGCAGGTGCCCGTCACGAAGATGCTGGAGGACAATCCCGATTCGGCGGGGGCGTTGTGGCACGCGCTCAGCCCCGACGGGTCGGAGATGACGAGCTATCTGGTCTCGTTCCTGGTCATTGCCCAGTTCTGGATGGTGCACCACCGCGTGCTCCGCGGCATGCGTGGCCACAGCGAAGGATTGGCCTGGCGCAACTTCGGCTTCCTCCTGGCCCTCACGCTCATGCCGTTCACGTCGGACCTCATCGGTCGCTACGGCACCAACCCGTTGGCCATCACGCTCTTCGGGCTGAACCTCGTGGCCATCAGCCTCAGCACGCAGTGGATCTTCCTCTACGCCGCCAAGCACAACCTCATCAAGGACCAGGCCCGCTCGACCCGTGACGAACGGACGGCCCGGGTGCGGGTGATCATCGTGCTCAGCATCGTCGCATTGTCCATCGTCCTGGCCTGGACCGCGCCGACGCTGGCCAAGTTCGTCTGGTTGCTCTTCCTGGTGGTCCCGGTGGTGGCCGAGCGCGTCACCCGCATGCTGGAACGGTCACGATGGCTGCCCGAGGGCGAGGGCGAGGGCGAGAGCCGAGGGCGAGGGCGAGAAGTCCAGCAAAGTCGCCAGCCGGTAGACCCGGCTCACGTCGAGGTTTGGCGGGGCGAGCCCGAGCCGTCGACCCGCTACCGTTGCGTCGTGAGCAGCGTACGACTCCCCGGCGGCGTGGTGCACAACCTTCCAGCGGACTTGCGCCACGAGCTGATCGCCCACCCCACGGCGCTCGAGGCCTGGAAGGACATCACCCCGCTCGCTCGGAACGAGTTCATCTGCTGGGTCGAAGATGCCAAGCAGGAGAAGACCCGGGAGCGCCGCATTCGTCGGACCCGGGAAGAGCTCGAGGACGGTATGCGCCGACCTTGCTGCTGGCCCGGCTGTGCACACCGGGAGCGCACCGGTCGAGCGAGCTAGTGGGCGCTGAGGGACTCGAACCCCCGACCTGCTGGTTGTAAGCCAGCTGCTCTAACCAACTGAGCTAAGCGCCCGGAAAAGGTAACTCTACCTGCTCTTTTTGCGATAGTCCGGGCGCCCGGAGGCTCGGCGCGAGTCAGCTGGGACGGCTCGAACCGGGTGGCTGGCGAGTCCAACGCCGCCGTCAAGAGCACCCCTTGGTCGACGGCGTCATTCCCTTGAAGAACAGCAGCGGATTCATGGGGGTGGGGGTGGAGCGCAGTTCGGACATGGGAACCATTCGTTGTCCCTGACCTTCTCGTGCTCGCCTGCCGGTCCGTGGAGTGCGGGAGTGAACATGTGCTCCATCGCCCAGACGGCCTCGTTCGCAAACGAGATCGCCTATATGGCGACGTTCCACGCGAGCTGAGCGCAGCCGGACCGGACGACATCGATTCGACGACGCTCTCAGCCCTGGAGCGCAACGACCGGAAGTACAAGCCGCACTTCGTCGTGATCGGAAGCTGAAGCCGGAAATTGAGGCGGAGAAGCCGAGGCCGCCAGGCTCTCAGCCCGGTCGGGGCAGCTGTTGCGCCAACGCAGCGCTCCATGGCCGCGCCAAGCCCCGCAGCTCGGCGCATTGCTCCTCGCCCAACACGGCATAGGGTGCCGCCGCCAGCCGGTCGGTGCCGTGCTCGAGGTCCTGCCGCACTTCCTCGCCCAGTGGCGTCAGGCGGAGCTCGTCGCCCGGCTCGAGCCAGCCCCGCACCCGCAGTGCATCAGCCGCACCCTCCCAGGCCTCCGCGGTCCAGCCGCGTGTCGCCCGCAAGAGTCGCTCCGGAACGTCGCCCGAGGCGGCATGGGTCACCAGCGCTTCCAGACCGGACAGGCCCCGCACGACCAGTTGCGCGATGTGACCGTCGCCGCGGAACTCGCGCAGGATCGACTGGGCGTGCCACAGCACCAGATGTGGCTCGGAGGGCCACGCCACGTCGGCGTGGGCAGCCGCCAACGGTCGTCCCTCCACGTGTCGGGCTGCCTCCTCGGCGGCGAGCCGGGCCAGTTCGGCGGCGCGCCGCATCTCCTCGGACCCCAGCACGTCCTCGCCGAGCAAGCGCCGGTAGGCCGCGTCGACGGCGGTGAAACGGGCCCGGACAAGTGCCACGGGCGTCGCCACCTCCCAGGCGGCCGGAATCGCCGCATGCACCAACTCCGGGTTGAAGTTGAAGAAGGTCGAGACGACCACATCGGCCGTCACAGCGCCCATCGGCGCAGCCCGGAAGCGAAGTAGCCCGCCTGCCCCGCGATACCGAGCCGGACGTACGCATCTGCCGCCTCGGGCACGAAATAGATGATCCCGTGCAGTGGCTCCAAGGTCCGCCATGTCTTGCGCGCCAGCACAGCGCCCTCGGCGTCCATTCCCTCTGCTCTCGATCACAAGCTCTCCTCCCCCATCAGCCTCTCGACCAACCGGCTCGTCGCCGCCACCAAGGGCCGTCGGCTCGAATCGTCGCGCACGATCAGGTCCCTCCCCTCGCGTTCACCTTCGGCCACGCCGACTTCGCGGCAAATCAGCAATCCCGCCAGGTAGTCCCAGCTGTAGAGGGTGCTTCGTCCCGACCACCAAGTAGGCGTCCAGGACGCCCTCGGCGACGGCGCAGCACTCGAGTGACGCCGCCCCGAGCGCCCGGAATTGCGCCCACCCCGGGTACACGCCGGGGAATCCCGAGATCCCGACGATGGCCCGCCCCAGGTCCTCACAGGCGGACGGCGCAATGGCCTGTCCGTCCTTCTCGGCACCGCCGCCACGGACGGCGGCGTAGCGCTGTCCCGTGGCCTGATTCGTGACCACGCCGACGAGCGGCCCTTCGGCGTCGAGCACGCAGATGCTCGTCGAGTAGAACGGCACACCCCGGTGGGCATTGGTGGAGCCGTCGATCGGGTCGATCACGGCAAGCAGGCCGGACGGACCGTCGCCGGTCACGCCCGACTCCTCCGAAAGCACGGCCAACCCGGCTCCGTGGAGTATCGGCAGCGCCGCGCCGTCCGCGGCCAGGTCGAGGCGGTATTGGCCCGGCTTTCCTCCACTCGGACCCCAGTCCTCCAGGACGTCGAGCGAGGCGCGTACGGCGAGAACCGCCTCATCGAGCACTTCCAGGAGCCGAACGTCGTCCACGGAGGACGAACCCTATCGGCCGGTGTCGCCCCGCCCTGTCGAGCCACCCGGCCTGGCCGCCCCATCGCCCACGGCCATTAGGCTTTCCCAGCTGTGGCTGCCATTGACGTCGCCGGGTATGTGGCCGATCTGAAGGATCATTCGGTCGACCACGGATTCCACGTGCACGACGAGCGACACTTCGTGGAGACCTACTCGTTGCGCCAGGTCTGGGAGGTCGACCTGCACCCCGAAGAGGGGTGCGGCGGGCCCCTCGACCTGCATCTCGCCCTCGACGTCGACCCCCGTGTCCTCCTGTCCTTCGAGGACGCCGTCGTCCTGCTTTCCGAGGACGAGGAGCCGCCCGACGAGTTCCATTTCCCGCTGACCTTCACGTGGGCCCTCCCTCCGCTCCCGAGCGGACCCGACCTCCTCCGGCTGGCCATCGACCTGGCCGGGGTCGGTGGCATTGAGCTCCCCTTGGAGGTCTCGGCCATCGACTCCTTCGCCAACGCCACCGACGGCTCGGAGCGCCGGCTGAGCATCGTCGCCAGGCATCCCGTGTCACTGGCCAGGGTCCTCAGCGGCGAGGAGCTCCTCTGTGACGTCTTCGACCGGGCCCTCGCCGTCAGCCGCTTCCTGCTCGAGTCCGCCGAACGCTGGCTGGGCTGACGTGCGGCGCGCCGGGCTCGCCGGGCGCCCTCATGCCGCTCGGGTCATGGCGGTCGTGGCGGTGGCGGCCGGCGCGGCCCTCGGCTTGAGTGCCTGCAGCAGCCAGGACGGGCAGGCGCTGGCCCAACAGGCCTGCACGCATGTCCACGTCTCCATCACCGACTACCTGCGGGCCGTGCGGCCCGGAACGGCTCCCGCCGACGCGGCTCAACTGCAGAAGCAGGCCGATCAGCAGCTGCGCGAGGCCCTCCCGCTGGCCGCCGCCGCCAACTCCGACGACGGATCGTGGAACTCCCTCATGACGACGATCTCCGAGGGTGCCATCGTCGACGAGGGCCACCTCGTACCCTCGCTGCGCGCCCAGTGCGTCGTCGCCGACGCCAACCAGAACATCAACCCGCAATCACCCGGCGGCAATAGCGGGAGCACCGACAACACGAGCAGCACCACGCCCCAGAACGTGAACCCGGAGCCGGCGTCACCCGCCGGCTGAGGCGGGCGCCGTGCCGCCCGCCATCTGGGACCGCCCAGCCGCCACGATCGGTGGCATGAGCGACGGTGCGAGGAACACGCCACCCTGCGGGGTGAAGTGCACGCCGTCGTCGACCGTCCGGATCACCACTCCTTGCACGGTGCTGGAGTACCGACCACCGGGACACGCCGCCTTGTCGAGGTCATCCACCGACACGGTCCGGGGATGGGCGGCGGCGATCCGGCGGATCATCTCGTTGTAGGCCGCCCGCCGCGCCGGATTGTCCTCCGGCCACGCAGCGCCGTCAGGCTGTTCGGGTTCGTTGGTGCACGGAGACGTGAGGAACACCATCGGGAGCCCGGCATCGTTCGCGACAGCTGCCGCCTTCTGGAGCTGCGCCTCGATGTACGCCGCGAACTGCGGGTGGAGGATGTTCGTCCACTTCCCCTGGTAGAGGCGATCGACCAGCTCCCAGCGACCGGCGCCCTCCACGACCACGTTCGGGTGGATCTGTGCGATCTCGTCAGCCCACTGGGTGGCCCAGGGGGTGATCTCATTCGGCTCGTCGTTCGGCGCAGGCGGCCCGCCGCAGGCGGGCACGATCGAATCCACCTGGCCCATGACCTGGACCGCGGGTCCCTCGGCCACCCCGCATCCCAGGATGGCGTGGTCATAGAGGATGTAGTCGTACTTGTCCTGGACAGGCGTCTCGCCGAGGCCCTCGCCGAGCGTCTCGGCGACAGAGTCGCCGACCAGCAGCACCTTGACCGGAGGTCCGCTCGTGGTCACGGTCGGCGCCGGGCCTCGTGGTCGTCGTGGCGCCCGTGCCTGTCCCCGCCGCCGTGCCCGTGCCCGTGCCCCCACCACCGGGGAGGGCCGTACTGGCGAGCGCCGTCGTCCCGGTCGTCGCCGCGATGACGGCCACCAGCACTGCACCGACGCCGGCCGGCACCACCAGCCACGCCCGCCACTGGCTGACGAACGTGCCCATGCGGATCGGGCGCTCGACGAGATGGAACGACACGACCGAGACGGCGAAGGTCACGAGGACCCGCACGGCGAAGAGCTCGTAGCCGTACAACCCCGTCCGGGAATGGTCGAGCCAGATGAAGATCGGCCAGTGCCAGATGTACAGCCCGTACGAAATGCGGCCCACGTAGCGGATCGGCGCCCACGACAGCATCCTGGGCACCAGGCTGTGGGGCGCCCCCACCGCCGCCAGGATGACGACGGCCACCGACAGCCCGATGAGGAAGAACCCGCCCGAGTAGGGGAAGGTGGACGTCGAGGTGGTCACCACCCACAAGGCGACGGCGCCGGCGGCCCCGAGCACCCCCAGCACGCCGCAGAGGAGCCGTCCGCCCGACGTCTCCGGTCGCCACAGTTCCCCCTTGGCCAGGCGACCCGTTTCGTGATGGCGCTGCGAGACGAGCACGAGCCCGACGGCCAGCGCGCAACCGATGAACAGGCATTGCGAGCGGGTATCGGTGCCGAGATAGGCCCGGTTGGTGTTGAGGCCGCCCTGGTACACGTGGTGCATCCAGAGCGCAGAACCGATCGCGGCCGCGCAGCACAGGGCGAACAGCGCCCGCAGGCTCCGGGTGAAGCGCATGACGCCGAGCACGACCAGCGGCCAGATCACGTAGAACTGCTCCTCCACCGCCAGTGACCACGTGTGCAGCAGCGGCGAGGAGGCCGAGGTCTCGTTGAAGTAGTTGGAGTTGACGAGAATGAAGTGCCAGTTGCTCACATAGAGCAACGTGGCCAGGGCGTCGAGCCGCAGCGCGCCGTAGGTGCCCTTCGGGACGATGACCGACGCGAAGAAGGCCACGAAGAGCAGCATGAGCAGCAGGGCGGGCAGCAGCCGGCGGGCCCGCCGGGCCCAGAAGGCGCCGAGTCGGATCGTCAGGGCCTGGCGCCATTCCCCGATGAGCAGCGAGGTGATGAGGAAGCCCGACAGGACGAAGAAGGCGTCGACCCCCATGAACCCGCCGTCCATGTGCGGGATCCCTCCGTGGAACATCATCACGGCCAGGACGGCGCAGGCCCGCATGCCGTCGAGCGCGGGGAGGTAGGCGAGACGAGTGTGCGAGACCGCGCTCTCGTCGTCCTGCATGGGGCCGATCCCTCCTCGGGTCAACTCTGGCGGCACCGCACGCCGGGCCGCCGGGAACCGCATTCTCGCAGAACCGGCCCGCGCCCCAGGGGCAGCCTGCGCTGGCTACCTTTGCCCCCCTGAACCCGACCCGACCGTTGGCCCCGCCCCTGCAACCCCGCCGCGCCGGACGGGGCCGCCGCCGTTTCACGACGTTCGTGCTGGTGCTCGTCCTGATCGGCGGGGCCGTCCTCGTGGTGCGCCACATCCGACGTGGGCCTCCACTGAGCCCCCTGCGGGCCCGCATCCTCTCCATCGCCCAGGGGCAGGTGGGCTACCGGACCGACCCCTCCGACACCTACTGCAACAAGTTCAGCGCCTACTGGTACGCCGGCACGGACGACTGCGGCAACGACAACCGCAACGAGGAATGGTGCGCCGACTTCGCCGCCTGGGTGTGGAAGCAGGCCGGCGCCGAGGTGTCCTACCAACTGGCGCCCGGCCACCTCAACGGCGACTCAGCCAGCTTCTACGTCTGGGGCACCGACCACGGCACCTGGCACCCGGTCGGCTCGGGCTACACGCCCCAACCGGGCGACGTCGCCGTCTACGGGCTCGATACCTCCGCCGTCACGGCCGTCCACGTCGCCGTCGTGACCGCCGCCACGGGCAACGACGCCGCACCCGACGTCATCAACGGTGACGGCGACAAGACGGGCTACAGCGTGGTCGAGGTGGGCGACGACCAGGCCTTCGCCGACGCCGAGCAGAAGGGCGCGCCGCTGTCGGGCTACGTCTCCCCCGTCTCGTCCTCGACGACCCCGGACACGTAGCCGGCGCCGCCTACGTCTCGGGCGTGTACCCGGCCGGCAGGGCGATCGACTTCATCTCGAGGAAGCCCTCCAGGCCCTCGGGCCCGAACTCCCGGCCGACACCCGACTCCTTGTAGCCGCCGAAAGGCGTGGAGAAGTCGATCGGCACCGGTGCGTTCAGCATGTACGTCCCCGTGCGCACCTGGCGGGCCACGCCCAGCCCACGGTCGTTGTCGCCCGTCCAGACCGAACCGCACAAGCCGTAGTTCGAGTCGTTGGCGATCTCGACCGCGTTGTCGTCACCGTCATAGGGGATGACCACCAGCACGGGCCCGAAGATCTCCTCCTGGGCGATCTTCATTTTGTTGTCCACGTCGGAGAACACCGTGGGCTCCACGTACCAGCCCTTGTCGAAGGCGGACCCCGAAGGACGGCCGCCGCCCAGCGCGACCGTGGCGCCCTCTTCGCGCCCGCTGTCGAGATACCCCTCGATCCGGCTCCGTTGCCGCTCCGCCACCACGGGGCCGACCTCGGTGGCCGGGTCCATGGGGTCGCCCACCTTCATCGCACGGACACCCGAGACGACGGCATCGACCACCTCGGCGTAACGCGAACGTGGCGCCAGAATGCGGGTCTGGGCGATGCAGGCCTGCCCGTTGTTCATGATGGAGTTCGGCAGCAGCGTGGGGATCGTCGTGGCCAGGTCGGCGTCGTCGAGGATGATGGCGGCCGACTTGCCGCCCAGCTCGAGCGTGCAGCGCTTCAGGCGCTCACCGCACAGCCCACCGATGCGCTTGCCGCCGACACCGGACCCGGTGAAGGAGATCTTGTCGACACCCGGGTGCTTCACCAGGTGCTCGCTGACCTCGCGGCCCGCCGGCACCACGGACAACACGCCCTTGGGCAGCCCGGCGTCCGCAAAGATCTCAGCCAGCCGGAACGCGTCGAAGGGCGTCTCGGGTGCCGGCTTGTAGACGACGGTGCACCCGGCGGCGAGCGAAGGCGCCAGCTTGGCCGCCGCGATGAACAGCGGCACGTTCCACGGGGCGATCGCCCCCACCACGCCGACCGGCTCCTTGGTCACCAGCACCTGCGGGTTCAGCATGCCGGTGCGCACCTCGTCGAAGGCGTAGGTGGTCGCCAGGTCGGCGTAGTAGTTGAAGATCATGGAGGGCGCCAGGACCTGGCCCAGGCCGGCGAACGAAATGGGCGAGCCCATCTCCTGGGTGATGATGGCCGCCAGGTCGTCCATCTCGGCCATGATCTGCGCCGCCACCTTGGACAGGATCCCGGCCCGCTCGGCCGGCGTCATGCGCGGCCAGGGCCCGTGGTCGAAGGCGGTCCTCGCGGCCGCCACCGCCTTGTCGATGTCGCCCTCGGTGCCGTCGGGCACGCGGCCGATGACCTCCTCGGTGGACGGTGAGATCACCGAGATGGTGTCGGTCCCCTCCGGGGCCACCCAGTCGCCGCCGATGAACAAGCGGTCATAGTCCCGAATCGCCATGCGTCCCTCCCAGGGATCTCAGGGGGTCCGGCCCCCACCGCCGGAGTACCGGCCGGTCACAAAAGGTTAGCGGCGGCCCGGCTGCCGGCGACAGTCCCGGGCGGTGGCGCGCAGCGCCGTCAGGCAGCCTCAGCCCCTCTCCCGGGAGGGCTCGATATGGGCGAGGACGCCGCCGTCGGGCTCCACCCAGCCCTTTCCGGCGGCGTACGCGCACATTCCCGCAAAGCCCTCGTCCCAGGCCTCGTCCGCGGCGGGCCCCGCCAGCGCCCGCAGCGCCACCGGGTCCACCACGACGTGCTCGCCGTCGGCGGCCAGACGGCCGAGGCCCGACGCCCGCACCACCTCGGCCAGGTCCCCCTCGCCCTCGAGGGCCACCGAGAACCGGGTGAACTCGTCGGGCTGGCGCAGCGAGACGGTGGCCGAGGCGAGATCGATCACGATCAGCACGGCGTGGCGACGCTATCCGCGCCCTTCTCACGAACGGGGCCGTGTGGTCGGTAGAGTGCCGCTCCGTGCCCGACATCAGCCAACGTGATCCCGACCAGGTGGCCTCCATCCTCTCGCGCTGGTTGGCGACGAAATCGGCCGACGGCACCGGGCCCGAGGTCTTCGACGTGCAGGCCCCGGGCTCCAACGGCTTCTCCAACGAGACCATCCTGTGCCGCACCCGCGCCGCCGGTGGCGAGGAGAAGCGACTGGTCGTGCGCGTGGCGCCGACCAAGCACCTGCTCTTCCTCGACGCCCAGTTCTCCACCCAGTACCGGGCCATGCGCGCCCTGACCGACGGCGGCTCGGGCGTCCCTCTTCCCACGCTCGGCTGGTACGAGGAGGATCCCCAGTACTTCGGGGTGCCCTTCTTCTCCATGGACCACGTCGAGGGCCTCGTCCCCTCGGACAACCTCCCCTACACCATGGACGGTTGGGTGATTGAGGCCACGCCCGAGCAGCAGGAGCGCATGTGGTGGAGCGGCATCGACGCCCTCGCCGCCGTGCACCGCACCGACTGGCGGGCCACGGGGCTCGAGTGGCTGAGCATGAGCGACCGGGGCCGACCGGGGCTCGAGCAGCAGCTGTCCTACTACCGGGACTTCCTCGACTGGGCCACCAAGGGTGAGAAGGTCCCTGTGATCGAGTCGACCTGGCAATGGCTCGTGGAGCACAGGCCCGCCGAGGACGGCGAGGTCGTCATCAGCTGGGGCGACAGCCGCATCGGGAACATCATCTGGGACGACTTCCAGGCCGCCGCCGTCGTCGACTGGGAGATGGCCTCGCTGGCCCAGCCCGAAATGGACCTGGGCTGGTGGCTCTACTTCGACCGGCAGTTCTCCGAGGGTCTCGGCGTGCCCCGTCCGGCCGGCTTCGGCTCGCACGAGGACACCATCGCCCGCTACTCCGACCTGATGGGCCGGCCCATGCGGGACATCTTCTACTACGAGATCTTCTCGGGCTTCCGCTTCGCCGTCGTCATGTACCGGCTGTCGGATCTGGTCTTCGACCGCGAGGACATGGAGGGCGACGCCGACATGGCCACCGACAACATCGCCACCCAGCTCCTGGCCAAAATGCTCGACCTGGCGCCGCCGACCTAACTGCGCGGCGGGCGGAACGCCTAGCTGTCGGAGATGGGGTCGCCGGTCGGGCCCACGGCGACGCCGGCCGCCATCAGACGCTGGCCCAGCCAGTGCGTGCCCTGGTTGCCCTCTTCCCGCATGGCGTCCTGCCATCCGTCGAGGATCCTGTGCAGGTCGTCGACCGTGGGGATGTTGGCGATGACGTGCACGGTGATCTTGTTCTCGTACCCGGGCGGGTCGGTGACGTGGATCCCCCCGAAGGGGTCCTCGCGCACGTGGGGCTGCGGCTCGCGCAGCACGTAGAGCTCACCCGTGTCCTCCACGTAGTTCAGCTCGTGCTGGACGCCGTCCTTGCCCAGCCACTCCGAGCCCAGCTCGAGCTCGGCCGAGGCCCGCCGGCGGGGGTCCGCTTCGTAGAACTCGTCGATGTCCATCGGCGGCACACTACCGCCGACCAGGACCATTGCCGGGTCCCGACGATTCCCCGCCGCGCCGCGGTCCGGTGGGAGGGATCGGGGGAGCGTCGGGGACGACGCTCCCGGCATGCCCAACGCCACCACGAAGCCGCATGTCGCACTCATCGACCAGATGGCCGCCGAATGGAGCTCCATCGGCCGCTCCCCCGCCGCCGTGCGGTCACTCGCGGCCGTCGCCGGCCGTGATCCCGGCCTCGCGGTCCTCGTCCTGGGGACCGACCGCGACCGGCCGTCGTGCCCGACGCCGTGCGACCTCGTCGAGCACATGCGCCACGCCCGGGGTCGCCGCCAGCGCGAGGAGGCCGCCCGGCTGGTCAGGGTCATGCTGCGCGAGGCCGACGACGACCCCTTCGTCTGCCGCATGCTGGTCCAGGTCCTGATCCCGGGTCTGGTGACCGTGGCCGGGAAACTGCAGTGGGGCCGGGGTGGCGAGTGGCGCGACGGTGAGGAGTTCTTCGGAGAGCTCGTCTCGACGACCTGGCTCGTCATGCAGGAATGGGCCGGCCAGGACCGTCCCTACGCGGTGCTCGATCTGCTGTCGGCCATCCGCTGCCGGCTGCGCCGTCAACTCTTCCGGTCGAAGGACGCCGGTGTGCGCTCGGTGCTGCTCGGCCCCGACTCGGGTGAGGCGGCAACCCCCGCTGCCCGGCCCGAGACCGATCTGGAGGAGCTGGCGCGCATGCTCATCGAGCTGCACGGGGAAGGGATGCGGCCCGACGAGGTGCAGGTGCTCTACGCGCATCACGTGCTGGGGTACTCCATCGCCGAACTGGCCGCCCTGACCGGACGTGACCGCCGCGCCCTCTACGCCCGACGGGACCGCGGTCAGCGCCGCCTGTGCGCCTGAGCGCAGAGTGCGCAAGGCGTGACGCGTGCGTATCGTGGGCCGGTGTTTGGCGGCGGGTCGGGCGGGACGGAAGGGCTGCGCTCGCGCGTGGCGCGGGGGCGTCCCAACTGGTGGGTCATCCTCGCGGTCTCACTCGGCCTGATGGCGCTGCTGGTGGCGACCGCCGGCAGCGGCCCCCGGTCGCCGGCGCCCACGCCGACGGCCCAGGCGAAGGGCGGCCCGGACGAGCCGGCCGTCCACATCTCGCCGGGGCCGGGTCTGCTCTGGAGCGCCGATGCGGCAACGCGTTCGACGACGACGACGACGACGTGGCCACGACGACGCCGTCGACCACACCTCGACTCGCCTCGGGGGCGGCCAGCGTCGCGACGACCCGCCAGACATCGGGAGCCCTCGGTTCCGTCGGCGCGCCGCCGGCGGCGGCACCCGGCCCGACGGCCACCACCACCACCGTGGCGCCGGCCACGACGACCACGACGGGCGCCAGTCCCGCGGTGGCGGCCGACCGGACCCAGACGCAGGGCTACCTCAACCCCCCGACCGAGTCGTCCGACAAGTTCGGCTTCACCGGGACGGGTGCCATGGAGATCTCCGTGGTCTGGTCCGGGAACACCTACCTCACCATGCAGGTCAGCTGCCCCAACGGGGGGCAGAGCGTGGGCGGGACGGCTGCGATGGCCGCGTCCCTGCCCGACGCCAGCGGGAGCTGCCTGGCCACGGTCACCGAGCCCACATCGGAGACGACCACGCTGACCTACACGATCTCCATCGGCCCGGCCGGTGGCTAGCTCGCCGCCGGCTCCCCGGCGGGACTGGCCACGCCGGATCCTCGACATCGTCGGCGCCGCCTGCGCTGCTCTGCTGGCGTTCACCGCGGTGCCGATCGTGCTCGTCGTGATCGTCGGCAACCCGCTTTCCGGAGGCCTCGGGCATGACTGGCGACCGCTCCCGCACGCGGCGTTCTGCGTCCTCGTCCTGGCCGCCTGGGTGGCATGGGCCGCCTGTTGCGCGCAGCTCCTCCGTTCGGTCGTGGCCCATGTGCGCAGCGGCGAGGTCGGCGCGCGGCAGGGCTCGTCGGTCCTCGACCGCGTGGCGGCCCGCATTGCGTTCGGCGTGCTCGCCCTGACCAGCTTCGGCACACCGCTCTCTCTGGCGGCGGGTGCGGGCGCCAGCACGCCGGCTGCGCACACGACCCGAGTCCTCCATCACCGCACCACTGGTCCTCGGGGTGCTGCGATCGATGCCAACGGTGGCGTCGCACGGTGGCGCCGGCCGCGACCTACACGGTGCAGCCGGGCGACACGCTCTGGCAGATCGCGGCGGACGTCCTCGGCGACGGCGGGGATTGGACCTCGCTCGCCTCGCTCAATCTCGGTCGCGACGCTCGGCGGAGGATCGCGCTTCGTCGACCCGGACCAGCTGAAGGAAGGTTGGCGTCTTCGGCTGCCCGCCGGAAGCCCGGCGGTCCACCCATGTCGGCGCGGGCGGTCTCACATCGATCCGCCCCCGCGTCACCGGGACATCTCCCCGAGCTGGTGGCGCTCGGTCTCGGTTCCGTGGCGTGCGCCGCACTCGCCCGACGCGCCCGGCGCCAACGCAGGTTGGGCAGTCGGTTCAGCGGCGATCCGATTCTGCGCCCGGCGTTGTCGGAGGGGGCGCAGGACGCCGCCACGCTGTTGCAACGGTTCGCCGGGGTGCCGGCGCTCCGATCGTTCGAGGCCGCCAACTGCTACCTGGGTCTCGTCCCTGGAGGGCCGGCCCGTCCGGCCGAAGGTCCGAGCGATCTGTGTGTCGCCCGCGGGGGTCACCTTCTGTTTCACCGAAGCACAGGCGGACGAGCCTCCCGCAGGGCTTCGACCGGGCGGAGGGCGGCACCGCGTGGCACGTCGGCCACGGCGCGCTCGAGGGCCTCGACCCCTGCTTCCCCTTTCTCCCGATGGTGCTGCCCATCGGCGACGACGAAGAAGGGACCTGGCTCGTCCCGCTCGAGGCGGGGGACGTCCTGCCGCTCCTCGGCGAGGCGGCTCCCGCCCTGTGGCGTGCCGCACGCGGCGCGGCCGGTTCGTGGGCCTGGTCGGAGACCGATCTTGATCACCGAGGATCCCGATGACCCGGCGCTGCTCCTCGAGAGCGCCGCCGCTCCCTCGATCGCGCGCCACGTGCTCTTCTGCGGCGATCCGGCCGCCCTCCCTGCGGCGGCCGCTGGCGCGCTGCGCGGTGGTCACGATGGAGGCGGTCACTGCGAGCAACCTCAGCGTGCTGGTCGACCGCCAGGCCGCCACCCTCCATCCCATGGGTCGCGTCGTCCGTCCCCATCTCCAGTCGCCGGAAACCGCCGGGCACATCGCGGAGCTGGTCGCGCCGCTCCCCGGACCCGAAGAGCGACCGCCCGACGTCACCGCAGGCCCTCGAGGACGTCCGGATCGCACCGGCGTCGCCGATGGCCGGCGGTGCGGACCGGGCCCTGGCGCCGGGAGCGGTGGACGTGCGTCTCCTCACCATGACGCCCCGGATCGACGGACTCCGCGAAGACCTTCCGCCCAATCGGGCCCGTCGGGCGGTGGAGCTCGTCGCCTATCTGGCTCTGCACCAGCCCGATGTCATTACGAGCGATCGGCTCCGCACCAGGGTCCTCGGGTCATCCGACGCCGACGCCGCGGCCAAGACGCTCTTCAACACCGCCTACGCGGCCCGTCGCGCCCTGGGGGTGGACGAGCACGGCGATCCGTTCTTCCCCGCCGGGACCCGGCAGGGCCTGTACCAGCTCTCGCCCCGCGTCACCGTCGACGTGCAACGGGCCGTGGCGCTCGCGGCCGAGGGTAAGGCGCAGTCCGACCCGGCCGCGGCGATCGCCTACCTTCCGCGCCGCGCTCGATCTGGTCGAGAGCGAGCCGCTGGCCAACGCCCTGTCGGGCTATGCGTGGTGGGAGGGCGAGGGACACGGCGGGCGCATCGCCGCCGTGCTCGTCGACGCGGCCTGCGTCATGGCCACGCTGGCCGCCGACGCGGGGCATTTCGACCTCGCCCGCTGGGGGCTCGCGCAAGCGCGGCGTCGTGGAGCCGTACAGCGAAGCGCTCTCCCGGGCCGCCATGCAGGTCGCCGCCGCCGAAGGGGACGCCGATCGCCTCCGCCTGGAGTGGCGCGACTGCCAGCGCCGCATTGACGCTCTCGACCCCGGCGGCTCGCCCTCGGCGCGGACCGAGGCCCTCTACGGCGAGTTGTCGCGTCGGGTGCTCGTGGGCGCCGGGCGCACCGACGACGGAGGCGCCGCGTCGCACGTGCGGATTCGGGAGACTAAGAACCCGCCTCTTCGGCATGCCGCCGGACGACGTCTTCGAGACGCGCCACCCGGCTCCCCTTGACGAGCGCCGCATCGTCGGGGCCCAGCTCGAGCAGCAGCGCCACCGCCTCGTCCGCACTGGACACGTGCGGCGGGCCGTAGAGCGTCGTCTGGTAGCCCACGACCTCGATGTCGAGCTCCTCGGCCAGCTGGGCGGCTCGCCGGTGCTCCACCTCGGTGTCGGCGCCGAGCTCGGCCATCAATCCGAGAAGGGCCACCCGACGCCCGGCCCGCAGCGCCGCCAGCGACCGCAGCGCCGCTTCCGTCGACGCCGGGTTGGCGTTGTAACAGTCGACCACCAGGACGGGCCCGTCGGGGACTCGTCGCACCTCCATGCGCAGTGGCGACCCGGTGGCCGATCCGAGGGCGGCCACCACGCCGTCGAGTGGAGCGCCACACCACAGCGCCGCGGTGGCCGCGGCCAACGCATTGGGGACCTGCTGGAGCCCGCGCAGGGCGAGCTCCACCTCGTGCGCTGCCCCAGGGTGTCGCCATGTGGAACCGGGGCCGAAGGTCGGCGTCGAGGACGACGCGCTCGGCGCGGACGTCGGCGTTCGGCGTCGCCTTCGACGCCGTAGCGCAGAACGGGGCACGGGCTGACGGACGCCATGCGGGCCACGAACGGATCGTCGGCGTTCAAGACGGCGACCCCCGTGGGCGGCAGCGCGGTCACCAGCTCGCTCTTCGCCCGGGCCACGCCTTCGAGGTCGCCGAAGTACTCGACATGCGCCATGGCGACGCTCGTCACGATGCCGACGTCGGGGCGGCCGATCTCCGTCAGCCGGGTGATGTGACCGGGTCCCCGGGCTCCCATTTCGAGGACCACCCACTCGACGTCGTCGGGCGCATTGAGGAGGGTCAAGGGGAGCCCGAGCTCGTTGTTGAAGGATCGCTCGTTGGCGGCCACACGGAACGACGAGGCGAGGCAGCTGCGCAGCAGATCCTTGGTCGTCGTCTTGCCGACGGAGCCCGTGACGCCCACGACGCCCGCACCCATGCGCTCGCGGGCGAGCAGGCCGAGACGAAGGAGTGACGCCGCGGTGTCCCCCACAATGACCGCGGACCCGCCGATGGGCTGCCGTTCCGTCAGGTAGGCGGGCGAGCCACTCTCGAGGGCCGCCGCGATGAAGTCGTGGCCGTCGCGATCGGCGACGATGGGAACGTAGAGCTGCCCCGGCTGGAGCGTCCTCGTGTCGATGCTCGCTCCCGTGACGGTGACATCGGGTCCGACCAGCTCCCCACCCAATCGGGCCGCGAGTTCAGAAAGGGAGAATCGCACGCATCACGCTCGCGGCCGATTGTATAGCCTCGGTCGATGCCTGATCCGGGAGTGCTGGCGGTCCTCTACGGAGGCCCGTCTGCCGAGCACGAGGTGTCGTGCGTGTCGGCCCGTCGGATCACCGCGACCGCGCTGCAGGCCGGGTTCACGGTCAAGGTGATCGGCCTGACCCACGACAAGGTGTGGGTCGATGCCGGTGGCGTCCTGCGCCAGGTGGACGACCTCGAGGCACTGCCCTCGCCCGACGACCTGGTCCGGGAGGATCCTGCTCTCGGTGCTCAGCCACCTCGGTGCCGGCCTGCCGTCGGACGCCGTGGCGTTCCCGGTCCTGCACGGGCCCTACGGCGAGGACGGCGTGCTGCAGGGACACCTCGAAACGCTGGGCGTGCCGTACGTCGGCGCCGGCGTCCTGGCCTCGGCCGTCTGCATGGACAAGGGCATCGCCAAGTCGGTGCTCCGGGACCACGGCCTGCCCGTGGCCGCCTGGCGGCTGGTGGCACGGTCGTCGTGGTCGATGGACGCCATGGAGGAGGCGGTCGAAGCACTGCGGCTCCCCATCTTCGTCAAGCCCGCCAACCTCGGCTCCTCCATCGGCGTCGCCAAGGCATTGGACCCGGCGGCGCTCGGGGACGCCGTGCTCTCCGCCTTCGAGTTCGACGACCACGTGATCCTGGAGGAGTACGTGCCGGGCCGCGAGCTCGAGCTGGCTCTGATGGGCAACGAAGAGCCGCGGGTGACCCGCGCCGGCGAGATCCTCGCCAGCCGCGAGTTCTACGACTACGACGACAAGTACGTGCTCGGGCTCGCCGAGACGGTGGCACCGACCGACCTGAAGGACGCGCAACTGGCGAAGGCGCAGCAGCTGGTGACAGCGGCGTACCGGGCGCTGCGCGTCGAGGGCCTGGCCCGCATTGACGTGTTCCTGCGCGAGGACGACGAGATCGTGATCAACGAGGTGAACACCATGCCCGGCTTCACCCCGATCTCCATGTTTCCGATGTTGTGGGAAGCCGAGGGCGTTCCCTTCAGCGCCGTCATCGAGGAGCTCGTGCTGCTGGCACGGGCCCGGCACGTCCGGCGTCGCTCGCTGCGCACGCACCGCGTCCTGTAGGCGGACCGATCCTCGGACGCGGCGGGCATGTCACCGCCCGGGGCGGCGGCGAGGCCGGGCCGCTTGGCGGGCGGCCTCCCGCTCCCTGATGCCCGGGAGGACCCGCAACACGTAGAACGCGCTCAGTGCGGCCGGCGACGAGGATGATCACCAGCGGGGCCGGATCGAACGTGTCCTGCACCGAGACCGAGGCGAGGACCGCCAGAAGGCCGAACAGCCCGATGCCGACGGGCCCGAGGACAGCCGAGACCGCGCACGCGGAAGGGGCGGGGCAGGTCGGGCTCGCGGGAGCGCAGGCGCAGGGCGCAGAAACCGGCGACGGCGTAGATCATCCCTTCCAGCGCAGCGCCCACCGCGACCAGCACCTCCCAGGCGTGGGTCAGGGCGACGAGGAGCGCCACCACAGCCGAAGGCCGCCCAGCACGACGACGGGCACCCAGGGCACGGCCCGCGCGTTGAGCTGGGCCAGCTGGCGGGGCAACGAGCCCTCGCGGGCGGTGCCGTAGATGAACCGCGACGCCGTGATGAAGCCGCCGTTGAAGGTGTTCAGCGCGGTGACCGCCGTCACCGCCGCCATCACCCACAGCCCGGAATGCCCGAGCGCGGCGATGCCGAGGTACAGCTGGGGGTAGGCCGATGTCAGCTCGTGATGCGAGAGCGTGTGGCTCATGGCGACCGTCGCCACCGCGCACACGACGCAGAGGATCCCGATGGCGATGAGCATGCCCCGGTTGATGGAGGAGGGCTTGCGCACCTCCTCGGCGCTCGTGGTCACCCATTCGAACGCGCTGTAGAGGAACACACCGAGTGCCACCGCTTCGAGGAAGTCACCGGGATGGTGCCCGTGCAGCGGCTGCAGGGGCGTGTGCAAGGCCGTGCCCGCTCCGGACCAGGGCCAGGATCGCCGACGACGAGTGTCGCAACGATGACGACGCTCGTGGCCGCGTCCTGCAGGAGCCCGGCCACGGTGATGCCGCGCAGGTTCGTCACGACTGCGATGGCGAGCAGGCCCACGATCCAGATGGAGGCGACCCACGCCGGCTCGCCGAACGCGTGCGCCAGCGCACTCCCCACGATGAACGCATCCGACGCGATCACGAGGATGATCGTCGTCAGGTAGGTGAAGGTGATGGTCAGCGCCACCCGGTCGTCCATGGCCCGCTTCATGTAGAGCCGGATGGCGGCCGCCGTCGGGAACATCCCGTTGAGCTCGCCGAAGAAGCCGTAGGCCAGGAGCGCGAGTCCTCCGGCGACGATGATCGGGATCCAGGCGGAGTCGCCGGCCACGTACACGACGAGCCCCGCCGCGGCCAAGTACTCCAGGGCGGCGAAAGCCAGTCCGGTCGAGGTGGTGACGACCGTGCGCAGGCCCAGCGCGCGGCGCAGGGTGGCCCGGGACGAGAGGGTCGCGGCGGCGTCGGTCATCGGTGGGGGCGGATCAGGAATCGAGGAAGGCCACCATGGAGATGGCGTCGATCCGCATGACGTCCTGCTGCGAGCCCAGCAGGGTGATCTCTCCCGACATGTACTTCTCGGACGGGTTCAGGTCGCCCCAGAACATGTCGCAGAAGTCCTCGCTGATCCCGGTGACCACCACGTCGGGCTGGCCCTCGTGGCCGACGGCCAGCTCGGACAGCTGCTGGCCCTCGATCCGCATGGTGAAGGCCTGCCCGGTGTCAGTGGTGGTGAAGTGGATCACGCGGTCCCAGCCGCGCACCATCTTGGTGAGGCGGGGATTCGCGTTGCTGCGCGTGCGCCACTCCGCGTAGGCCTCGAGGAGCTCCTCAGTCGAGGCCAACCGGCTCCCCTTCAGCGCATGGAGGACCTCGTCGGCGGCGCGGATACCCGACGACGAGCGCGCCGTCGAGGTAGCCGCACCACTCCGTGGCCGTCTCCGTCCCGGCCCAGTGCAGTGGGCCCACCGGCGCGCGCAGCGCGGGCCCGAGCGCGGTGAGCGCGCCGGGCGCGCTCACCGCGACCGGGCCGCCACGGGTGTAGGGCTCGGCCGGCCAGTGTTGCTCGACGACTTCGACGGGTGTGCGCGCCCGGGGGCCGAACGCCCGCGCCAGGTCATGGAGCACGGCGGCCTGCCGGGCTTCGGGCCCGGCCGTCTCCATCCGCCGGCAGTCGTCGCCGGCGACGAAACCGACGATGGCCCCGTGGGAGGCGTCCTCGGGCGAGTTGTCGAACGCGCTCTCCAGAACGGCCCCGGGCGCGACGAGCTGGCCGTTGAGCCCGTCGGCGCGCCAGAACGGCTCGTCGTAGATGACATGGACCTTGGTGACCGCGCCCATCGGCATGCGCTGGCAGAGCTGATCGCGGTTCCCGGGGAGCGGTGGCGAGTACCGGAGACGGCCACAGAGCGCGGGCGCCATGGCGAAGATGGCGCGGCGGGCGTGGACCAGGAGCGGGCGACGGGCGGTGTCCATGTCCGTCCCTGCGTCCGTGTCGGTCTCGGCCGGGTCGGCGCCCGACGGCGCGGGGCCGGCGGCCACCGTCACGTGGTCCGGACCGTAGAAGACCGACTCGACGGGGGCGCCGAGCAGGACGCGCTCCCCCAACTCCGCCGCCATGCCCTCGGCCAGCTGCTGCGACCCGCCGACGAAGCGCCGCTCCTGCGCGCCGCCGGTGGTGCGGGCCAGGTTGGTGAGCCCGCCGCCGGCGTGGAGATAGAAGAGGGTGAAGAGCAGCGAGAGCTCCGCCGAGCTGGTGCCGAAGATCGCCTTGACCGCCACCTCGAGGATGGCCCGGGCCGAGGCGGACGTCAGATGGGTGTCGAAGTAGCCGGCGAGCGTCTGCGCGTCGAGGGCCGCGGCATCGGGCGCGGTCCATGGCGCGTCGAGGGGGACGTCGAAGGAGGCCAGGTCGAGTTGGAGCATGCAGTCGATCCCGTCCGCCGCGCCCTCGGCGTCCGAGGTCGGGATGAGGCCGACGTACTGGTGCCTCTCCCCGTCGCGGAGCTCGACCCCCTGCCCCTCCGTGAAGGTGGGGAAGGTGGCCACGCCCAATTCGGCCGCCAGACCGGCCAGGTGGTCCTGGGTCGGGCCGATCCACTGACCACCACGATCGACGGTGAACCCCGACGGGGTGACCTCGGTGAACGAGCGACCGCCGACGCGGTGACGGGCATCCACCACCAGGGTGTCGACCCCGGCCCGGGCCAGGTGCCGGGCGGCGGCCAGGCCCGAGTACCCGGCCCCGACGACCACCACCTCGCACTCGCGATCATGCCCGGCCACGGCCCGTTCCTCCCGATGGGGCATCGGCCACCCCGTTCGGCCACGATAGGCGCAGGTCCGGCGGGTGCTGCGCGCACCCCTTCTGTACCGTGCGGAGTGTGGTGATGACGTTCGAGGGCTTGGAGAGCGACACCTGGGAGACCCTCCCGGGCGCCAACCGCCTGACCGTGACCCAGCGCGAGGCCATCGAGTCCCAGAAGCCGCTGCTGTGCGTGGTCGCCGGCGCCGGCGCCGGCAAGACCAGGGTCCTGACGCTCCGGGTGGCCCGACGGGTGCGCGACGGCTCCATGGAGCCCGACCGCACCCTCGTCACCACCTTCAGCCGCAAGGCGGCGGACGAACTGCGCACCCGGTTGTGGTCGCTGGGCGTGTCGGGCGTGAAAGCCGGGACCTTCCACCGCACCGCACTGGGGCTCCTGCGCGAGCACCGGGAACTGCGGGGCCGCCCCCTCCCCCAGCTGCTCCCGGACCGGCGGCGCCTGCTGGCCGAGGTGACGTCCGGCGATGCCCGCCGGACACGCGCCCTCGACGGCGAGATCGGGTGGGCCAAGGCGCGCCTCGTCTCACCCGAGCACTACGAGGCGGAGGCGCGCCGGCACAAGCGGCGCAGCGGCCTGAGTGCGGGTCAGGTGGCGGACGCGTTCTCCCGCTACGAGGAGGAGCGGAGTCGGCGGCGACTGCTCGACTTCGACGACCTGATCGTGTCCTGCGCCGACGCGCTGGCGGGCGACACCGAGTTCGCCGAGTCGATCCGATGGCGCACCCGGCACCTCTTCGTCGACGAGATGCAGGACGTCAACCCGGCCCAGTTCCGCTTGTTGACCGCCATGCTGAGCGACGAGCCCGACCTCTTCGTCGTCGGCGACCCCAACCAGTCCGTCTACGGGTTCAACGGCGCGGACCCGACACTGCTCGACCGCCTGCCCGACATTCTGCGAGGCACCGCCGTCATCCGGCTGGACGAGAACCACCGGTGCACGCCGCAGGTGGTTGCCGTCGCGACCGCGGTGTTGCGGGAGGGCGGGTCCTTCGGCGGTGCGGGCGAGGTCGCGCTGCCCCGCACGACCCGAGTGGACGGTCCGGTGCCGAAGGTGGTGTCACACGCCACCGCGGAGGACGAGGCGGCGTGGGTGGCCGACCGGGCCAAGATGTCACGCACCCCGGGACGGCAATGGTCCAGCATCGCCGTGCTGACCCGCACCAACGCGCAGCTGGCCGTGGTGCAAGCGGCGCTGGACAAGGCGCGGGTGCCCAACATGGTGGCCGGCGCCGACCTCGGACCGGCGTCGGACCTGCGCGGCGACGGCGACAAGCGTGGCAGCGAGGTGGACGCGGACGAGTGGAGCCGCCCCGACGCCCCGATCGATCGGGACCGCGTCGTGCTGACGACGTTCCACCGCGCCAAGGGCTTGCAGTGGCCCACGGTGATCGTCCTCGGCCTCGGCGCCGGCCTCATGCCTCTCGCGTCGGCGCAGACGGAGGCCGCGGTCGACGAGGAGCGCCGCCTGCTCTATGTCGCGCTGACACGGTCCGAAGAGGAGCTGTGGTGCAGCTGGTACGAGGACGCGGGGTCGGGGGCCCGGGGCCCCCGCGGGCCGAGTCCCTGGCTGGCGGCGATCGAGCGGACCATCACCGAGCTCGAGAAGGAGGCGGCGCCGACCGCGGCGACCGAGGTCTCCGCAGCGCGTCGCGGAGCTCCGCCGACGGTTGGCCGAGGGCGCCGACGACGCGTAAGGCCCGGTAAGGTCGGGCCGCCCGATCGAGCCGAGGTGGGGGTATGCCGGAGTCGGAACTCTTAGAGCAGCTGCGCAAGGCTGTCGGCGAGAGCAACGTCCTCGCCGGCGCAACCGTGCACGCCGACTACACCCACGACGAGGCGCTCACGACGGTGCCGGTCGTTCCGCTGGCGGTCGTCATGCCGGGCTCGACCGGCGAGGTGTCCGAGGTGCTGCGGGTGGCCAGTTCGCACGGCGTCCCGGTGGTGGCCCGGGGCAGCGGCACCGGGCTCTCCGGCGCCGCCGTGCCGGTGGCGGACGGGATCCTGCTCGCCTTCGACCGCATGCGGCGCATTGTGGAGATCGACACCGCGAACCAGGTCGCCGTGGTCGAGCCGGGCGTGACGCTCGAACAGCTCAACGGCGAGCTCGCCCCGCTGGGGCTCATCTACCCGGTGTCCCCGGGCGAGCAGAGCGGATCGCTCGGCGGGAACGTGGCGACCAACGCCGGCGGCATGCGCGCCGTCCGCTACGGGGTCACCCGCCATCACGTGCTCGGGCTCGAGGTGGTGCTGGCCGACGGAACCGTCATGCGCACCGGCGGCAAGTTCGTGAAGTGCTCGAGCGGCTACGACCTGACGCAGCTGCTGATCGGCTCCGAGGGCACGCTGGCCGTCACGACGGAGGTCACGGTCAAACTGCAGCCCCGGTTCACGGCCACCTCGACGGTCCTGGCTCCGTTCGCGACGTTGTCGGAGGTGGCTCTCGCCGTGCCGCACATTGTGCAGAGCGGGATCAACCCGTCCATTCTGGAATACGTCGACATTCTGGTCATGGGCGGCATCACCCAGGCCGCCGGGCTCGATCTCGGCGTGCCCGAAGAGGTCAAGGCCCGCACCCTGGCCTATCTCGTCGTCGTCCTGGAAGGCATGGAGGCCGACCGGGTGGAAGAGGACGTGGAGCGGCTGGGCACCCTGCTCGACGAGCTGGGCGCGCTCGACGTGTACGTCCTGCCCCCGACCTCGGGGGCCCAGCTCATCGCGGCCCGGGAGCGGGCGTTCTTCGTCGGGAAGGCGGCCGGCTGCGACGACCTCATCGATGCCGTCCTCCCGCGGGCGAGCATCCCCGACTACCTGGCCCAGGTGGCCACGCTGGCCCAGGAGAACGGGGCCTTCATTTCGGGCTGCGGCCACATCGGCGACGGGAACGTGCACATCACGGTCTTCCAGCCCGACGACGAGCGGCGACACCACCTCATGCACGCCAGCTTCGAGCTGGCCCTGCAGGTCGGGGGCGCCATTTCGGGTGAGCACGGCATCGGGACGGCGAAGCTGCCCTACTTCTTGGAGTTGGAGGACCCCGTGTCATTGGAGCTCATGCGCTCGATCAAACGTGCCTTCGATCCGGCGGGCATCCTCGGCCCGGACCGGCTGCTCGGTGTCGCCCGGACCGGCGCACAGGCGGGGGCGCACCCGTGAACGGCGCCCGCGCCCTCCTCTCGACGTTGGTCGGCGCCGGGGTCGACGTCTGCTTCGCCAACCCCGGGACCTCGGAAATGCACTTCGTGGCCGCGCTCGACGACGTACCCGCCATGCGGGGCGTGCTCTGCCTCTTCGAAGGCGTCGTGACCGGCGCCGCCGACGGATACGGACGGGTGGCCGAACGCCCGGCGGCGACGCTGCTGCACCTGGGCCCAGGCCTCGGCAACGGCCTGGCGAATCTGCACAACGCCCGGCGGGCCCGGACACCGATCGTCAACATTGTGGGCGATCACGCCACCTACCACGCCCGCTACGACGCGCCCCTGCAGTCGGACATCGCGTCGATCGCCGGCACCGTCTCGGGCTGGTACCGCTCGACGGCCCGGGCCGACGACGTGGCGTCCGATGCCGCCGATGCCGTGGCCGCCGCGCTCGGCCCCCCGGGCTGCGTGGCGACGCTCGTCCTGCCGGCGGACGCCTCGTGGTCGGAGTCGGCCACCGGCCCCTGCCCGCCACGGCCGCAACGGTGGGCGAGCACGGTGTCGCCCGACGCCATCGACGACGTCGCCAAGGTGCTGCGAGGGGGTGAGCGGACGGCGCTCCTCCTCGGCGGGCGGGCGCTCCGGTCCGCCGGTCTCCACGCCGCCAGCCGGGTGGCGGCGACCTCGGGGGCGCTGCTCCTCGGCGAGACCTTCCCCGCCAACCTCGAGCGCGGCGCCGGCATCCCGGCGGTGGACCGGCTGGCCTATCTGGCCGAGATGGCACAGGCCCAGCTCGACGGGGTCCGTCACCTCGTCCTGGTCGACGCCAAGTCGCCCGTGTCCTTCTTCGCCTACCCCGACAAGGCGAGCGACCTGGTGCCGCCGGGCTGCACGGTGCACACCCTGGTCCGGCCCGGTGAAGACGCCGCCGGCGCGCTGGCCGCGCTGGCCGAGGCACTCGGCGCGCCGGCCGACGCCGGCGTGCCCGCGCCGGCGGGGCGGCCCGACCGTCCCTCCGGTGCCGTGACGACGGAGTCGCTGGCGGCGGCGGTGGGCGCCACGCTCCCCGAGGGAGCCATCGTCGTCGACGAAGGCAACACCTCGGGCCTCTTCGTCCCGGGGGCCACGGCGGGTGCGCCCCGTCACGATTGGCTGACGCTGACCGGCGGCGCCATCGGCATCGGGCTCCCGATGGCGGTCGGCGCCGCGGTGGCGGCGCCGGACCGGCCGGTCCTCTGCCTGCAGGCCGACGGCAGCGCCATGTACACGCTCCAGGCGCTCTGGACGCAGGCGCGCGAGGGCCTGAACGTGACCACGCTGGTGCTCTCCAACCGGAGCTACGCCATCTTGAACATGGAGCTGCACCGGGTGGGTGCCGATGCCGGCGGCCCGATGGCCCGCCGGCTGCTCGACCTCACCGACCCCGAGCTCGACTTCTGCGATCTGGCCCGAGGCATGGGCGTGCCGGCACGCCGGGTCGAGAACGCCGAAGACCTGGCGACGGCGCTGGCCGCCGGCTTCGCCGAACCCGGGCCGACGGTCATTGAGGTGCTGCTCTGATCCGAGGCCTTCGTGCCTGCGGCAATCAACGACCGGACAACGGTCGCAATGTTGCGACAACAAACGTGACCGACCTGCCGAATAGGTTCCAACGGCTCTATAGGGCCCGAAAATGGCCTGTCACCATGCTGTTCGAAGAGGGCGTGCTCGAAATGAGTTCACCCGGGGACGGTCTTTACCGAGGAGGAAACAGATGCAGATGGAGACTGACAGCCATCCCTCCTCCGACCCCCGCGCCATGGATGCCGCCATTGAGCGGCTGCGCCGGGATCTCTTGAACACCCCGCCGGTGTCCGCCCCCGAGCAGGACGACCTGGTGGACGAGGCTGACATCATCGATTACGCCTCGGTGGAGTTCGAGGTCGAGCGGATGCGCAAGCGGTTGGCCGTCTGGGAGATCTTCATGGCGTACATGCGGGACGGCGCCACCAGCTGGTCCAAGGTGCAGCAGTCGCTGACTCCGGAGGACTTCGACAAGATCGTGACCATCTGCGACGGCATCCCGCTGCGCGACCTGTTGCTGGACCTGCGGTAAGGGCGGACTGTTCGAAAGGCGAGACCCGGGCTGATCTTCCCGACGTTTGACCGAGCAGCGGCGGCTGCTCTTGGCGACGGCCAAACGGTTCAGGGAAGACAGTTCACGAAGGTGCGTGGCCGAGCGACGACGGTCGCTGCTTGGCGAAGGCCATGCACCTTCGGGTCATCACGAGTCGGCGACGTCCACGACGACCGGCGCGTGATCGGAGGGCTTCTGCCCCTTGCGGGCGTCCCTGTCCCTGAATGATCCGGTGGCGCGCTGCGCCAGATCGTCGCTCACGAGGATCAGGTCGATGCGCAGCCCGCGCCCCTGGTGGAAGTCGCCCGCCCGGTAGTCCCACCAGGTGAACGTGCCGGGGTCGTTGAACCGCCGGAAGACGTCGTCGAGGCCCCAGCCCTCGACGCCCCGGAGCGCAGCCCGCTCGGGTTCGCTGACGTGGGTCGCCCCGACGAACGCAGCCGGGTCCCACACGTCGCCGTCGTCGGGCGCCACGTTGAAGTCACCGCACACCGCGACCGAGGAACCCGGCGGGCACGTCTGGTCGAGCGTGGCGCGCAGCCTGGCCAGCCAGGCCAGCTTGACCTCGTACATTTCGTTGTCGAGGGCACGCCCGTTGGGGACGTAGACCGAGAAGACGCGGGTGCCCCCGCACTCGGCCGACACGATTCTGCGGCCGGCGTCGTCGTCCGAGGTGCCGAATCCCCTCGTCACGCCCTCGAGCCCGACCCGGCTGACGATGGCGACGCCGTTCCAGCGCCCGTCCCCGTAGTGGGCCGATTCGTAGCCCAGCTCGGCGAAGGCCTCCTCGGGGAACTTGTCGTCCGCCTGCTTCGTCTCCTGCATGCAGAGCACGTCGGGTTGCTGCTGCTCGATCCACTCGGTGACCCGCGGCAGGCGGGCCGTCAACGAGTTCACATTCCAGGTCGCCAGCCGCATCAGTTCGCTCCTCCGTCGACGATGACGAAGAGCAGATCAGCTTCGCAGGCCGTCTGCCCACCCACCGACGCCCGCCCGTGGCCCTTCCCCGCCCGGGCCGAAAGCCGGTCCATGGTCACCTCGAGATCGAGCGTCTCGCCCGGGGCGACCTGACGGCGGAAGCGGGCCCGCTCGATCCCGCCGAAGAGCGGCAGCTTCCCGGCATAGCGCTCGTCGAGCAGCACTGCGATGCCCCCCAGCTGGGCGATCGACTCGACCATCAGCACGCCCGGAAGCGTCGGCCGGCCCGGGAAATGACCCCCGAAGAAGGCTTCGTCACCGGTCAGCTCCCATCGCCCCCGGGCGGAGACGCCCGGCTCGACCGCGGTCAGCTCGGTCACGAAGAGGAAGGGAGGCCGATGCGGCAGGACGTCGGCCGGCTGGGGCAGTTCCGACATGATGTGCTCCGAGTCTCAGTCGGCCCGCGCCTTGCGGGTCTTCTTGGCGGGCGCCTTCTTGGCCGGCGCTTCTTGGCCGGCACCTTCTTGCCGGCTTCTTGCCGGCACCTTCTTGGCTTTGGCGGCCTTCTTGGCGGCGGCCTTCTTCGGCGCCTTCTTGGTCGTAGCCACCGCCTTCTTGGCGGCCTTCTTGGCCGGGGCAGCCGCCTTCTTGGCGGCGGCCTTCTTGCTCGACGACGCGGCCTTCGTCGTGGAGACACGCTTGGCCCTCGGAACTGCTGCGCTCTCGGTCGTGGCCGGCCCCTCGGCCTCCGGCGTGCCCGGGCCGATCGCCAACTCGGCCACCCGGCGTGGCGGGTCCAATCCGGCCAGGACGAAGGGACGCACCTCCCCCTTCTTCAGCACCTGACGCGCCTTGGTCGGCGGCGGCGTCCCCATCGCGGTCAGCGGGATGTAGCAGTGCATGGCCCCGCCTCCCGGCAGCGGGACGTCGACCATCGCCCCGTGGGACGTGAACGAGACGACCTCACCCTCGATGGTGCTGCCCACGGGGAAGGCGGCCACGAAATTGATGAAGGTCAGCGGCTCGTTCACGGCGGGCGGCGGCGTCGACCGTTGTTCTTCTGCTGTCGCCCGCCGCGGCGGCCGCCGTTGCCTCCGGGCTCGCCGGCGGCGGCTCCCTTGGGTGGCGCGTCCTTCTTGGCCTTGGCCCGCCGCTCCGGTGCCGGCTTCTTCGCTGCCGCGTGCTTCTTGGCCGCGCTCCGGGACTTCTCCGGAGCCGGCGGGTGCAGCGCCTCCTCGACAGCCTCGTCGATGGCGCTCGAGAACACCGGGTTGACCTTGGCGCGGCCCGGGGGCGGCGCCGTCGGCGTGATCGGCCACGACGTGTCGACGGCGGGGTCCGGTTTGGCGGCCGCACTCTTCCTCGCCTTGGACGACTTCTTGGCGGCCTTCTTGGCGGCCTTGGCCAACTCGGCGGCCTTGGCCGGAGCCGAGTCGGGGTCCTTCTTCGCCCTGGCCTCCGCGGTCGCAGCGCGGCTCTTGGGCCCGCGGATGGGGAGGCGGGGCGTGAAGATCCACCCCACACCGGGCACCGGCTTGCCGCCGATCAGCCGCCCGTCGTCGAAGAGCCAGGGATGCTCCCCGTGGAATTCCTGGAAGGAGTCGTTGGAGAGAACGATGGCGCCGGTCCGCTCGGCAATGCGCAACACGAAGGCATCACCGCGGCCGATGGCGCCGGCCGGCGGCGAAATGATCTCGCCGTTGAGCATGGCCTGACGGACCTCTTCGCGCTCGGCGTCGTCCACGCGGTGCTCGAACGTGGCGTCGACGACCACGATGATGCTGGCATCGGGGTCCTCGGAGGCGTACGCGCGCACCGCCTCGTCGAGTTGCTTGAGGCTGGGGAACGTCCGTCCTTCGGTGGCCAGGTTGGACCCGTCCACCACAACGTGGTGCGATTCAGCCAATGGCACGTCGCAACAGGTCGGCCTGCTCCAACTGATGCAGGGCGGCACTCCCGATAGCGGGGCTGGCTGATTCGGGCCGGCTCACGTGGCGGAGACGGAGCCGTTCAGGCAGACAGGCGTGGAGTCGGGCATGCACGAAGGACCAGGCTCCCATGTTTTCGGGCTCCTCCTGGAGCCAGACCACCTCGGAGGCCTCTCCGTAGCGCTCGAAGACCGCCGTCAGCAGCGGCAGGGGCCACGGGTAGAGCTGCTCGACCCGCACCACCGCCACCCCGGAGGCCTCGCCGGGCTCGAGCTCGGCCTTGTGCTGCATGGCCTCGTGGGCGACCTTCCCGCTGCACAGCACAATGCGCCGGACGGTCGACGGGTCGTCGATGGACCCGTCGTCGATCACATGCTGGAAGGAGCCCGACTCGAGCTCGCCGAAGGTGGACCGAGAGGCGTGCGCCCGCAGCATCGACTTGGGGGTCACCACCACGAGCGGCCGCTTCGGCGTCGCCTTCGCCTGCGAGCGCAGAAGGTGGAAGTACTGCGCCGAGGTCGACGGGATCGTGACGCGCAGGTTGCCGCGCGCCGAGAGGGAGAGGAAACGCTCGAACCGCGCCGAGGAGTGCTCGGGGCCCTGCCCCTCGTAGCCGTGGGGCAGCAGGAGCGTCAGGCCCGGCGAACTGGCCCCACTTGTTCTCGGCCGCCACCATGAAGTTGTCGATGATGATCTGGGCGCCGTTGGCGAAGTCGCCGAACTGGGCCTCCCAGGCCACCAATGCCTCCGGTGCCTCCACGGAGTAGCCGTATTCGAAGCCCACGGCGGCGTATTCCGACAGCAGGGAGTCGCGCACGGTGAAGTTCCCCATCGGCCCGGACGGCTCCAGCGTGTCCGCGCCGATGCGGTGCAGCCCCTCGCGGATGTGGGCCAGGGGGACGTACTCCTCGCCGTTGGAGTAGTCGACCAGGACGGCGTGCCGGTGGCTGAAGGTGCCGCGGCGTGTGTCCTGGCCGGTCAGGCGGACATTGACGCCCTCGTACATGAGCGAGCCGATGGCCAGCGCCTCCGCCAGGGCCCAGTCGACCTCGCCGCCGGCCACCAGTTGGTCCCGCTGCACGAACTGGCGCTCGAGCTTCGGGTGGATCATGAAGCCGTCGGGCACGGACCGCACCACCGAGGACAGGGCCCGCAGGACATCCGGAGCGACACCCGTCTGGCCCGAGGGACTGTCGGTGGGAAGCGGCTCCGGCGGCGGCAGCTCGGTCGGTGCCAGGGAGGGCTCACCGCGCACCTCGTCGAGGACGACCTGCAGGCTGGCGTTGAAGTCGTCGAGGGCGGCCTCCGCCTCGTCGAGCGTGATGTCGCCCCGGCGCACCAGGGCCTCGGTGTAGAGCTTGCGCACGGAGCGCTTCGCCTCGATGCGCTGGTACATGAGCGGCTGGGTGTAGCTGGGGTCGTCCCCTTCGTTGTGCCCGTGCTTGCGGTAGCAAACCAGGTCGATGACCACGTCCTTGTGGAAGGTCTGTCGGAAGGTGAAGGCCAGCCGCGCCGCCCGCACGCACGCTTCGGGGTCGTCACCGTTGACGTGGAAGATCGGGGCCTGCACCATTTTGGCCACGTCCGTCGGGTACACCGAGGTGCGGGCCGACGCCGGGGCCGTGGTGAAGCCGAGCTGGTTGTTGATCACGACGTGCACGGTGCCGCCGGTCCGGTAGCCCGAGAGCCCGGACAGATTGAGCGTCTCGGCCACGACGCCCTGTCCGGCGAACGCCGCGTCGCCGTGGACGAGCACGGACATGCAGGGGAACCCGTCGAGGCCATCGGCGGCCGCGGCCGGCGTGCCGTCGGTGGGTGGTGAGATCCGGTCCTGCTTCGCCCGCGTCATACCCTCGACCACCGGGTCCACCGCCTCGAGATGCGAGGGATTGGAGGCCAACGTGATCGGGAGCTCCTCGCCGGCGCTGCCGTGGAAGACCCCGCGGGCGCCCTTGTGGTACTTCACGTCGCCGGAACCCTGGACCGACTCGGGATCGAGATTGCCCTCGAACTCCTCGAAGATCTCGCGGTACGACTTGCCCACGATGTTGGCCAGGACGTTGAGGCGGCCGCGGTGCGCCATGCCCATCACGACCTCGGCCACGCCCGAGCCGGCCGCGGCGTCCAGCAATGCGTCGAGGAGGACGATGGTCGACTCGGCGCCCTCGAGACCGAACCGCTTCTGCCCGACGTAGCGGGTGTGGAGGAAGCGCTCGAACACCTCCGCCGCGTTGAGGCGACCGAGGATGTGCCGCTGTTCCTCCACGTTGAGGGTGGCCGGATGACCCTCGACGTGCTGCTGGATCCAGCGCTTCTGCTCGGGGTCCTGAATGTGCATGTACTCGATGGCGAGCGTGCGGCAGTACGCGTCACGCAGCACGTGGAGGATCTCGTCGAGCGTGGCGACGTCGCGCCCGGCCAGGCCGTCGGCGACGAACTGACGGGGCAGGTCCCAGATGGTGAGCCCGTAGGTCAGGGGGTCGAGCTCGGGGTGGATGTGCGGGGGCTCTGCGTCCAGCGGGTCGAGGTGGGCGATGAGGTGGCCGCGCACGCGGTACATGTTGATGAGGGTCTGCACATGGACCTGCTTGACCAGGCGCTGGTGCTCACCCTCCTCGCTCCCGGCTCCGGCGTTGCTGTCGACCTGCCAACGGACGGGCTCGTACGGCACGCCCATCGACTCGAACAGGTCGTCGTAGAACCCGTCGGCACCGGTGATCAGGGCGGCCACCCGGCCGAGGAAGAGGCCCGACTCCGCCCCCTGAATGATGCGATGGTCGTAGGTGGACGTGAGCGTCACGACCTTGCCGAGGCCCAACTGGGCCAGGACGCGCGGGTCGGCCGCCTCGAAGCCGGCCGGGTAGCCGAGTGCACCCACGCCGATGATGGCGCCCTGCCCCGGCATCAGGCGCGGCACCGACTGCACGGTGCCGAGCGTCCCGGGATTGGTGAGGGACACGGTCGTGCCGGCGAAGTCGTCAGGGGCGATCTTGTTCGTGTGGATTTTGCGGACGAGGTCCTCGTAGGCCAGCACAAAGGAACGGAAGTCGAGCGCGTCGGCATCCTTGATGCACGGCACGAGCAGCGTGCGGCTCCCGTCGCTCTTCTCCTGATCGACCGCCAGGCCCAATCCCACATGCTTGTGGTGGATGACGCCCGGCTTGCCCTTCCCGTCGGCATCGGGCACGAAGGCGGAGTTGAGTGCGGGCACGTCCTGCAGGGCGCGCACGACGGCGTAGCCGATGATGTGCGTGAAGCTGACCTTGGCCCCGGTGGTGCGGGCGAGCTGATTGTTCAGGATGAGGCGGTTGACCTCGAGGAGCCGGGCCGGCACCGTCCGCACACTGGTGGCGGTGGGCACGGCCAGGCTGGCTTCCATGTTGGCGACGATGCGTGAGGCGGCGCCCCGCAGGAGGGTGGCCTCTTCCTTGTCTCTTTCGGTCGCCCCCGGCGCCACAGCCGGAGCGGCGTCGGTCGGACGGGGGGTGCTGGGCGTCGATTCCCGGGAGACGGCCGGTGCCGGTGCCGCCCCGGCCGCCGTGGCGGCCGGGCCCGGGCCCTGCGTCGGGGGCTGGGGCGCCGGGACGGGAGCAGGTCGGTAGTCGGCGAAGAACTCCCGCCAGCTCTCGCTGACCGAGTCCGGATCGGCCAGGAAGCGGTCGTACATGTCGTCGACGAGCCAGGCATTGGGGCCGAACGAGCCCCCCTGGCTGCCGAACTGGGTCATGGGTCAACCCTACCGGCGGCGATCGGGTCTCATGGGCGTCCAGGTACTGTCTGCCCTGCCCATGAGCTATCCGGCCGCACTCCACTTCACCATGCGGCCGGCCTCCACACCCGGTGCAGGCACCGTCGTCTTCGTCCACGGATCGCTCGACCGGGGCGAGAGCTTCCGCCGGGCCATGCGGCGCCTTCCCGAGTTCGCCACCGTCGCCTACGACCGGCGGGGCTACCAGGGCTCCCGGGGCGGCGGCGTCGTGGAGCTCGGGGGGCACATCGACGACCTGCTCGCTGTCGCCGGGGCGGCGCGTGCCGAGTCCGGCGGTGGCCCGGTCGTGGCCGTCGGGCACAGCTTCGGGGGCGATGTCGTGCTGGGCGCCGCGCTGGCGTCCCCTGAGGCCTTCGACTCCATCGGGGCCTTCGAGCCGCCCATGCCGTGGCTGGGCTTCCGCCGAAGCGCCGGGCGTCCATGGCCCCCGCCCTCCGACGACCCCGGCCTGGAGGCGGAGCGGTTCTTCTGCCGCATGGTGGGCGAGGCGACCTGGGCCAACCTGCACGAGGACGGCCGGGCCTCGCGCCGGGCCGACGGGCCGGCCTTGGTCGCCGACCTACGCGGCTTCCGGGTCGAGGGCGCGCCCTTCGACGTCATGGCGCTCGACGTGCCGGCGGTCTTCGGCCGGGGCGGACCGATGTCAGCCCCCCATCACCGACAGACGGTGGAATGGCTGGGCGACAACGTCCCCGGCGCGGTCCTCTTCGAGATCGCCAACGCGCAGCACGGCGCCCACCTGTCGCATCCCGATGCCTTCGCCGCCATGACGCCGCCTCGTGCTCGATCGGGCGGGACGACCCCGCGGCCTGATCAGGCGGACGAGAAGGGGGGCAGCCCGCTTTCGCCGACGGGGTCCTGCGCCGCGTGGTGCGGGTGCTTCAGGCGCCGCGACAGCATCTCGTCGTACTCGACGCCCTTGCCCTCGCTCCTGATGCCGGTGATCAACGGCGAATGGGACAAGAACACCGCACCGAGGAACATCACGAGGAGTGACAGGGCCTCGAGCGGACCGTACGGCCCCGAGGTGCGGAGGGAGTCACCGAAGAGGGCGATCCCGATGCTGATGCTGGCGAGCGGGTCGACGAGCACCAGCGTGGACTGCGAGGCGGCCAGAGGCCCGGCGTGGAAGGCGTTCTGGGTGAGGAAGAGGCCGAGGAGCCCGAACACGATGACGCCGTATGTCTGCCAGTGCTTGAACAGGGTGACCCAGTCGTTGGCGGCGTAGTCGCTCACGACCTTGATGAGCGCGGCGGTGAAGGCGTAGGAGATCGCCGCCGCAGTCCCGAACATGGCCGCTTTCCACCAGCGCGGGCCCCAGCGGGTGGCGACCACGGTCAGGACGATGAGCGCCAGCGTGGCACCCCCCACCACGATCCAGCCCAGGTTGGTGGGCGTCTCGTCCCCGCCGCCCGGATCGGCGAAGAAGAGGAAGCCCGACAAGCCGAAGGCGATGGCGCCGGCGCCCACCCATTCCCGGATGGAGATGGAGAAGCGGAAGTAGGTGCCGAGGATGAAGACGAGGAACAGGAGCTCCATGGTCAAGATGGGCTGGACCACGGAGAGCCTTCCGATGTGCAGGGCGAAGGCCTGCAACAGGAATGCGCAGATCATGAAACCGAAACCCAAGAGCCACACGCCCCGGCGGATGGCGTGCGCCATCAGACTCAGGCGCATGGTCGACTCCGCAGGGGCGTCTTCGACACCCATGCGTTGGAACACGCTGGTCAGCGCATTCGAGAGGGCCGCGAGCACGGCTAGGACATAGACCATCGCCTCGCACGTCAATTTAGTGGTCCGCGTCACAGATCACGCAGGAGGCCCTCAGCTTGCACACAGGTTCTGTCTGACGCGTCAGATTTCCCGGTACGCGCAGGAATATTGTGTGAACGGGCGATGCGCACCGGATCACGACCCCACTTGCCACGTTTCTGCAGGATTTCTTTGGCGGTTGACGAAAATGAATGTGGCAATTGCGTTACATTTACGGCGATCTTCCGACATTGACAGTGGGCATTGCGGCACCAGGCAGTGCGGAGGAAGCAGGAGTCGGCCGTCACCGGGGCGACTGACGAGCAAGGGAGCACAATGCGACTCAAGGGGTACTTGAAGCGGTCGGCATTCGCCGTCATGGCGACGGCGGCACTTTCCGTGTCGATCATCGCGGTGGCACCGACGGCGAGCGGCGCGGCAACGAAGGCGTCGTCATCGGGCGGCACGGCCACCATGGCACTCGACGAGAACCTCGCCGGGTTCAACATCAACACCTCCGCCGCTTCGGAGTTCGTGCTGCAGGAGATCATGAACATGGTGTGGCCCCAGGCCTTCATCGTGAACAACAAGCTCCAGCCGGTGCTGAACGACCAACTCCTGGAGAGCGCCAGCGTCACGAGCACGGGCTCGGAGCCGCAGACCGTCGTGTACAAGATCAACCCCAAGGCCGTATGGTCCGACGGCACGCCGATCACCGCTGACGACTTCATCTACAACTGGCAGGCCCAGAGCGGGAACTCGTCCTACACCGACATCGGTGGTCAGCCCTACGACGACGCGACGACCTCCGGCTACAACCAGATCGCTTCCGTGGTCGGTTCGGCTCCTTCCGGTGGAGCGGCCTGCGACCCCGGGCAGCACGGCCAGACCGCAATGCGGGCCTCTGCCCGAACGGCCGCACCGTGACCGTGACCTTCAAGCCGTCCTTCGCCGACTGGCGCTCGATCTACACGAACATCGTGCCGGCCCACATCGCACGCACGGTCGGCTGGAACACCGGCTTCACCGGCCCGGCCCAGGCCATCTCGGGCAGCTGGTACACGATCACGAGCTACAACTCGAACCAGTCCCTGGTCCTGACCCGGAACCCCTCCTACTGGGGCACGCCCGGCAAGCTGAACAAGATCGTCTTCCAGTTCTTCTCGGACGACAACCAGCTGGTGCCGGCGCTCCAGAACAAGGAGATCAACATCTTCAACCCGTCCACGGTCAACCTCTCGATCGTGCAGACGGCGGAGCAGGTGCCGAGCGCGAAGACGTCGACGCTGCCGGGGCTCGAGTTCGAGCACTTCGACTTCAACCAGGCCGACCCCTACCTGGCCAAGGTCCAGGTGCGTGAGGCGATCGCCCACGGCGTCAACCGCCAGAGCCTCATTCTGCGGACCGTCGGTCAGATCCAGAAGGGCCTTCAGCCGCTCGGCAGCCGCATGCTCGTCTCGACCCAGAAGGGCTACAAGGGCACCAACTACGCCTTCAGTACGTCGCAGTCGATCAACCTGATGAAGGAGGCCGGCTTCAAGAAGGCCTCGGACGGCTACTTCCAGCCCGACTACGGCCCGCAGAAGGGCAAGGACCTGACCTTCACCATTCAGTCGACTTCGGGCAACACCATCCGCTCGCAGACGGAGCAGCTGTTCCAGGCGCAGATGAAGGCGATCGGGATCAAGATCAACATCCAGAACTACGACGCCAACACGTTCTTCGGGACCAACCTCCCGAACGGCACGTTCCAGATCGCCGAGTTCGCCTGGGTCACGACCCCGTTCGTCTCGGGTAACCAGCCCATCTACTGCTCGTACACCAACGGCAGCAGCTGCAGCGAAAACTGGAACCACGCCGCCAACGCGGACGTGGACAAGTTGATGGCCTCCGGTTCGTCCGCCCCGAGCCAGAGCAAGGAGATCAACGACTACAACGAGGCCGACTCGATCCTCTGGCACAACATGGTGACCCTGCCGCTCTACCAGAAGCCCCAGTTCTGGGCCTGGACGAACAACCTGAAGGGCGTCCTGCCCAACACCTCGAGTGTGGGCGTCACCTGGAACGCCGAAGACTGGACCATCGGCTCGTAGCGAGATCGCTGAACGAGAGGGAGGGGCCGGCCATCGGGCGGCCCCTCCCTCACCGTTTGCGATCCCACACATAGAATCCGCCCATGTTCGCCTACGTCATTAGGCGTTTGTTGATCAGCATCGTCATCCTCTTCTTCGCGTCGATCCTGGTCTTCCTCCTCGTCAGCACCGCCGGCGATCCCCTCTCGCTGCTGCGGGCCAACCCCCATACCCCGCATTCGACCATCGTCGCCCGGGAGAACCTCCTCCACCTGAACGATCCGCTGTGGCAGCGCTACTGGATCTGGTTCTCCAACGCCATCCACGGCAACCTCGGCAACACCACCCGGGGCCAGGCCGTCGCACCGCAGCTCTGGTCACATCTCTTCGTGACACTGCGGATGGTGATCGTCGCCACCATTCTGGCCATCGTGATTGCGATCGGCCTCGGCGTGTGGTCCGCGGTGAAGCAGAACAAGCTGACCGATCACGCGATCACCGTGACGAACTTCGTGCTCCTGGCCACGCCGGTCTTCGTCCTCGGACTCGGCGCTCAAGGAGTTCGTGGCCATCCCGATCAACCAACACGTCGGGTCCACCATCTTCTACACCGACGGCGAACAGAGCCCGACGCTGAGCGGGTCCTTCTTCAGCCGGCTCCCCGACTACGCCGGTCACACCATTCTGCCGGCGCTCACGCTCATTCTGGTGACCTACACGTCGTGGGCCATCTACCAGCGCTCCTCCATGATCGAGACCCTCGATGCCGACCACGTGCGGCTGGCCCGGGCCAAGGGGTTGAGCCGGCGGCGGGTTCTCGTCCGTCACGTCCTGCGCAACGCGCTGATCCCCCTCACCACGGTCGTCGCCCTGGACTTCGCCGCCGTCCTCGGTGGCGCCATCATCACCGAGTTCATCTTCGGCTGGCAGGGGCTCGGGACGTGGTACATCACCGGCGTCTCCACGCTCGACGTCAACATCATGCTGGCCTACCTGCTGCTCACCGCGACCTTCGTCATCCTCTTCAACCTGGTCGCCGACATCCTCTACGGGGTGCTCGACCCGAGGATCCGCTATGCCTGAGGAGACCCGCGAGGACTTCGTCATCCAGACGCCCGAGAGCGTGGCCACCTCCGAGGCGGGCATGCACACCCTGGCCTCGCCCGGCGCCGGCCTCGGCCTCTCGGGCGCCGACACCTACGGCCTGAGCGGGGAGGCGAAGGGTCAGTTCCGCATCGTCCTCGGGCGCTTCGTGCATCAGCGCCTCGCCATGGTCGGTCTCGCCGTCCTCCTGCTCCTCGCCGTCGGCGCAATCCTGGTCGGCCACTTCTGGCAGTTCAGCTACACCGACATCACCGACAACCTGAACGACCCGCCCTCGTGGACGAATCCCTTCGGGACCAACTCCATCGGCAACGACATGTTCGCTCTGGTCATGGCCGGAGTGCTGAAGGACATTGAGATCGCCCTGACGGTGGCCGCCATCGCGGTGCTGATCGGCGTGACCATCGGCGCCATAGCCGGCTTCTACCGGGGCTGGGTCGACTCCATGCTCATGCGGTTCGTCGACCTCGTGCTGGTGGTCCCGATCCTCGCCATCCTCATCCTCCTCTCGTCGAAGCTGGCGAAGCAGTCGAGCAATTGGCTCGGGCTGGCCGTGATCATCGGGCTGCTCTCGTGGACCTACGTGGCCCGCCTCGTGCGGGCAGACTTCTTGTCCCTGCGGGAGCGGGACTTCGTGGAGGCCTCGCGGGCGCTCGGCGCGACGAACCGGCGCATCATCGTCCGGCACATGCTCCCGAACGCGATCGGGCCCATCATCGTCAACGCCACCCTGACCGTGGCGCTGAGCATCATTCTCGAATCGACGCTGTCCTACCTCGGGCTCGGCGTCCAACCACCCAACGTGTCGCTGGGTCTGCTGGTCTTCCAGGGACAGGACTCCGCCACCACCGAGTGGTGGCTCTTCGTCTTCCCGGTCGCCTTCCTCATCATCCTCATCCTCTCGATCTTCCTCATCGGCGACGGTCTTGCGCGAGGCGTTCGACCCCAAGAAGAGCCGAGTGAGGGCCTGATGCCTGAGCCGGCCCTGCGGATCGAGCGCCTCGAGGTCGATTTCCCGACCAAGGACGGTGTCGTCCACGCCGTACGCGGCATCGACCTCGTTCTCGCAGCCGGCGAGGTCCTGGGCATCGTGGGCGAATCGGGCTCGGGCAAGTCGGTGACGGCCCTGGCCACCATGGGGCTGCTGCCCGAAGGGCGCACAGGTGCGGGGCTCCATCCGCTTCGAGGACACCGAGCTGCTCGCGCTGAAGGAGAAGCAGCTGACGAACGTGCGGGGCACGGGCATCGCCATGATCTTCCAGGACCCGATGACCGCCCTGAACCCGGTCTACACCATCGGATGGCAGATCAGCGAGGCGATCCTGGCCCATCAGGACATGTCGAAGGACGCGGCGCGTGACCCGTGCCATTGAGCTGCTGGCCAAGGTCGGCATCCCCAACCCGGCGGAGCGGATCGACAACTACCCGCACGAGTTCTCCGGCGGCATGCGCCAGCGGGCCGTCATCGCCATCGGCATGGCCAACGACCCGGCGGTCATTCTGGCCGACGAGCCCACCACCGCTCTCGACGTCACCGTGCAGGCCCAGGTCCTGAACTCGCTCAAACGGCGATGGCCGAGACCGGAGCCGCACTGCTCCTCATCACCCACGACCTCGGTGTCATTGCCGGGCTGGCCGACCGCGTCCTGGTCATGTACGCCGGCCGGGTCGTCGAGATCGGCACCGCCGAGGACGTCTTCTATCGGCCCTCTATGCCGTACACGCTGGGGCTGCTCGGCTCGTTGCCGCGGCTCGACGGCGACGGGTCCGACGCGCCTCCGCCAGATCCCCGGCTCGCCCCCCTCCATGCTCGGCGACCGCTCGGGTTGCCCCTTCGCTCCCCGCTGCCCGCTGGCCACCGACCTGTGCCGTGAGACCGAGCCCGACCTCACGGTGGTCCCTTCGGTCACCTCCGACACCGGCGAGCACCGGGCCGCCTGTCACTATGCCGAGGCCGTTGGTCGCGGTGACCACGGGCAGGTCTTCTCCGACGGCGTCGTGGACAACGTGATCGCATGACCGGCACCGACGTCGGCACGGGACCGACTGGACCAGTACGGGAGCACCCGACACGCGGTCGCCCGAGCGCGGCCGCTCCCCTGCTGGAAGTGAAGGACCTGGTCAAGGAGTTCCCCATACGCGGCGGCACGTTCGTCCGGCGCAAGGTCGGCGCCGTCCACGCCGTCTCGGGCGTCTCCTTCTCCATCGCCCCGGGTGAGACCCTCGGGCTCGTCGGGGAGTCCGGCTGCGGGAAGTCGACGACGGGACGCTCCGTGCTGCAACTGACCCGGCCCGACCTCGGGCTCGGTCAAGTTCGACGGGGTGGAGCTCACCGAGCTGGGCACGACGCGGACCTCCGCAGGATCCGCCGGGACATTCAGGTCGTCTTTCAGGATCCCTTCGCCTCGCTCGACCCGCGGCTCCCGATCGGACAGGCCATCGCCGAGCCCCTGCAGATCCACGGCACGCACGACCGGTCGGGCGTGCAGGAGCGCGTGGCCGAGATGCTCAAGTTGGTCGGGCTCGAGCCGTACCACGCCAACCGCTATCCCAACGAGTTCTCCGGCGGGCAGCGCCAGCGTGTCGGTATCGCACGGGCCCTGGTCATGCAGCCCAAGCTGCTCGTCCTCGACGAGCCCGTGTCCGCTCTCGACGTCTCCATTCAGGCCGGCGTCGTCAACCTGCTCGACGATCTGCAGAGCGAGCTCGGGGTCGCGTTCCTCTTCATCGCCCACGACCTCTCGGTCGTCAAGCACATTTCGGACCGTGTGGCGGTCATGTACCTCGGGAAGATCGTCGAGATCGGCGATCGCACGAACCTCTACGAGCGACCGGCCCATCCCTACACCCAGGCACTGCTGTCAGCCGTGCCGATCCCCGACCCGAGGGCCGAACGGTCCCGCAAGCACATTGTGCTCGAAGGCGACGTCCCGAGCCCGCAGTCACCGCCCTCCGGCTGCCGCTTCCGCACCCGCTGCTGGAAGGCGCAGGAGATCTGCGCCACCGAAGAGCCGGCCCTGGTCGACCGGGGTCAGGGACACCCCGTCGCCTGTCACTTCGCCGAGGTCGCCGCGGTCCTCTGACCGGACGTAGTGCCCCTGGCCGCACCAGGGCAGTTCACGGACGAAAGCCCAGCTCCGACGGTGGATCGCGGTCGGCCCGTAGCCCCGGAGGGCCGCCTGGTGGAGCGGGGAGGGGTAGCCCTTGTTCCGTTCGAAGGCATAGGCCGGGAAGTGGTCGGCCTCCTGGCGCATCAGGCGGTCCCGCACGACCTTGGCCAGCACCGAGGCGGCTGCCACCGACGCACATTTGGCGTCGCCGTCGACGATGGGCCGCACCGCGCCCTCGAAGGGATCCTCGGGGTGGCGCAGGAGATCGACCGGGCCGTCGACCAAGAGCGCCTGGGGCGGCTCGCCGAGACCCGCCAGCGCGCGGCGGGCCGCCACGCGGAGCGCCTCGGTCATCCCCCACTCGTCACACTCCGCCGGCGTGGCATGCCCGACCGACCAGGCCTGGCACCACGTGCCGACGGCCTCGAAGATCTCCTCGCGGCGCGCCTCGCTCAGCATTTTGGAGTCCCGCAGCCACACCGGCATGGAGCGCAGCTGCACACGCGGGCGCACCACGGCGACACCGACGGTCAGCGGGCCGGCCCACGCGCCCCGACCGACCTCGTCCAGACCGGCGACGGACTCGTAGCCCTGTGAGCGCAGGCGGCGCTCCTCCTTGAGATCGGGGGAACAGACCGTCATCGGCCCGGACCCGCGGGCGCCTCGTACGATGGGGGCGTGAGCACGGGCGGGGAGGGAGCAGCGGACGCACAGACGCGGTCGCCGTTGGCACCGGGGACGAAGGTGGACGTGCGCAACCGCTTCCAGGGCACGTGGGTACGCGGCTTCGAGATCGCCGAGGTCACCGACGAGGGCTACCGAATCCGTCGCATGTCCGACGGGAGCGTCCTGGGCGAGCTGTTCTCACGGGACGACGTGCGGCGGGAGCGGTCGCGTCAAGGCTTCTGGTGGCACTGAGGCCTTAGCCCTTCTGGGCCCGCAGCACGCTCTCGATGTAGTCGTCGATCGGAATGGCCGACAGCGTCAGCGTCTTGAGGGTCCCTCGCGAGCCCAGGACCAGGGACACCCGGGCCATGGTGGTCTCGTCGGGGGCGTCGAGCACGGTGCAGAAGTCGTACTGGCCCAGCAGCGCCCATTGCGCCACGACGCGCACGCCCATGGCCTCCACTTCGGCATTGACGGCCTTGAGACGGTCCGGGTTCTCGGTCAGGGTCGCCGCACCGTCCGGCCCCACCGTGGAGAGCATGAGGAAGGTTGCCATGGCTGCACGCTACCGCAGGCGCAGGCGCGACTCCCCGGCCCGCCGGGGTCAGCCCAGGTCGCTCCTGATCACCTTGCCCAGCGCATTGCGCGGCAACGCGTCGATCAGGCGGAACTCGCGAGGACACTTGAACGGGGCGAGCTCGGCGGCCGCCAGCTCCCGGAGCGAGGCGAGGTCGGGGTCCCCGACGACGTAGGCCACCACCGTCTCCCCCCACTCCGCCGACGGCAACCCCACCACGGCGATCTCGACCACGCCCGGATGGCGGGCCAACACCGCCTCCACCTCGGCGGGGTAGACGTTGTGGCCGCCCGTGATGATCAGCTCCGTACGCCGGCCGCGGATCGACACATACCCGTCGTCGGCCAGCGACACCAGATCTCCCGTGGCGAACCAGTCGTCGCCGGCGAAGGCGGGACGACCCCAGTAGCCCCGGCACAACGACGGACCGCGCACGAACAGTTCGCCGATCCCCTGTTCGTCCACGCCATCGAGCGCGGCCTGCACGCCTGGGAGCGGCAGCCCAACCGAGCCCGGCCGTCGCTCGCCCACGAGCGGGTTGGACAGCGTCAACAACGTCTCCGTCATGCCATAGCGCTCCAGCACGACCACGCCGTCGGCGGCGAACCGGTGCCACAGGTCGGCTGCCAGCGGAGCCGACCCGGACACGCACAGACGCAGGGAGCGCAGCTGCGCAGCCGCCGCCTGTCGCCGCCAGCCGGTGGTACATCGTCGGGACGCCGAAGAACATGGTGCTCGTCGTCGCGGCCTGCAGGATCGCCCCCTCGTCGAAGCGGTCGAACACGCTGGCGACCGCGCCCGCGGTCAAGGTCCCGAACAAGCCGGCGCAGAGGCCGTGCACGTGGAAGAGGGGCAGGCAGAGAAGGAGGCGGTCCCCCGCCGTCCACCCCCAAGCGCTGAGGAGCGAGGAGACCCCGGCCAGCAGGGAGCCATGCGTGTGCGCCGCACCTTTCGGCTTGCCGGTGGTCCCCGACGTGTAGACGATCAATGCGTCGTCACCGGGCTGGCGCGCCCTGACGACGTATGGCCCGGCTTGCCCGGCCGCACGGACCAGGTCGTCGATGCGCATGGCCGCGAGACCGCCCGGGCGCAGGTCCGGCCGCGGCTGATCGAAGAGCCCCAGGACCGGATTGGCATCCCCGATCACGTGCTCGAGCTCGGCGGCGGTCGCCGACGGACTGAGCGGGACGAGAACGGCACCGCTGCGCAGCACGGCGAGAAGGGCCTCCGTGGCGGGGAGCGTCGCCCGGGCACACCACAGCACCCGGTCGCCGGGCGAGACCCCTGCTTCGCCCAGCGCCGCCGCCAATGCGGCCGTCCGGCCGTCGAGGGTCGCCGCGTCGACCACCGAGGCGGTGTCCCAACCGTCGATCAGAACGGGGGCCTCCGGGCGGGACGCCCACTGCCGGGCCCACACCTCCGGCAGGGTGCGGCCGTCCACCGGGGCCTGGCCCCCGGGCCACCGCCCGGCCGGGACCAGCGCTCTCACCACCGGCGACCGCAGGTCATAGTCTGGCGGTCATGACCGCCCGCCGGATTGCCATCGTTCCGCACACGCACTGGGACCGCGAATGGTACAAGTCCTACCAGGACTTCCGCCTCGCCCTGGTGGAGTTGATCGACACCCTCCTGCCCCTCCTCGAGCGTGACGCCAGCTACCCCCACTTCATGCTGGACGGGCAGATGGCCGTCGTCGACGACTACCTCGAGGTTCGTCCCGAAGCCGAGGAGCGGCTGCGGGCACTGGCGGCGGCCGGTCGCCTCAGCATGGGTCCCTGGTACATCCTGATGGACGAGTTCCTCGCCTCCGGTGAGACCATCGTGCGCAACCTCCAGATGGGCCTGGGCCGCGGCGCCGCCTTCGGGGGCGTCATGGAACTGGGTTACCTGCCCGACATGTTCGGCCACATTGCGCAGATGCCCCAGATCCTCCGGCTCGCCGGCTTCCAGAACGCGGTGGTCTGGCGGGGCGTCCCCTCCCAGGTGACCAAGAACGCATTCACCTGGGAGTCCCCCGACGGCTCCTCGGTCCGGGCGGAATACCTGCCGGTCGGCTACGGCAACGGTGCCGCCCTCCCCGACGACGCCAAGGCCCTCATCCGCCGCACGAGCGACAACGTCGACGAGGTGGCCGAGTTCCTCATGGGTGACCTGTTGTGCATGAACGGTTCGGACCACCTCATGCCCCAGCCCTGGCTGGGGCGGGTCGTGGCGGAAGCGAACGACCTCCAGGACGACTTCGAGTTCGAGGTCACATCGCTGCCCCGCTACCTGGCGAACGCCCCCACCGAGGGACTGACGCTGGTGGAGGGGGAGCTCCGCTCGGGCGCCCGCTCCAACATGCTCATGGGCGTCACCTCGAACCGGGTCGACGTCAAGCGCCGCGGCGCTCTCGCCGAGCGGGAACTCGAGCGGCGCGCCGAGCCACTGGCCGCCCTCTTCCAGGCGCCGGCGGACTACCCCGACCGGCTGCTGGAGCTGGCCTGGCTGGAGATGGTGCGCAACTCCGCCCATGACTCCATCTGCGCCTGCTCGGTCGACGACGTGGTCGACGCCGTCCTCCACCGCTACGCCGAGGCGCGCGCCATCGCCGCCGGATTGGCGGACCGGGCCGTCAAGACCTTCGCCCGTTCGCTGTCCCACGCCGGACCGACGGTCCTGAACGCGTCGCAGCGGGCCCGGTCGGGCGTCGTCGACCTGGTCGTGCTGGCGGACGGCCCCGCACCGGCCGACGTGCAGGTGCTGTCCGAGCGGTCCGGCATGCCCGGATCGATGGTGCTCGACGCCGACACCGTGCGCACGGTGCTCGGCATGATGCAGGGCCCACGCATCAGCGACGACGCGTGGATCCAGGACGTGTTGATTGAGGACACCGACGAGGGCTTCGACATCACGATCGCCGTCGGCACCGAGGAGAAGCCGGGCGTCCCCATCGCGGAGGCGAAGCAGGACGTCTACACGAGGCTCGGAGCCCGTCCCGACGCCGTCGTTCGAGTGGCCATGGATCAGCCGTCGACGCGCAAGATCCTCGCCCGCACGGCCGAGGTGCCCGGTTACGGCTGGGCCGCCTTCGAGCCGGTCCCTCTGGCCCACCCGGTGGCGGTCGAGGAGCCCGAAGGGTCCGTCGTGGTGACCAACGGGCTCGTGCGCATCGACGTCGACCCGGCGACAGGCACCTTCGCGCTGGACGGCACCCCCGGCTACGGCCGGCTGGTCGACGGCGGTGACCTCGGCGACTCCTACAACTACTCCCCGCCACGCCGGGACACCTTCGTGGACACGCCGCTCGCCGTCGTGGTCCGGGTCGAGGAGCGAGGTCCCGTGCGGGCACGGGTGCGCATCACGAACACCTACGACTGGCCCAGCTTCGTGGACGGCACCAGCCAGGAGCGCGTCGGCAGTCACCACGTCGACGTCCACACCGACGTGGAGGTGCTGGCCGATGACGCCACCGTGCGCGTGACGACCAGCTTCGTGAATCCGAGCGGCGACCACCGCCTACGCGTCCACCTGCCGCTCCCGGACCCGGCGCAGCACTCGCAGGCCGAGAGCGCCTTCGCCGTCGTGACCCGAGGCCTCACGGCCGAGGGTCGGCCCGACGAATTCGGGCTACCGACGGCGCCGGCCAATCGCTTCGTGAGCGCCGGAAGGCTGACCGTGGTCCACGAAGGGGTGTGCGAGTACGAGCTGATCGACATCGAGGGCGACGCGGCACACACGCTGGCCCTGACGATCCTGCGCTCCACCGGCATGCTGTCCCGGCTCGGCATGGCCTACCGGCCCTTCCCCGCCGGGCCGCTCACTGCGGTGGAGGGCCTCCAGATGCGGGGCAAGCGGGTCGAGCTGCGCTACGCACTCGCACTCGACTGTGACGACCCCTACGGGCTGGCCGACGACGTCCTCCTGCCCCTGGAGCCGGTCCAGAGCCTCGGCGGGGGGCCGCGTCCGGCCACAGGGAGCGAAATCACGGTCCACGGCGCTGAAGTCAGTGCGCTCCACCGCGTGGCCGGCGTGCTCGAGGTCAGGGTCTTCAATCCGACGCCGGCGTCGACGGTGGTCTCGTTCCCCGGTCGCACCGGGTGGCTGGTCGACCTGCGGGGCTACCCGGAGACGCCGTTCGAGGGATCCTTCGAACTACGACCCTTCGGTATCGCCACGGCCCGGCTCCACGACGCCTGACCCCGCCGGACGGTTGGCGGTGAGGAGCCGCTCGCCGACCCCCCGGAGCTCTTCCAGATCACGTAAGACCTCCGAAAGCCGCTCCCACCGGACGTTGCGACGTCGATCGGCCGCTGCGCCGGTCCCGTCGGCCTCCTGACCGACCCGGCCGCACCACCACAACTGCACCCGGCCCAGATCCTTCAGGAGGCGCGGCCGGAGCGCCTGTGCCGTGAACTCGTCCGGCGCCTCCTGGGCCAGCGCCGTGTGGAAATCGTCGGACATCAGCACAGTGCCGGGGTTGCCGATGTTCACAATGCGGTGAGCCAGGTTCACCGTCGGACCGAAGTAGTCGCCGTCGCGTACGAGCACGGGCCCGCAGGCCAGGCCGACCCGCACATCCGACAGGAGGTCGTCGTCCGCGTAGGCATCGGCCAGGCTCAGGCCGATGCGCGCCGCGGCGGCGACGCTGTCGACCACGAACATGACCTCGTCGCCGATCATCTTGACCACACGGCCGCCGGCACCGGTCACGATGTCGTGGGAGATCTCCTCGAAACGGCGGACGACGGCGGCGAGCTCCTCGTCGCTCAGATGCTGACTCAGCAGCGTGAAGCCGACCATGTCGGCGAACCCGACGGCGATCACAGGGCTCTGCCCCGGTGCCAACCCGTGGCTGCGCAACATCATGCTGCGCTGGATGCCCGCGGCGACCTGTCGGCGCCACACGAATTCCAAGAGCTTGGCCATGGCGGGAATCGTGACGTCGGCGACGCCGGCGAACGCCTCCGCCGAAAGGATCGGGTCGACCTCCGCACTGACCATGTCCCCGGGCACGAGCTCCGCCTCGGCGATGCGGGCCATGGAGGAGCCGATCACGCGGGCCATCTGGACCGCCGTCTCGGCATCGGCAGCCCCGAGCGCCTGCAAGCCCTGGAAGAGGCGCACCGCTTCGAGGTCGAGATCCGTGAACGCCCGGTCGTCATCGTCGACGCCGGGGAAGCCGAGCGCACGCCAGAACCGCTCGAGCATCTCGACGCTCACGCCCGTGAGCTCGGACACCTCGAGCCTCGTGTAGCGGCGCCGTGAGGGGACCAGCAGGCGGTCCGCCACGAAGAGATCGATCACGCCGTCCTCGACGGCCCGGTCGATCTCCTCCTCGCCCGCGCCGTGCATCAGGAGGATCTCCCTGACGTGCTCGAGCGCGGCGAGCGCGGCGAGCCTCGTCGTCGGCCTCGGGCGGCAGGTCGTAGCTGTGGAAGATCCCACTCATGTCGGGAGCCCCCTGAGGAGCGACTCGTCCCATTCGGGACGGGAGGGTCGTCGCATCAGGTTCAGCAGCGCGTCGCTGGGCGAACAGCGCCCCTCCACGATGGCCTGGACCTGCTCCGCGATCGGCATCTCGACACCGTTGGCCTGCGCCAGTCCGACCAGGGGACCTGCGCTCTTGATGCCCTCCGCCACCATGTGCATGCCCCCGACGATGTCCTCGAGAGACTGCCCCTCCCCCAGTGCGAAGCCGACGGTCCGGTTACGGCTCTGCGGGCTGGCACACGTCGCCACCAGGTCACCCACGCCGGCCAGCCCGCCGAAGGTGAGCACCTTCCCGCCCAGCGCGACGCCCAGGCGCCCCAGCTCGGCGAGTCCCCGCGTGATGAGGACGGCCCGGGTGTTGTCCCCGAGCCCCAGTCCGTCGCCGATGCCGGCCGCGATGGCCATCACGTTCTTGGTGGCGCCGGCAATCTCGCACCCGACGACATCGGTTCCCATGTAGGTGCGGAACGTGCGCGTGTGGACCAGCGCCTGCACCCGGCTCGCCAGGGTCTCGTCCGCCAGGGCGACGACGCAGGCCGCCGGGTGCCCCTGTGCGACCTCGCGGGCCAGGTTCGGACCGGTGAGGACGCCGGCGGGAACCCCCGGGAGCACGTCGCCCACCACCTGGGACATGCGGAGGTTGGTTTCCATCTCAATGCCCTTGGCCAAGCTCACGACGGCCTCGATCCCCTGGGCGAGCGGTTGCATGGCGGTCAGGACGGAGCGGAAGCCGTGCGACGGCACCGCCATGAAGACGATGCTGACCCCCTGCAGCGCCTCCTCGAGCGACGCGGTCACCAGGAGCCCGTCGGGAAGCTGCACGTCCGGGAGGTACTTCTCGTTCCGGCGTGTCTCCACCATGGACGACGGCGAGCTCCGGCGAGCGCACCCAGAGCGAGGCGGGATTCGAGGCCCCCACGATGGTGCCGACCGCGGTCCCCCAGGATCCCCCGCCGATCACCGCCACCCGGTCGCTCATCGGACAAGAGCCTACGGCGACATGCGGCATCGTTGGCGTGGACCCCTACACTGTCCCGGTGTCGAGGGCCACTGTGGCGCCAACAGAACACCCGGCGCATCCGGTCGACACCCGGCTCGGCCCCGAAGTGGTCCTGATCCCGGTCAAGGCCTTCGATCAGGCCAAGCGGAGGCTGGGGTCCGCTCTCTCCGACCACGATCGCATAGAGCTCGTCCGCGCCATGGCGACACACGTCGTGGCCGCCTGCGCACCCCTTCCGGTCGCTGTGGTCTGCGACGACGAGGGCGTGGCGCAATGGGCGTCGGAGGTCGGCGCCACCGTCATGTGGGAGCCGGGGCAGGGTCTCAACGGCGCGGTGCGGGCGGGCGTCGACCGGTTGGCCCGGGCCGGCGCGCGCTGGGTCACCGTCGCCCACGGCGATCTGCCCCGTGCACACGGGTTGGGCGTGTTGGCACCCTTCGACGGCGTCACGCTCGTCCCCGACCGGCGGGATGACGGCACCAACGTGCTGCGACTCCCGCCCGGATCCGACTTCCGCTTCGCCTACGGTCCGGGCTCGTTCCGCGCCCACCGGGCCGAGGCAATGCGGCTCGGCCTGCCGGTGCGCGTCCTGCGGCACCCGGATCTGGCCTACGACGTCGACTGGCCCGCCGACGTCGTCGAGCTCAACCGGACCGCCTGATCAGTCCCCGGACGCGGAGCCGGGGGCCCGAAGGCCCCCGGTCTCGCGTGTTCCCGAGGGAACGAAGCGCTTAGCGCCGACGTGCCGCCTTGCGGGCGGGTGCACGACGCACGGCCTTCTTCGCAGGAGCCCGCTTCTTGGTGGCCTTGCGTGCCGGAGCCCGCTTGGCTGCCTTCTTCGCAGGAGCCCGCTTCTTGGTGGCCTTGCGTGCCGGAGCCCGCTTGGCCGCCCTTTTCGCAGGAGCCCTCTTCTTGGCAGCCTTGCGTGCAGGAGCCCGCTTCTTGGTGGCCTTACGCACTGTCGTGCGCTTCGCCGCCTTCTTCGCAGGAGCCCGCTTCTTGGTGGCCTTGCGTGCCGGAGCCCGCTTGGCTGCCTTCTTCGCCGGAGCCCGCTTCTTCGCAGCCTTCCGTGCCGGAGCCCGCTTCACGGACTTCCGTGCCGGAGCCCGCTTGACGGCCTTCTTCGCCGTCGTGCGCTTCGCTGCCTTCTTTGCGGGGGCCCGCTTTTTCGCGGCCTTCTTGGCCGGGGCCCTTCTTTTTGCGGCTACTGCCACAGGTGCACCTCCCTAGGAGCATGGTCACTGAATAGAGGTGAAGCCTGCGTCACCTCGGGGCCGACAACTCCCCGCTGTGCGCACTGCCGCACCGGTTTCACTTGCAACTGCGTCGGCTGCCGTAGCTGCGCCAGCGTCATGAACGCCGCCACATCACGCTCAACCGACTTGATTCCCCGAGTTGCGCTCTTGCGTTGGCAGCCGTGCCGCAACCGAGCGAGCGTCGCGAAAACGAAGCCGACAGATTTCGTTTTGCGCGCCACACTTCGTTGTGTCGCAGCACATGCCATACCCTCCCTCACACTTCGGGTACATACATTCTCGTGTTGTTCACATGCCCAGGTCAAGCATTCTTTATTCGCGCGGTCATTTTGCACTCGTTATCGACCATCGTTTCACTCCGTTTTGCACACGCAAATCACGCGCATCCTGCGTCAGTGCGTCGTCATCACCGTGTCGTTGTCGCCACATTGCGTGATATGTCCCATGGATTTTCATGTTCACCAACGCAAACATCTCAGTGTGGAACGCGACGCTCATACACATGTCGACACCGCCGATTCGAGCCTGATTTCGACGCAGCGCGACGTCGGGTCCACCATTTGACGCGGCATGGGATCTACATTGGGAACAACGGCAAGAGCTGGGCTGTCGCCGGGCCACAGTGCTCCACGCTCGTGCTCGGCCCACCACGGTCAGGAAAGACATCTTCCCTGGTCATCCCCAATATTCTGCTGGCCGACGGACCCGTTCTCTCGACCTCCACCAAGCCTGACGTGATGCAGGCCACCGCTCCCGCGCGTGCCGCAGAAGGATGGACGTTTCTCTACGACCCGAGCGGTGAAGTGGCATGTCCGCCGGGCGTCGAGCGCGTCGGTTGGTCTCCAATCGCGAGTGCGTCGAATTGGGACGCCGCGGTGGTGACAGCGGATGCGATGGTCGGCGCCAGCCGGTCGGGAGGCCAGCGCGCCGGCGAACATCACTGGACGGAACGCTCCGGCGCGCTGTTGTCCACATTGCTCCACGCTGCGGCCACAGAAAAACTTTCCATGCGGGACGTTTTGAAGTGGATCGATCGCCACAATGGGGCCCCGGCCCTCGAAATTCTCTCCTCGAACGCCGGAGAAGACGCTCCGGCGACCGATCTGCTCGCCGGCATCGTCGCCACGGATTCCCGTGAGCAGTCAGGTATCTGGTCCACCGCGTCGGGCGTCCTGGCGGCCTACCGGACCGAGGGTGCACTCGCATCCACGCAGGCACCCGCGTTGGACCTCGAGGAGTTCTGTGGTGGGGCCAACACGCTCTACATCTGCTCGACCGGCCGCCGCCAACGCCAATTCGCGCCGCTCGTGGTCGCGATCATCGGCGACACCCGTGACGCCGCCTACGCCCGATCCCGTGACGAGCAGGCCGGCCCACCCACCCTGCTCGCACTGGACGAGGTCGCCAACATCGCCCCCATACCCGACCTGCCGGCAATGGTCAGCGAAGGCGCAGGACAGGGACTCCTCGTCCTGGCCTGCCTGCAGGACCTCTCACAGGCCCGCGTCCGATGGGGTTCTGCAGCCGACGGATTCCTGTCGTTGTTCGGCACGACCGTCGTCCTGCGCGGCATCGCCGACACGTCGACGCTGCGTGATATCAGCGCGTTGGCCGGCGACCGGGAGGTCGCCACCACGACGCTCAGCAGATCCGTGGACCGCTGGGGCCGCCTGCGCCCCTCGACGTCGGTCGGCACCGGCCACCGGCAACGCCTGCCGGTGGATGCCGTGGCGCACGGCGCACCCGGCCAGGCCCTCGTCCTGGGGACGGACAAGAAGGTCAACGAGGTGATGTTGACGCCGGCCCATTCCTGTTCGCCCTGGCGTGAGCTGCTGCCGGCGCCGGAGCCACAGTCACAGCGGCGGTTGGGGACACCCGCACTGGGCGACCGAGGCCGCTGATTCAGCGTCCGAGCCCACGTTCGACCGTCACGGGCTCGCGCCGGCCCAGGCGGGCCCGGGCGATCGCGACGTCGCGCTCGGTACGGACATGGTCGGCCAGGCGGTCGGCCGGCAGCGCTGCCAGGTGTTGGTCGGGAATCTTCTCGCCGAGCGGCTCCGTGGCGCGGGTGAGACCCCACCTGTCCCGATAGGCATCGATCCGGCGGGCGGCACCGAGCCACACGGCGTGATCGTCGGGGTCGACCGGCCGGGGACCGAGGGCACGCAGGTGGTGGTTGGCCGGGACCACGGTCCGTCGCTGTTCAAGCGGCTCGGCCACCCCGGGTGGAGCTTCGGGGACCCATTGATCGACCAGTCGCTCCAGAACGGGAGCCGTGGCACCATCCGCCGCGGCAACGCCGAAGGCGGCCACGACGTCTCGACGATGGGCACCACCGTGGGCGGGGAGGGCGATCACACCGGCAAACCGGTGCTCGTCGAGCACGGCAGCGCCCCGAGGCAGACGGCTCGCTTCGAGCCCAAGGTCGGTGCCGACGGCGTCGGCCCTTCGCAGCCAGTGTTCCGTGAGCTCGCGGAACGGGAGGCCCGGCCCTTTGGACGGGCGGGTCGCCGCCCAGGCAATGCGGGCGCCCCGGGCCGTGTGCACCCCCCAGGCGTCCTTGTGGCGTCGGATGTCCGCACTCCGGCTCGAGAACTCGGCCAGCAGAGACGGGCCCACCCCTTCCACCTCGGCCGACCGCCCGGGACGCCCGCTCCACCGGACGCCGAGAGCCTCCGTCAATCCGGCGCGGAGATGCGCCTCGTACACCGCCGCGGCGGCACTGCGATGGGCGGCGATCCCGCGACGGTCGCAGGCACCCCAACGCCCGTCTGCTCCGTGCACGAGGTTGGCCACGACGACGTGACTGTGGATGTGCGGATCGCCGTTCCGGCTGACTCCGTGCGTGAAGACGGCGGCTAGCGCCCCGCTGGTCGGGAGCACGGCACGTGTCGGGCCCGTCCGCCGCGTGGTGGTGATGGCGTGCCGTTCGAGGTACGAGAGGGAGCCGGCGACCGCCTCGGCGTGCGCGGCGACCACCGTGCGGGCGACGTCGGTCCCCGCCAGTGCAAAGACGACGCTGGCCGATTTGGGCGCGCTGAACGTGAGATCGAATGCCGCCACGGAGGTTCGGCCCGTACCGAGCACCAGCCCCGTCCGCGGGTGGCGGCCCTCCAGCAACCTCTGGAATCCCTCGGCCGAGACCGGGCCGCCGAGGCCGAGCCCCACTGCCGCCCGCCCCGCCCAGTGGCCCGGTCCGGCCACGGGCAGCTCGGGGGCGAGGTCGGACAGGTAGTAGTCGGCCTTGTCCCTCCCGACGCCGTGGATTCCGAGCACTGCTGGCCTCCCGTCACCCCGCCCAACTGGCCGGGGTGAACGGTCGGCCCTGCACTCAGCTGCGGCGCAGCTCCACGACCGGGATCACCCGTGTCGTCGCCTTCTCGTAGTCGGCGAAGCCCGGCTGCACCGCCACCTGGGCGGCGTAGAGACGGTCCCGCTCGGGGCCAGAGGTGATCGGGACGGCGGTGGCCGTGAAGCGATCGTCGCCGAACTCGACCTCGACCTGGGGATTGGCCACGAGGTTGTGGTACCAGTCCGGACTGGTCGGCGCGCCCGCCTTGGACGCGATCACGTAGAGCGTGTCGCCGTCGATCAGGGCGACGAGCGGGTTGACCCGCTTCTTTCCGGACTTGGCGCCCGTCGTGGTCAGCAGGACCACCGGCGCACCCGCGAACCCCCCGCCCACCACGCCATGGTTGGCCCGGAACTCCTCGATGACACCCTGATTGAAGTCGTTCATGTCGCTCATGGTGCGACGTTATCCGCCTCGTAGCGCGCCAGGACGCGGTCGGCCGCTTCGGCGGCCAGGCCGGTCAGCTCGGGCGGGCTCACCACCCGGACCGCAGGGCCGAGCTGCACCAGAAGCCGCTCGAACCACGCCATGCCGGAGACGTCGAGCAGCACGTCGGTCACCGTGCCGTCGTCACCGCGACGCACGGCGCGCACAGGCACCGACTCGGGCACCCATTGTGCGTCGCGGCCGAGCTGCAGATGGACCTCGACCGCACCGGGTCCCGGCACGAACATCTCTTCGAGCGGACGCGACTGCGTGACCGCAGGCCCGGGGCCCACTGCGGCGGGCCGCACCGCATCGATGCGATCGACCCGGAAGCGCCGCATGTCGCCGGCGCGATGGCAGTAGGCGTCCAGGTACCAGTGCCCGTCGATGGTGGCGACCTGCACCGGCTCCACGGTGCGCGTCGTGAGCTCGTCGCGTGAGCCCGAGAGGTAGTCGATCTCGAGGGCCCGGCCGGCGTCGGCCGCTTCCCGTACGGCCGCCAGATGGGTCGGCGCGTCGACATCGAGGCCGACCGCCTCGCGTGATCCCAGTGCGGCGTCGAGCTTGGCCAGGGCCCGACGCAGCGCGTCGTCCTCCGAACCCGGCACCGTCAGCAGCAGCCGAGCCGATGCCGCCACGGCAAAGCCCTCGGCGGGCGTCAACCGGCGCGGCCGGGCGTACTCCGCCGGCAGGAACGCCCGGACGGAATGCTCCGAGACCTCGATCTCCATGAGGGTGTCCGGCGTGTACGGAGGGATGCCGCAGCAGGCCGCCAGCTCGAGCTCGGCGACCAACTCCTTCTCGCTCATGCCGAAGCGCTGCGCCGCGTCGGCGATGGGCGCCTCGCCCACTTGGGCCAGCCAGCCCACCAGCGCCAGCAAACGGCGGAGACGTCGGCTCGTCTCGCGGCCCGGCGCACTGCGCCCCGCCCCCGACGCCTCCTCGGCCGTCGTGGTCTCCGGTTCCGGGAGGCGCGCCTCGGTGGCGAAGGACGGCGCGGCCTCGGCCACGGTCCGGAGCCAGGCGATCAGCGCCTGGCGGAACGCATCGGGCTCGGTGATGACGACGTGGTCGAGCAAACCCAGCAGCCAGGACCGGATGGAGGCGAAGGAGGACACGCCGAGCTCCAGGTCGACCGACCCGTCCTCCAGCCGGCGCACGACCTTGTCCTCGCCGACCTCTTCGATGACCCGGCGGGCCTCGAGCGCGTCGACCCGGACCCGCATTTCGACCCGGTCCTCGCCCTCCACCTCCCACGGCTCCTCGGGCAGCGCCGCCCTCACGTCCACCGTGACGTCGTCGGGCACGACGGCGTCGCCCGCCTCACCACGGACGACGTCGCCTTCGATGCGATCGACCCGGAAGGTGCGCACCGCGGACCGGGACAGATCCCAGGCCACGAGGTACCAGTGCCCGAAACGGAACCACAGGCCGACCGGGAGCGACGCGCCGCTCTTGCGCCCGGTAGGCGAACGTGGCGGGGGCATGGGTCCGCACGGCCTCGAACAGTTCGATGAGCGCCGCCGGCGGCACCAGCGATGCGATCGGCCGCACGTCGCCCAGTCCGGCCGCGCCCAACTTCAAGAGCGCATCACGACCACTAGGATCGCCCAGGTGAACGCCGGCGACGGCGAGGTGGAGCGCAACCTGCTCATCAGGTTCGAGCTCGAGGTCCGGCAGGTAGAACGACTCGCGATCGATCTGGTATCCGTACTGCTCGTTTCCCGGCAATCGTTGCGTCAGGACCGGGATGCCCTCGTCACGCAACAGTCGCTTGTCCCGCTCGAACGCCTGGCGGCGGGCGGAATGCTCGGTGGGATAGCCGGGAACCTGGTGCGCGATGGCGTCGAGGGTCAGCGGCTGGCGCGTGTCCAACAGCACCAGGACCAGATCGGTGACGCGCTCCAACCGATCGAGCTTCGTGGGGGCCTCCATCGACGAGAGCCTACGGCGAGTGGCGGCCGGTGACCGCCGTCGCCCATCCCTTCGGCTGGCACCTCCACCTCTTCTGGCTGCTCGCGCTGCTCGGCCTGGTCGGTCGCCTATCTGTGGGCGACGCAGCAGCCGGGCTGCGCGGCGACTGGCACGGCAGCGGGCCCTCTTCTGCGGCGGCGTCGTGCTCCTGGCGGGAGCACTGACCTGGCCTCTGGGCGACCTGGCCAGTCACTGGCTGCTGCTGGCTCTCGTGCTCCAGCGGCTGTTGCTGACCCTCGCCGTACCCCCGCTCCTGGTCCTCGGCACTCCCCGGGCGCTCATTGCGCGCCTCACCCGTCCCGCCGCCGTGGACGCCGTGCTCCGCGTCGCGGTCCGTCCGGCGCCCGCCGTGGCCATTGTCACGTTGGTGGCCGTCGGGACTCTGACCGTCGGCGCGGTGAGCCTGGCGGCACAGTCCCTCCTGGCCCGGGCCGCCATCCAACTCCTCGTCCTCGCGTCGGGCTTCGTGCTGTGGGCACCCGTCCTGACCGAGCTCCCCGGGGCGCAACGCCTCTCGGCGTTGGGGCGCGGTGGCTACCTGATCGTCCAGTCGATCGTGCCGAGCTTCCTCTCGATCGTCTGGATCTTCGCCCGCCACCCCCTCTACCCGGCCTTCACCCACCGGGGCACCATCGCGGGGATGACACCGCTCCTCGATCAGGAGCTGGCCGGCTTCCTGGCCAAGCTCAGCACCATCGCCGTTCTCTGGACGGTCGCCTTCGTGATCATGACGCGGGCCCAGGCCGACGAGACCGCCGGACGGGACACGGAGCCGTTGGTGTGGTCCGACGTCGAGCGGGAGATCGAGCGCGCCGATCGTCGCGACAGGCGGCAGGGCACGGGCTCGCCCGGCTCGCCGCCGGCCGGACCACTCTGAGCCGGCGGCTCGCTTTGGCCGGCGCCGAGCCGAACCACTTGCCGGCGTCGCCACCGCGGCTGAGCGCAGTGGCGTAGCGTCTCCTGCTCGTATGGAGGAGGCGTGGTCCGTGCCCGACGTCTACCTGCTGACGGAGGGCCGTGACGGCGTGGTGGCTGTCCCCCGCCTGACCCTGACCTTCCTCGACTCAGGCCTCGCGCTGGACAAGGCCGACGGTGAATCCGTCTGGGAGAGCGACTGGGGTGGGCTGGAGGAGATGTCCCCGGTGGAGCGCTCGGTCCTGCCCGACGGACGCGCGGGCGTGGTCATTGTGGTCGTCGAACAGGGGCGCCGACACAGTCACCGGTTCGTACTCGGGACGGACGACGCCGCATCGACCGAGGCTGCCGTCAGGGAGCGGGCTGCGGCCCACGGGCTCCGCACCAGGTCGCCGCGGCGCGCCGTGTCGCGACTGTTGATGGCTGTCCTCGTGGTGGCTGCGGCTGCGGCGATGGCAGCGCTGCTGCTCGCCGCGACCCACGTCATCCATCTCTGACGGCACGGCACGCGCGTGCGCCGGGCCCCGCCGGGTCAGGCCAGCGACGCGCTCCTGAGCTCGGCGAGCGAGAGCTCCGCCGTCTGGTTGCCGCCGCACTGTGGGCAGTGCTCCACGTGCCGCCACGACCGCAGGAGGCGGGTGCCCTCAGGGTTGAGCAGCACGACGAACGACTCCGAAATGGGATCGATCTCGAGCCCGAAGTAGGCGCGCCACGCCGTGGTGGCGGCGTGCGCATCGAGGGCCAGGCCCTTCAGGACGCGCCGGAAGCGCATTCGGTCCGTGTCGAAAATCCACGTGCTGTGGCACGACTCGAGCACGAACAACGCGTCGTCTGTGGGGGGGACCACATCCTCGATCATGCCCGATCCATTACCGGGTTCGGCGTCGAATGCACCTCAGCCTTGTTACGAAACCGTGACAATCCACGTTCTCCCTGGTGCACCCCTATTGAGGACCCGCATCGTGCTTCCGGCCCACCACCATCTCCCGTTTCGTGCAGAGCTGACGCACGATGCTGCAGAGCACGATCCGGCTCTCGGCGGGGTCGACCACCTCGTCGACCAGCCCCCGCTCCGACGCCGGCCAGGGATTGAGATAGGCATCCTCGTAGGCGAGCTCGCGGTCTGCCCGTTCGCCCGGCTCCAGGCCCCGATGGAGGATCTGCACGGCCCCGGAGGCACCCATGACGGCCACTTCGGCCCCCGGCCAGGCCAGGCAGACGTCGTTGCCGATGCCCCGGGAGTCCATGACGATGTAGGCGCCACCGAAGGCCTTGCGCAGGATGAGGCAGAGCCGGGGCACGCTGGCCTGGGCGTAGGCGAACGCCAGCTCGGCGCCGTGGCGGATCATCCCCCGCCATTCCAGGTCCTTCCCGGGCAAGAACCCCGGTGTGTCGACCAGGCTGACGATCGGCAGGTTGAAGGCGTCGCAGAGCCGCACGAATCGGGCCCCCTTCTGCGAGGCCGCGATGTCGAGGGTCCCGGCCAGAATCCGGGGCTGGTTCGCGATGAAACCGACCGGCATGCCGCCCAGGCGCGCGAAGGCGGTGACCAGCTGACCGGCCCACCGCGGCCACAGTTCCCGGAATTCGCCGTCGTCGCACAGGGAGCGGACCACGTCCCGGGCGTCGTAGGTCGCCGCCTTGCGATCGGGGATGACCGTGCGCAACTCGGGCGTGGCCCGGAGCACCGAATCCCCCACCGGAGCCGGCGGTGGGAGCTCGTCGGTGTTGGCCGGGAGGTAGTCGAGGAGCTCGGCGACGGCACCGTCCACGTCGTCCGACTGCACCGAGCACAGCCCACTCTGTGTCGCGTGCACGGCGGCGCCGCCCAGTTGGCTGATCCCGACCTCAATCCCGGTGAACTCCGCCACCATCTGCGGGCCCGACACGAAGGCCACCGCCTCGGAGTTCATGACGACGAGGTCCGAGAGGCCCAGGAGCAACGCGGGCCCCGAGACCACGGGACCGGTCGCCGCGGCGATGACCGGCACCTGTCCGCTGCAGCGGGCGATGGCGGCGGCGGCCAGGCCCCATCCGTGCAGGGCGGCGACGCCATCGAGCACGTCGGCCCCGCTCGAGGCCACGAAGAAGACGAACGGGATCCCGAGCTCCCGGGCCTGGTCGGCCGCCTCGGCCAACCGCACGCCGTCGGCGTGGGTGATGGCCCCTCGCCGCATGGTGCCCAGCGACCTGGCGATGACGACGTTGCGGCCGCCGATCCGGCCGACCTCCGACGTGACGGCACCGACGATCCCCTTGCCGACGGCGGGCGCCTCTTCCAGTTGGGTCACCGGGACCGAATGTAGACCAGGAGCCCGAGCCGCTCCCCCGGGGACGTGCGCCTGGTCGGGGCCGGCGGGCTGCCGGGGGGTCGGGAAGGGCGGGGGCGGGTCAGGTGTGGTTGACGCCGGGCCGACGCCAGGGGCCGGACCGTCCGCCGGACTTCTCCCACAGCGCCAGATGCTCCACCGTCATGGTGCGGTCCGCCGACTTGCACATGTCGTAGACGGTCAGCGCGGCGACGGCGCACGCGGTCATCGCCTCCATTTCGACCCCGGTGCGGTCGACGGTCTCGACCTGGGCCTCGACCTCGACATAGTCGTCCCCGATGGAGAAATTGACGCCGATGGAGCCGACCAGGACCGGGTGGCACATGGGGATCAGCTCGGCGGTGCGCTTGGCCGCCTGAATCCCGGCGATCCGGGCCGCGGCCAGCACGTCCCCCTTGGTGATGGCGTTGTTGGCCACCTTGGTGGTCGTCTCGGGCAACATCGAGACCCGGCAGCGGGCCAGGGCCCGTCGGTGGGTGGGCTCACGGGGAGTGACGTCGACCATGCGGGCGCCGCCCAACGGGTCGAGGTTGGCCAGCATGCGGTCGGACACGGAGGTGGAGTCTACGACCTGCGATGGCCCCGGTCCGACGTCGAAGGCGCGTTCCGGCGGATAGACTTGGCAGTCTCAGGCAGTGAGTGCCAACGAGCGGCCCCGGAGGAGAGCATTGCCGACCTATGAATACGCCTGCACCGCGTGCGAGCATCGTCTCGACGCAGTCCAGAGCTTCACGGACGACCCACTGACCGAGTGCCCGGAGTGCGGAGGCGCGCTGCGCAAGGTCTACGGCGCCGTCGGCATCGTGCTGAAGGGAAGCGGCTTCTACAAGACGGACTCCCGCGCCGCCTCCGGGGGCAACGGCTCGGGAAAGAAGAGCGCCGACAGCCACGGCGGTGACGCGAGCAGCGACTCGTCCTCCAGTGACTCCTCCCCCAACGAAGGAGTCGTCGAGCGACAAGGGCAGCTCCGGATCGGGTAGCGCCGACAAGGGTGGCTCCGGGTCGGGAGGTTCGGACAAGTCCAGCTCAGCAAAGACTCCACGCCGGCCTCGAGCACGGCCAGCTGAAGGGCCGCCTCGGCGGGAAGGAGCCGGTCGGTCAGCGGACCGATCGGCGGGCCGGGCCGTCCGGGCCGTCGGCCGGTCAGTCGCCGCTGAGCGCCATGTCGGCGATGGCCAGGGTCTGACCTGCAGCCGCGCCGGGCAGCCAGCGGACATCCCCACCGATCTCCACCACCGAGTGCAGCATCCGCTGCAGGGTCGAGGCCACGGTCACCTCTCGCACCGGTTGGGCCAGCACGCCCCCTTCGATCAGCAGGCCCTCCGCGCCGACCGAGAAGTCGCCGCTCACCGTGTTGACCCCGGAGTGGATGCCCGAGATCGACTGCACGAAGAGTCCGTCGCCGACCGAGGCCAGGATCTCGTCGTGGCCCTTGGTCCCCGGGGAGAGCACCAGGGCCCGGCAGCCGGCGCCTGGCGTGCCGGCGAACCCGCCGCGCACGGCCGAGCCGGTCGACACCGCCCCGGCCCGGCGGGCCGAGACCGTGTCGTAGACGAACATGCGCAGGACGCCCTCGGCAATGAGCACATTGCGGCGACAGGCCAATCCCTCGCCGTCGTGTGACGCCGCTCCGTAGGCCCTGGCGTCGGTGGGATCGTCGACCAGGGTGATGCCGCCGGTGGCGATCGTCTCGCCGAGGCGACCGGCGAAGAAGGACCGCCCCTTGACGACCGCCTCGCCCGACAGGGCCGAGGCGATGATCCCGAGCAGGGTCGACACCACCCGCGGGTCGAAGACCACGGTGCAGTGGGCCGAACGCGCCTTCTGCGCGCCCAGCAGGCGCGTGGCCCGCAGGACGGCGTCGTCCATCGCCTCGTCGGGCACCAGCTCGGACGGCCCGCGCCCGACACTGAACCCGCTCCCGGTCTGCGTCTCGGCCCCCTCCCCCACGATGGCGTCCACCGAGAGCGACGCGCTGGTGCGGCGGCGCCAGGAGGAGATGCCGGTCGTGGAGGCCAGCGCCACCTCGGCGCGGCTGTCCGAGTAGTCGGCGGAGGAGACCTGCCGGACCCGCGGGTCGGCGGCCCTGGTGGCTCGTTCGAGCTCGATCGCCATCGCGATCTTCTTCTCCATCGGGGTGCTGCCCACACCGTCGTCCCACTGGTCGAGCTCCACCGCCTCGACACCGTCGGGCACGGCCAGGACGACGTCGGGGTCGGGCGTGGCGAAGCGGGCGTTGTCGCGCGCGTCGGCCAGCGTGGCGGCAATGACATCGGGGTCGAGCGACCCGGCCCAGGCGAAGCCGACCTGGCTCCCTGCACCGTCGGCCTCTCCGATGACGACTCGGATGCCCACGCCGGAGGAGTCGGCCTGGGTCAGTGACTCCACCTCGCCCTCGTACGACGAGACCTCGGTCTCGGTGCCGCGTGCCACGTAGACCTCCACGCCCTCGCCGGGCTGGGCACGGTCGACGACGGACTGGGCCAGGTCGAGCAGCTCCTCGCTCACGCCGTGCCCCCGAGCGTCACGCCGGTGATGCGCAGGGTCGCCTGCCCGCAGCCCACCGGCACGCTCTGCCCCGCCTTGCCACAGGTGCCGGGGGTCATGTCGAAGTCGGTGGCCACCGCGTCGATGCGCCGCAGCACCTCGGGGCCGTTGCCGATCAGGTTGGCGTCGCGCAAGGGCTCCGTGATCCGGCCGTCCTCGATCAGGTAGGCCTCGGTCGTGCCGAACACGAAGTCGCCCGTCGCCGTGTTGACCTGGCCGCCGCCGAGCTTCTTGACGTAGACGCCCGTCGGGGTCTGCGCCACGATCTCCTCGGGGTCCTCTGCCCCGGCCAGGAGATACGTGTTGGTCATCCGCACCATCGGGAGGTGTTGATAGCTCTGCCGGCGCCCGTTGCCCGAGGACTTCCGGCCCTCCTTGCGCGCCCGCAACCAGTCCCACATGTAGTCCGTGAGGACCCCGTTCTCGATCAGCACGTTGCGCGCCGGCGCGCAGCCCTCGTCGTCCACCGCGAAGTTCCCCCACTCCCCGAGCACGGTGCCGTCGTCCACCAGTGTCACGAGCGGGCTGGCCACCAGCTGCCCCACCTGGCCGGTGTAGACCGATGCGTCCTTGACGATGTGATCGGCCTCGAGCCCGTGGCCGCAGGCCTCGTGGAACAGGATGCCGCCGCTACCGCCGGCCAACACAATGGGCACCTCGCCCGAAGGTGCGGGCCGGGCCGACAGCTTGGCCAGCGCCCGCGCCCCCGCCACCCGGGCGATGTCCTCCACCCGGTAGCGCTCGAAGACCTCGAAGCCCTCGGTGCGGGCCATCGACTCGTAGCCGGTCTGCATACCCGTATCGCCGTTGGCCACGCACGTGACGTTGAAGCGCGTCCGGATCTGCTCGTCCTGGGCCAGCAGGCCGTCGGAGTTGGCGATGAGGATGCGCCGCCTGCCGTCGCCCACGCCGACCTGCACCTGCGTGATGGCGTCGCCGGTGGCGCGTGCCGCCTCGTCGGCCCTGGTGAGCAGCTCGAGCTTGCGCGCCTTGTCCACCGAATCCGGGGCCGTGCGTTCACCCCGCCCGTGGGAGGTCCCCGGACCCAGGGCGACGGTGCGGACACTGCCGCCACCCTGCCGGGCCACGGCGGCAGCCGCTCCGGCCGCCGCGAGGAGTCCGGCCTCACTCAGATCGGCCGTGTGGGCGAAGCCCGTCGTCTCACCGTCCACCACACGGATCCCGGCCCCGCGCGAGCGGCCCGAGGAGAGCTGCTCGACCCGGCGGTCGTCGAGCATGGCGCTGGAGGTCACGGCGTCCTCGGCGAAGACCTCGGCCATGTCGCCACCGCCCACCAGAGCCGTGGACAGCACGCGTTCGAGCACGTCAGGGTCGATGAGGGCGGTGTCGGTCACGGCGGTATCGTAATCGTCGTGCCTCCCGATCCAGCCCAGCCCCCGACCGCCGCGGGGCACGGACCGCACGCCGGGCTCAGCGCCCAGCTCGAGCTGACCGTCGCCGCGGAGGACACCGCCGACCACTTCCGGTCCGGTGACGTCCCGGTGCTGGCCACCCCCCGCCTCATCGCCCTGTGCGAAGAGGCCACCTGCCGGGCGACCGACGGCCACTTGAGTGACGCGCAGTCGAGCGTGGCCACCCGCGTGCAGTTCGACCACCTGGCGCCGGTCGCCGTGGGGTCGATCGTCCTCGCCGAGGCGACACTGGTCAAGGTCGAGGGCCGGCGCCTGGTGTTCACCGTGTCCGCCGCCCGCCTCGAGGGTGACGGCGGCGGCCTCGTCGGCGCCGGTCGGGTCACCCGGGTCGTCGTCGACCGCTCCACCTTCCTCGCCAAGGCGGGCGCCGCAGGCCCGTCCTGAGCGCGACCCCGCCCACCACCGAGGGGCGGCGACTGCTCGCCGGCGCCGGCCCCGTGGTGGCGTCGTTCGCCACCTTCGGCCTCTTCTGGGGCAGTTGGGCCGTCATGCTCTTCAACATCCAGCACACGTTCTCCCTGAACGACGCGCAACTGGGCCTGTTGCTGGCCGTGGCGATCGCCGTGGCGGGCGCCTCGAGCGCGGTGATGGCGCACTTCTGCGACCGGGTCGGGGCGCGCCGGCTGCTGTGGATCGCGTTGCTCGCCTGGTCGGTGCTCCTGTGCGTGCTGGCGCTCACCCGCGACACGTGGTCCTTCGGCGTGGTCCTCGTCCTGGTCGAGGTGGCCGGTGGCTCCATCGACACCGCCATGAACGCCGAGGCGTCCCACCGCCTGGTGAGCAGTCCCAAGTCGCTCGTCCGCCTGCACGCCCTGTTCAACACCGGCGCGCTCGCCGGTGCCGCCGATCGCGGCCCTCGTGATCCACGCCGGCGTCTCGTGGCGCTGGGTCTGGCCGGGGATCGCCGTCGTCGCCCTGGGCGTCGGGATCTGGGCCCTCGTCACCGACCCGGGCGCCGCCCTCGCCTCCGCCGACCCCGCGCAGAACGCGGACGGGGAACACCCCTCACGTCACCCGCTGCGCCGGCTGCGCCGCGACGGGTTGCTCCTGCTGCTGGCGGTGTTCGCCCTGGCGGAGATCACCGAGGGCGGCGTCGACACGTGGGGCGTGCTGTACCTGCGCAACCACCTGGCGACGGGCGTGCTGCTCGGCGCCGGGGCCTACGTCGTGGGCCAGCTGGTGGCGATCACGACCCGCGGGGCGGGCGGCCATCTCCTCGGCCGGCTCTCCACCCGGAAGGCACTCATCACCGGCGGTTGCGTGGCCGGTGCCGGCATTCTGCTCGAGTCCCTCACCGCCGTGTCCGGCGTGGCGGCGCTCGGCCTGGCCCTCGGCGCCGGCGGTGCCTCGCTGTTCTGGCCCCTCGTCATGAGCACCGTGAGCCGCATGGCCAGCCAGGTGGTGAGCGCGGTCGGCGCCTTCACCGCGGCGGGATACGTCGGCTGGGTCGCCGGCGCCCCCATCGTCGGCTGGATCTCCCAGAACCTGGGTCCCGCCCGCGGCCTGCAGGTCCTCGCCCTGGCGTCCTTCGGCGTCGCCGTGTGCACCCTGCTGAGCCCGCAGCGAAAGGAGACGGCGCAGGCCAGCGGGTAGCCTGAGCGCATCGCCATGATCCTTCCCAGCATTGAGACGCCGGCCGATCTCAAAGGCCTCGACGGAGAGCAACTGGCGGAGCTTTGCGAGGAGATTCGGACCTTCATCGTCGACACGGTGACGACGACCGGGGGGCACCTCGGCTCGAATCTGGGCGCCGTCGAGTTGACCCTGGCGCTACACCGCGTCTTCGACTCGCCCCGCGACGTCATCCTCTGGGACACCGGCCACCAGGCGTACGTGCACAAGCTGGTGACCGGTCGCCGCTACGGCTTCAAGAGCCTGAAGCAGGCGGGCGGCATGTCGGGCTACCCCAACCGGGCCGAGTCCGAGCACGACTGGATCGAGAACAGCCACGCGTCGACCGCGCTGTCCTACGCCCACGGGATCGCCAGCGGGTTCGAGCTGCGCGGCATCGACGGCGAGCGCAAGGTGGTCGCCGTCGTGGGTGACGGGGCCCTGACGGGCGGCATGGCCTACGAGGCGCTCAACAACCTCGGGCACTCGCAGCGCCGCGTCGTCATCGTGCTCAACGACAACGGCCGCTCCTACGCCCCGACGGTGTCCCAGCTCTCCCAGAGCCTGACGACGCTGCGCCTCAATCCCACCTACACGGCGGCCCGGGAACGCCTGCGCATGCGGCTGCGCGAACTGCCTGCCTTCGGTGAGCTCGCCTACTCGGGCGTGCACTCGGTGACCAGCGCGCTGCGCGACATGGTGGCGCCCCACACTTTCTTCGAGGCGCTGGGCGTCCGCTACGCCGGGCCGATCGACGGGCACGACATCGACCACATGGAGCAGGCCTTCACGCACGCCGCCGCCTGGGACGGCCCGATCGTGGTCCACGTGCTCACGCAGAAGGGCCGCGGGTACGCCCCCGCCGAAGAGGACGACATCCAACGCCTGCACGACGTCAAGGCCACCAAGACGGTCGCGCTGGAGAACACCGTGGGCAACTCGGCCGGGCGCGGGGTCGGCGGCTCCGCCACGTCCGACGGTGGCGGCATCGCCTCGCCCGACTCCATCCCCGACGGGGAGGTCGAGCCGTCGCCGCAGCGGGCCAGCACCTACACCGACGCCTTCACCCGGGCGCTCCTGGCGGCAGCCGAAGAGGACCCCCGCATCGTGGCGCTCACCGCGGCCATGCCCGGCCCGACCGGCCTGCTGGCCTTCCAGGCCCGCTTCCCCGACCGCTTCTTCGACGTCGGCATCGCGGAGCAGCACGGGGCCACGGCGGCCGCCGGCATGGCCATGGCCGGCCTGCGGCCCGTCGTCGCCGTCTACTCGACCTTCTGGTCCCGCTCCTTCGACCAGGCCAACCTCGACGTGGGCCTGCACGGCTGCCCCGTGGTGTTCGTGCTGGACCGGGCCGGGATCACCGGCGACGACGGCCCGAGCCACCATGGCATCCTCGACCTCGCCCTGGCCCTCTCCATCCCGGGCATGACGGTCTTCGCCCCCTCGTCGGCCGAGGAGGTCGAGCCGATGCTGCGCGCCGCGCTCGAGCTGCCGGGGCCGTCGACCCTCCGGGTGCCCAAGACGGCGCCGCGGCACGTGGACCCCGCAGACGTCGGCAGCGGCCTGGCGGCGCGCCGGCTGCGCGCCGGCGACGGGTCGGTCTGCCTGCTCGGCGTGGGCAAGATGGTCGGGGCCTGTCTCGGCGCCGCCGACGAGCTGGCCGCAGAGGGGATCGAGGCCACGGTGTGGGACACGCGGGTGGTGTCGCCGGCCGACGCCACCATGCTGGAGGACGCGGCACGCCACCGCCTCGTGGTCACGGCGGAGGACGGCGTCCGCCACGGTGGCGCCGGCTCCTTCCTGCTCGACGCCATGGCGTCGCACGTGGAGTCGGCCGGCCTGCCCTCCCCCGCCACCCGCATCCTCGGCATCCCCCGCCAGTACCTGGCCCAGGGCAAGGCCGACGACATCCTCGCCAGCCTCGGGCTCGACGGGGCCGGCATCGCCGAGACCATCCGGCGGGCCCGCATCGCCGTCACGCTCGAGCCGCACCCCGACTGACGTCTTCGCCCGGGGGCCGCTCGCTCAGGTCGAGTTGGCCCCGTGCTGGCGCACGAAGTCGTTCACGGCGTAGTAGGCCTCTATCGACTCCCCCGCGTCGCCCCAGAAGCCTTCCTGCACGTCGTGCGCCATCTGGCCCTTGGCGACGAAGTGGTTGTTCACATCCGTGATCTCGAGCTCGCCCCGGCCCGAGGGGACCAGGTCGCCGATGATGTCGAATACGCCCGCCTCGTAGCAGTAGATCCCCGTCACGCAGTAGTCCGAGGCGGGCTGCTCGGGCTTCTCGTCGATGTGCGTCACCCGGCCGTCCGCCCCGAACACGGGCACACCGAGGTGGCGCAGGTGCTCGGGCTCGTCCACCTTGGACAGCAGAATGCGCGCGCCCACCGGATCGGCGCGGAAGGCGTCGACCATGGGCCGGATCGATCGCTCCACAATGTTGTCGGCCAGCATGACGAGCACCGGGCCGCCCTCGGCGAAGTGCGCCGCCAGCCCGAGTGCCTCGGCGATGCCGCCGGCCTTCTCCTGGTACGCGTACGAGAGCTGGTTGATCCCGTACTCGCGGCCGTTGCCGAGCAGGCGGAGGAACTCGCCGGCGTGGGTGCCGCCGGTCACGAGCATGATCTCGTCGATGCCGCTCTCGACCACCGCCTCGATCGACCAGGCGATCATCGGGCGGTCGTAGATCGGCAGGAGGTGCTTGTTCGTGATCCGGGTCAGCGGGAACAGGCGCGAGCCCGTGCCACCGGCGAGGATGACGCCCTTCACGACCGCGCTCGGGCCGCAGGCATCGTTGACATGGCCTTTTTCTAGTCGAAGGTGAGCACGCCACGCGCCACGCGCCCGGCATGCATTTCGTCGATGACCTCGCCGAAGCGGTCCAGGGGCCGGGTCAGGGACACCAGTTCGTCGAGCATGAGCATCCCGGACTTGTAGAAGTCGACCATGAGCGGGATGTCGTGGTGGGGCCGGGCCGAGCCGTAGCGGCACCCGAGCAACCCCCGGTCCACGTAGGCCAGCGCGTTGACGTCCACCGCCACCTCGGTGCCGCGGGGCGGGATGCCGATGGCGACGGCGTTGCCGGCCCAGTCCAGGCAGTCCAGGGCGCTCCGCAGCACGGCCGGGTGGCCGACGCAGTCGAAGGCCCAGGTGACCCCGCCGAGCGGGAAGAGCGCCCCGGCCGCCGACTCCCGGTCGGCGGGAACGAGCGCACGCACGGCGGCTGCCGCGTCGCCGGCGCTGGCGTCGACGAAGTGGGTGGCGCCGAACTGCCGCCCCAACGTCTCCTTGGCCGCCACCGTGTCGACGGCCACGATCCTCGTCGCGCCCGCGATGCGCAGGCCCTGGATCACGTTGAGGCCGACACCACCGACGCCGAAGACCGCCGCCGTGTCACCCGGCTTGACCTTGGCCCGGTTGAGGACGGCACCGACGCCCGTCAGGACGCCACAGCCGATGAGGCAGGCCGATGAGAGGGGGACGTCCTTGGGGATGCGGACGGCCTGCACCTCGTTGACGACGGTGAGTTCCGAGAAGACCGATGCGGCGGCGAAGTTCGACGCCGGCTCCCCCTTGAAGGTGAAGGGCGTCGAGATGTTGCCGAGCGAGCTCTTGCACCACGTCGGATGCCCCGTGCTGCAGGCTCGGCAGGCGCCGCACGCGGCCAGGGTCGCGATCACCACGTGGTCACCCGGCTTCACCGACCGCACGGCGTCGCCCACGGCTTCGACGATGCCGGCGCCCTCGTGCCCGAGCACGGCCGGCGCCGGGAAAGGGATGGTGCCGTTGATCACCGACAGGTCGGAGTGGCACACCCCCGCCGCCTGCATGCGGATCTGCACCTCGTTCGGCCCGGGGCCGCGCACCTCGAGCTCGTCGGTGACCTCGACCCCCTCTCCGGTGTAGACGATGCCTCGCATTGTGTGCTCCTCTCGTTTCCTACGACTGGTTGGTGATCACGGTGTCGGTGCCGTCCGCGTGGCGCTCGCGCAGTTCCCGCTTCAGCACTTTCCCGCTGGCGTTCACCGGCAGCGCGTCGACCAGGACCACGCTGCGGGGGACTTTGTAGTTGGCCATGGCCCCCCGGGACCAACGCAGGATCGCCTGCCCGATACTACGGGGGTCTTCTGCGGCCGCGGTCGGCGTGGGCACGACATAGGCGCAGCCCACCTCGCCCATGCGCTCGTCGGGCACTCCCACGACGGCCACCTGGGCCACCGCGTCGTTGCCGCGCAGAATGGCCTCGATCTCCGCCGGGTAGGCGTTGAAGCCTCCGACCACGAACATGTCCTTCACCCGGTCCGTGATGGTGACGTTGCCGGCGGGGCTCAGGACCCCGATGTCGCCCGTGTGCAGCCAGCCGTCGGCGTCGATCGCCTCGGCCGTGGCCTCCTCGTTGCCCCAGTAGCCCGGCATGACCGTGTAGCCCCGCACCAGAATTTCGCCCGGCTCGCCGGGCGCGACGTCGGCACCGCCGGCGACGGCCCGCACCTCCACGCCCGGAATGGCCCGGCCCGACGTGGCGGCCACGACATCGGGCGGATCGCTGCGGCGGCACATGGTGACCGTCCCGCACGATTCGGTGAGCCCGTACGCGGTCAGCACCGTGTCGAAGCCGAGCTCGTCGCGCATCGCCTGCACCAACTCCACCGGCACCACCGCCGCGCCCGTGACACCGAGCCGGAGCGACGACAGGTCGTGCTCGCCGCGGCGGGGGTCGGCCAGCAGCGTCTGGTAGAGGGTCGGCGGTCCCGGCAGCACGGTGATGCGCTCGCTGCCGATGCGGGCCATCACGGCCGCCACGTCGAAGACGGGCTCGGGCACCACGGTGGCCCCGGCCATCAGGCAGGCGAGGATGCCCGCCTTGTAGCCGAAGGTGTGGAAGAACGGGTTGACGACGAGATAGCGGTCGCCGGCGGTCAGCCCGACGATGGAGGACCAGGTCCCGAACGTCCGCAACGACTGGGCGTGGGTCGCCGCCGCTCCCTTGGGGTGGCCGGTCGTCCCCGAGGTGAAGATGAGGTCCGACAGGTCGTCGGGCTGCACGGCGGCCGCCCGGGCGGCGATGGTGGCCGGGTCGACACCCTCGCCCGCGGCCAGGAAGGCCTCGAGCCCGGTCAGCGGCACCGGGCCGCCCCCTGCCGTCGCCTCCCCGTCGTCGCGCAGGAGGAGAATGCGGGCCAGGTCGCCGGTGTCCTGGCCCTCGAGCAGGGCCGGGTAGTCGACACCGAGGAAGCCCCGCACCGTGACCAAGGTGGAGGCGCCGGCGTCGCGGATGATGTAGGCCGCCTCGCCGCCCTTGAAACGCGTGTTGAGCGGGACGAGCACGGCGCCGGCGCGCAGCAACCCCAGGGCCGCCAGCATCCACTCCGCGCAATTCGGCGCCCACAGGGCGGCCCGCTCCCCGGCGCCGACGCCGGCGGCCACGAAGCCGCGGGCGTAGCGGTCGACCTCCTGGGCCAGCTGGGCGTAGGTCAGCCGCAGCTCTCCGTCGACCAGCGCCTCCGCGCTGCCGTGCCGCTGCGCCGCATCCTCGACCAGCCGGGGCACCGTGCCCCAGATGCGGTCGGCCCGCGGATCCTCCTGGTCGGCCGGCGCGCCGCCGATCCCGCTCGCTCACGGGTGCTGGCTGCTCACGGAGATGACCTCACCGGAAAGGTAGGACGAGTAGTCGCTGGCCAGGAAGACGATGACGTTGGCCACCTCCCACGTCTCGGCTCCGCGGCCGAACAGCTCGCGGCGGCGGAGCACCGCCAGGTCCTCGTCGGGGATGGCCCGGTTCAAGAAGGGATGCTCGGCCAGGCTGGGCGAGACCGCATTGACCCGGACCCCGGCCGGGGCCGCCTCGGCGGCGGCGCAGCGGGTCAGCGCCATGACGCCCGCCTTGGCCGCGGCGTAGTGGGCCTGGCCCGGTTGGGCCCGCCAGCCGAGCACCGATGCGTTGTTCACGATGACCCCCGCCTTCTGCGGCAGCATGCGGGCCAGCGCGGCGCGCGTGCAGCGGAACGTGCCGGTCAACGTGATGTCGAGCACGGTGGACCACTGCTCATCGGTCATGTCGACCAGGGGCACCGTGCCACCGAGGCCGGCGTTGTGCACCGCCACGTCGAGACGGCCGAACCGCTCCAGCGCGCCGTCGTAGAGCGCCTGGACCTGCGCCTCGTCGCGCACGTCGCAGGCGAGTGCGTGCACGCGGTCGGACCCGGCCGTGCCGAGCGCACCCGCCAATTCCGCGGCCGTCTCGGCCAGGCGCCGTTCGTGGGCGTCGGAGACCAGCACCGACGCGCCCTCTTCCAGGCAGCGCCGGGCCGTGGCCGATCCGATGCCCGTCCCCGCCGCCGCGGTGACGACGACGACCTTGCCCTCGAGCAGCCCGTGGCCGCCCGGGGGCGGCGGTGGCGCCGGCGGCTCGAAGGACGCATTGAGACTGGTACTCACGCCACCCCTTTTGGCTCGGGCGGCAGGCCCAGCACCCGCTCACCGATGATGTTGCGCTGAATCTGGTTGGACCCACCGTAAATGGTCTCCGAGCGGGCGAAGAGAAAGGAGCGCTGGAACTCCCCGAGCCCGTAGCCGCCGTTCTCCGGCAGCGCCTCGCCGTCCAGGACGGTGGCCGCCGGTCCCAGGACCTGCATGGCCAGCTCGCCGAGACGGCGGTGCCAGCTCCCCCAGTACAGCTTGGCGATGGAGGCTTCGGGCGGCGCCACCGGCCCGTCCACGCCCGCCAGGCTGCGCAACGTGTTGTAGCGCATGATCGTCAGCTCAATATGGGCCTGGGCCAGTTGCTGGCGCACCACCGGGAGGCGCGCCGTGCCGTTCTCCTCGGCCAACGCCACCAGGCGGTCGAGCTCGCGGCGGAAGCCCAGCTGGAAGCCGAGCAGCGCCACCCCCCGCTCGAAGGCCAGGGTGGCCAGGGCGACGCGCCAGCCTTCGCCCACCCCGCCCACGACGTTGTCGACATGGGTGCGCGCCCCGTCGAAGAAGACCTCGTTGAACTCGCTGGTGCGGGTGAGCTGGGTGATGGGCCGCACCTCGACGCCGGGCTGGTCCATGGGCACCAACAGATAGGACAGGCCCTTGTGCCGCGCCGAGGCGGGGTCGGTCCGGCACACCACGAAGCACCAGTCGGCCAGGTGCGCCAGGGAGGTCCACACCTTCTGGCCCGTGACGACCCACTGGTCGCCGTCGCGCTCGGCCCGGGTCTTGACGTTGGCCAGGTCGCTGCCGGCATCGGGCTCGGAGTAGCCCTGGCACCACAGCTCGGCCCCCTCGCGGATGGGCGGCAGGAAGCGGGCCTGCTGCTCGGGGGTGCCGTAGTGGATGAGGGTGGGTCCGAGCAGCCCCTCGCCCATGACGTTGACGCGGCCGGGCGCGGCGGCCCGGGCGTACTCCTCGTTGAAGATGACCTGCTCGGTCATGGTGGCCCCGCGCCCCCCGTGCTCGACCGGCCAACCCAGGCAGGTCCAGCCGCCCCCGGCCAGCACCTTCTCCCAGCGGCGGCGCACCTCGAAGCCGAAGGTCTCGTCACCCGAGCCGCCGCGGCCCCCGAGCTCGGCGAATTCGCCCACGAGGTGCTCAGCCAGGAAGCCGCGCACCTCCTGACGGAACGCCTCGTCCTCGGGGCGGTCGCGTAGATCCATCGCCGGGGAGCGTAGCCAAGGCGGAGCGGCCGATCTGACGGGCCGTCAGATGCGGGTCACGAGGTGACGGCGCCCGCGCCGGCCGGCCCGTCGGCCTGGAATACTGGCCGACGCACACCACGGCACGAGCGGCGTGCCACAGGGAGGGAGGAAGTCGATGCCCTACTCCCAGGGGCGGGTCGTCCACGACGCCGATGCCCACATCATGGAGACGCCCACCTGGCTGCGGGACCATGCCGAGGCGGCCTACCGGGACCGCCTGCCCGTCCTGCGCTACCCCGGCGGGAACGAGCTGCGCCAGACCGGCGACCCCGCCGACCAGCAGCGGGACCTGCTCGCCGCCTTCGAGGCGCTGCGGGCCCGGCACGCCTCGCCGGAGTACCGGGCCGACGAGGAGGCCGAGATCATGGCGCGCAAGAACTTCGCCGCCACGGGCTCGTTCATCCCCGAGGACCGTGGCCGCGCCCTGGACCTCCTCGGGTTCTCCAGCCAGCTCGTCTTCAACACGTTCCACAACGGGCGGCTGCACGACATGGAGCACGCCGACGCCGACCTGGCCTACGCCGCCGCCCGGGCCCACAACCGGGGCATGCTCGAGTTCTGCGCGGCGGACCCGCGCCTGCTGCCTTCGCTCTACATCCCGCTGGCCGACCCGGCCCGCGCCATCGCCGCCACCGACGATGCGCTGGCGCAGGGCGCCGCCGCCCTGCTGATCGCCTCGGGCTGCCCGCCCCGGTACTCACCCAGCCACACCGACCTCTTCGGCGTGTGGGCCCGGGCCCAGGAGGCGGGCGTCCCGATCGTCTTCCACGTCGGGGGCACGGGCACCCTCGTCGACCCCAACTACTTCGTCAACGGCAAGCCCGTCCCGCCCGACTTCCACGGTGGCGAGGAGAACTTCCGGTCCGTCGACTACATGGGCATCCCGGTCCCGCCGGCCCAGACGCTGGCCACCCTGATCTTCGACGGCGTGCTCGAGGCGTTCCCGGACCTGCGGATCGGGGTGATTGAGCAGGGCGCCATCTGGGTGCCGTCCTGGCTGCGCCAGATGGAGTCCGCCTTCGAGGCCTTCCACCGCCACGAGGAGCGCCTGCAGGCGCTCTCGCTCCGGCCCAGCGACTACGTGCACCGCCAGTGCCGCTTCACGCCCTATCCCACCGAGGACGTCGGCTGGATTGTCGAACAGGGCGGGGCCGATCTCGTGCTGTTCTCGTCGGACTACCCGCACGTGGAGGGCGGGCGCAAGCCGCTGGAACGCTTCGAGGCCTCGCTCGGCGCTGCCGATGCCGAGGTGCGCCGGCAGTTCTACACCGACAACTTCCTCTACCTGATGGGGAGCGCCGGCGCCGGGCTGGCCGCCTGAGCCCGAGCCTCGAGCCTCAGCGTGCGACCACCTCAGGTCGGGACGTGGCGGGTCGCAGGAGAGGTGACCACCGAGCCTTGTGAGGTGCAGTCGACGGACGGGTACTCGGCACATCGTCTTTTGCAGCCACGGCTGGAGTTGGGCCGTCGGCTCCTGCGAGCTGTGCGCCGGCACCACGCCGATCCCGCCGATGAGGAACATGCTCATCCCGAGAACCACGCCGACGCCGAACAGCTTGACCCTCTTGCGGGTGTCCACCCGTTGCACCTCCGAAGACGTGCACCCCCCCTCACGGCGGCCTCGAGTCGCCGAGCGAGTGCGATACTCGCCACGTTGTCCGTGCGTTGTCAAGGAGTTGTGCAAGCGGGTCCCTACGCAGGAACGATGCTTCTGACCTGGGGCGCGGCACTCCCGTTGCAAAGAGAGGTGGGCGATGTTCACACGCAAATCCCGTGACGCCGAGGCCCCGTTCGAGGTCACCAAGAGCGAGGAGGAGTGGCGGGCGCTGCTCCCCGCCGACCGCTACGCCGTGCTGCGTCGGGCCGGCACCGAGCCCCCGTGGTCGGGCGACCTCCTGCACGTCGACGGCCAGGGCGTCTTCCGTTGCGCCGGCTGCGGCGCGGAGCTCTTCGACACCGACGCCAAGTTCGAGTCCGGCACGGGCTGGCCCAGCTTCGACCGGGCCCGGGCCGCGGGAACAGTCCTGGAACGCAAGGAGCGCGGCTTCGTCATGGCGCGCACCGAAATCCTGTGCGCCCGGTGCGGTGGCCATCTGGGGCATGTCTTCCCCGATGGGCCCACCGACACCGGGCAGCGCTACTGCGTCAACTCGCTCTCACTGACCTATGAGCCCGGGAGCGAACCGGCCGGGCCCCGAGGGGCCGGCGCGGACGGCTGAGCACGGTCACGTCGACCGGTCACCCGGACCCGTTCGGGCCCGGGTGACCAGCAGGAGGGCGAGGGCACAGGTGGCGACCCAGGCCGCCGCGACGGCCACGACGCGTCCGGTCGCCCGCGCTGCGGACGGCCGCCCCGGCCAGGTGTGCCGCCAGCGCCGCCCAGGCGGGCGTGGTGATGAGCCACGGCGCCACTCAGGCCTCGACCGCCAGGGCCTCGACCGGGTCGGCGTCGCCGTTGTCCGGGGAGGCGGAACCCCGCCGCTCCACCTTGTGGACCTCGGCCGTGGCGAAGCGCAGGCTGGCGCCCACCTCGTCCGCGGTGATCTCCACCTTGGAACGGTGCTCGCCTTCCTCGGTCTCCCACGTGCGGTGCTCCAAGCCGGCCCGTGACGACGACCCGCATGCCCTTGGTCAGGCTGAGCGCCACGTTCTCCGCCAGGTCGCGCCAGCAGACGACGTCGAAGAAGGACGTCGACTCCTGCCACTCCTGGGTCGTCCGGTCCTGCCACCGCCGGTTGACGGCGACCCCGAGTTGCGCGGTCGCCTGCCCCTCCCGCGTGTAGCGGATTTCAGGTTCCCGGGTCAGGTTCCCGGTGATGGTGGTGGTATTGGCCATCTGCATCCTCGCTTTCGTGCACGCCTCCGATCGGGGGCGCAGTCCAGCGTGATGACCTCGTCCTTGACGCGAACCTTGCTGCAAACCTCACCGCGCCGCGATCGGCGCGCGGCGCGGGGCGGGACTCTCCTCAGGACTTCGGCTTCATCCCCAGACATCCGGAGAAGGAAGGCGCCGAAGCGACCGGGGGGCTTCTCGGCGCCATGGTGGTCGGCCGAGTGCCCGTAGCGCGAGCCGTACACCCCTCCCGAGCTGCCGGTCAGGCCCTGGGCCGGGAGCGAATTGGGCTCCTCGTACTTCGGGACCTTGGCCAAGCGCCGCTTCTGCTTCCTGGGCTTCTCACCGGCACTTCCCATGTGCTCAGTCTGGCCCAGACGGCCTGGCTGCCGCCTCCATCGGGTCTGTGCCAGCATGCGGAGCCGTGCCCGCGCCACCCCGCTCCGCCGGCTGGTGCCCCTGGCCACCGTGCGCTGGCGGCTGTGGCACTGGCGGCCTGTGGCAGCTCGGGCACCCCGTCCCCGCACGGGAGCGGCGCAGGCCGGCCCGCACCGGACCACCACGTCGACGGCGGAGGCCCGCAGCACGACGTCGGCCTCCTCACGCCACGACCACGACCACGGCTCCGGCGTCGACGGACCTGACGTTCTACCCGTTCACCGCGCAGGGCAGCCTCGCCCAGGGGCTCCAGGTGACCCAGCAGGTGACGGGCCGTTGCACCAGCCCCGGGGTCGCCGGCTCGCTGTCCTATCGCTGCGTCGCGCGAGCCGGGGGACGTGGCCTACGACCCCTGCTTCGCCCCTCCCGTGGCCGGCGAGGGCGCGCTGGTGTGCGTGCCCGATCCGACCGACATCGACGTCATCCGCTTCTCCGCCGGCACGCTGCCCACGGCGTCGACCACGGTGCCCGCCAAACGCGTCTGGGCCATGCGGCTCCACAACGGCGAGGTCTGCGTCCTGGTCAACGCGCAATGGGACGGACGCGGGCCTTTCGCATGCCCGACCCCCAGCGCGACCGGCTCCGTGGCCGACTGCCGCACGCCCACGAAGACGGCGCAGGGGTGGTCGACCGAGTGTCAGGCCAAGGAGAACGCCTCGAGCCCCTTCACGACCGTTCCCGTCGTCAACGTCTGGACCTGACGGCTGGCAGGATGCGCGTCTAGCCGAGGTGGCCGCGGCGCAGGCGACCGCCGATGACGTAGAGCACCACGCCGACCACCAGCGCGGCCACGACCACCCAGCGGACGACGGCCGTCTCGAGTGAGGTCGGCGATCCGTTCGAGCTGATCTCGGCGAAGCCTCCCCCGACGACCAGCGCGACGAAGGCGACGATGCCGCAGACCAGCGATCCCTTGCGGGCGTTGTTGCAGAAGAAGCGGGACTGGGACAGATCCGGCTTCGATCCGTTCGCGGCGACGCTCCGCCGACCCGGCACGCCGTCAGACGTCGAGGAAGCGTCGGATCGCGATGGCAGAGCCGATGGAGCCGATCGCCATCCCGACAATGACCACGACCACGCCGGTGAGCAGCACCTCGGATCCGGACATCTGCATGGCCGTGAAGATGTTGCTCGTCGTCTTGCCGCTTCCCTCGTGGTTGATGAAGAGGTACAGGAAATAGACGACGACGGCCGCCAACAAGGACCCGAACAGGCCCTGCAGGAGTCCCTCGGACATGAAGGGGACACGGATGAACCAGTTGGTCGCCCCCACCAGCTTCATGACCGAGACCTCCCGCCGTCGGGCGAAGATGGCCATGCGGATGGTGTTGAGGATCAGGACGGCGGCGGAGACGATCAGGACGATGGCGATGGCCAGACAGACCCACTTCGAGACGTTGATGAACGTCTCCTCGTTGTGGATGGTCTGCTGCGGCTCGGTCACCGACAGGACGCCGGCGGTGCCGCTGAAGGTGTGCACCACCTGGGCCGCGTCGCTCAGCGCAACCGGCTTGCACCAGTAGGAGGTCGGCATCTCCGCCTGGGTGGTCGCCTGGAAGACGTCCGAGGGAAGCAGCCGGCGGGCCTCGGTGAAGTTGCGCGCCTTGTTCCAGTAGACGCAGGGCTGCACCACGTAGTTCAGCTGGGACAGCTCGGTGCCGACGGCGGAGATCTCCTGCGCGTTGGCATTGGGCTGCATCCAGACGGTGACCTGGGTGCCCCGCTCCAGCGTGCCGGTGGCGTTGGCCGAGCCCTGACGGAGGAGCAGCGCAGCCCCGACGAGCGAGAGCGAGACGGCGACCGTCAAGACGGCGGCGATCGTCATGAGGCGGTTCCGCCACAGGTTCGACGCCGTCTCGCGAATGACGTAGTCAAGAGAGACGGCCATGTCAGTCGATCCCTCGGGCGTGCATCAGACGGCCTCCTGCCCTTGGCCGCTGCCGTCGAAGCCGTACACGCCGCGCGCCTGGTCGCGCACCATGCGCCCGTTGCTCAATTCGATGACACGCCGGCGCATTTTGTCCACCAGGACCTCGTCGTGCGTCGCCACCACGACGGTGGTGCCGGTGCGGTTGATGCGGTCGAGCAGCTGCATGATGCCCTGGCTGGTCTGCGGGTCGAGGTTCCCGGTGGGCTCGTCGGCCAGCAGAATCAGGGGCCGGTTGACGAAGGCCCGGGCGACGGCGACCCGCTGCTGCTCGCCACCGGAGAGCTCGCCCGGCAGGTTGTCCCGCTTGTTGGCCAGCCCGACCAGGTCCAGCACCTGGGGCACCTGGTTGGCCACGACGTGCCGGGGCCGCCCGATGACCTCCAGGGCGAAGGCGACGTTCTCGAACACCGTCTTGTTCGGGAGGAGGCGGAAATCCTGAAAGACGCAGCCGATGTTGCGGCGCAGGTAGGGCACCCGCCATTTCGGCAGTTCCACGATGTTGCGGCCGGCCTCGAGGATCTGGCCCGTGTCGGGGAGCTCCTCGCGCAACAGCAACCGGATGAAGGTGGTCTTGCCCGGACCCGGACGCGCCCACCAAGAAGACGAACTCGCCCTTGTCGATCTCCACGGTGATGTCGCGCAGCGCGACCGTGGATCCCTTATAGGTCTTGGTGACGTTTTCGAATCGGATCATCGGCAGGAGAGGTGTCGCTCCCGCTGGCGCAGCCGGAGCACCTGCTAATCCTAACGACTTTGTCTTGCGGTTTCGGGTCATGGGCTCCGGCGCAGGTCACAGCACCCTGGAGCGAAAGCGATCGAGTGCGCCGCCGGATTCCCACGCATGCGCCGGGGCCAGCCCCGTTCGTCGCCTCCGCCGCGCTCGGGTCGGGGTCTGTGGCGCCACGTCCGGATTCGAAGCGAGCCGCCGTCGCGACCCGACTGCGTCAACCTCGCCGACCGGCACGCCGCCTCGTCCAACGGAGCGGTGTGGCGCCCGTCCGATGCCGGCGACCGTTGCTCGCCCGGTGCAACCGACCCGGGCTCCGGTCGACCCGGGCCGCCCGCTCCCCGTCCCGGGCAACCGAGCGGCCGGCGGCAGGGCACGAGCGGCGAGGACGGCTCGGACCGATGTCGTGGCAGGTCACGAGGCGCATGCGCGTCCCGGACACCGTCGCGGCACAAGGGTGCCGACCGCTCGGACGAGGCGGCGGCCGAGGTGGCCCGCGCCGAGCCGCCCGACCGGGCGCCGGTCAGGCGATCGCTCCCGGGCACCGCCCGAGATCCGGCGCTCGCGACCCGACGAGCGACATCCAGCGGCGCGAGGTCTCGTTGACTTCTGCGCGCCGACGCGACATCGGCGGCCGAGGTGCACTCGCACGCGCACGTCGGCCGTCTCGGCATGCACGTCACGCCGACCGCGCGCGTCATCGTCGACGCACGCCGGGCACCCGACGCACGGTGACTCCCGACGCGCCCGACAACGGTTCGACGCCCGACGCCCGCCGCCACTCGCGCCGACGCCCGCCGCCGCATGACGACGCACGACAACGACGCAACGCAACGCAGACGACAACGATCGACTACGAACTGCCCTCGCGTTGGCGGCGGAGCTCGGCCTCCATGAACGCGTCGAGGTCGCCGTCGAGCACCGCGTCGACATTGCCGGTCTCGTAGTTGGTGCGGAGATCCTTGACGAGTTGGTACGGCGCCATCACGTACGAGCGGATCTGGTTCCCCCACGCGTTGTCGACCCGGTCGCCGCTCAGCGCGTCCATTTCGGCCCGGCGCTCCATGCGGGCCCGCTCGGCCAGCTTGGCCCCGAGGATCTGCAGTGCCTTGGCCTTGTTCTGGTGCTGGCTGCGCTCGTTCTGGCAGGAGACCACCAGGCCGGTCGGAAGGTGGGTCAGGCGGACCGCGGAGTCCGTCTTGTTGACGTGCTGCCCACCGGCTCCAGAGGACCGATATGTGTCGATACGCAGGTCTTTCTCGTCGATCTCGACTTCGGAGGACACGTCTTCGAGGAAGGGCGTGACGTCCATGGAGGCGAAGCTGGTCTGGCGGCGGTGCTGGGAGTCGAAGGGGGACATCCGGACCAGCCGGTGGACGCCCCGCTCGGTGGCCAACAGCCCGTAGGCGAACCGCCCGTGGACGATGAAGGTGGCGGACAGCAGCCCGGCCTCCTGTCCCTCGGTCGCCTCGTCGACCTCGACCGTGAAGCCGCGCCGCTCGGCCCAGCGCTGGTACATGCGCAGCATCACCTCGGTCCAGTCCTGCGCGTCCGTCCCGCCCGCGCCGGCGTGCACTTCGCACACGGCATCGAACTCGTCGTACTCGCCCGAGAACAACGACTGCAGCTCCAACGCCCCGAGCCGCGTGCCCAGCGCGTCGACGGTCTCGACCAGCTCTGCGTCGAGCGCGGCGTCGCCGGTCCCGTCGGCGGCGGATTCCTCGGTCAGCTCCAGCAGCGCCCGCGCGTCCTCGAGCAAGCTGCGCAACGTCTCGAGTTGTTCGAGATCGGCCGAGACCCTGCCCAACTCCTTGGTCACGGCGCGCGCGTTGTCGGCGTCGTCCCACAGGTCGGGCCGCGCCACCTCGGCCTCGAGCTCCGCCCGCCGCACCTCGAGCTTGTCGCGCCCGAGATAGCGCTCGGCCTCGGCCAACCGCTCCCCTAACGCAGCGAGCTCGGATGTGAAGTCGCGGGGGAGCTCGGCCGCCGGCCCGTCAGGCCGCGCCATGGCAGAACTTGAACTTCTTGCCGCTCCCGCACCAGCAGGGGTCGTTGCGGCCCACCTTCTCGTGTTGCTCCTTGACGATGGGCACCAGCGCCTCGGGGTCGGGCGCGTTGGGGCGCTTGATCTGCGCCTTGCCTCCCGCCGCTCGACCGTTGCCGGTCGGCAGCCGCACCGTCGGGCCGGGTCAGGACGGCGGTCTGCGCGGGCACGTTCGCCCCCTGGTCCGCCAGCAACGAGGCGGCCAGTGCGCCGGTCTCGGCCACCGGGTCCTCCGCCGCGGCGTAGACCGCCCGGTCGAGGTCGGGCTCGGCCGCCGGCTGCTGGACCGCCTCGACGTGGAGGATGTAGCGGAGATAGTCGTTGTCGATCACCTCCATGAGCTGGCCGAACATGGAGTACCCCTCCTGCTGCCAGGCGTTGAGAGGGTCGGCCTGGACGGTCCAGCGCAGGTGGATGCCGTCCTTGAGGTTGTCCATCTCCGCCAGGTGGTCGCGCCAGCGGGCGTCCATGATCTGCAGGTAGACGTCGCGCTCGATCTGGCGCATCGTCTCCGCGCCGCCCGGCATCGCCTCGCCGTGCTTCTCGTAGTAGTCCAGAGCCTCTTCGACGATCGACTCGACCAGGTCCTCGGTCGTGGCGGCCTGGGAGAGGTCCTCCACGCTGAACTTCGTCGGGTAGTACTGCATCAGCGAGTCGACGAGGCCCTTGAGGTCCCAGTCCTCCTCGAACTCGGTCGGGCAGTGCTCGGCGACCAGCTTCTCCGCCGCGCCGGCCAGGAGGTCCTCGGTGTGCTCCTCGAGGTCGTCACCGTCGATGATCTGCAGGCGGCGCTCGTAGATGACCTTGCGCTGCTGATCCATCACCTCGTCGTACTTGAGCGCGTCCTTGCGCTGTTCGGCGTTGCGGGCCTCGACGGTGTTCTGCGCCCGCTCGATTGCCTTGGCCACCGTCTTGGACTCGATCGGCACGTCGTCGGGCAGGGTCCGGCCCATCACCCAGCTCATGGCGCCGGTGGCGAACAGGCGCAGCAGCTCGTCGTCGAGGCTCAGGTAGAAGCGGCTCTCCCCCGGGTCGCCCTGTCGCCCCGACCGGCCCCGCAGCTGGTTGTCGATCCGTCGGCTCTCGTGGCGCTCGCTGCCCAGCACGTAGAGCCCACCCAGCTTGCGCACTTCCTCGCCCTCGGCACGACAGCGGGCCTCGACGGCGGCCTGCCTTCTCTGCAGCTCGGCCGCACCTTCGTCGCTGGTGATGTCGACGCCTTCGGCGGCCAACTCGTGCGCAGCCAGCAGTTCCGGGTTGCCCCCGAGGATGATGTCGACGCCACGGCCGGCCATGTTGGTGGCGACCGTGACCGCGCCGCGCCGGCCGGCCTGGGCCACGATCTCGGCCTCCCGGAAGTGCTGCTTGGCGTTGAGCACGTTGTGGGTCACGCCCCGCTTCTCCAGCAGGCGCGCCAGCAGCTCCGACTTGGCGACCGAGGCGGTGCCGATCAGCATGGGCTGACCCTGCTCATGGCGCTCGACGATGTCGTCGACCACGGCGTTGAACTTGGCCTCCTCGGACTTGAACACGAGGTCGGACTCGTCGAGGCGGAGCATCTCCTTGTTGGTCGGGATGGGCACCACCGGCAGGCCGTAGGTCGCGGCGAACTCGCCGGCCTCGGTCTCGGCCGTCCCGGTCATGCCCGACAACTTGTCGTACAGCCGGAAGTAGTTCTGGAGTGTCACCGTGGCCCAGGTGTGGTTCTCCTCCTTGATGGCCACGCGCTCCTTCGCCTCGACGGCCTGGTGGAGACCGTCGGACCACCGCCGACCTTCGAGCGTGCGCCCGGTGAACTCGTCGACGATCTTCACCTCGCCGTTCTGCACGAGGTAGTCCTTGTCCCGCTTGTAGAGGTCCTTGGCGGTGAGCGCCTTCGTGAGTTGATGGACGTAGTTCACCGAGACGGCGTCGTAGATGTTCTCGACGCCGACCGCCTGCTCCACCTTCTCAATGCCCGCTTCGAGCGGGACGACCGTCTTCTTCTCCTCGTCGACCTCGTAGTCGACGTCACGGGTCAGCGTGCGGGCGATGGAGGCGAATTGGTAGTAGAGCTGCGCCGCCTCGTCGGCCGGCCCCGAGATGATCAGCGGCGTGCGGGCCTCGTCGATGAGGATGGAGTCGACCTCGTCGACGATGGCGAAGGAATGGCCTCGCTGCGCCATGACGTCACGGGAGCGCTTCATGTTGTCGCGCAGGTAGTCGAAGCCGAACTCGTTGTTGGTGCCGTAGGTGATGTCCGCCGCGTAGGCCCGCCGCTTGACGAAGTCGTCGTCGATGTCGGCCCCGATCCGACCCACCGTGAGGCCGAGCCAGCGGTGGAGACGCCCCATCCACTCCGAGTCACGGGTGGCCAGGTACTCGTTGACCGTGACCATGTGCACGCCCTCGCCGTCGAGGGCGTTGAGGTAGGCCGGGAGGGTCGAGACCAGGGTCTTGCCCTCCCCGGTCTTCATTTCGGCGATCCACCCGAAGTGCAGGGCCATGCCACCCATCAGCTGGACGTCGAAGTGGCGCTGGCCCAGCACCCGCCAGGCCGCCTCCCGGACGACCGCGTAGGACTCGATGAGCAGGTCGTCGAGGGTCTCGCCCTGGTCGAGGCGCTCCCTGAACTCCACCGTCTTGTGCTGCAGGGCATCGTCGCTCAGGCCCTGCATCTCGGGCTCGAGGGCGCCGATCAGAGGGACGAGCTCGGCCAGCCTTCTGACCTTCTTGCCCTCGCCGGCGCGCAGGACCTTCGTGAACACGCTCATGAGGGCACGATCCTACCGGCCGCGACGGGGCCGGAGCCGCCGCCGGGCCCTGGCGGTCCATTGGGGCTGCGTGCGGCTGACCTGGTCTTTGACCCCACACTCGCCTGCCGCGAGGGTGACGCGCCGGTCCCGGCGGTGCGGCGGCGAGCCGCCACACCCAACGGCACCGTGTTGGCGCGCATCGCCTCGTCTCCGCCCGCCCCCGACAGCCGGGGACGCAGCGGGCAGGGCTTACCTCTAAGCCGCACCATGCTCAGCGACCACAAGTCGCCTTACGTGGGTCGTTTTGCCTGCGACTGGCCTCGACTTTCAACCACAGACCCGCACGCAGCCCGACGGCGATCCTACGCCCGGACCGTCTCCCTACTGGCCGGGGACGTTCGAGCCCGACGAGCCCGAGGCGCTGCCCGTGCTGGCCGGGGTGGCGCCCTTCGAGCACCGTCACGTCCGAGATCTTCCACACCCCGTTCACCTGCTTGAGGTCGGCGACGAGCCGGACGACGTCGGCCTGGGGCGAGGTGATCTTGTTGTTGACGTAGGTCTGGTCGACCACCGCATAGACCGAGGCGGTGCCTGCGCCCTGGTTCTCCGACTGGACGGCCACGTAGCGGATCTGCCCGCGTGACTCGGCGAGCGCCTGCTCGAGCGCCTTGCGGATCGAGGCGTTGAAGAACTGCTGCGCCTGGGTCGCAAAGGCACCCGTCGCCATGCCGTCGACCGCGTTGAAGTCCGAATCGACGGTCTTGGCGTTGAAGTTGAAGAAGTCGGTCAGGAAGGCCCGGGACGCACTGACGACCGCCGGATCCTGCGTCGGATCCGCCGCTGTGCTCTTGGTCGTGTAGAGGACCCCGAACACCAAGGTGCCGATGACGCCGAGCACGGCCACGAGGCTGACGAGGCGAAAGGCCCTCCGGCTCGGGACGGAGCGGTCCGTCCCGCCCCGCGAGCGCTCTTCTCTCTTCGGGCTTCGGTTCCGTCGGCGACCGCGACCCTCGTCGTCGGGCGTGGACGCACCCACCACCTTCACTCCGCTGTCTGTTGTTCCTTCTGTCATGGTCATGACTCTCCGTTCTCCCTCCATGTGTCACAGCTCCCGGCTCACCGCTGTGGCGCGCCGGGACATCTCTCAGGCCCGCCGTCGGGTCCTCCGGCGGGACGGACGGGCGCCCCAGGCCAGGAACAGGGCCGGGACCACGAGCCCGCCCAGCGCCAACAACATCCCTTCCCGGTTGGCCGGCTCGCGGTACGACGCGCTGGCCACCTGCCCGACCGGTGTCGCCGAGGCGACCTCGACGTCGGCCTGCTGCGCCGACGGTGCCACCACGTGACCACCGGCAGCGGGCGTGAAGCCGGGCTGCGTCGCCGGCGCCGACGCCGTTCCCGAAGGCCGTCACGCATCCGGCGCCGGGCAGCGTGTCGGGAATGGTGTTGGCCGAACTGTACGACTGCGCCTGCTCGTCGAGGACGGGCGGGAACAGCAGGCGGGTGCGCAGGAACGTCTGATTGGTCGCCGACGCGCCGCTCGTGGTCGGCTTGGCCAACCCCTGGACGGCGATGTTCTCGACGGCGCCGAAGAAGTACGTGTTGTAGGCGAGGCCCTGCGACAGGTTGGTCAGGTTGGTCGGCTGGGCGATGTTGGAGAGGATGTCGGCGCTGTCGTGCAGGAAGCAGCCGAGGTTGGCCGACTGGGAGGTGAGGAGGCTGTCCACCGCGTTGAACGCTGAGGATCCCGACGTCAGCAAGGTTGTGGAATCCCGTCTTCTGCTGCGCGAGGACCTGCACCAATGCAGCCGTGTTGGCCACGTCCTGGCGGAGCTCGGGCGCGACGGCCGTGATCGCATCGAGGGAGGGGGGCGCATTGGCCAAGAGCTCGGTGAACTGCTGCTGGTAGGCCACGAACTCCTTCGAGAAGGTGGTCCCGGCGCTGATGAGGGTGCGCAGGTTCCCGGCCTGTCCGGCCAGCGAGGTCGCCAACTCCCCGATCAGCTTGTTGAGGTTGCCGGCCGGGATGGCCTTGAGCAGGCGGGTGGCCGAGGCGACCACGGCGCCGACATTGGCGGGCACCTGGTCGGGGGCGGCCGGCACGTCGGCGCCGCTCTCCAGCGCCGGCACGGCGCCACCGTGGCTCGGCACCAGGTTGACGACCTGCTCGCCGAGGTCGTTGGCGATCTGGACCGACGACTGGACGTCATCGGGCACCTTCGTGCCGGGATTGATCCGCATGGTGACCTTGGTGGCGTTCGCCGTGAGCGCCGTGGATGTCACCGTGCCGACCGGCACGCCGTTGAGCTCCACCTCGAAGCCCGAGTAGAGGCCCGACGCGTCCGCAAACTGGGTCGTGAGAGTCGTCGGGCTCTGCAGCGGGTTCCCGAGGAGGTTCACGATGCCGTAGACGACGAGCGCGAAGCTGACGACGAAGAACACGATCAGGTTGATGATGAGGCGGCGGTTGATCATTTGGACTTCGCCCCCGCCGAGTTCGGCGCACAGGTGAAGGCGGCCGAGCTGTCCTCACCCAGGCCCGGAATCCCGCAGACGATGATGTTCTCGTAGAGCTGCACGTAGCCGTTCCGCACCGCCTGCGGCAGTGCCGTGTCCGCCGCCGGGATCTGCGAGAGGAGTCCGGCCAGATCGGCCTGATGCTGCGCGAGTTGGCCGCTCACCGCCTGCAGCGTCTGCAACTGGGTGACGATCTGCGGGTAGTAGTTCTCCAGAATGCTGCGACCCTGCGACGACAGGTTGTCCAGGGACTGCAGCAGGGTCTCGAACTGCGACGAGTTCTTGGCCAGGATGGCCACGGTCTGCGACAGGTTCGACAGCGCGGTGGCGGTCGCACCGCTGGACGGCGCCAGCGACGCGGTCAGGCTGTTCAGGCCGTTGACCGCCTGCGTGATGTCGCTGGTGTGCTGTGCGTAGCCGGTGGCCACCGTCGACAGGTCCGCCAGAAACGCCTTGAGCGACGCCTCCTGCCCCGTGAACCCCTCGCCGCCGGCTTCAATGATCTGCTCGAGTTGCGTCGTCGAGATGGCACCGAAGACCTGCGATCCGGCCGCGACGAACTGCTCCACGTCAGGAACGAGGGAGGTGTGGGCGATGGTGGCCCCGTCCGCCAGCTGCGGCGCGGTGGCTGCCGCGGCCCCCGTCTCGTTCTTCGGGACGTTCAGCTGCACGAACTGGTCACCGAGGATGGTGGTGCGGTTGATGGCTGCGCTGACGTCAGCAGGGATCCGCACGCCGCTGTTGAAGGCCAGCGTCACCTTCGCCCTGCTCCCGTCGAGTGCGATCGAGCGCACCGAGCCGACCGGGACGTCGGCCATCTGCACCTGGGCGCCATTGGCGAGGTCCCCGACATCGCTGAAGACGGCGGTCGCCGTGCGCTGGCCTCCACCACCCGAGACCGAGCATCCGGAGAGAGCGAGGACGAGCGCGACAAGGAGAGGCAGGACGGCCAGACCGCGGCACCGCGACCGGCGGGTGTGCGAAGCCTGCATCAGAACCACCCCTCGACGTCGTGGACCCATCCCGAGAGGAGGCCACGGCGGGCGTGCCCGTGACGCCCCCGGTTCTGGCCCTGGGGCAGCGGGGGCAGCAACGAGGCAGAAGGAGCGGTGAGTGTCGGCGCCACGTGGGTCGCCGGGGCCGCGACGGCCACTGCCGCCGTCGACTCGTTCGCTGCATGCGTCACCTGGTTCGACAGCAAACCGCCGAGTCCCGAACCGCTCGAGGACCCCGAGCCCGAGCCCGAACCCGAACCGGAGCCCGAGCCCCCGGAGCAACCCAGGACGGCGCCGAGAAGGCCGCACGTGGTCGTGGTGGTCGTGGTCGGCGGCGGCACCGTGGTCGTGGTCGTCGTCGAACTGGCGGCAGGGCTCTTCGGTGGCCGGCGCCGCCGGTGCGGGCGTCGTGGGGGTGGCCTTGGAGCCCTGCTCCGCGTTGGCGATCTGGGTCAGGCCTTGCTGCAGCAGTGACTGGGCGGTGGCGGCGCCGCTCCCACCGGTCAAGGTATTGAGGATGGTGGGGATGTCGTTCAGCAGCGGGTCGAAGAACCCCGACGACGGGTCCCCGCACTGGTTGAGGGTCGCGAGCACCGCTGCGGAGAGACCCGTCGAGTGATTGGCGACGATGCGCCGGCAGATTCCGGCCAGTCGGTCGCGCAGGAGTCCCGCGATGTACGCACCGGTCACGCCAGGCGCCGTGGCGAGGTTCAGATCGAGCCAGTTGTAGTTCGGGTCGTAGGCACGCGCCGCGCCCTGGAAGAGATTGTTCCCGTTCTGCAGGATCTCGTCGACCGAGGACAGGTTGCGGTCGAGCGTCCGCCCGACGGTGGTGACCGTTCCCACGTCGGCCTCGAGCGGCTGCAGATTGGGCACCAGCAAGCTGACCAACCCCGAACTCGCTCCGGCCAACTGGGTGATGGCGTCGCTGAGTTGACCGGAATGTTGGGCCACCGTCGTCGACACCGTGTCGTATTGCTGGACAAGCTGCTCAATCTGGCTCGTGTCGGTGTCGAGCGTCCCGGTCAGCTGCGCCAGCGTGCCGTTGAGCCGGCCGAGGTCGTTCCCCTTCGTCGCCAGAAGTTGCACGGTGCCCGCCGCCGACGCGATCAGCTTGTTGAGGTTCGCCCCCTGGCCGTCGAGATCGGTGGCCAGATTGGTCACGAGATTGCCGACCGCGTGCGGATTGATGGCGTTGAGGGTGTGCTGCAATTCCTTCAGCAGCTCGTCCGTCGACACGGGGACGGCGGTGTGGTCCTGCGGGATGGTGGCGCCGGGGCTCAAGGTGGGGCCTCCGGTGTATCCGGGGTTCAGGTCGACGTCGGGCGAGCCCAACAGCTGGGCGGCCACCAGAGACGCGAAGGCGGATGAGGGAATACGGGTCCCTTGGTCCACGGCCAGCGTGACATGGACCTTGTCGCCGACGTTCTGCACATTGGTGACCGTCCCCACCTTGACGCCGAGGACGTCGACGGCCGCACCGGTGAACAGCCCGGGAGCGCTCGAATACACGACGTTGATCGGGTAGGTCGAGGGGCCCTTCGTCACCTCGACCCCGACGACGACGGCGGCGACGATGACGACACCGGCGACCGCGAAACGAACGGCTTTCGACGTCAATGCGGCTCGGAGCGCTCCCATCACCCGGCCCCCTGCAACAGCGGACTGATCAGCTGGGAGAGCCCACCGAGCCCGGAGTTCGGCCCGGTGAGGTCGCTTGCCGCCGGTTGGCCGGTGCCGGACGTCCGCCGAAGGCGAGGTCGTGGAGGTGGACGAGGAAGGTGCGGCGGAGGGCGACGAGGAGGAGCCGGACGACGCGCTCCCGGAGCTGGCATTGGAGCCCTCACCGGGCAACGGGCCCGTCTGGTTGTCGCACGACGCCGGGTCGGGCCCGAGGACCTGGTTGAGCACTTCGTCGAAAGCACCACAGGGTCCGATGACGCCGAACGTGTTCGTCAGCGAAGCCGGATTGACGAAAATGTTGCCCCAGGGCACGGGGCTCGACCCGCTGTAGGCGATGGACTGGAACCCCTTGAGCGCGCTCCCGAGGTAGCTGACGCCCTGAGCGAGGTCCTCTTGATGCTGGCCGACGACCGTGAGGTCCGAGTGGAGGCTCTTCAGGAGCGAGTTGAGAGCCGGGGAATCCTGGCTGACCAGGCTGTTGGTCTGGCTCGCCATCGAATCGACGTTGGTGATCAGGTTGGACAGGTCCTGGTCGTTGTTGGCCAGTCCGGTCGAGACGGTGTCGAGGTTGTTGACGATCGAGAGCAACTGCTGGTCCCGCCCCTGCAGCGTCGAGGACAGCGTGTTCGCCGAGTCGATCAATTGCGAGACCTGGCCGGAGCGCTGATCGACGGTCGTGGTGAGGGCGCCAAGACCCGAGATGATCTGAGCCACCTGCGTCTGCTTGTCCTTGGTGATGTTGGCCAACGAGGTCACGAAGCTGTTCAGGGCTTTGGCATTCGTCTTGGAGAGCAACGAGTGCGCCGTGTTCTGCAACTCGTAGAACTCGGTCGGCACCGAGGTGTCGGTGATCAGTGCGTTCGGCTTCAGAGGGTCGTTCCATCCGCTGACCGGCTTCAGGGTCACGTCCACGACGCCCAGGAGGGTCTCGACCTCGACGGCAGCCGTCGTCGTATGGGGCAACACGACCGATCGGTTGACCGAGAGCTGGGCGTCGACGGCATTGCCGTGCACCTGCACCGAGCTGACCGTGCCGATGTTGACGCCTGCCTCCATGACCTCCGTCCCCTTGGTGATGCCGGCGGCATTGGTGAAGCGGGCCTGCACGTTGTAGCCAGAACTGAAGACGCTCCGGTTCAGAACGAGGATGCCCAGGACGCACGCGCTCATCACAATGAGCCCGACGATGCCGACCACCTTGGGATTGCGTTCGGTGACGGCCTTCACTTCGAGGCTCCCGTGGCGGCTCCGCTGACCGCCTGCAGGTTCTGCCCCAGGCTCGACACCGCGAGCGGGCCGACCGACGAGGCCGACCCGGCGGCGGTCGCCGGCGAGGCCGAGGATCCAGCGCTGCTCGCGGCCGCCGGTGTCGTGGCGCCGGACAAGGGGCTCGCCAGCGGAGGGCTCCCCAGTGGACCGGAGCCTGCGGGGGGATTGCCGGGCTGGTAGTAGGGACAGACCGACTGGCTGGCCAGGCACGTGTAGACGGTCTCGACGGCGAACCACTGACCCCATTGGGAGATCTGGATGTACGGCGCCAGACCCGCCCCCAGGCGTGGACAGGCTCTTCGCCAGATTCTGCTGATTGTTCTGCACGTCGCCGGCCACCGTCTGGAGATTGTCGATGGTGCTGGTGATGGTGCTGTGGTTGTTCCCGATCAGCCCTGCCAGATCGGTGGCCACCAGCGAGAGATTGCCGACCACGTCGTCGAGCAACGAGTTCTTGGATGCGAGGGCCGACGAGACGGTCTGCAGATTCGTCACCAGCGAATCGATGTCTCCGGAACGCGAGGCCAAGGCGGTCAGCACCTGGTTCAGGTTCCCGATGATCTGGCCGACCTGGGAATCGAGCGCCTGGACCGTCGTCGACACGGTGGCACCGGAGTTGATCAGCTGATTGATCTGAGCGGTATCACCCTCGAGGGCGCCGGAGACGTTTTCGACGAACGCGTTGGCCTCCTTGGGATTGATGGAGGACAGCAGCGGGCCCAGCGAGTTCAAGAACGTGTCGATGCTGGCATCGGTCACGTCGTGGTTCAGCGGGATGGTGGACCCCGGGGCCAACGTCGGGCCGCCACGCCCTGGGAACAGCTCGATCTCCTTCTGCCCGATCACGTTGTGCCACCGCATACCGACGTCCGTAGAGCGAGGGAGGGACACCGTGTTGTTGATGCTCAGCACAATGAGCGCGTGCCCGTGCTGCACGCCGATGCTCGAGACCTGCCCGACCGGGACGCCGGCGATGTTGACGCTGTCGCCGCTGGCGAGACCCGTCACGTCGCTCAACTGCGCGTCAATGGTGTGCCGACTACTGAACAACGAGATGTTCCCGATCTTCACGGCCAGGCCCGCCAGCAGGACCAGGCAGACCACCGCGAACACCATGAACTTGAAGGCCGACTTGGGGAAGTGCCCGAACAGCCTCACGACAGGCCCCCGAGAAGCTGGGTGATGATGCCGCCGACGTTGGTCGGGGTGGATTGGTCGGGCTGTCCGACAATGCCGTAGGCCTGATTGGCCGCAGCGGCTCCGGCGCTGGTGGCCCCGGAGGTCGCGGATGCCGTCGGCTGCGGCGTCGGGCGGCGGCCGGGGTCGTGGTGCTCTGGAGCGCGCTGAACGTCGAAAGCTCCGAGGAGCAATTGAAGGCGGAGCCGGCTCCCGCCAGTGCCTGCTGTATCGGCTGGAGGAACGACATCCCTCCGGTCGGCGGTGCGATCAGATTGCAGACGAGGCTGTTGACGTCGCTGAAGAGAATGAACGTGTTGAAGTAGGCGTACGTGCTGCCGTCGGGCAGCTTGTTGATGCCTGCGGCTCCCTCGGCGATCTTCTGGAAGTAGTGATAGGCGCCGTTGATGACCTGGCCGATGGAGCCCTGTTGTGCCAGCAGGACTCGAGAAACGTTGTCGCCCGAGGCGAGAATCGTGGCGATGTCCGGGTGATAGGTCGAGAGCAGCGCGGCGAGACGGTTGGAAAAGGGGATCAGGGTGTTGAGGAGGTTCTCGTAGTCAGCCTCCTCCGCGTTGAACGACGGCAGGGCAGCATTGATCTGTGCATTCAGGTTGTTGAAGTCGCCCGCGGCCGGTGCGACGGCCTGGGTGAACTTGGCGAAGGACTGCAGGGCCAGGATCTGTGCGTTCAGCGTCCGGTCGAGAAGCCCGGCCAGTTGCGTCCCGGCGCTGATGGAGGCGGCGATCTTCGGGCCCTCGCCCTGCGAGGCCTGTGCCAGTTCGCCCAGCACGGTCGACAGGTTGGTGGTGTCGATCTTGTTCAAGAGGGGTGTCGCTGCCGCGAAGAGGTCGCCCAGTTCGTCGCTGCTCGAGGCATGGGCGAACGAGCCACCTGCAGCCAGGTACGGCCCGGCATCGGAGTTCCTGTCGGGCGTCGAGATGGACACCTGCTCGGCACCGAACAGATTCACCGGCTGGACCGTTGCGGTGGCGGAGCTCGGCACCTTGAAGGACGGCTCAATCAGCATTGTGATCTGCGCCAGGTTGTGCCTCAGGGTGATGGTGGACACCCGACCCACTTGCACGCCCCGGAACACCACTGCCGAGCCGGGATTGAGGCCTTCTCCCGCTCGCGGGAACGTCCCGCTCAGCGCGTAGTCCCCCGCAAAGTCACCGTTGGCCAGTCGGACGAGAGAGACCGTGCCGAATACCACGCCGAAGAGGACGACGAGGCTGACGACGATGCGCAGGATGCGTTTCATCCGACCAACCTGGCCGTGGCGTTGACCCCGCCGAACAGGATCAGTGACATGAAGAGATTCACGACGACGACGAGGATGATCGAGAGGCGGATGGCCCGGCCGGCCGCGACGCCGACACCGGCCGGACCGCCCGTCGCGTTGTAGCCGTAGTAGCAGTGCACGAAGGTCACGAGGACGGCGAAGACCATGGCCTTGAGGAAGGAATAGAAGATGTCGAGTGGCGGGAGATAGAGCCGGAAGTAGTGCGTGTACGTGCCCGTCGACAATCCGAAGAACTTCGTCACCACCAACTCAGAGGCCAGGTAGCTGGCGAAGAGCGCCGCCAGGTAGAGCGGGATCATCGTGATGAGCGCGGCCCAGACCCGGGTGCGCGACCAGGTAGATGACGCTGTTCACCCCCATGACCTCGAGCGCATCGATTTCGTCACTGATGCGCATCGCACCGAGCTGAGCCGTGAACCCCGCCCCGACCTGGGCGGCCAGAGCCACCCCGGCGACGAGCGGGGTGATTTCGCGGGTGTTCGCCAACGAAGTGATGACGCCGGTGAACGCCTCGGCCCCGATCTGCTGCAGCCCGTTGAAGCCTTCCAGCCCGACCTCGGTCCCCGTGAAGAACGAGATGGAGACAACGACGAAGAACATGCCGCCCCCGACCACCAACGCTCCCGAGCCTAGGGAGATGTCCGACATGAGGACGAGAATCTCCTTCGGATACTTGAGGGCGCTGGGCAAGGCGCGCAGGATCCGCACGTAGAACTTGAGCTGGGCGTAGAAGGCGTCGAAGATTCCGAGGGCAGCGTCCCCGGACTTGATCGCTCGTGTGCCGACGATCTTTCCGGCCGACACGATTTTGGCGGGCTCGTGGCGCGGTGGAGCATCGATCGCCATCAGATGCCCTTCTGCGGAATGAAGTTGAAGTAGAAGACCGTGAGCAAGAAGTTCACGAAGAAGGACAGGATGAACGTGACCACGACCGCCTGGTTCACGGCATCGCCGACGCCCTTCGGCCCGCTCTTGCAGTAGAGACCCTTGTAACAGGCCACCATCGCTGCGATGAAGCCGAAGATGCCCGCCTTGACCAACGCGATGACGAGGTCCGCCATTTGACTGAGTTCACCAAACGTGGCGAAGAAGCTGCTCGCCGTGATGTGGATGGAGTTGATGCCGAACCAGAGGCCCCCCGCAATGCCGGCGACACTCACCACTGCGTCGAGAAGGATGGCGACCAGCGTGGCGGCGAGCAGCCGTGGCAGCACAAGACGGTGAAGCGGATTGACGCCCATGACCTCCATGGCGCTGATTTCGTCGCGAATGCGCCGTGATCCGAGGTCGGCGCACATGGCCGATCCCCCGGCTCCTGCAATGAGCAACGCCGTGGCCACCGGTGCCTGCTCGCGGACAACCGCCAACACCATGGCTGCGCCGAGCTGGGACTGCGCGCCGATCTGCTGCAGGAGCGAGCCGACTTCGAGTGCAATGACCATGCCGAACGGGATGGAGAGCAGGATGAGCGGCAACGTGGTCACGCGCGCCAAGAACCAGCACTGGTCGAAGAATTCCGAGACCGGGACGCCCTTGAGCGGAGCCTGTCGGAGCGCCTCGAAAGCCGTGGCGAACATGTTGCCCGTCTCGCGAACGGCAGTCGCGACCTTCCCGTCGTCAGTCACGGGACGACTGGGTCGCGGCAGCACGCCCGCCGCGCCGGGACGCCCGCTCGGAGTGCCCAGTCGGCGAGCGATCTCCTCGCGGCTCAGTGGTTGCGTTGTTCCTGGCACCTGGTCGGGCACGACGCCGGTCCTGTCACCCGTTTCTGCCAACGCCGTCCCCCCTTCCGAGGCCTCCTCTGGCACACGAACGGGCTAGGCCCGCTCCCCCGTTCTCTCCTGCACCATGAAAAACGCCAGGCAGGGGCGAATCTTGCGGCCGTGCGTGCGTGGCCATGCCAGACGGACCATTCGATCGCCGTCGTGGATTACGAAAAGTGACACCGGGGTATAGACGCCATCGGAGGTCGCACGTGCTGGATAGCTGCATTCGTTGCGCAATAAATGTTCAACCCCGGTTCACGTGATTCCGACCGCGGGCTTTCAAAAACGACCGAAACACCGCCATAATGTGAGATAGCTCCCTGGGGGAGATCGATCGGGGGAGGGACAGGTTCAATGGCGCTCCGCGAAGAAGAGCTGACAGGCCTCTGCGACGACGTCGACCTTGACCGCGACCGCGTACTCGTCGAGCGTTGTCAGGCCGGTGATTCCGCAGCCTTCGGAAACCTGTACGCGCGCTATTACGAACGTCTGCTCCGATTCTGCCTGCGCCGACTCAACGACCGCCACGAGGCCGAGGATGCGGCGCAAGAAGCGTTCGCTCGCGCCTGGAAGGCACTTCCCCGGTTCGCCGGAGAGCGGCGTTTCTACCCATGGCTCACGGTGATCGCCGGCAACATCTGCACGGACATGTTGCGTCGTCGATCCCGGAGCACCCCGACGGACGACCTCGAATTCGAGCGCGCAACAGCCGGTCGGTGTCGTCGGAGACGACACGTCTGAGGAGCTGGTGCTCGCCGCGGTCGACGGAGAACTGGTGCACCGGGCGCTTGACCGCCTGTCGACTCGCCACCGTCACGTGCTTGCCATGCGCGAGGGCTCCGGCTGGACCTACCAGCAGATCGCGGATCATGAGGGCGTCGAGATCGGAACGATCGAAACATTGCTGTGGCGCGCTCGCCAGGCGCTCAAGCGCGAGTTTGCCGTCGTCTCCGAGTCGAAGGAAGCCTTGGCGGGCTTCCTCATCGCCACCGGTGCGCTCATCCGCCGAACCGTCTTCCGGGCCGCCCACCGCGGTGCCACCGTGCATCACAACAGCAGCGGCGCGGGCGGGACCGCCGGTGGGCTCCGCAACGCAGTGGCGGGCGTTGCGATCACCGGTGCGGCCGTGGCTGCAGCATTCATCGCGCCACACGCGCTCTCGAGCAGGCCGAGTGGCGCAGCTTCGGCGCCCGGCTCCGCGCTGGCCGCTCCACCCCTCGTCCTGGGGTCGCACGGGATTTACGGAAGCGAGAACGGCGGTGGTGCCAGCGGTGCCCAATTCGCTCTTGGCGGCTCGGGTGGAGGATCGAACGGTGACACGGGCTCCGGAGCAACGGGCGGGGTTTCGGGGAGCGGAGGTTCAGGGAGCGGTGGGTCCGGGTCCGGCAGTGGGGGGTCCGGTTCCGGCGGTCTCGCCTCACTGCTCGGTGCCACAGGAGCCTCTGGTGGCGCCGGGGTGGTCGGGGGACTGAACCAGGCCGGGAGCGGCCTGAACAACACCGTGAACGGTGCCACCGGAGGAGTGAGCCAGACCGTGAGCGGTGTCACGGGCGGCCTCGGGCAGACCGTGAGCGGTGTCACGGGCGGGGTTACGAAGACCGTCAGCGGTGTCACGAGTGGCGTCGGCCAGACGGTGGGCGGTGTCGGCCAGACGGTCGGCGGCGTGGTGAGCGGAGTGACCAGCGGAGTCAGCGGAGTGACGAGCGGAGTCAGCGGCGTGACGAGCGGGGTCAGCGGCGTGACCAAGGGGGTGACCGGCGGCTCGGGCATCACGAGCGGGGTGAGCGGCACCGTCGGCGGTGTCACCTCCGGCGTCAACGGGATCACGCAGTCCATCGGGCTCGGCAGCGTGCATCCCTCCCACGTCGGGCTCGGGCTCGTCCGGCTCGGGCTCTTCCTCGAGTACCCCACCCCCCGCCACCACGACGACCACCACCAACCCGGTTCAGGGCATCCTCGGCGGGACGACCAAGACAGTCGGAGGGTTGCTCGGGGGATAGACCTGCCCCGCTTGCGCAAGGCGGGCGTTGGGTATAGGTTCTCCTTCTATGGAGAACCTGCAGGAGGACACCGGTCAGGCCTGGATCGCGCCCGGAGAGCCGATCATCTCCCTCCGCGGGGTCACGAAGTCGTTCGGCTCCCACACAGTGCTCGAGGACATCACGTTCGACGTGCCCAAGGGCAGGATCACGGCGATCCTCGGACCCTCCGGAACGGGAAAGTCCGTCCTGCTCAAAAACATCCTGGGGCTGCTGCGCCCCGAACGGGGTGAGATCTGGGTCGACGGCGATCAAATCGTCGGATTGCGGGAGAAACGCCTCTACGAGGTGCGCAAGAAGTTCGGTGTCCTGTTCCAGGATGGCGCCCTGTTCGGTTCGATGAACCTGTACGACAACATCGCCTTTCCCCTCAGGGAGCACACCCGCAAGAGCGAGGCGGCGATTCGCGAGCTTGTCCATCGGAACGCGGAGCTGGTCGGGCTGATGGACCACCTCAAGAAGCTCCCCGGCGAGGTGTCCGGCGGCATGAAGAAGCGGGCGGGTTTGGCGCGGGCCATGGTGACCGAGCCGGAGATCGTGCTGTTCGACGAGCCGGACTCGGGTCTGGACCCCGTACGCGTCGCCTATCTCGATGAGCTCGTCGTGACGGCCCAGAGGGAAACGGGTGCGACCTTCTTCATCATCACCCACAACATCGAGTCAGTCATGAGGACCGCGGACTACATGGGCGTCCTCTTCCGGTCCAACCTGGTGAAGTTCGCGGCCAAGCAGGACATGGTCGCCACAGAAAATCCGATCATTCAGCAGTTCCTGGCCGGCCGTCCCGAAGGACCTATCGGCATGGACGAGATGGCGGATAGCGGCGGAGACGCCAGCCGGTACATCGAAGGCGACACGGCGGCGCTGGCATTCGGTCCGCTCGCCCGTCCCGGCGAACCGGCGCTCGTGGCCCATGCGCCCAGCGACCAGCCCGTCCCGCCGCACTGACAACCCAAAAAGAAACGCCGCTGGCCCGGGCGGTGCGCTCCCGGTACCAGCGGCGTTCCAGATCAGGCGCGGGTCAGTCGCCGGCGGCGGCTCCGCACACCGTCTCGACCATGAGTCCGCTCACGACGTAGGGGTCCATGTTGGCGTTCGGCCGGCGGTCTTCCAGCCAGCCTTTCTTGGCCTTGGCCACGGCCCACGGAATACGGATGGATGCACCCCGGTCTGAGGTGCCGTAGCTGAACTGGGTGAAGTGCGCCGTCTCGTGCGCACCGGTGAGCCGGCTTTCGATGCCGATGCCGTAGTTCGAGACGTGCTCCTCGACCCGCTTCCCGAGAGCTTCGCAGCCGGCGATGATGGCATCCCAACCACCCTCCTCCCGCATGGCTTTCGTGGAGAAGTTCGTGTGGGCTCCAGCGCCGTTCCAGTCCCCGAGAACCGGCTTGGGCTCGAGGGTGGCAAAGACGTCGAAGTCCTCGGCGATGCGGAAGAGCAGCCAACGTGCCGTCCACAACTGGTCGCCGATCAGCGGTGGCGGGAGCACGCCGATCTGGAACTCCCACTGGCCCATCATCACCTCGGCGTTCGTGCCCTCGATTCCGAGGCCGGCCTTCATGCACGCTGCGGTGTGGCGCTCGACGATCTCCCGACCCGGCATCTTGTCGCCACCGACGCCGCAGTAGTACGGGCCCTGGGGCGCCGGGAAGCCGGCTTCGGGCCAACCAAGGGGGCGCCCGTACTGGAAGAAGGTGTACTCCTGCTCAATCCCGAACCACGGCTCCTGGTCGGCGTACTTCTCCGCCAGTTCGGCTGACTTCCGCCGGGTGTTCGTGCTGTGCGGGGTCATGTCTGGGTGCAGCACCTCGCACATGACGAGCTTGTCGCCCTCCGCCCGCAGCGGGTCGGGACAGACGAAGACGGGCTGGAGGACGCAGTCGGAGTCATTGCCCTCGGCCTGGTTCGTACTCGAACCGTCGAAACCCCAGATCCCAGGGTCTTTGCCGTCCTCGACGATCCTGGTCTTGCTGCGCAGGAGCGGGGTGGGCTCCGTCCCGTCGATCCAGATGTACTCGGCCTGGTAGCTCATGAGTTCTCCTGTGTTCCCCTTCTTCTCCATGGTCAAGGTGCCGGGATGGGGGTCCCAGGCCCCTTGCGGAAACGGCTTCCCACACCAGATGTGCGGTCGTCAGTCTCTTCGGACCCTATTTCACCGCCGTATCGGTTATGTGAACCGATGATGAACTCCTGCTGAGGGCCTATGTCCGGCCTCGCTTGCCCGGCGTCCGGGCGGGCGATCGGGCCGAGAGGCCTCCGCACGCCCCTCGACCCCGCGGCTGCAGGCTCGGCCATCGGTGGCCCGCCCGCAGCCGGGCCACCGGCGCCCTCACGCGCCGGAGGGCCGGATCTCTCGATCCGGCCCTCCGAGTGTGTTCTTGATGGACCAAACTGCCAAGACGGCAGCGAGGTTTCTCTTCGTCCGGCGACGACGCCGGCGAGGGAACTAGCCGCCGATGTTGACGTTGTTGATGGAGTTCCCAGCGTGGCTGAAGAGACCCGAGATGCCGTTGCCGAGGAACGTCACGGCCACCACGGCGACCACGGCGATCAGACCCACGAGCAGCGCGTACTCGACCATGGATGCACCACGCTCGGAACGAGTCCGCTCAGCGACCGAACCCCCCATTGCCCTCACTGCAACAAGAGCGTTCATGAACATTGAAACCATCGTGTAACTCCCCTCTTCATCCCTCGCTCACCCTTTGGCGGCGACGGTCCCCGTACAGCATCCAATACCGAACGAACAAGGTCCATAGGACTTTTTGACCCTATGAATTGGAACTCGGTTGCAGCTTGATTGCAGGCGCGCCTGTTGCTTTGCGATTGCGCCGCATCGTCTCGTCGGGACCGGACGCGACAGTGGGCTGGGCCAGACAATGCCGACCCAGCCCACTCGTCATCCCATGGGGAAGGGGGAATATTCCCTCAGGGAAATGATGCGGAGACGGTTCTCACCGTGCTCTCGTTTGTCGATCTCTTGTTGTCCTGCGTCCATCCCTTATCGGGACTCCGCGCTCATCCGGCTCTTCATTCTGGGGAGTTCCCGAAGAGAACTCCATGGTCAAATCGGCCCAAATTGGATTCGGGTCACCGCGTCTTACTCAATGGTGACGAGACCCATGACCACGGCCCGCACGAGTGCGTGCGTGCGATTCGTGACGTCCAGCTTCTGGAAGATGGCGGCCAGATGGTTCTTCGTGGTCTTCGGGCTGATGTACAGCCGCTGGGAGATCTCACCGTTCGTCGCGCCCTCAGCCAACAGCTGGAGGACTTCGAGCTCACGCTGCGTCAACGACCATGGGCCCCACTGCCGATCGTCCCCGCGCCGCTGGACTGGAGCCTCGGAGGCCCTGAAGTCGTCGTCGACCACACGAAGGTCGCCGCTCGCGAGCGTGGCCTGCTCCGCCCACGCTCACATCCCGGTGCACCGTGGTGCAGACCGAAGGACCGGAAACCGACACGTGCGTATAGAACGCCCATTCGGGCCCACTCCCGACCTCAAGTGCCGCCGCTTGCGCGGTCGGCCACAGGATCGAGGCTGTGTTTGCCATTCCTCCCCCTCAACTCCGCCCGGAACGTGCGTCCGGTGCGGCTCCACCCCCACCGCTGTGCGGCGGAAACTCCCAGGTCATTGTACGCTTTTCGCCTCAAGCGACAGTCGCAGCATTGTTGCGACAGGGGTGCGACCCGAGGAGAACGCACAATTCTCCGCGGGTCGGCGACCGCACGTCTGCGCGCTAGTGGAAGGCGTGCTTGATGGGTCCGACGATGGGGCCGATCACGATGATCAAGATCGCCGGCAAGAAACAGACGGCGAGCGGGAAGAGGATCTTGACGGGCACTTTTGCCGCCCTCTCCCGCGCCCGCTGACGACGCTTGTCCCGCATCTCGTCCGCTTGCGCCTGCAGGACACGACCGATCGGCAGACCGAGTGCGTCCGCTTGCGAGAGCACCACCGCGAAGGTGACGAGGTCGTCGATGTCGGTGCGCAACTTCATGTTCTCGAGCGCATCATGCCGCGACAGCCCGAGCTCCATCTCACGCAAGCGTCAGGCGAAGCTCATGGCAGACCGGCGACTCGAACCGCGGCGCAGGAGACCTGCATCGCCTGCTCCAGGCCGAGCCCTGCTGCGACAGAGATGCACATGAGGTCCAGAAGGTCCGGGAGGTCGTTCTGCACGGCCAGGCGCCGGCTCTTGATGCGGCTCCGCAGCCACCAACTGGGTGCCAGGCCGCCGAGCATGGGCAGGACGATCAGCAACACCAGTCCGAACTTGAGGCCGACGGCGCCGCTCACCAGGGCGATGAGTCCGAGGCCGAAGCCGAGGATGGCCGACCCCACCTGCACTGCGACGAACTCCTCGGCGCGGATCGTCCCCGTGAGCCCGGCCTTCAGCAGATCGGCATGCACCCGATCGACTTCGCTGGACGGATAGAGCCGAGACAAGACGTTCTTGAAGCCCCGCGCCGCCGGTCCGAAGATACGCGTGATCAACGGGGTCTGCACCCGCTCGATCACCGGCGACGCTTCTGCGAAGAGCTCGGCGTCGGTGCCCAATGAGCGAATGAACTCGAGCCGGCTGGACACCTTGTGCGAACGCCAGGCCGCGACGCCGACACCGCACAGCCCAGCCATCATCAACGCGATTCCGACCAACGGGACGATGTATGTCGCGCTCACGGTGTCTCCGATTCAGATCTTGATGTTGACCATGCGGCGCACGATCCAGAACCCGAGTGCCATCAGCCCCGCCGTACCGATGAGCACAATGAGTCCGGCACCGTGCAGCATGGGATCGAGGTAGCTGGGGTCCTTCGCTTCGAGCGCGAACACCAGGAAGAGCGGAATGGCGAACAGGACGTATCCGGACATCCGCCCTTCAGCCGAAAGGGTCTGCACCTCACGCCGGACTTCCTGGCGCGTCCGCATGAAATCGGCCAGCGTGTGGAGGATGGGAGCCAGGCGCCCACCGGTGGACTGTTGAATCCGGACCGCCTCGACGGCCCACGTCAGGTCTTCGACGCCGGAGCGTTCGGCCATGTTCTCGAGCGCCACGACGAGATCCGATCCGACGGCGACCTCGGCCATCACGCGGTCGAGCTCCTCCGACAGAGGCGCCTTTGCGTCCCGCCGGTACATGTCGATGGATCGCTGAAACGTCTGGCCGCCCTCCACGGAGGCCGACATGAGAGCCAGAGCGTCGGGCAGCTGCTCCTGGATCTGCTTGATCCGTTTCGCCGCCCGCCGCGAAGGCAGATACCAGGCGATTCCTGCCACCAGAGCGATCGCGACGACCGATCCGATCGGTGACTTCGTGATCACTCCGACGACGACGGCAAGACCGAGGGCGATGCCCGAGCTGATGACGAGATACTCCCCTGACCGCAAGGGAATCGCCGCCCTCTCCAACCGTTGCTCCAAGGCGCCATGGGTGTCGATCCGTCCGAAGATCCCAGCGATGCGGACCGTCAACGCAGAGAGCTCACCGTGCTCCGGAGACTCGGAGATCACCTCGACGGGGACTTCGTGCGTGCCGATTGTGTCGTCGAGGATCTGGGCCAGGGTCCGCTGTTTCGTGCGCACTCGCGTGATCATGCCGACGACGACCAGAGACAGGCCCGCACCCACCAGGACCGCCGCCAGAAGCGCCGTTCCGTTTGTGCTCATACCGGCAGCCAGCACCATCACGCTCACTTCCCTCCGTCGCGCCGCCGCGCCAGCATTTCGTACAGCTCCTCGGATGGCGGCTCGACCACGCGGCCCGGGCGGGCCGGGCGGTGCCGGCCGGCCGGCACGGCCAGCCGGTCCCGCCCGCCCGTCGTTGTCGTTGCGGAAGAGATGGGCCGGCACCTCGACTCCATTGAGTCGCCAGTTCCTCAAGGATCTTGGGGCGCAGGCCCGTGGCGACCAGGCGACCCATTCCTTCCTCCGTGTCCACCCGGTGAAAGATGTCCTGCATGAGAACGGTGTCGCCCTCCATGCCCTGAATCTCCGTGATGGAATGCACCACGCGGGGTCCGGCCGGAGTGCGGCGCAGCTGCACCAGACAGCCGATCGCCATGACGATCTGCTCTCGGATGGCTCGTTGGGGCAGCTCGACACCGCCCATCATCACCATGGTCTCCAGACGCCCGAGGAGTTCACGGGGCGTGTTGGCGTGCACCGTCGTCAACGACCCGGCGTGACCGGTGTTCATGGCTTGGAGCATGTCCAGCGTCTCCGAGCCTCGGCACTCTCCGACGATGATCCGGTCGGGCCGCATGCGGAGGGAGTTGCGGACGAGGTCGCGGATCCTGACCTCGCCCGTCCCTTCTGCATTCGACGGGCGGGTCTCGAGTGTCACGACGTGCTCGCCCTGAATCTGCAGTTCGGCCGACTCCTCAATGGTGATCAGTCGCTCGCCGTCTGGGATGTAGTTGGAGAGCACGTTCAGCATGGTCGTCTTCCCGGTTCCGGTGCCGCCGACCACAATCATGCTGATTTTGCCCCGCACCAGAGCCTCCAAGAAGACAGCGGCATCCATGCTGAGGGAGCCCATCTTGATGAGGTCATCCATGAGGAAGGCTCGCTCCGGGAACTTCCGGATGGTCAGGACGGGGCCGTGCAGGGCCAGCGGCGGCACAATGGCGTTGATGCGGGAGCCGTCGGCGAGCCTGGCGTCGACCATCGGCGACGACTCGTCGACGCGCCGTCCGACGCCGTGCACCATGCGGTCGATGATCCGCCGGTACTGATGCGGAGAGTTGAAGACGATCTCGCTCCGCTCCAGCCTTCCCCTGCGCTCAATCCAGACCTCGTCGAACTTGTTGCACATGACCTCGGAGATGGTGGGGTCTGCCAGAAGCGCTTCCAGCGGTCCGTAGCCGAGTGCGTCCTCGAGCATCTCCTCGACGAAGCGCTGCCGTTCAATGGGCGAGATCCCTATGTCTTCGCGTTCGAGAATCTCGTTGACGGTGGATCGGACCTTCTCGCGCAACTCGTCGGGAGAGAGGTCTGCCGCCTTTGGGGCGATCTCGGCCAGGACCTTGGCCTGGACCTTCTGCTTGGACTGCTTCCACGCCGAATCGAGGGCGGTGCGATCGGACGCCCGGCGCATCGGATTCCCCTTGGCGCCGGGAGGCACGCCGTTGGTCGCCACCCTCCGCTCAATGCCCCCCGGTGGACCAGGCTCCCCGTCGCGGGGGTGTCCCTCCCCCGCCGGCGCCTGCGGTTGTGGTGACGCCGGAGCCGGGCTGTCGGCCGCAGCCAGCTTTTCTGACAGGTTCATCCGGATCAGGCCGTCTCGAGCTCAGGCACTCTGTCGGTACCCGCCTTCTTCTTGCGCCGCCAGAAACCGCGCGAGTCACCGGCCTCGGCGGCAACCGATCCGTCCTGCAGCGTCGGAGCTTCATCCGAGAGGAACTGGTGCATCCCGCCGGCCAGCTTCTTTCCGATGTCCGAGTTGGCCGCGGAGACCAACGCCGGCTTTCCCTTGTTGATCGACTTCATGACTTCGCGCGAATACGGGAGGACCGAGATGATCTTGTCGTCCAAGACCTCCTGCACATCGTTGATATCGATGCCGATGTCGTCTTCGACCTTGTTGAGAACGACTCCGATGGTCTGGCTGTTGATCCGGAGCTTTTCGAGCGTGCTCAGGAAGACCCGCATGTTCCGGATGCTGGGCAGATCGAGCGTCACCATGCAGAGCACCCGGGTCGAGTGGTCGAACGCCGCCAGCACAATCTCGGAGAGCTGCGCCGGTGTGTCCACCACGATGTAGTCGAAGTGCCGGCGCAGGGCGCCCATCACCTTGTAGACGTCCTTCGGTGCGATCATGTCGGCATCGGCCGGGCTGAAGGGGGCGGCCAGAACGGAGAACCCGAGCTCGTGCTCCTCGAGGTATTCCTCGACGTGCTCGTCGAGGTCGTCGTCGTCGACCTCCTCGCGGGACAGCAGGTTCGAGATGGTGAACTTGGGCCGCAGGTGCAGCGCCGTCGACACCTCACCGAACTGCAGATCCAGATCGACCAGGCAGACCCGCTTCCCCGTCTGCGCCGCCAGGTAGCAGGCCAGGTTGGTGGCGTAGAAGGTCTTTCCACATCCGCCGCTGGACGAGGCCACCGTGAAGACCTCGGCCACCCGAGGGCGGTCGATGGCGGCGCTGGGCGCCACGACGGGAAGGGTCGCATCGGCGACGGAGGCCGACACATCGGCGATGTCGAAGGCTCGTTTCAGCGCAGTGGCGAGCTGGCGCTTGCTGGTCGGGTACTCCACCAGATCGATGGCACCGGTCCGAACGATGTCCCCCAGCGTGGCCCTCGGCTTGGGTCCGAGCGCCAACACCACGGCGGGAACCGCTCCGGCTGCACGCAGCGCGCCCAGACGAGCCATCCCGGAATGGCTGTCGAAGACCGGTCCGGCGACCAGCACATCAAAGGGGCCGAGCTCCTGGACCTCGGCAGCGACGTCACTGACGTTGGCGCTGGTCACGATTTCGTAGCCGGGACCCAGCGAGGCCTGGATGGCCCTCCCCAATGCCGGCGACCGGCTGATGACGAGAATCCTGCGACTGGTCATGGCGCCGACGTCGTCTGGTCGGTGCCGATGCACTGCTGCAGTGGCGGAGGATTGGCATCCTTCTGGGTCTGCACCACCGACAACGTCTCGTTCTGGGCGAGGAACTGGGCATTTCTCGCCTGGCCGGGATCCATGGCGAGCAACAGCGTCTCGCTGGTCGGAATCGTCCGGCCGGCCGCGCTCTTGTGGCCTGCGTACGACGGAACAGTGCTCTGGACGTCGAGCACCTGAATGTTCGCCATCGCCAGCTCAGTGCAGGGCAGCGCAATCGTCGAGGTCAACCCGCTGTTGGTCGACACTTTGGTGATGTTGGCGTAGA
>CAVWJQ010000008.1:0-80866 GCA_963755445.1 uncultured Acidimicrobiaceae bacterium | reverse complement strand
ACTGGCACTGGTTCGCCCCCCTTCTTCGCCTGGTGGCATCGGTGTAGTTACAGCGGTGTAGTCATGTCATCTTTCACTACGCACCCGGGAGGCGCAAGAGGAAATTGCAGATCCCAGGCACGAAATTCGCGTTTTCGGTCTCTTCTGGACAATGGACGACCGGGAAGAAGCCCAGGTGGAGGCCCCTTTCGGCGGGTACACGCCGGGGCCGAACGATTGTCTGATGATTTCGTCGAGAAGGGGCCTGCGGCACCCCGAATTGGGCCACCCTGTCGAAAAAATCGGAGGTCAGACGGTTGCGGCACCGCCGGAACAGGCCCGGCGTGACGTGGCGGTCGGCTGCCCGCAAGGGCGCCGATTCGCCGGCGGGTTCTCCTAGCCGGCGGGGCGCAGCACGCGGCGGTGCTGGAGGAAGTCGACCAGCACGTACCCGCCCAGCGCGTCGGGCGTCGTGTAGAAGGTCCGGCCGCCGTTGACCCGGGCGATCTGCTCCACGAAGGGGTAGTGCGTGCGCTGCAGGTCGAGGGCGAAGGTGTTGATGACGATGCCGGCCCGGGTGCAGCGGATGACCTCGGCCATGGTGCGGCGCAGGGTCTCGGGGATGGGCGGGTAGTTGAACCAGACCTCGCCGGCGTCGTCGATGTGCGCCGTGGGCTCGCCGTCGGTCACGACGATGATCTGCTTGGTCCCGTGCTCGTGGGCCAGCATGCGCCGGGACAGGGCCAGCGCGTGCTGCAGGTTGGTGCCGTAGACGTAGTCCCACATCGCCGTGGGCACCTCGTCGGGGCGGATCTCGCGGGCGATCTCCGAGAAGCCCACGATGCCGAGGTAGTCGCGGGGGAACTTCGACGAGATCAGCGTCTGCAGGGCCATGGCCATGCGCTTGGCCGGGACGAAGTTGTCGCGCATCGGCATCGACATGGAGAGGTCGACGGCCAGCACGGTGGCCGATCGGCTGAGCGCCTCGACCTCGACCACCTCGAAGTCCTCGGGCGTGAGGCGCACCGGCACGCCCGAGCCGCCGCGCCGCACGGCGTTGTGCACCGTCGTGGACAGGTGCAGGTTCAGCGGGTCGCCGTACTCGTAGGCCTTGGTCGTCTCCTCGCGGTCGTGACCGGTGCCGGTCCGCAGCGCCGAGTGGTCGCCGATGCGGTCCTTGTTGATCTGGCCGAAGAGGTCGGCCAGCGCCTTCTGGCCCAGGCGCCGCACGCCCTGGGGCGTCAGCTCGATGCGCCCGCCGTGCTGCTCGATGAGCCCGGCGTCGGCCAGTGACTTGGTCAGGTTGGCCAGGCGGTCGAGGGCCCGGGCCGCGTCCTCGCCCATGTGCTGGCGCACCTGGTCCAGGTCGATCTCGCCCAGCGCCGCCGGCGTGGAGGCCGACTGGAGCACCTCTTCCATGCGGTCGAGCTGGCCCAGCTGGGTGGCCAGGTCGGTGGCCTGGCTCATGCCCATCGGGCCCTCGCCGCTGAACTCGTAGGACTTCTGCCAGCCGGCGTCGGGCACGGCGCGCTGGAGGTTCTGGGCCAGCCGCTCCACCTGCCAGCGCAGGTCCATGTCCTCGAGGACCGAGTCCATCAGGCTGCGCAGCTGGGCCTGCTGCTCGGGGCTCATGGAGTTCCACACGGCCTGGGCCGCCGCCATGCGCTCGGCCAGCTGCTCCAGCAACTCGTCGAGGTTCTGCGGGTTGCCGGGGAACATGTCGCCGAACTGCGCCATGAACTCCTCGAAGCTGGGGTCGAGGTCCTCGCCGCGCTCGCGCTGTTCGAGCATCTGGTTCGAGCGCGTCGTAGGCGTCGCGCATGCGCGCATCTGCTCGGCTGTCCATGTTGGACAGCGCGTCGGACGCGCCCTCGAAGAAGGTGTCCGCCATCTCGCGGCGCAGCTCCTCGACCAGCTCCTCGAACTTCTCGCGCGCCTCGGACGAGACGAAGTCGTAGTGCTGCAGGCTGTTCGACGCGCCCGGCGGGGTCGTCGGGCTGGAGGTCGAGGGCCATGCGGCGCTCGGTGGCGACGTCGTCGGTCACCTCGGATCGGCGCTCGTCGCCCGAGTTGTGGGCCTCCTCGACGAGCTCGTCGATGGCGGCACGCTCGTCCTGCTCGATCTCGTCGAGCTGGCGGGTGAGCTCGGCCATGCGGCCGTCGGGGTCGCCCTCGGCCAGCATCTCGGCCCGGCGCCGCCGCAACTGGTCGAGCATGTCGCGCAGCCCGGGCACCTGCTCGCCGTCGGCGTTGCGGAAGCCGCTGCGCAGCAGGCGCCGCAGCGCGTCGTCGAGGTCGCCCCCGGCCAGCAGGTCGTCGGTGAGGCCCGGCCAGCAGGTCGTCGGGATCGAGGTCGGCGAACTGCTGGGTGCCGTCCCATTCCGAGTAGTCGTAGCGGGCGCTCATGGTCGTCGTGCCGTGCTTACTTGCGCCCGCGGTAGAGGGCGCGGGCGCCGGAGGCGTCCTTGTTCAACCGCTTGGTCAGGTGCAGCCCCTCGAGGAGGAACTCCAGGGCGCTGGCCATGAGCGCGGGCGACTCGGCCTCGGCCGCCTCGGGGCCGGCCAGCTTGCGCGTCGGCGGCTCCAGCTCGGGCACGTCGGCCAGGACGGCCAGGTAGGCCGACGACGGGAGGTCGTCGCCCACGTGGACGACGACCTGCTCGTGGAAGGCGGCGACGATCGACTGCGGGTCGTCCAGCGTGACGCGGCGGCGGAACACGGCCAGGGTGGCGGCGGCCACCAACTGGGCCACCACCTCGTCCTCGTGGCCCTCCTCCATGGCCTCGACCTCGATCTTCCCCTGGGTCGAGGGCACCAGGGCGGAGAGGTCGCTGATGCGCGGGACCGCCACCGGCTCGCCGGTGCGCAGGGCGCGCCGCACCGCCGAGGCGACCAGCGTCTCGTAGTTGGCGATGGAGAGCCGGACCGAGACGCCGCTGCGCTGGTTGAGGTGCGTGCTGCGCCGGGCCAGCTGGCTGATTTCGGCCACGACTTCCTTCATGAACGGCGGCACCGACACGGGCACGCCCGCCGCCGGCAGGTCGGCCTCGCTCTCCATGATCCGGACCTCGGTCATGGTCTCGTACGGGTAGTGCGTGCGGATCTGCGCGCCGAAGCGGTCCTTGAGCGGCGTGATGATGCGGCCGCGGTTGGTGTAGTCCTCGGGGTTGGCCGTGGCCACGAGCGTGATGTCGAGCGGCAGCCGGATGCGGTGGCCGCGGATCTGCACGTCGCGCTCCTCGAGGATGTTGAGCAGCCCGACCTGAATGCGCTCGGAGAGGTCCGGCAGCTCGTTGATGGCGAAGATGCCGCGGTTCACCCGCGGGATGAGCCCGTAGTGCAGCGCCAGCTCGTCGCTCAGGTAGCGGCCCTCGGCGATCTTGATGGGGTCGACCTCGCCGATGAGGTCGGCGATGGAGGTGTCGGGGGTGGCCAGCTTCTCCCCGTAGCGCTGGGAGCGGTGGACCCAGGCGACCGGCGTGGCCTCGCCCAGCTCGTCGACGCGGTCGAGGGCGTAGCGGGAGACCGGGCTGTAGGGGTCGTCGTTGATTTCCGAGCCGGCGATGATCGGCATCCACTCGTCGAGCAGCCCGACCATGGAGCGGATCACCCGCGTCTTGGCCTGGCCCCGCTCGCCCAGGAGGATGATGTCGTGCCCGGCCAGGATGGCGTTCTCCAGCTGGGGCACCACGGTGTCCTCGAAGCCGAGCACGCCCGGCACGAGCGTGTCGCCGGTCGCGATCAGCTTGGCGGTGTTGCGCCGCATCTCCTCGGCCACCGGCACCGACTCCCAGCCCGAGGCGCGCAGGTCGGCGATCGATCCGGGGAGATCGGTGGGGGGCTTGATGCCGCCGGGCAGCGGTGTCGCGGAGGGGTCGGGAGAGGAAGAGCCAGCCATGGACGAAGCCTAAACCCGTGACTCCGGAGTCGGTGCGGCGGATCCGGGCGGGCGGTGCCCCAGCAGTTGCTCGGCCAGGGCGCGGGCCGGCCGGGCCAGCGCGCGGTCGCCCCGCTGGGCCAGGGCGACGGTGCGACTGAGCGTGGGCGCCGCGAAGGGGATCCCGACCAGCGATCCGTCGGCGGGCAGCGCAATGGCCGGGACCACCGCGGCACCGAGCCCGGCCGCCACGAAGGAGAGGACGCCCGCCATTTCGGCCCCCTCGCTGACGAGATGCGGCTCGACCCCCGCCTCGGCGCAGGCCGACAGCGTCACGGCCCGCAGGTCGTAGCCCTCCCGGAACATGACCAGGTCGAGCCCGTCGAGATCGCGCACCCGCACCCGCCGGCGGCCGGCGAAGGGGTGTGTCGGGCGCGGTGGCCAGCACGAGCGGGTCGTCGAAGAGCGGCGTGGTCACCACCAGCGGGTCGGTCACGGGCAGCACGACGAGGGCCAGGTCGACCTCGCCCGCCGCGACCTGGGGCACCAGCTGGTGCGAGCCCGCCTCCACCACCGACAGGTCGATGCCCGGGTGGCTGGCGTGGAAGGCCACCAGGGCGGGCGCCAGCGCGCTGGTGATCAGGCTCGGCGTGGCGCCGACGGAGAGCCGGCCCCGGGCCATGCCCGACAGCGCCCGCGCCTCCGCTCCGGTCGCTTCGACGTCGGCCAGCACGCGTTGCATGAAAGGGAGGAGCGCGGCGCCGTCGGGCGTGAGGGTGACGGGCCCCTGCCCGGGGCCCCGGTTGAACAGCACCACCCCGAGCTCGTGCTCGAGCAGCCGGACCTGGCGCGACAGCGAGGGCTGGGCCAGGTGCAGGCGGGCGGCGGCCTGGGTGAAGCTCTGCTCCTCGGCCACCGCCAGGGCGTACGTCAGCTGGTGCAGCTGCACTGTTCCGAGAGTACCGCTTCAGAGCCTATCGCTCTGATCTTCATGCCCTTTATGTCTTTGACGCGCAGGGTGGGCGGACCGTAGGGTCGCGGCGTCGCGCCGCCGGTCACAGGCGTCGGCGCGGCACACCCATGGAGCAGGCACTGAGGAGGTGCGAGTGACGACGACGGTCGACAACCCGACCACGACGCCGGTGGTGATCGGGGCGCCCCGGGGCGGTCCCGACGTGCCGACGCTGCGCAAGGACGGCTGGTGGGTCGAGCCGGTCATCACGGCCTCCATCCTGCTGGCCTTCGTCATCTACTCGACCTGGGCCGCCTTCGTCGGCAAGAACTACTACGCCGGCGTCGCCTGAACCGGGACCTCATCTCGCCCTTCTATTCGCCCTGCATCGCCAACAGCTGCGTGCCGGGCAGCCACACCTTCGGGACGCTGCCCTTCTGGAACTACTCGCCGGCGCTGCTCATCCTCATCTTCCCGCTCGGCTTCCGCCTCACCTGCTACTACTACCGCAAGGCGTACTACCGGTCCTTCTGGTTGTCGCCGCCCGCCTGCGGCGTGGCCGACGCCCACGGCAGCTACACCGGCGAGACGCGCTTCCCGCTGATCCTGCAGAACATCCACCGCTACTTCTTCTGGATCCTGCTGCTCTTCAACTGCATCCTCACCTACGACGCCATCCTCGCCTTCCGCCAGCCCTACGTCCTCAACGGGGTCGAGCACACGCACATCGGCATCAGCGTCGGCACCGCCGTGCTCTGCGCCAACGCCGCCTTCCTCTGGCTCTACTCGCTGTCGTGCCACGCCTGCCGGCACTTCTGCGGCGGGCAGGTGAAGTCCTTCGCCAAGCACCCGACCCGCCACAAGCTCTGGAAGTTCGTCACCCCGCTCAACGCGCGCCACATGCGCTTCGCCTGGATCAGCCTCTTCGGCGTCGCCCTGTGCGACCTCTACGTGCGGCTGGTGGCGAGCGGGACCATCCACGATCCCGGCTTCCACTTCTAGGCCGATGTCCACATCCGCACCGACACCCAGCCCCGACGGCCGACTACGAGACCTTCGACTACGACGTCATCATCATCGGCGCCGGCGGCTCCGGCCTGCGCGCCGCCATCGAGGCCCAGGAGCGCGGCCTGCGCACCGCGCTGGTCTGCAAGTCGCTGCTCGGCAAGGCGCACACCGTCATGGCCGAGGGTGGCATGGCGGCCGCCATGGGCAACGTGTGGAAAGAGGACAACTGGCAGGTCCACTTCCGCGACACCATGCGCGGCGGCAAAATGCTCAACAACTGGCGCATGGCGCAGATCCACGCCCAGGAGGCCCCCGACCGGGTCTACGAGCTCGAGCGTTGGGGCGCGCTGTTCGACCGCACCCCCGACGGGCGCATCACCCAGCGCGACTTCGGCGGCCACCGCTACGCCCGCCTGGCCCACGTGGGAGACCGCACCGGGCTGGAGCTGATCCGCACCCTGCAGCAGAAGGTCGTCTCCATGGGCACCGACGTCTTCATGGAGACCAAAATCCTGCGCCTGCTGCCCGACGCCGAAGGCCGCATTTCCGGCGCCGTGGGCTACCGGCGCCCGACCGGCGAAATGGTCCTGTTCACCGCCAAGGCGTTCGTCCTCGCCACCGGCTCCATCGGCAAGTCGTGGAAGTACACGTCGAACTCGTGGGAGTCCGTCGGCGACGGCCACGCCATGGCCATCTGGGCCGGCGCCGACGTCATCGACATGGAGTGCGTGCAGTTCCACCCGACCGGCATGGTCTGGCCGCTCTCGGTGCGCGGCATCCTCGTCACCGAGGGCGTGCGCGGCGACGGCGGCGTCCTGCGCAACTCCGAGGGCAAGCGCTTCATGTTCGACTACGTGGCCGACATGTTCCGGGCCGAGACGGCGGAGACCGAAGAAGAGGCCGACGCCTGGTACGACGACCACATCAACTACCGGCGCACGCCCGACCTGCTCCCCCGCGACGAGGTGGCCCGCGCCATCAACTCGGAGGTGAAGGCCGGCCGGGGCAGCCCGCACGGCGGCGTCTTCCTCGATATCGCCTCGCGCCGCACGCCCGAGTACATCCGGCGCCGGCTCCCGTCCATGTACCACCAGTTCATGGAACTGGCGGGCGTCGACATCACCGCCGGCCCCATGGAGGTCGGCCCGACCTGTCACTACATGATGGGCGGCGTGCGCGTCGACGCCGAGACGCAGGCCGCCACCGTCCCGGGGCTGTTCGCCATCGGCGAGGTGTCGGGCGGCATGCACGGCGCCAACCGCCTGGGCGGCAACTCGCTCTCGGACCTCATCGTCTTCGGCCGCCGCGCCGGCATCGGTGCGTCGGACTTCGCGGAGGGCCGCACCGGCACGCCCAGCGTCGACCCGGCGGAGGTCGCCTCGGTGATCGACGAAGCCTTCGCGCCGTTCGGACGCGAAGAGGGGTACAACCCCTACGACGTCCACGAGGAGCTGCAGGAGACCATGCAGGCGCTCGTCGGGATCATCCGCACCGGGCCCGAGCTCGAAGAGGCGCTGGTGAAGCTCGAGGAGCTCAAGGACCGCACCTCCAAGGTGCAGGTGAAGGGCGGCCGCGCCTACAACCCGGGCTGGAACCTGGCCACCGACCTGCCGTCCATGATCACCACGTCCATCGCCGTGGCCCAGGGCGCCCTCAACCGCAAGGAGTCGCGCGGCGGGCACACCCGGGAGGACTTCCCGGGCCCGGACCCCGAGATGGGCAAGGTGAACTTCGTGCAGCGGCAGACGGGCGAGCACGGCTACCTGGCCCCGATCGCCATCGGTCCCGAGCCGCTGCCCGAAATGCCACCGGAGCTGCGCGCACTGTTCGAGGAGGCCCCCAAGCCATGACCGACACCCAGACCACGCCGGCCGCCGGTGCGGCTCCGGCCGCCGGCGAGAACGCCACCGTCACCATGCGGGTGTGGCGGGGGGACGACGTCGGCGGCGAGTTCACCGACTACGTCATGCCGGCCGTCGAGGGCGAGGTGGTGCTCGACGTCATCCACCGCATTCAGGCGTCCGACGCGCCGGACCTGGCCTGTCGCTGGAACTGCAAGGCCGGCAAGTGCGGGTCGTGCTCGGCCGAGATCAACGGCCTGCCCCGCCTCATGTGCATGACGCGCATGGACACGCTGCCCCCGGGCGAGCCCGTCACGGTGGCACCGATGAAGACGTTCCCGATCATCCGCGACCTCGTCACCGACGTCTCCTTCAACTACGAGGTGGCCAAGACGGTGCCGGCCTTCGAGCCCGGCCCCGAGCCCGAGGGCGGCTACCGCATGATGCAGGTCGACGTCGAGCGCGGCCAGGAGTTCCGCAAGTGCATTGAGTGCTTCATGTGCCAGGACATCTGCCACGTGATCCGCGACCACGAGGACAACAAGCCCAACTACGCGGGGCCCCGCTTCTTCATCCGCTTCGCCGAGCTGGAGATGCACCCGCTCGACGTCAACGACCGCCGCGAGCTGGCGCACGACCGCGGCCTCGGCATGTGCAACATCACCAAGTGCTGCACCGAGGTGTGCCCCGAGCACATCAAGATCACCGACAACGGCATCATCCCGATGAAGGAGCGCGTGGTCGACGCCCGCTACGACCCGGTGGCCTGGCTCGGGCGCAAGATCACCGGCCGCAAGAAGAAGACCGCCGAAGAGGCCTCCGCCGGCTGAGCGGGCGGGCGGCGGCGTCCGGCGGTCCCCGTGGGGCCGGGCCGGGGCCGCCCCCACATGCCGCCGCCGAGGGGAGCAGACTCTCACCATGCCCCGCTACCTCTCGCCCGAGTGGGTGGAGTCCTTCGATGCCGCGCTGGGCGCGCTCGACCTGCGCGATGCCGTCGCCGCGGCGGGGGCGGGCTCGTTGGCCGCGGCCGACGGCCGCTTCAGCGTGGTCCAGATCGTCACCGGCGTGCCCGACGACGTGCAGGCGGGGGGCGGCGACGTGCACCTCGTCCTCACCGTGGCCGACGGACAGGCCCGTCTCGGGCTCGACCCGGCCGGGACGGCGGGCGGCACGGCGACCATCGTCCTCGGCTACGCGGAGGCGTTGGCCATGGCGCGCGGCGAGCTCGACCCGGCCGACGCCCTGGCGGCGGGGCGCGTGCGCGTGCGCGGCGACCTGGCGGCGCTGGTGGCCGGCCAGGACGTGCTGGCCGAGGCGGCGGCCCGTCTGGGCACCGAGCTCGAAGAGCTGACGGACCCGCCGGCGCCGGCACCCTGACGCGGCGCCATGGCCTTCTCCGGCTTGTCCCCCGAGTCCCGTCGCCCACCTGCTTTCGGCGGGCGCTACCGGGGCCTGGTGGCCGTGGTCACCGGCGCCTCCTCCGGCCTGGGGGCGCAGCTGTCGCTCGACCTGGCCCGGGCGGGCGCCACCGTGGTCGGGCTGGCCCGCACCACCGAGCGCCTCGAGAAGCTCGCCACCGACCTGCGCACCTTCACGCCGGCCTCGGAGACCATCACCTGTGACGTGGCCGACACGGCCGCCCTGCGGCGGGCCCTCGACCAGGTGGTGGCGGCGCACGGGCCGATCGACCTGCTGATCAACAACGCCGCCCAGGACCCCGGGGTCCGGCTGGTCGACATTTCCGAAGCCGACTTCCGGCACACCTTCGACGTCAACTTCTTCGCTCCGGTGGCGGCCACCCTGGCCGTGCTGCCGGCCATGCTCGAACGCGGGCGGGGCACCGTGGTCAACGTGTCCTCCGACGGCGGGCGGCTCCCCTCCCCGGGCCCGGGCGCCTACCCGTCGTCCAAGGCGGCCCTGTCCGCCTTCACCGAGTCGATCTCGTTCCGTCTGGGCCCCAAGGGGGTCCAGGTCCAGGTCGTCTACCCGGCCTTCATGGCGACCGAGCTGGGCGAAGGGGCCCTGGCGCGTGGCCTGCGCCGGCCGCCACGGCTGACGACCCGCAGCGTGGAGACGGTGTCACGGCGGATTCTGGCCCGGGCCGGCGGCCCGTCGCTCGAGATCAGCGTGTCCGGCCTGATCGACGCCGCCATGGTCTTCCGCTCCCTCATGCCCCGGACCTACCACCGCCTGCGGCGCCACTGGTAGGAGGCGGCGGCCAGCCGGCGGCGGCCGGCAGCCGGCCGCACGGCCGGCACAACTGCGGGCCAACGGGGGTCGCCGCGGTGTGCGCGGTCCGCCCGCCCGAGCGCACCACGCGTGACGGCAGTACCGTGGCGCCACCGGCTCGCGAAGGTCGGGCCGGTGGTAGGAGGACGACGTGCATCAGCCGATCGACGACCACTTCCTCTTGAAGTACCGGGCCCTGTTGGATGCCGAAGACGTGGCGTTCGACGAGCTCGAGCACGCATGCGAAGACGGTGACCGCATGCAGTTCGACAAGGACATGGTCGATTGGCAGAACGCCCTCGAGCACAAGCTCGTCTTCCTGGCCAACGCCGGGATCGAGGTCAAGCTGCCCGTTCTGGGCTGACGGCCGGGCGCCCGCCGCCGTCGCGGCGGGCTGTCTCCACCACGCTGGACCATCACCCGCCCTGCAACGTGACGAGACCAGGATGGTGGAGTGCCAAAGTCATCTGAGAAGAACGCTTCGTCGGCGCTGAACGGAGTGGGCGCGGCCAAGCCGGCCAAGCCCCCGGCGGTGCACGCCCCCTCGAATCGGGTGAACATCGCGTTCCCGTTCTCGGAGATCAAGCTGGAGGAGCCCAGCAAGGAGCTGGCCGAGTTGGCCGCCCTCGTCTTCGACCTCATCGGGACCATGGCCGAATGGGTCCCCGAGGACCGCCTCGAAGAGCTGCGGGCCCGGGCGCTGGCACTGCGGGACGCGCTGCGCTGAGCCCATCCTCGGGCTGACGTCCGTCGCCGTCCCGGCACTCTGGCAGCCGTCCTCCTAGGTGAGGCCGATCGTCTCCGCGGCCTGGGCGACCGTGGCGTCGAAGAGCAGTCCGGGCTCGAGCACCGTGTTGCGCCAGTGCCCGAAGACCTCGAGGCTGATGGCGCCGATGATCGCCGTGAACGCTTCCAGCACGAGCACCACCGTCTCGGCCGGCATGCCGGGAAGGAGCCCCTCGGTCACCGGCTCCACCGCAGCGCGCAACTCGTCCGTGATCGACCGTCGGCCCTCGTCCGGGCGGAAGGCGCCGCTCTCGTGCGCCGCCACAAGGGGACGGACCAGTGCGAGGGCCATCCGGGTGTAGGGCTCGACGGTGTCCTCCGGAGCGTGGTAGCCGGGGACCGGCGTGCCGAAGATGAGCCCCCACTGGTGCGGATGCTCGAGGGCCCACCGCCGCATGGCGCGCGGCACGGCCAGCCAGCGCTCGGCCTTGGTCGCCCCCGCCCCGCCGGGCGGTCCGCCTCGTCGGCCGCCCGCTCCGCCTCGGTGGCCAACGCCTCGTAGGCGGAGAGGATGAGCGCACTGAGGAGGGCATCCCGCCCGTCGAAGTAGCGGTACAGGGCCGAGGGCGCCATACCCAGATCACGGGCGATGGAGCGGAGGGAGATGGCCGCGGCGCCGTCGCGGGCCACGTGGGCGGCGGCCACGGCCAGGATCTCCGCCGTCATCTCCTCCCGGACCCGCTCCCGGGCGGTGCGGGGCGCGGAAACGGGCGGAGTGGTGGTGAGGTGGCACGGGTCAAGTCTGACCGTTCTTGAGTGAGAACACAAGTACTTGACAAGAACACTGTTCACATTTAGTATCGATGTTCATGGCCAACCCGACCAGCGAGGAGAGTCCGATGACCACCACCAGCACGATCCCGTCCACCTCGACCCCGGGCACCGCCCACTACAAGGAGCCCGACTGGTTCACCCGCCACATCTTCAACAACGTCGTCAAGGGCCTGACCCGGATGGGCGTGAGCGTCTGGGGCTCCCGGGTGCTCGAACACCGGGGACGCACCACCGGCAAGCTGCACCACGTTCCGGTCAACCTTCTGACGATCGACGGGACGAAATACCTGGTCGCACCCCGTGGCGAGACCCAGTGGGTCCGCAACGTGCGCCACTCGGGAGGGCACCTGGTGCTGATCCTCGGGCGCCGGCGCCAGCTCTGCACGGCCGAGGAGATCCCGGTGGCCGACAGCGTGCCGGTCCTGCGGGCCTACCTGCGGCGGTGGAAGTTCGAGGTCGGGATGTTCTTCGATGGCGTGACGCCTGACTCCACCGATGCCGAGTGGGCCGCCGTGGCCGCCAAGCACCCGGTCTTCGAGATCCGCTGACGCGGGCTCCAGGTGGGGCATCATGAAGACTCATGGCGGGTCAACAAGTGTTGGGGAACACGGACACCTCCGGGAAACCACCGACCGCGTCGGAGGCACAGCTCGGCCAGCGCACGCTGATCGCCTTCAACCGTGCGCTGACCCACTGGAGTAGCCGGGGCGCGCTGTTGGAGAGCGGCGGGGCCGTCATGTGCGCCAGCGGGACCTGGATCCCCATGGTGGCCAACAGCGCCTTCCGCTCCGACGACACGCTGCAGGGGTCTGCCCTCGTCGCCGCCGCTGACGCCTTCTTCGGCGGCTTGGGGCGCGGCTTCACGGTCAAGGTGCGCGACAGCGGCGAGGACGACGACCTGCGCGCCGCCTGCCTCGAGGCCGGTCTGGAGCTCTTCGGCGACCCGGTCCCCGAAATGATCTGCCGCACCGCGCTCCCCGACCAGCCGGCCGTGGACGGCATCACCGTGCGGGTGGCCGACGACGAGGCGGGCGTGCGCGACTTCATCAGCGTGAACGCCGAGGCGTACGCGACCTACGGGATGCCGCCCGAGGTGCTGGTCGACGTCTTCGACGAGCCGGGCGCCGTCCTGGCGGATCCGGCCGCCACCATTGTGGTGGCCCGCCGCGATGACGAACCCGTCGCCACCGCCATGGTCTACGAGAGCGACGGAGTGGCCAGCCTGCAGTGGGTCGGCACCGTGCCTGCGGCGCGTGGCACGGGGCTCGGCGCGCTCGTGACGGTGATGGCGACGAACCTGGCCTTCGTTCACGGGGCCGCGTCCTGCTCGTTGCAGGCATCGCCGATGGGTGCGTCCGTGTACCACCGTCTCGGCTACGAGACGATGTACCACTACGAGGAGTACGTCCGCTGGCCGAAGCCGCGGGAGCGCTGACGGCGGCGTCGGCCGCCCCACTGGCCTCCTCGATCACTGCCTTCGAACTCGGCCTTCGACTCGAACGTCGGTTCGCCACCGGTTCGTCGAGCCGTTCCGGATTGGTTCAGCACGGCAGGACGTAGTGTCCTCGACAGAGGTGGTCGTCGGACCGGTTGCCCTGCACCGTGTCGGACCCGCCCAGGACCCGCCCAGGACCCGCCCAGCAGCGCCGACGAGAGAGGACGCGACATGACGGTGACGCTTGTCACGGGAGCCAACAAGGGACTCGGCTACGAGACCGCCCGTCGACTGATTGCCGTCGGGCACACCGTGTACATGGGGGCCCGCGACGCCGAGCGTGGTGGCGCAGCGGCGGCAACGCTCGGGGGCCGGTTCGTGCAGCTCGACGTGACCGACGACGCATCGGTGGAGCGTGCCCTCCGGGACATCGACGAACGGGAGGGCCGTCTTGACGTCCTCGTCAACAACGCGGGAGTGAGCTCGACCGGCGCCGTGGGCGGCCCGGTTGCGCTGCAGCTCTTCGACACCAACGCGATCGGTGTCATCCGCGTGACCCAGGCGGCGCTCCCGCTCCTGGAGAAGTCCGAGAACCCGGTTGTGGTGAACGTCTCCAGCGCCCTCGGTTCGTTCTGGGCCGTCACCAATCCGGAGCGCCGGCAGTTTCATTTTCCCTCCATCATGTACGGCGCGAGCAAAGCGGCCGTCTCGATGCTCACGGTGCAGTACGCCAAGACCTACCCGGACGTGAAGTTCAACGCCGTCGAGCCCGGCTTCACGGCCACCGAGCTCACGCCCTTCAGCGGCGCCGGTCAGCCCGTCGAAGATGGCGCCCAGGTCATTGTGCGCATGGCAACCATCGGCAAGGACGGGCCGACCGGAACGTTCCAGGAAGGCGATGCGGAGCTCGGCTGGTAGACGCGGACGCAGACCCCGTCGCTGAGGCCCGAGCCCGACAGGCCCTCAGGTCGACGGCTCGCGCCACATGGTCGTCACCGTCGGCCCTCCGTCGGGCAGGTCGAACGTCCCGCACACGCTGAATCCGACGCCCTCGTACCGCCGCAGGTTGGCCGGATTCGTCGATTCGAGGTATGCCGGCATCCCGAGCGCATCGAGGTGGGCGAGGTTCTCCCGCAAGAGATCCATCCCGATGCCGGCGCCACGATGCTCCGTATGCGTTCCGAGCAAGCTGAGGTAGTAGTGGTCCGGCGTGTGGGGGTGGGCGACCTCGAAGCGATCGAAGACCTCGAACACCAACGCGGCCCGCGCTCCGAGTGATTCCTCGAGCATCGGTTTGAGTGTCGCCTCGTCCGCCTCGTTCAGCTCGGGACAGACCGGGGGGAACCCACACGGTGGCCGCCTCGTAGCCCGGTGTCGTCCAGACCCACTGGTACGGGAGTGCACTGTGGATCAGCAGTCGGAACCAGGCCTCGTGCTGAGCCTTCCGGTGCGCCGAGTCATCGAAGGCCCAACCCCACACGGGGTCGAGAAAGAACGCTTCGGCGAGCGTCCTCGCAATTTCGTTCGTGTCCTCGGGAGTTGCGACGCGCGCCCGCATGTGGCCCCCTGCCCGCCCCGCGTTGCCAGGCGTCATCCTTCCGAGATCAAAGGCCCGTGCGGACCGTGCGCTCCAGAATGCCCAACGTGGCACGGAGGGCGGAATCCGGAACGATCGGGAACCGGTCCTTGAAGTCGCCGTCCACCTTGGACCAGTCGTAGTACGACGTCACGTTGGTCACCCCGTCCTCTCCGGGCTCGAGGCGGTATCCGTAGAAGTGCGGAATCCCGAGATCGGGACCGAGGTCCCAGGCGATCTCCTTGTCGCGCTCGAACACGGTGATGTGCACGGTCACGTCGTACTTGCCGAGAGGGAAGTCGTTGAGTGCCTCGCGGTCCATGTGGATGACGAATCGGTCTCCCACTTTCTCCGCCGGTTCGCCGGTGAAGTCCTGCAGCATGCCGGAGGCGTCGATCGCCACATGGCCGGCCGGGCTCCGCACGATGTCGAAGATGGCGGAGGGCGACGCTGGGATCGGCCGGGTCACTTCGATGCGGTCGGGCAGGAAGACGGTATCGGGCATCGAGGACTCCTCATGGGACGGGGGTCGGCTTTTCTGGCCGACCTCGGGGCGTTCGCCGTGAGTCTCGCGCACTCCGTCGTCCCGGGCACCGGACGAAATCGGACCTGATCCCGATGTGGCTTCTGCCGTGTGGGAATTCCAGGGAGTCTCCGCCGGGCCCAGACCGCCGCTGCCGGCTCAGTCGCCTGACTCGTCCCCGAGCGACGTCGGCCAGCGCGTGGCCGCCCAGGCGCGCCAATCGGCGTAGCCGGGCGGAGGCGGGTCGATCTCCCCTCGCGTCGAGTTCGCCCGGATCCGGAGCCTGGAACAGCAGGATCGACCTTTCCAGATCGTCCTCGCTCATTCCGAAGGTCGCATCCGGGTCGGCTCGGAACCGTTGATCCGTGCGACGCTTCTGCTCGTCGGGTCCGATCTCCAGGTAGACCAACTCGCACGAGGCTCCCACCGAGGCGGCGAGTGCACGCAGCGCCATCCGCTCGTCCCGGCCCCAGACGCCGAAGTCGAGCACGACGTTCATCCCCAGACGGAGCGACCGCAGCGCGAGCCACACAAAGCGCCCCTCCAGCACGTCTCGCTTGTCCTCCGGCTCCGGATCACCGAACAACGGCATGATCCACTCGTCAGGTGTCAGCCGCACGGCCCGATGCTCCACCTCGATCTGGCGGGCTCGGGTGGTCTTGCCGGCACCGGGGAGCCCGACCATGACGAAAAGCCGACCCGGTTCGGGGTCTGCTCGCGTCTGCCATCCGCATCACGGTATCTGCGAGCGACTCGTGAAACGGACTCGTCAGCGACGTGTGATCGTCGCGAGCCAGGCCTCGGCGAAGGGCGGATCGAGGTTCGTGACGAATCGAGCGGCTTGGATCGACTCCACCTCCCATCCGTGCCCGAACGAATGACGGATGTCGCCCTCGGAGACACGGCGAGGTCCCCAATCGCCCGGCTGGCGGTCGCTGAAGCAGCAGAGGAAGAGGCGTCCACCCGGCTCGACGACTGCGCCCAGGGCCTCGACGTACTTCGCCCTGCTTTCGTCATCGAAGACGTGGAAGAGCCCGCTGTCGAGAACCGTGTCGAAGTGCTCACCGAGTTCGTCCAGTCGGAGCGCGTCCCAGACGAGAAATCGGGCTCGCAGTCCCCGCTCTTGCGCCTTTCGCTCCGCCGGCTGCGATCGCTGTCGGCGCGGCGTCGAAGCCGGTCGCCTGGAAGCCCAGCTCCGCTGCCATCAGGACGTGTTCGCCCGTGCCACAGCCGGCATCGAGGACCGTGCCCCGGAGCAATCCGGCCTCCGCCAGGCCGAGGAACACGGGCTGGGGACGTCCGATGTCCCACGGTGGCGTCCCCTGGTAGCTGGCGTCGAAGTCGTCGATGGCTTGCGTCGACGACGGGCGTGGTGTCTCCTCGGGTCCGGCGTTACTCATGGGACCGTTGCTAGCACGACAGGGGCGAACGGGCTCAGTCGAAGAGCAGTCCCCGCACGTACGCTGCCTGCCCTGCATGCTGCAGGCTGTCGTCGGCGATGCTCACGAGCCGGACGCCGAGGGTGACGGGCGGATCCCAGCGCTCGTCCACCACCCGGTCGAGGTCGGCGGGTGCGAGGCCTTCGAGCATGGCAGTGGTCCGTCTCTGCACCTCGTCGAGATAGTCGAGCAAGACCTCGGAGCCCTCGGGCCGCACGGAGGCAACCTCCTCGGCGCTGTGGCCGTAGCCCGTATTGGAGGGATCGGGCTCGAGCCCGGTACGGCGGGCCCAGTCGCCACCGACCCACACCTGGTCGGTACCGAGCAACTCTGCGACGTGGTGGTCCTGCACCCGGGCCAGGTGCCACACGAGCCATCCGACCGTGTTGGCCCCCTCTTCCGGGGCCCGTGCGCAACTCTTCGACGCCGAGACCGTCGACCGCCCGGGCCGCCAAGGGCGGGATCCGTCCGTACAACTCGAGAAGGAGCGACGCAGTATCCATGGGCCGCACCTTATGCACCACGTGCCCATCGGCCGGACTCTCGGTCCGTCGACCGCGGAACGGGCCGACACTCTGGGAACGACGGCTCAGCTCCCTCCGGCCACCTCGATGTCCGGCGACTGGATGTCGTAGCGGGCCACCGCCGTGTAGGCGACCAGGATCACGACGACGGAGGTCAACACCAGCGCCGTCTGCCAGTCCCCGAAATTGGCGCCGCTGACGTCGTGACCCTTGCTGAGGTAGTCGGCAAAGGACGCGCCGACCGGGCGGGTGATGACGTAGGCAAACCAGAAGGCGAAGATGCTGTTCCACTTGAGCAGCCGCCAGCCGGCCCACGGGATGAGGATGACACCACAGAAGAGGAGCGGCCGACGCGAGGTAGCCCAACCCGAGCGTGGTGGCCGCGAAGTCACCGAGGGCGGTCCCGAGGGCGAATGTGGCGAAGACGACGCACCAGTAGTACTTCTCGCGCCGGCTCGTCGTGATGCTGTGGATGTCAAGCGTGTGCTCGCTCCGGTTCCAGAGGAAGAAGACCAGCCCGAGAACGACCAACCAGAACAACGACGTGACGGCGTAGGGCATCGCCGAAGACCAGGTGCATCGTGTCGGCCACACCGGTGCCCGCCGTGGCAATGGCCAGCGCGAGGAACCAATAGGTGATCGCCGAGTAGCGCCTGGATGCGAACTGCAGAACGAGGGCAACACAGAACGCGGACACCTCAACGACGAAACCGAGCTGCTTTCTCGTGACGAACATGTCGGAGATGGCTTCGCCAGCCGCAGTCGTCGAGATCTTGATCACCCAGAAGAGAACAGTGACCTCGGGCACCTTCGCCGCCAGCGGCTGCTGGGTGAATATCCTTCGCAACGCGCGCACGATCTGGTGATCTCCTTGTCTTCGCTGGTCGCTCGGTCGGAGAGCGTCGGGCGGCCCGAGTACCGGCGCCGCTGCGGCTCATGGTAGCGAGTCCGTCCAGCCGGTCACCGCCGACCGACCCAGGACGTTCTCCCAGTTCATCGGGTGCTTTCGACCAGTTGCCTCCGACTTGTGGATGATGCGGCCTGCGCCGAAATCATCCTCGAGTCGGGGACACACCGATCGGTGTTCCCCCGCCCGCGGCCGAACGGTAGGCGGCGTCGACCAGGCGGTGCGCCTCCAGGGCGACATCGAGCCCGGGCGTGGGCCGGCGGCCGGCCGTCACCGCATCGATGAAGGCCCGGTCAGCTTCGACGTAGGTGCGCACCGCCAGGCCCACCTCGTCGTCCGCCAGCGGGAGGTCGTCCACCCAGGAAGGCGACGGGCACGCCCGCACCTCCGTGTCGTCACTGGTCTGTATGTGGAGGGGTCCGCGGAATTCCTCGTCCAGCCACACCATGCCCTCTCGGCAGAAGACCTCCAAACGGCGCGTCGAGCCCCGGCTCAGAATGTCGTGCCAGACGCTGGTCAGCTGCGCCTCGAAACCCGAGGCGAAGGAGAGCGTCACGGCGGCCAGATCCTCAATGCCCTGGTGGCCGGCATGGTTGGCCGTCCGGGCCACGACCGAATCGACTTCGCCGAAACAGAACCGCAGGATGTCGAGATCGTGGATCGAGTGCTCAATCAGGCAGCCGCCCCCGGCCTGGGAAGCGTCTGCCCGCCACTGCGACGCGTAGGTCCCCCGAATGGGGAAGTACTGGTCGTCCCGGAACACCGCCGCCATCGGCGCACCCAGCGTTCCGCCCTGCACGAGAGCACGGAGCTCCCGGAAGACGGGCGCGCTGCGCAGCACCAATCCGCTCTGGCTGGCAACGCCGGACGCGGCGACGGCCTCGACGAGTCCCGTGGCATGCGCCAGGTCGACGTCGAGCGGCTTCTCGCAGAACACCGCCCGTCCAGCGGCGAGAGCCTCGTCCACCGCGCCCCGGTGGGCCGACGTCGGCGTGCAGACCCAGACGGCATCACAGCGCCGGGCCACCTCGGCCGCGTCGGACACCACGCTCGCCACCCAGCGACATCGGCAAAGCCACGGGCGCGCTTTTCTCGCTGGTCGTGGACAGCCACGATCTCGGCCTCGACGACACCGCCGTCAATGAGGGCCTTGACGCTCAGGCCGTGGGCCCACGCGATGAGTCCGGTCCCGATGAAGCCGACGCGCAGCATGCCTGGACATTAGGCGGCGGTCCTTGCACCGTCAGTTCTGTCGGCGCGGTCGCGCCGGGTGAAAGGTGGCTACCGCACTGCCGGTTCGGCGATGACCCTCCCGGCCAGCGCATCCATGAAGCGCGACGCCACCATGACGAGCAGGGCGATCTCCTGGCGCTCCCGGCGCCTGATAGAAGCAGGACGGCCCCCACAGATGGTGTAGCCCGTGTCGGGCACGGTCTCTATGAACACGCCGGATCCGGTCGTGTCGTTGGCCGGGTCGGCACCGCTGCGTGACCCTTCGGCGAAGGCGGCGACCCACTGCACGGTGGGCACGTCGCCGTACACCTCCGCGAAGCTCGTCAGCTCGCCGTCCGCCAGCGCCAGCCAGGTCAGGTCGAACAGCGCAATGAGGTGACCGGTCAAAGCGTTCATGGCCGCGGTGGGCGTTGCGGCCTGGAGGATGCCCGCCGCCGCGGCAAGGACGGTGTCCTCCCGGTCCTTCGCCTCGACCATCAGCTCCGTGACCTCCTCCACGCCCGGCCCCGGGCACGTTGCGCACACCGCGGCAGGCGGCGTCGACCGCACCGGGATCGTCGGGCAGCTCGACGACGAGCTCGTCGATCGCCACCCCGGCTTCGCGTTCGAGCACCTCCAGGCCGATGACGTTGCCGTGCACGGCACCGATTTCGGCCGCCACCGCACCGAGCACGCCCGGCGCATCAGGCAACCAGATCCGCATTCTGGTCAGCACGACTTCACCACCCCGCCTTCAGGGTCAGTCCCGGTCCACCACGCTCAGTGGACCCGGGCCATGCGAACGGCCACCCGCATGGTGTTCTCCGCATTGCCGGCGTAAATGCCCTTGACCGGTGGCACATCGCCGTAGTCGCGCCCGCGTCCGACCGCCACGTGGCGCTCTCCGACCGGGCAGTCGTTGGTCGGGTCGTAGGCCCACCACCGACCCGTCCACACCTCCACCCAGGCGTGGCTCTCCCCAGTGATCTCCTCGCCGATGGAGGCGTCCGGGTCGGGATGGAAGTACCCCGAGACGTAGCGCGAAGGCAGACCGGCGGACTTGGTGAGCGCCAGGGCGAGGTGGGCGAAGTCCTGGCAGACGCCGGCGCCGTCCGTGTAGGCGTCGTTGGCGGAGGTGTGCACCGAGGTGACGCCGCGCACGTACCGCAACGCGTCGTGCGTCGTCGCCATGATCCGACGCGCCGTCTCGAGCGGGCGCCCCGTGCGCAGGCCCAGCGCCATTTCGGACAGGTCGGGCCCGGGCGCCGTGTAGAGGTTGTGCGCCAGGTAGTCCGCCATCGTCATGGAGGCGTCGGACACGTCCTCCCACGTGCAGTCCTCGGGATCGCTGGAATGTCTGCGTGTCGACCAGCGAATTCCCGGTGATCGTGAGCACCTCGTGGCCGCGGTCGACGTTGAAAGCCACCACATGGGTGCCCCAGTAGTCGAGATACGAATACTGCGGTGCCGGTGGCAGGGTCACCACCCTCGTCTCGAGGGCGGTCTGTCGCAGCTCCGTTCGCGGCGTGAGCCGGAGCTCGTTGTACGAAGCCCGCGCCGGGGCGTCGTAGTCGAACCTCGTCTCGTGGGAGACGCGCAAGCGCCAACCGTCCGTGCGGCTCACCCGCCCCCACCCCCTTGCCGCCATTGCATCGGGAGATCCTGGGCGAAATAGCGCCTCGTCACGGCGTCACTCACCGAGGAGATCGACGCCTGCAGGCGCTCGAGCCGGGTCTCGAGGCCGCGGGACAAAGTGGCCGGAGCCGAGTACTCGAGCTCGGCCCGGGCAAGACCGATCAGGCCACGCGCATCGTCCCAGGTGCCCTCACGCCCGGCGTTGATCTGATCGAGACACTCTTCGGCCAATGTGAGGGAGGCGAAGGCGGAACGCGGGAAGAGCCGGTCGCGCAGCAAGAAGTCGAGGACGCGCCCAGGTTCCACCACGCCCTGCGACAGACGCAGGTAGGGCTCGTACCCGCCGCAGGAGCGCAGCAGCATGACGAGGCCGCTGTCGAAGACCTCGTCGAAGGCCACGGTGGCCAGCTGGCGGGCCACCACGTCGGTGCGCTCGAGGCACCGGCCGAGAGTGAAGAAGAGCCACGTCTGGTCCCGGCTCATCATGGTGTCCGCCAGACCCATCATGCCGGCGCACTGCGTCTTGACGAAGGAGAGGTAGAAGGCGGGGCCGGCACGCCGGCCGGTCTCCCAGCGCAGTGGGAGCTCGGCCCAGGTGGCGTTGATGTGCTCCCAGAACTCGACCGGGACCACGTGCCGGACGGCGCGTGTGTTCTCCCGCGCCGCGGCCAGTGCCCCGGCGATGGACGACCGGCTCGTGGAGTCGGTGGCCAGGCGCTCGGTCGCCTGCCAGAGGGTCTCGGTCCCCGAATCAGGCAGGCCCATGACGGCCAGCAGACGTCGGGCGGCGTGCGAGCCCTCGACGTCGCTCTGCTCGAGCGCCTGGTACACCGAGACGTCGAGAATGCGGGCCGTGCCCTCGGCCCGCTCCACGTAGCGACCGACCCAGAAGATGGACTCCGCCACCCGGCTGAGGAGCGCCCGAGTCATGGGCATGACTCCCCCGCCTGCTGCGACTGTTGTTTGTTGTTGTTGTTGGACGCCAAGTTCGCCGTCCGATGCCGGCCCGACGTCCATCGGCGGCCCGGCCTGGAACGGTGCCACCTGGCGCGGCGGGAGCACGGGCATGGAGAGCCCGCCGCCGACCACCCAGGTGTCCTTGGAGCCACCCCCCTGGCTGGAGTTCACGACCAGGCTGCCCTCGCCGAGGGCGACCCGCGTCAGGCCACCGGGAAGGACCCAGACGTCCTCGCCGTCGTTGACGGCAAAGGGTCGCAGGTCGACGTGCCGGCGCACCATGGTGTTGTCCACCCAGGTGGGCGACGTGGAGAGCGCGACCACACGCTGGGCGATCCAGTGCCTGGGGTCGGCCTCCACCTCGAGAGCCAGCTCGTCGAGCTCGGCGCCGGTCGCCGAAGGGCCGATGACCAGCCCCTTGCCGCCCGAGCCGTCGACCCGCTTGAAGACCAGGTCCCCTCGCCGCGCCAGCGCGTCCTTGCGCACGGCGTTGTCGACCAGGTGCATGGTCTCGACGTTGTGCAGGATGGGGTCCTCACCCAGGTAGTAGCGGATCATGGCGGGCACGTAGGTGTAGACGAGCTTGTCGTCGGCGACGCCGTTGCCCACTCCGTTGGCGATCGTCACCCGACCGGCCCGCGCCGCGTTGATGACGCCCGGGCAGCCCACCAATGACTCGGGGCGGAACTGCAGGGGGTCGAGGTAATCGTCGTCGATACGCCGGTAGATCACGTGCACCGGGACCTCGCCCTCGGTGGTCCGCAGGAAGACGTCGGTCCCGTGACAGACGAGGTCGCGACCCTCGACCAGATGCACGCCCATGAGGCGGGCCAGCAGCGCGTGCTCGTAGAAGGCCGAGTTGTGCACGCCGGGCGTCAGCACGACCACCGTTGGGTCCTGCACCGCTGCCGGTGCGGAGCGGCGGAGCGCATTGATGAGGCGCGCCGGGTAGTCGGTGACCATCTGGATCGGCTGACCCCAGAAGAGCTCGGGCAGTACCCGCGCCATGGCGGCGCGGTTGGCCAGCACGTAGCTCACGCCCGGACGGGCTGCGGAGATTGTCCTCCAGCACGCGGAACTCGCCATCTTCGTCGCGAATCACATCGATGCCAGCCACGTGGATGCGGACTCCGTTGGAGGGCGAGAAACCGTAGGCGGCGCGGACGAAGCCCGGGGAGCTGGTGATCACATCGTGGGGGATGAGCCCGTCACTCACGATGCGTGCCGCGCCGTAAATGTCGTCCAGGAAGAGCTCGAGGGCGCGGACGCGCTGGGCCACGCCCGCCGCCACCTTGGACCATTCGGCCCCCGTGAAGATCCGGGGCACCACGTCGAGGGGAAACGGGCGCTCCTCGCCGTCGAGATCGAAGGTCACGCCCTGGTCCATGAAGGCCCGGGCCAGCCGGGAACCGCGGGCCGAGACGTCCTCGGGCCCCATCTGGGCCAGCGAGGAGGCGACGGCCGCATAGGGCTCCCGGGCCGAACCGTCCGGGGCCACCATCTCGTCGAAGGCGGCCTCGGTCAGCCCACGGGCGGACGAGCCGTAGCCGTCAAAGAGGTCTCCCACGGACCTCAGGGTGCCAGGCATGTGTTTCGCTGGGGTTTCATGGTCGCGAACAGCCGGTGACGACAGGCCGACCTACGAGGTGGGTGGGTGGGATCAAGCCCGCATCGTACCGGGGGTGTTACCCGAGGAGGCCCAGCTCCTTGACGTCATTGCGCTCAGCCAGCAGTTCGTCGGTGGTCACCCCGATGCGCTCGGTGGCGAAATCGTCGTGGGCGAAGCCCTCGACCACGGACCACCCCCCCTTGCCGTCCGCCCGGACCGGGAAACCGAACTGCAGACCCTCGGGCGCCCCGTACTGGCCCTCACTGGCGACTGCGACCGAGAAGCAGTCCCCCTTGGCCGTCTCCGTGCGCAGGCTCACCACGGTGTCGATCGCCGCCGCGGCCGCGGAGGCCGCAGAGGACGATCCCCGGGCGTCGATGATGGCGGCGCCCCGCTTTTGCACCGTCGTGATGAAGTCGCCGCGCAGCCACTCGGCGTCGGTGATCACCTCGGCCGCCGGCTTGCCCCCGATGCGGGCGTTGGCGAAGTCGGGGAACTGCGTCGCGGAGTGGTTGCCCCAGATGGCGACGTTGGTGACGTCGGCCACAGGGGCGTTCGCCTTGGCGGCCAGCTGAGCTTTGGCCCGGTTCTCGTCGAGCCGGGTCATTGCGAACCAGCGGTCGGCCGGCACCTCCGGGGCGTTGGAGCGCGCGATGAGGCAGTTGGTGTTGCAGGGGTTGCCGACGACGAGGATGCGCACGTCCGAGTCAGCGTTCTCGGCGATGGCCCGGCCCTGGGGCTTGAAGATCCCGCCGTTGACGCTCAGGAGGTCGCCGCGCTCCATGCCCGCCTTGCGCGGGATGGAGCCGACGAGGAGGGCCCACGAGGTCCCGTCGAACGCCGTCTTCAAGTCGGACGTGGCGACGATGTCGTGCACGAGCGGGAAGGCGCAGTCGTCGATCTCCATCACGACACCCTCGAGCACGCGCATGGCCGGCTCGATCTCGAGCAGGCGGAGCACGATCGGCTGGTCTGCGCCGAGGAGCTGGCCCGAGGCGATCCGGAACAGGATGGAGTAGCCGATCTGGCCACCGGCACCGGTGACGGTCACGTGGACGGGGGGCTTGGCCATGGAGGAGGTGGTCCTTTCCGACAGTTTCTCTTGTGGTGCTGATCCGATTTTGGTTCTGAGGTCTGGCTCTCGTTACAGACGGTCGACGATGGCCGAGGCGAATTCGGAGCACTTGACCTCGGTGGCGCCCTCCATCAGTCGGGCGAAGTCGTAGGTCACGATCTTGTCGGCGATGGTGGCCTCGAGCGCCTGGACGATGTCGGCCGCCGCATTGTTCCAGCCGATGTGCTCGAACATCAGCACACCCGAGAGCAGCACCGAGCCCGGATTCACCTTGTCCTGCCCGGCGTACTTGGGCGCCGTGCCATGGGTCGCCTCGAAGATGCCGTGGCCACTGACGTAGTTGATGTTGGCCCCGGGTGCGATCCCGATCCCACCCACCTGGGCGGCCAGTGCGTCGGAGATGTAGTCGCCGTTGAGGTTCGTGGTGGCGATGACATCGAAGTCCGACGGACGGGTCAGCACTTGCTGCAGCGTGATGTCGGCGATGGTGTCCTTGACGAGGAGCTTGTCCCCCGGCTTGCCGTCACAGTCGTCCCAGCCGACGGCCACGTCGGAGAACTCCTCACGAACGAGGTCGTAGCCCCACTCGCGGAAGGCACCTTCGGTGAACTTCTGGATGTTGCCCTTGTGCACCATCGTCACGGACTCGCGCTTGCGCTCGAGCGCGTACTCGATGGCGGCCCGGATGAGTCGCTTGGATCCCATGGGCGAGATCGGCTTGATGCCGATGCCGGAGAGCTCGCGGATGGGCCAGCCCATCTCCTGGCGCAGGTAATCGGCGAGCTTCTCGGCCTCGGGGGTGCCGGATTGCACTTCGTAGCCGGCGTAGACGTCCTCGGTGTTCTCCCGGAAGATGACCATGTCGACGAGCTCAGGGTGCACGACCGGCGAGGGCACGCCGGTGAACCAGCGCACAGGCCGCAGGCACACGTAGAGGTCGAGGATCTGGCGCAACGCGACGTTGAGCGAGCGGATGCCGCCACCGACGGGCGTGGTCAGCGGCCCCTTGATCCCGATGAGGTGCGAGCGGAAGGTGTCGACCGTCTCGTCGGGGAGCCAGTTCCCCGTTTCGTCGAAGGCCTTCTGGCCGGCCAGGACTTCCTTCCAGGCGACCTTGTGGCCGTGCTTGGCGGCGGCGGCATCGAGGACCAGCTTGGCGGCCGGCCAGATGTCGACCCCCGTTCCGTCGCCTTCGATGAAAGGGATGATGGGCTCGTCGGGGACCTGGATTGTGCCGTCGTCGCCCATGCGGATGAGATCTGCCATGGAGGTGATGCTACGGGGCGGGGCCGCGAGGTCCCAATTGGCGCTGGTGCGGTGGTTTTTCCTGCGGTGCAGGCTCCGACTAGGTGGCGGCGGGCCCCAGGCCGAGCGCGGCGTAGATCTCACGGGTCGCGCTCGAGGTGTTGAACGTGTAGAAGTGCAGTCCCGGCACGCCGGAATCGAGGAGGTTGGAACAGAGCTCGGTGGCCAGTTCCACCCCTTCCTTGCGGACCGCGTCGGCGCCACCCCGCTCATCGGCGGCACGGAGCCGGTCCTGCATCCAATCGGGGGCGGCCGCACCCATGGCGCCCAGCCGGCCCATGGTCGAGAGCGAGGTCACGGGCAGGATGCCGGGCAGGACGGGCGTGTCGACGCCCCGTTCGCGCAGATCGCCCACCAGGCTCTCGTATTCGGAGGCCTCGAAGAAGAACTGGGTCACCCCGAAGTCGGCCAGGGCGAGCTTGGCGGCCAGGAAGTCGCGGTCGCTCGGCAGGTCGGACGAGCGGGGATGCCCGGCCGGATGCGCCGCCACCCCGACGGAGAAGCCCCCGATGGCGCGGGCCAGCTCGACGAGCTCGGCCGCGTAGGCCAGCTCGCCGGGCCCGGCGTCGGGATCCTCGGGCGGATCGCCACCCAGGGCCATGAGGTTCTCGACCCCGGCCTTGCGGAGCGACACGAGGATGTCGGCCAGCTCCAGGCGGGTGTGGGCCACGCAGATGATGTGGGCCATCGGGTTGAGCTTCGTCGTGTGCAGCATGCCCGACACGAGGTCGACGGTGCGCTGGCGTGACTCGGCACCACCGCGATAGGTCACCGAGACGAACGACGGCTCCAGCGGCTGCAGCTCGCCGATCGTGCGGGCGAGCGTGGCGAGCTCCTTGTCGTTCTTGGGCGGGAAGAACTCGAAGGAGTAGGTCGGACCGGCTGCCAGCAGGTCCGCGATGCGCGTCATGACGACGTTCGCCCGTAGTCGTCCTCCAGCCGCACGATGTCGTCCTCGCCGAAGTACGTCCCCCGTTGCACCTCAATGAAGACGACGTCGGTGTCACCCTCGTTGGCGATGCGGTGCGCGCTCTCCAGCGGGATGTCGATGGCCTCGCCGGCGGGGACCTGGCTGACGGTCCCGTCCAAGGTCACGGTCGCCGTGCCCGACACGATGAACCAGTGCTCCGCCCGCTGGGAATGGCGCTGATAGCTGAGCCGTTTGCCGGGGTGCACCACAATGCGCTTGACCTTGTGATCGGGTTCGTCATCACTGAGAACCGTGTAATTGCCCCACGGACGCTCGGAGTATTCCCGCTCACTCACCGGCTGGCCTCCCTGGCTGTGGTTGCGGCGCCGGTCCTGCCTGCGGCTGCAGGCTCATCGGGCCGCGATCTCCGCAGCCCGCACCGCGTTGCGCAACAGCATGGCACGGGTCATCGGGCCCACTCCGCCGAGACGGGGCGTGATGCAGCCGGCGACCTCGGCCACGTCGGGGTGGGCGTCGGGAATGAGCTTTTTGCCCTCGAAGCTGGTGCCGGCCGACACGACGGCGGCGCCGGGCTTCACCATGTCCGGCGTGAGCAGGTGGGGCCGCCCGGCCGCCGCCACGACGACGTCGGCCGTGCGCACCAGCGCCTTCAGGTCGGCGGGGTCGACGCCGGTGTGCACCACCGTCACCGCCGCATTGCAACCCGGGCGCTTCAAGGTCAGGAGATTGGCCAACGGCCGTCCGATCGTCACGCCGCGCCCGATGATGGCGACGTGGCGGCCTTCGACCGGGACGTCGTAGGCATGCAGGAGCTCGACGATGCCGGCGGGGGTGCAGGGCAGGGGCCGGGCGTGCCCGAGCACCAGACGGCCCAGGTTCACGGGATGCAGGCCGTCGACGTCCTTGGCCGGGTCGACGGCCAGGAGGGCCTGCTCCTCGTCGAGTCCGGCGGGAAGCGGCAGCTGCACCAGGAAGGCGCTGATGGCGGGGTCGGCGTTGAAGCGGGCGATGACGTCGAGCACCTCGGCCTGGGTGGCCGTGGCCGGCAGGTGCTCGCCGACCGAGTGCATGCCGATGCCGGCACAGTCCTCGTGCTTCAGCGCGACGTAGCGCTCGCTGGGTGCGTCGTCGCCCACGAGCACGGTGCCCAGGCCGACGCCGAAGCCCTCGCTGCGCAGCCGCTGGATGCGGTCGGCCACCTCGGCCCGGATCCGGGCGGCAACCGACTCGCCGTCGAGGAGGATGGCGCTCATCAGTGGCGGAAGTGCCGCTCGCCGGTCATGACCATCGCCAGTCCGGCCCCGTCGGCGGCGGCGATCACTTCCTCGTCCTTCACCGAGCCGCCCGGCTGCACGATCGCGGTGACGCCGGCGTCGGCCAAAACGAGCAGCCCGTCGGGGAAGGGGAAGAAGGCGTCGCTGGCGCCCGCGCCGCCCTTGGCGCGCTCGCCGGCCTTCTGGACGGCGATCTCGGCCGCGACCACACGGGACTGCTGTCCCGCACCGACACCCACGGCCTGCCCGCCCGTGACGACGGCGATGGCGTTGGAGGTGGTGCGGCCGCACACGCGCCAGGCCAGGACGAGGTCACGCCACTCGTCCTCGGACGGGGCGCGCTCGGTGACGGCCCGCCACTGCGAGCGGGGCGAGACGAAGGCGTCGATGTCCTGCACCAGCACGCTCGCCCCGAGGCTGCGCAGCTGGCGGACGGCCTGCTCGGGCGCGGGGCCCGACAGGAGGCGGGTGGCCCTGCGCCGACCCTTCAATTTCTCCAGCGCCTCGGGCGTGTAGGAGGAGGCGATGATCACGTCGGCCTGCGGGCCGGCGGCGATGGCATCGGCCACCTCGGAAGTGACGTCGCCCCCGATGGCCACCACGCCGCCGAACGCGCTCTGCACATCGCACTCGAGCGCACGCTCGTAGGCGGTGACGAGGTTGCCGGCCACGGCGGCGCCGCACGGATTGGCGTGCTTGATGATCGCCACGGCGGCTCTGTCCGTCGCCGGCATCCCCAGCGAGCTCGTGCACGAGGCGCCACGCCGCGTCACCGTCGAAGAGGTTGAGGTACGACAACGGGTTCCCACCGTGCTGTTCCATGGCGTCCCACCAACTGGCGGTGCCGGCGATGCGGTAGCGCGAGCCGCGCTGGTGCGGGTTCTCGCCGTACCGCAGCACCTCGGTGCGCTCGAGCGTGAGATGCAGGGTCGGCGGAAGGACGGCGGACAGCTCCGACTCCTCGACGTCAGCGGTCGTGGCGCCGTCGAGATCGCCGATCGGCGTCGGGCCACCGGCATCGAGCCAGGCGACGATGGCGGCGTCGTAGGCGGCGGTGTGCGCGAAGGCGGCGCGGGCGAGACGACGCCGTGTGGCGGGTGACAGCGCGCCCGACGATCGCAGCTCTTCGAGGACGACGGGGTAGTCCGCCGGCGAGGTCACGATGCCGACGTGCTCGTGGTTCTTGGCCGCGGCGCGCACCATGGTGGGACCACCGACGTCGATCAGCTCGATGGAGGGGTCGGAGGAGAACGGGTAGAGATTCGACACGACGAGGTCGATGGCCTCGATGCCGTTGGTCGACAGGTCGTCGCGGTGCTCGGGCTTCGAGCGGTCGGCGAGGATGCCGCCGTGGATCTTCGGGTGCAGGGTCTTGACGCGGCCGCCGAGCATTTCGGGCGAGCCGGTCACGTCCGCCACCTCGAGGTGCGCGATGCCGGCCTCGCTCAGCTTGGCCGACGTGTTCCCACTGGCGACGATCTCCCAGCCGAGATCCGAGAGACCTTGGGCCAACTCGACCAGACCCTCCTTGTCGTACACGGACAGTAGGGCTCTCACGACGTCATCTCCGGGTCTGCTCCTTGTCTTCCATCTCTGTCCTCAGATAGTGCCCCGACCGTGGCCTGCACCGCCTGCCGGGCCGGGCCGACGATGGGGCGGCCGGCCTCCAGCTCGCCCAGCGCCCACGCCACGGTGGCGGGGTACAAGGTCCGCTCGGCCACTTTGATCCGCTCGTGCAGCGAGGCCTCGGTGTCCCCTGCCAGGACCGGCACGACCTCCTGGGCCAGGATCGGCCCGGCGTCGAGTTCGACCGTGGCGAGGTGGACCGTGCACCCGCTCTCGGAGACCCCGGCGGCCAACGCGTCCCGCACGCCGTGCCAGCCGGGGAAGGCGGGCAACAGGCTCGGGTGCGTGTTCAGGATGCGACCCGGGAAGGCCCGGTGGACGGCCTCTGTCATGACCGTCCCGAAGCCGGCCATGGCCACGAGGTCGACCTGGTGGGCCACCAACGTGGCCGCCACCGTGGACGTGAATCCGGCCCGGTCGAACTCGGGCCCGAAGCCGCCGAAGGGCGCCCGGTCGACCAACTCGGCTGCCACCCCGTGCTCGGCGGCCAGATCCAGCCCCGTGCAGGGTCGATCGGAGAGGACGGTGGTCACGGGGAGTCCCGCCTCGAACATGGCCTGCAGGATCGTCCCGGAACCCGAGACAAGGACTGCGAGGCGCACCCCGTCAATGTAGTGGGAACGCATGCTCCCTCCATGGTCCGCCGACTCGTGCGGACACGCCGTGGTGGAGGCCTACGTGGGTCCGCCGGTGTTAACAGCAGGTCAGGGCGGTGTGGGCGTCACATGGTGGTCCGTCGCCGGGTGTCCGGGCGGGATCCGGGGGGCACAGGCGAAATCGATGGCGGCACCGGCCAGGCCCGGGACGAGGTGTTAACACCTCGGTCGGGAGTCGACCCGTGCGATGGCACGGGACGGCGCGTCAGAAGCCGTAGCCGATGGGAGGCCTGCGGAGCAGGGTCGGGCGGGAGGCGTCCTGCGCCGCAGGGGCTCGGGTCCGTGCCGCCCCCATCGCCCGGCGAGCCGGTCTGGGCGCCCCGTTGCCCGAAGCCGATGCTGCCCCCGCACTCCGCCCCATCGACCGGGGTGGCGCCCCGCCACGTCGGCGTTTGGACGGTGTTAACACTTCTCGCCCCATGGCTCGGGGTCGCACCGACCCCACGGCGTGGCTGCGGCGAGGAGGAGGCGAAGCCGGATGCGCCCCGCGGCCCCGTCGTGGGCCCGCTGGCGCTCCCCTCCGGGCGTGCACGAGGTCGCAGTGCTGCCGCCCCTCCACGGGTCGTGTGCGAAGGCCCGCCTGCAGGCTGTCCGACCCGGGTTGCCGTCGGACCCCGGCGAGGCCCACGAGCCGCCGTGATCCGACGGGTGGTCAGCGGTCGAGTGATGCCGGAACCGCAGAGCCGATCCGCACGAAGCTCGCCGGCTCATGGCCCACATCCGAAATCCGTCGCGCGTGGCATGCACGGTGCCCTCCACCGCACCGGGTTGCTTGGTACCGGGGAGCAGGCTCACAGGGGGACGGGTACGTCACGATCCGAGTATCGCGTTAACACTTCGCACGTCACGTTGCGCCGGACATTGCCGACCCAGCGACGCGCACGTCGCAAGTGCGCGACGTCAACCGAGCCCGGTGTTAACACTCTCTGACGGCTCACCTTCTCGAACGCCAATTGCTCCCCGTGAAACAATTGAACAACGGCCGCGCAACGCAGCGCCCTCAACCGACGTGTGTTGCGCGCCCGCTGTCGCCTTCGCTCCGATCGATGCGCTAACAGGCAACGCGTCATGCACATGCGCTGACGACGCGTTGCATGCAACAGATTGATCGCATCCGTCGCGACGCGCACACCTTCGGGTCGTCGCGCAGAAAGTCTTCTTGATTGCATAAGTGACACGACCATGAAAAGGCAATGAAAGGTCAGTGACACTGCGGGCGCGCGCTGGGATCACGAACGGCGCGCGGAGTACCTTGTCGCCGTGCCGCTTTCCCGTCAGGGCCGGGAACGGCTCGACCGGCTGATCGCTCTTGGCGAATCGAGGCGCAGCCCGTTCGATAGCCGGCCTTCCAAATTCGCAGAGGCGTTCCGCTTCGACCCCAAGCCGCGGTCGTTCGCGGTCCCGGTGCAGCGATCCCATGGCGGCCGCCTGGTGGCCATGGTCGCGATCTTCCTGATCGTCTCGCCAGCGTCGCGGTCTTTGCGCAACGCGGCACGCCCCAGGCTGCGCAAGCGAACTTGGTGAATGCGATCCTGCCCGTGTCGGACGACCTACCCATCGCGACGGGGGCGGGTGGCACGGGCTCCATCTCGAGCGCCCTCGGCAACGGCGGTCCCTCGGGACTGACTCCAGCGACAGCCGGTGCATCTGCCGCGCCGGCGACGACCGCGGTGGCGAACGAGCCCGCCCTCACGCCGCACGAGGTCTTCGGCTTCGCTCCCTACTGGTCGCTGGCCGACAGCGCCCAGTTCGACCTATCCGGGCTCACCACCGTCGACTACTTCTCCATCGACATCAATCCCGATGGTTCGCTCGACGCGTCCGGACCGGGCTGGGACGGCTACCAGAGCCAGAACTTCCTCGACCTCATCGACCACGTGCGCACGCCGCGGGCGATCGCGTCGTCATCACGGTGAACGACTTCTCACAGTCCTCACTCGACCAGTTGGCCGCCAGCTCCACCGCACCACAGACCTTGGCGCAGAGTCTGCTCCTCGTCGTGAAGGCCAAGGACCTCGACGGCGTCAACCTCGACCTCGAGGGCAGCGGGTCGGGGGATCAGGTGGGTATCACCAACATCGTGCAGGTGGTTTCGCAGACGTTGAAGGCGGCCAACCCGCACTACCAGGTGACCATGGACACCTACGCTCCTCCGCCGCCGACACCTCCGGCTTCTACGACATTCCGGCCCTCAGCTCGTACGTGGACGCGTTCTTCGTCATGGCCTATCAGCTCAACCTCGACTCGCCGCCCAACAGCCAGTCGGCCTTGACCAGTTCGATGTTCTCGAACCAGACGGCGGTGAACGAGTACGTCAATGCCGTCCCGGCCAGCAAGGTCATTCTGGGTCTCCCGTTCTTCGGCTATGACTGGCCGACGACGAACGGGACGCTCGAGCGCGCAACCGGCCGGTGGTCCGAGCATCATCACCTACGCCCAGGAGGCGGAGAGCGGCCGTCCCATGTACTGGGACCCCGTCACCGACACCGCCTGGACGTCCTACCAGGTGGGCTCGCAATGGCACGAGGCCTTCTTCGAGAACCCCGACTCCTTGTATCTCGCCGCAAAAATGGCCCAGGAGAACGGCATCGGCGGTGTCGGCGTCTGGGCGCTGGGCATGGACGGCTCGCACGACCAGGCGATGGTGTCCGCCCTCGACGGCAACGCCCCGGCCCAGAAGGACCAATTGGCCGGCCCCTCGTCGACCAGCACGTCGCCGAGCCCCGTGGAGCTCGCCCCGCTGAAGACGACGTCACCTCCCGCCGGCGGAGTCGGGCAACAGACGACCACGTCCACCACGTCCACCACGGCGCCCGCCGCCGCCGCACCACCCGTGACCTACACCTACGCCGGCAACTGGCTCGGTACGCAGACCCGCGTCCTCCCGAGCGCCGTCCCGGCGGGCCATCGGATCTCCGAGGGATCCATGATCAACTTCACCACGGCCGATCCGAGCTTCTCGTGTCTCGACAACGAGGCGGCCCTCGACGTCTACTTCTTCGTCAGCGATCCGACGGACGACTACGTCATCGCTCGCAAGTCGTCCGGTGACTGTGCCAACGCGGCCTTCGTCTTCGTGCCGCCCGTTCCCACCGCTCCGTCGAGCACCACCACCACGACGACGACTCCCCCGCCGACGACACAGCCCACGCCGCCTGCGACCGGCGTCGTGTACTCCTACGCCGGGACGTGGCAGGGAGCCCAGACCCGCGTCTTGCCGAGCGCCGACCCCGGGACCCAGGGCACGTTCATCGGGACCATGACGGGCTTCACCACGGCCGACCCGAACCTGTCCTGTCTCGACAACGAGCCGTCATTGCAGGTGTACCACTACGCCAACAACCCGGCCGACGACTTCGTGGTCGCCCGCAAGTCATCCGGGGACTGCGCCGACGCGGCCTTCGTCTTCGTCCCCTCCGCGGGGTGATCCCCCCGTCATGAATCCCCGCCCGTAGCGGTCGGGGTGATGCGGCTCCGTGCCGCGTTGATGATGACGCGGACAACGGCACCGATGATGGCGAGGTCGAGCAGCATCTGGGCCGCGACGACCAGGCGCGCCGCGTCGGTCTTGGGCGTGATGTCGCCGAAGCCGACCGTCGAGAAGACGGTGATGGTGAAGTAGAGGGCCCTTGTGTGGTCGAGGTCTTGCGAGAACACCGACGGTGACTGATGCGACATGGCAAGGTAGATGCCGGAGAAGAGCACGAAGAAGAGCACGATCACGATGCCGAGCGCTTCGATGGCCCGCAGCTCCGGGAGCGCCGCCACCGAGATGCGCCGGATCTGCCAGGCGAAGACCGCGCCGATGACGGCGATGTCCACACCCAGGCGCACGACGGCGCGCAGACCGGACTCGTGGCCGATGGGAAGCACGTAGAACGCGCCGATGAGGAGGACCCAGGCCAGCACGACGGTCGCGCCGCAGCGGAGGAGGGCGCGCCGGCGCTCGGTGGTTGGAAGGTCGGCCAGGCGCAGGGCCTCGGAGGCGACGGGCGGTGTGCGGCTCAACCAGGAACGCGGGCTTGAATCCTTGGTGGGATCTCCTGGTTCCATTGCAACGAGACGCTAACGAGGCCGGGGCCCGAGGTGGGGTATCCGGCTTCGGCGAGGGGGTACTAACCCCCCGGTCCCGGGTCGTGGGAACCACCTTTCCCGTCGGTCGGTCCGAGCGCACCATGGCGTCAGGAGCGTGCGGGCGAGTGTCTCCGGGGCACACGCCGGGCCACGTTCCCCGACGTCCGTGACGGGACAAAGGGAGGGACGCTTCATGAAGGACTCGAGCATCAATCGCTGGTTGTGGCTGATCGGCTTACTGACCGCAGCACTCTTCTTCGTCTCTTTCGGGCCGCTCTCGAAGGGCTCACCGAATGAGAACGCCTCGGGGGTTTCGGTGGCGCACTGGTACAACACCCACGTGAATCAACAGTGGCTCACGATCTGGCTGGTCGGCCTGGGCCTGTTCCTGCTCCTGGTCTATGTGACGCAGCTGCGCACCGTGCTGATCCGGGCCGGAGGAGAGCGCCTGTGGCCCAACATCGCCTTCGCCTCGGGGATACTCCTCGTGGCCGGCATCATCGTCGCCGGCAGCTTCCAGACGACGCTCATTTTGGCGTCCCACAACCACCAGTTCGCAGTGGTGCACTTCGTCAACTTCTACAGCCAGAACAACGAGTTGCTCCTTCTCGCAGCCATCGTGTTCCTGACCTTGTCCAGCGGGCTCGCCATATTGCTCAACCGTGGCGGCCAGCCGCTGCCCCGGCTGCTCGGGTGGTACTCCATCTTCGTGGCGGTTGTGGGCATGGCCGGACCGCTCAGCTTCTTTGCCTTCCTCTTCGGCCTACCCATCTGGCTGGTGGCCACCGGCATCGTGATCGCGGTCAAGCAGTCCCGAGGGTCACTCGGTCCCGCACCGGATGCCGTTTCGTCAACCAGCCCGACGGTGGCCCAACCGGTCCCCGTCTAGACCTGTGGATGCGCCATTGTGCGGGTGGCTCAGCCGAGGCCCCGCACGATGGCCACCATCTTCTCGCCGCACTCGGTCGGGTTCTGCGCCACCTGCACGCCGGCGGCCGCCAGCGCGTCCATCTTGGCCTGCGCCGTGCCCGACGAGCCCGAGATGATGGCGCCGGCGTGGCCCATCTTCCGGCCGGGGGGTGCGGTGACGCCGGCGATGTAGGCCGCCACCGGCTTGGTCATGCTCGACGCGATGAAGTCGGCGGCACGCTCCTCTTCGGAGCCGCCGATCTCGCCGATCATCATGACGGCCTTGGTCTCGGGGTCGGCCTCGAACGCGGCCAGGCAGTCGATGAAGTTGGTCCCCGGCACGGGGTCACCGCCGATGCCGACACAGGTGGTCTGCCCGATCCCCTGCTGGGAGAGCTCGTGCAGGGCCTGGTAGGTCAGCGTGCCCGAGCGCGAGACGATGCCGACGGGCCCGCCCGCCAGCGCGATGTCACCCGAGGTGATCCCGATGTTGCACTTCCCGGGGCTGATGATGCCGGGGCAGTTCGGCCCGAGCAGCCGCGTCCCGGGGAACTCCTGCACCAGGCGGTTGTAGGCCACGGCCTCGTCCTGGGCCGGGATGCCCTCGGTGATGCAGACGATGAAGGCGATGCCGGCCTCGGCCGCCTCAATGATGGCGTCGGCGGCGGCGCGCGGCGGCACGGAAATGAACGACGCCGTGGCGCCGGTCTCCTTCACCGCTTCGGCCACCGACGCGAAGACCGGGATGCCCTCGATCTCCTCACCGCCCCGCTTGGGGTTGGTCCCGCCCACGACCTTGGTGCCGTAGGCCTTGTTGCGCAGGCCGTGATAGAGCCCCTGGCTCGTCGGGCTGATGCCCTGAATCACGACCTTGGTCGTCTCGTCGACGAAGATGCTCACGTTGGTTCCTGTTCTCTCTCGGGGTCCGGGGCGCCTACGCCGAGGCCAGGCTGACGGCCCGGCGTGCGGCTTCGAGCATGGTGGGCTCGGCGATGAGCGTGTCCGACAGGTGGTCCGCCAGCAGCGCACGGCCCTCGACGGCATTGGTGCCGTCCAACCGCATGACGACGGGCGAGCTCAGCTTCACCCGGCCCATGGCCTCAATGATGCCCTTGGCCACCTCGTCGACCCGCGTGATGCCGCCGAAGATGTTGACGAAGATCGACTTCACGGCTGGGTCGGCGTTGATGACCTCGAGCGCCGCCGCCATGACGTCGGCGTTGGCCCCGCCACCGATGTCGAGGAAGTTGGCCGCGCTGCCGCCCACCTGCGTGACGACGTCGAGCGTGCTCATGGCCAGGCCGGCGCCGTTGGCGATGATGCCCACGCTGCCCGAGAGGCCGATGTAGTTGAGGCCCTTCTCCTTGGCCATCTTCTCGCGGGGGTCGATGTCCGAGTCGTCCTCGTACTCCTCCCACTCGGGGTGGCGGAAGGTGGCGTTCTCGTCGAGCGTCACCTTGGCGTCGAGGGCGTGCACCTTGCCCTCGGGGGTGAGGATCAACGGGTTGATCTCGGCCAGGTCGCAGTCACCCTCGACGTAGCAGTGGTAGAGCCGCACGAGCAGCGTCGCCGCCTGGTCCCGCGCCTCGGGGTCGAGGTTGGCCCGGTCCACCCATTCGCGCGCCGCCTCCTCGGAGAGGCCGGTCACCGGGTCGATGTGGATCTTGGCGATGGCGTCGGGGTTGGTCTCGGCCACCTCTTCGATCTCGACCCCGCCCTCGGCCGACAGCATGCCCAGGTGCAGCTTGGCCGGGCGGTCGAGGGTGAAGCTGGCGTAGTACTCCTTGGCGATGTCGGAGGCGTGCTCCACCCACAGGCGCTTGACCACGTGGCCCTTGATGTCGAGCCCGAGGATGTTGCCGGCGTGCAGGCGCACCTCGTCGGCGTCGGCGGCCAGCTTCACGCCGCCCGCCTTGCCACGACCGCCCACCTTCACCTGTGCCTTGACCACCACGGGGTACCCCGCGGCCTCGGCCTGCTCGACCGCCTCGTCGACCGTGTCGGCCACGCCTCCGGGGGAGGTGGGGATGCCGAAGCGGGCGAAGTACTGCTTGCCCTGGTACTCGTACAGGTCCACTGTGGGTGCTGTCTCCTTGTTGTGTCCCGCGCGGCGGCGCGTGGGTGGGGGTTGGGGGAACGGGTGCTGCGGTGACGGCGGTCAGGCCCCGAGCGCCTCCTCGCGCTGGTCGAGGGCACCGGACAGCCATGAACCGATCGAATCGAGGGGTGCGCCGGGGGTGAAGACGTGGGCGACGCCCTGCTCCTGCAGGACCGGGATGTCGGCCTCGGGGATGATCCCGCCCACGATGACGAGCACGTCCCCCCGGCCGACGTCGCTCAACAGCTTCACGACCTTGGGGACGAGGGTCAGGTGGGCCCCGGAGAGCAACGACAGACCGACGGCGTCGGCGTCCTCCTGCACGACGGCCTGGACCACCTGCTCGGGAGTCTGGTGCAGGCCCGGTGTAGACGACCTCGAACCCGGCGTCACGCAGCGCCCGGGCGATCACCTTGGCCCCGCGGTCGTGGCCGTCGAGGCCCGGCTTGGCCACGACCACCCTGTAGGGACGTTTCATGCGAGCACCAGGATACGGATGCCCTGGTCCGGACGCCAGACCGGGATCGGTCAGGCCTTCCGGAGCGGCGTGGCCGACAGCAGGAGGTTCTTCTTGCCGACCGAGTCGAAGCGCACCGTGGCTTGGGCCCGCGACCCCTCGCCCTTGGCGCTGACGACGATGCCGCGGCCCCAGTGGTCGTGCACCACCTCGTCGCCGGCGACCAGGCCCAGGTCTTCGGCGCCCGTGCTGCCACGGCCTGCCGGGGACCCGGGGGGCGCCGTCGCCCCCTCCCGCCCGGGCCCGGGCGGCGGTCGCCAGGGGGACGGCCGGCGAGAAGACGGCGCCGGGCAGGTGCTCCTCACCCGACAGGGTGTCGTAGCCCGAGCCGCGGCGCGGCGACCCGAGGCCCACGTCCTCGACCAGGTGCGAGGGCACCTCGGTGACGAACCGGCTGGGCATGGCCGGCTGGGTGCGGCCCCAGGTCGTGCGCGACCAGGCGTGCGAAATGGCCAGGTGCTGGCGGGCCCGGGTGATCCCGACATAGAAGAGCCGGCGCTCCTCCTCGAGCTCGCTCGGCTCGGAGAGCGAGCGGAAGTGCGGGAAGATCCCCTCCTCCAGGCCCACCACGAAGACCGCCGGATACTCCAGGCCCTTGGCCGTGTGCAGCGTCATCAGCGAGACGCGGGTGCCGTCGCTGTCCAGCTCGTCGGAGTCCGCCACCAGGGCCACCGTCTCGAGGAAGCCGAGGACGTCGTCGAAGTCGGCCGCCTGGGTGGCCAGCTCGGCCAGGTTCTCGATCCGTCCGTCCGCCTCGTGGGTGTGCTCCGCCACCAGCTCGGCCAGGTAGCCCGTCCGCTCGGCCACCAGCTGCACGAAGTCGGCCGGGTTGACCGTCTGCACCAGCGGCCGCAGCTCGCCCAGCGTCTTGGAGAGCTGCTCCGCCCCCTTCAACGCCTTGCCGCTGAGGCCCGCCTCCTCGGCGCGGTCGATGGCCTCGCTGAACGAGACGTGCTCCACCTGGGCCCAGGCGGCGAGCCGGGCCACGGACGTGTCGCCGATGCCGCGCTTGGGGACGTTGACGATCCGGCGGGCCGACACCTCGTCGTCGGGATTGGCCAGCACGCGCACGAAGGCCAGGATGTCCTTGATCTCCCGCCGGTCGTAGAACTTGGCCCCGCCCACCACCTTGTAGGGGATGCCGCTGAACTTCATGGAGAGCTCGAGGGGCAGGCTCTGCGCGTTGGTGCGGTAGAAGACGGCGAAGTCGCCCCACGTGAGGTCGTTCGAGGCGTGCAGGCGCAGGATCTCGCTGGCCACCCAGTTGGCCTCGTCGCGCTCGTCCTCGGCCCGGTAACGCGTGACCGGGCCGCCGGTGTCCCCGACCGTGAAGAGCTCCTTGGGCTGGCGGCCGACGTTGTTGGCGATGACGGCGTTCGCCGCATCGAGGATCGTCTGGGTGGAGCGGAAGTTCTGCTCCAACATGATCGTCGTCACGTTGGGGAAGGCCCGTTCGAACTCCAGGATGTTGCGGATGTCCGCGCCGCGCCAGCGGTAGACCGACTGGTCGGAGTCGCCGACGACGCAGACGTTGCCGTGCGCCTCGCCCAGCAGCTTGACGATCTCGTTCTGGGCGTGGTTCGTGTCCTGGAACTCGTCGACGAGGATGTGCCGGAAGCGCTCCTGGTACGAGGCGCGCACGTCGTCGTAGGCCTGCAGCAGGTTGGCCGTCACCATGAGCAGGTCGTCGAAGTCCAGGGCGTTGGCTCCCAGCAACCGGCCCTGGTACAGCGCGTAGATGTCGGCGATGCGCTTGCGGAACGGGTCCGGCCCGCTGCGGGCGTCCTCCCGGAAGGTCTCGAAGTCGACCAGCTCGGACTTGGCCTGGCTGATGACCCCCTGCACCGCCCGCGACGGCAGCCGCTTCTGGTCGAAGCCGAGCTCGGCGGTGATCATCTCGATCAGGCGGCGCGAGTCGGTGTCGTCGTAGACCGTGAAGGCGGAGCGGTAGCCCAGCCGGTCGGCGTTGGTGCGCAGGATGCGCAGGCAGGCCGAGTGGAAGGTCGACACCCACATCTTCTCGGCGGGCGGCCCCACCAGCTCGGCCACCCGCGTGCGCATCTCGCCCGCCGCCTTGTTGGTGAAGGTGATGGCGAGGATGCCCCACGGCGGCGCGTCACCGGTGGCGAGGAGGTGCGCGATGCGCCGGGTCAGCACGCGCGTCTTGCCCGAGCCGGCCCCGGCAATGATCAGGAGCGGCCCGCCGCGGTGCTCCACGGCGGCGCGCTGGGGCAGGGTGAGGTCGTCGACCAGCGCGGCGGGCCGGCCGGCGAAGGCGCCGGTCGAGGTGGCGCTGCGCCGGCGGCGGCGGCGCCCGTCGTCGGCCACCTCGCCTCCGGCCGCGACGTCACCGTCGGACGGGTCGTTCTCCTCGGCGGCTCGGTCCGTCGTCGACGTCGGCGGCCGCAGCGGCCTCGCGCCCCCACTTCCTCGTCGGTGATGTCGAACAGGCGTGCGTGCTCGCCGCTCCCCGGCGTCACGGTCACTCCCACTCAATGGTCCCGGGCGGCTTCGACGTCACGTCGAGTGCCACCCGGTTCACGCCCTCCACTTCGTTGATGATGCGGGAGGCGATCCGCTCGACCAGGTCGTAGGGCAGTCGGGCCCAGTCCGCCGTCATGGCGTCGTCACTGGTGACGGCCCGGATCACGACGGGGTAGGCGTAGGTGCGCCCGTCACCCATCACGCCGACGGTGCGGACGGCCGGGCATGACGGCGAAGCTCTGCCACAGCTCGCGGTAGAGGCCGGCCCGGCGGATCTCCTCGACGACCACCGCGTCGGCGTTGCGCAGGATCTCGGCCCGCTCGGGCGTCACCTCGCCGATGATGCGCACGCCGAGGCCCGGTCCCGGGAAGGGCTGGCGCCACACGATCTCGTGCGGCAGGCCGAGCTCCTCGCCCACGGCGCGCACCTCGTCCTTGAACAGCAGGCGCAGGGGCTCGACCAGATCGAAGGCCAGGTCGTCGGGGAGGCCGCCGACGTTGTGGTGCGACTTGATGTTGGCCGCGGTGTCACTCCCCGACTCGATGACGTCGGGGTACAGCGTGCCCTGCACCAAGAAGCGCGGGCCCTCGCCCGTCCGTCGCGGTCGCTGCCGGCCGCCGCCCCGCCCGTCCCGACCCGGGCGCCGGCACCGAGGTCGCGCGCCACCTCCTCGAAGATCCGGATGAACAGCTCGCCGATGATCTTGCGCTTGCGCTCCGGGTCCGTGACGCCGGCCAGCGCGGCGAAGTAGCGGTCGGCCGCCTTCACGTGCACCAGGTCCATCTTGAACTGGCGCCGGAAGGTGTCCTCGACCTGATCGGCCTCGCCCGAGCGCATCAGGCCCGTGTCGACGAAGACACAGGTGAGCTGGTCCCCGATCGCCTTGTGCACCAGCGCCGCCGCCACGGCCGAGTCGACGCCGCCGCTCAGCGCGCACAGCACGCGGTCGGAGCCCACCTGGGCCTGCACCGCCGCCACCTGCTGCTCGATGATGGAGACGTGCGTCCAGCCGGGCAGGCAACCGCACACGTCGATCAGGAAATGGTCGAAGACCTCGCTGCCCCGGTCGGTGTGCACGACCTCGGGGTGGAACTGCAGCCCGAAGAGCCGGCGCTCGGGATCGTGCATGGCCGCCACCGGCGCGCCGGCGCTGGTGGCCGTGGCCGCGAAACCCGTCCGGCACCGCCGTGATGGCGTCGCCGTGGCTCATCCACACGTTCGACGTCGCCGGCCAGTCCGGGCTGAGCGGCGAGGCGCCCGTCTGGCGCAGCTCGGTGCGCCCGTACTCGCCCTGGCCGGTGCGCGACACGGTGCCGCCCAGCTGCAGCGCCATGAGCTGCGCGCCGTAACAGAGCCCGAGGATCGGGATCCCGAGCTCGTACATGCCGGGGTCGATGGACGGGGCGGGTGACTCGTACACCGACTTGGGCCCGCCGCTGAAGATGATGCCCTTGGGCGCCCGGGCCTTGATCTCCGCCACGGTGATGGTCGGCGCCACGATCTCCGAATAGACGTGCGCCTCGCGGACCCGGCGGGCGATCAGGCGGGCGTACTGGGCCCCGAAGTCGACGACGAGGACGGTGTCGGTGGTCACCGACTCGTGCTCATCGGAGCCGACCTCAGTGGCCCATGCCGACGCCCTGGGACCGCTGGAAGTACTTCCCCTCGGTCTGCAGTGACGGGGCCACCATGACCTCGGCCTTCTGGAACTCCTTGACCGTCTCGTAGCCGCACGTGGCCATCGCCGTCCGGAGCGCGCCGAACAGGTTCATGCGGCCGTCGTTCTCGTGGGCGGGCCCGTAGAGGATCTCGCGCAGGCTGCCACGCACCGACGTGCGCACGCGGGCCCCGCGGGGCAGGGTCGGGTGGAAGGTCGCCATGCCCCAGTGGAAGCCGCGGGCCGGCGCCTCGACCGCGGACGACAGGGGCGAGCCCAGCATGACGGCGTCGGCGCCGCAGGCGATGGCCTTGGCCATGTCGCCTCCCTTGGACATGCCGCCGTCGGCGATGACGTGCACGTAGACGCCGGTCTCGTCGAGATGGCGCATGCGGGCGCCGGCCACGTCGGCGATCGCCGTGGCCTGGGGCACGCCCAGTCCGAGCACGCCGCGGGTGGTGCAGGCGTTGCCCGGGCCGACCCCGACCAGCACGCCCACGGCGCCGGTGCGCATGAGGTGCAGGCCCGCCTGGTAGGAGGCACACCCGCCCACGATCACCGGGATGTCGAACTCGCGGATGAAGCGCTTGAGGTTGAGGGGCTCGGAGGTCTTCGAGACGTGCTCGGCCGAGACCACCGTCCCCTGAATCACCAGGATGTCGAGCTCGGCGGCCAGGCAGGCCTGGGCCAGCGACTGGGTCTTCTGGGGGGTCACGGAGGCGGCGGTCGTGATGCCGGCCTCCTTCATCTGCTTGATGCGGGCCGTCACCAGCTCGGGGATGATCGGCTCCTGGTACATCTGCTGCATCCGGGCCGTGGCCTTGTCGTCGTCGAGCTCGCGGATCTCGTCGAAGAGCGAGGTCGGATCCTCGTAGCGGGTCCACAGACCCTCGAGGTTCAGGACGCCCAGACCGCCGAGCTTGCCCAGCTCGATGGCGGTGGCGGGGCTGATGACCCCGTCCATGGCCGCGCCCAGCAGCGGCAGCTCGAAGCTTGTAGGCGTCGATCTCCCAGGAGATGTCGACGTCCTCGGGGTCCCGGGTGCGCCTGCTCGGGACGATGGCGATGTCGTCGAACCCGTAGGCCTGCCGCCCCGATTTGAAGATGCCGATCTCGATCTCAGCCAATGTGCTCGCCCTCCGGCATTCGTGGGGCCGGTACGGCTCACGAACCACACCGGCATGTCTTTTCGACTCAATTGCGAACGCCGGGCCGACACGCCGACGATCCTCCACTCTACTCTCCCGCTCCCTCACCCCAGGCCGCTCCGGAGCACGAAATCGGGCCCTGGCGGGCTCACCGCCCCGATCCGCCGCGCCGGGGTTCCGGCGGCCCGGACCGCGGCGTCCGGACGATGAACCCCGGGCCGACCTGAGGCAAGCTTGCCCCATGACCGACCGACGCCACCAGCCGCACACCGCCGCCGCCGTGACCCGCGGCATGCGGGCCCAGCTCGCCCGACGGCGAGGCCGCCCTGGCCGCGGGCGCGGCGCCGGTGGGCTGGAAGATCGGCTTCAACACGCCCGCCATCCAGGAGCACTTCGGGCTGACCGAGGCCGTCGTCGGGTTCCTGGTCGACACCGGGGTGTCGCCCGACGGCGCCACCGTGTCCCTGGCCGGCTGGGTGGCTCCCGCCGTCGAGGTCGAGGTCGCGGTGCGGGTCGGGGCGGACGGCGAGGTCGCCGGGCTGGCGCCGGCGCTCGAGCTGGTGGACCTCGACATCTCCTTCGACGACATCGAGCCGGTCCTGGCCGGCAACATCTGCCACCGGGGCGTGGTCTTCGGCGACGAGGTCCCCGGGGTCGACCCCTGGGCCATGGTCGCCGCCGTCACCAAGGGGGGCGAGATCGTCGCCGAGGGCCGGCTGACCGAGGACCCGGCCACGACGGCGGCCTTCGTCCGGTCGCTACCTGGCGCGCGCACGGAGCCGAGCTCCGGGAGGGCGACCGGATCATCGCCGGCTCGGTGGTGGCGCCGGTCGCCGTCGCCCCGGGAGACGAGCTCAGCGTGTCCTTCGGGCCCCTCGGCGCGCTGTCGGTCCGCTTCGGGGACTGACGGACCCCGGCCGTCACAGGCCGGTCTCGCCCGTCACCACGATGCTGAGGAGCTCCGAGAGCATGCGCGCGGTGGCGCCCCAGATCAGCTCGCCCGAGACCTCGAAGAAACGCACGGCGAACGAGTTGTCGGGGCTCCCCGGGATGATCCGCCCGGGAACCTGCCAGCGCTCCTCGTGGAAGATGGACGGGTCGGCCAGCTCGGCCAGCGTCACGTCGAAGACCCGCTCGACCTCGGCCAGGCTGGCCACCAGCTGCGGCCGCTGCGGCAAGGTGGCGATCACCGGCACGATCAGCGCGGGCGAGGCCAGGGTCGTCACCGGGTGCAGCCAGCCCACCATCGTCACCAGGGCCGGATCGAGGTCGACCTCCTCGTGGGCCTCGCGCCGCGCCGCCGCCGCCGGGTCCTCGCCCTCGTTGACGCGCCCACCCGGGAAGCTGACCTCTCCCTTGTGCGTCCGCAAGCCGCGAGGACCGCCGGGTCAGGATCACCCGGGCCTCGCCGTCCTCCTCGAAGAGCGCGGCCAGGACGCCGGCGTTGACATGGTTCGTCGGGGACAACTCGGACTCGCTGACGATGGTCGCCCCGCGGAACATGGCGTCCCCGCCGACGTCGTCGGGCACCGGGCCGCGCTGGCCCAGGGCGTCGAGCGCGTCCGAGCACCCGGGCCAGATCGATCCCGGTCCGCTGCGTCGCCGGGGCGGCCGCCCACAGTGCAGGGGCCCCGGGGCGCCAGGTGGCCGGACGCGGGATCACCTGCGGCGGCACCGGGCGGGACATCTCCCGCACCATACCGGCGACCTGGTCGCCCTCCGCCTGGCCGCTCCGCCTGGGCGACCCCGCGACCGGGCCCGGAATGGGCCCGGCACTTCGACGGTCGTCCCGACGGCCCCCGGGCACCTCGCTACGCTCTCGCAGCGATGACGTCCCCCGAAGAGCTGCAGGCGCAGGCCGACGCGTTGCACTGGTACCACACCATCGACCTGGGCCACGGCGTGGTCACCAAGGGTGACAGCGCCCAGGACGACGGGACCGGCATCCTCCCCGACGTCGTCGGGGCGCAGCGTGCTCGACATCGGGGCCTGGGACGGCAAGTACTCCTTCCTGGCCGAGCAGGCGGGGGCGGCGCGGGTCGTGGCGCTCGACCACTACGCCTGGGGCGTCGACTTCGCCGCCCGCGGCGCCTACTGGGCCGAGTGCATCCAGCGCGGCACGCTGCCCGACCAGTCGCGCGACGAGACGGACTTCTGGCAGCCGGACCTGCCCGGACGGCGCGGCTTCGAGCTGGCGGCGGCGGCGTTGGGCTCGAAGGTCGAGCCGCTCGTGGCCGACTTCCAGACCGTCGACCTCGACGAGGTCGGTCAGTTCGACGTCGCCCTCTACCTCGGCGTGCTGTACCACATGAAGGAACCGCTGACCTGTCTCGAGCGTCTGCGCGCCGTCACCAAGGAGGTCGCCGTCATCGAGACGGAGGCCGTCCACCTCGAAGGGCTGGACCACGAGGCGTTGCTGCAGTTCCACGCCGGGCAGCTCGCTGCGGACCGACTTCGGCAATTGGTACGTGCCGACCATCGAGGCGCTGCACAACCTGTGCCGGGCCGCCGGCTTCTCCGCCGTGCGCACCGTCATCGGGCCGCCGGCCCCGCCATCGGTGCCCGCGGCGCCGCTGCAGGTCAGGATCGGGCGGCGGCTGGCCGGCCTCGTCCCGACCGCCCCTTCGGCGCCGACCGCCAACTACCGCGCCGTCGTCCACGCCATCGTCTGACCGGAGCCGCCTCGGGCCGCACCCGGCGGGGAGGGACCGGCTGGGGGGAGCGCGTCAGTCGTTCTCCACGGTGTAGTCCCAGTAGCCGATCACGTGCTTGTGATCGGGCGCCCACTGCATCATGCCCTCGCCCACCAACTCGTAGGAGCGGAGCTGGAACGTGATCGTCTGACCCCGGTGGAGGACCGGTGGCGGGGCGTGCTCTCCGGGCACCAGTCCCATGAGGAACACCGAGCCGAGATGGTCGACGGAATGGAAGTCGGCGATGGACACGGGCACGTTCGCACTGGCGTTCTTCATCGTCACGGTCCACGTGCAGGTCGTCGCGGCCGGCTGCGCGGGCAGTCCCTCTCCGGGGACGACCGGCCCGCTGACGGTGACGTCGACGTGGAACGCCTTGGTCCTCGCTTCGATGGCCAGGCCTTCGGTCTGCAGCGCCGGCTTCGCCTCGGTGCCGATCAGTGTGGCGTCAATGGTGGGATCGAGCGTCTTCTTCGGAAGGAAGGACGGATAGTGCGCCGTCTTGTTGCCCGGCAGTGCGGAGGGCGAGGCGGCGCCGGCCGGGCCACCCGCAACAGCGCCGAAGCCGAGGCCGATGCCGCAAACGGCCAGGACGAGCGCGCCCATGAGGGCCACCAAGCGCGGCAAGCCGGGGCCGGGCAGCAACGCCCGGCCCCGGCCGTGAGTCTCCTTGCTGATGGCGGAGCCCATCGGGGCCGACCGACCTCCTAACCCCTGGCGCCCTTGGCGCCGTTCGTGCCCGGCACCCCGGGCGATCCGTTCCCGCCGTTGCCGCCGTTACCGCCTGGAATCTTGCCGACGCCGTCGCCACCCTTGCCGCCGTCGCCACCGTCCCCGCCGTTCCCGTCGCAGGGCGGGGTGTCGAGTGGGGTCGTGGGGGCGCCTGCCGCGGTCAGCCACGTGCCGTTCACCCATTCCTCGGGCGGGCAGGCGCCGTTACCGCCGTTCCCACCGTTGCCACCGTGTCCGGCCTTCGTGAACCCGTCGCCACCGTTCCCGCCCTTGCCGCCGCTCGTGCCGCAACCCGAGGCCCCGGCGACGCCGGGGCTGCCGCCGAATCCGCCGCTGCCCGGCTTGGCGTCGCGGGCTCCCCGACCGAGGTTCACGTGGACCGGGCAGTAGAGCGCCGAGGCGCCACTGCCGCGACCGTGGCGTAGCCGTGGGGCGCTGTCACCACGGTGAAGTGCTCAGCAGTGAAGACGTCCGGCCCGAAGGTCGCCAGGCCGCCCTGGGCCGCGTACCCGATGTGCCCCTGGCCGTCGAGGCCCCCGCAGACCGTGCCCACCGCGAGCGGGGTGTCGGCGTTGGACGGGTTCGAGCAGGACTTCCCGGTCAGGAACAGGTCCTCCAGGGTGCGCAGGGTGCTGTAGTGGTTGTAGAAGGTGCTCGACACGGTGCCGGGCTTGATGAGCGGGCTGATGAGCACCGTGCCGGTGTCACCACCACCCGGCGTGAAGTCGGTGGGATCGAACAGCTGGTCGGCGGTGACACAGCCGGTCGTCGTGGCTGCCTCGCTCCCGCTCGGGCAGCTGCTCCCCCCGACCGTCGAGGTCGCACCCTCGGCGCTGAGGGTCACGTTGCCGCTGTAGCCGCTGGGCAGCGTGACCGGCTGACCGCTGTCGTTGACCAACTGGAATGTCCCGATCCACGGCTTGGCGTAGTTGTTCGATGCCGTGGTGGTGCTGGCGTTGCCGGACAGCGCGATGGGTCCCGTGTCGCTCACCGCCCCGACGAAGGTGTCCGGCGGGATCGTGTTGCCGCTGGCGTCGGTGCCCGAGACCAGTCGACCGGTGTCCTGGGCGTTGATCTTGGAGTCCGTCACCATGCTCGAGTTGGCTGCGGCCAGGGCCGGCTCGCTCGCCGTGCCTGGAGATCCGCTCATGTTGGCGCTCTCGCCCGGCAGACCAGTCGGCCGATCGATGAACCCCGAAGCACCTGGGCCGGGCTGGAGCTGGTCGCCGGAGCTGTTCGTCACCTCGGGGTCGTTGGGACCGGTGGGCTCGGTGCTGACGTTGTGTCCGTTGATGTTCTCACCCGCCGCGTCGGCCAGCGCGCCGTACGCGCCGTAGAGGGAGCTCGCACCCGGGTACTGGGTCCCGGCCGATCCGAAGCTGGGTTGGTCGGCCGGGGCCGAGAAGGTGGTGGCATCACCCGGAGCCGGGACATTGTTGAAGCTGTTCCCCGTGGTGAAGGGGGGATTGGCTTCGTCGAAGGTGATGTCGATCATCCCACCGTCCGCAAAGGCCTTGGACTGCTCGATCATCGGGATGTAGTAGCGGAGGAAGAGGTCCGCCGCGTAGAGCCCGCCCGTGTAGTTGACCGGCGTCGTCGCCTCGGGGTCGTCCGCCGGCAGGCCCGCCGGGGTGTAGTTCGGCGTGCCGTTCGCATTGAAGGCCCCCGAGAGGTTGTTGCCTTGGCAGCTGGCGTCGTGGGCGTCGCTGCAGTTGTTCGGGGTGATCCAGTTGAAGGCGGGGACCTTGTTGGACGGGAGGCTCAGGTCGTGGGCCAGGCCGTACGTCGGGTCATCGAGGTTGGCGACGTGGTTGGCGTCACAGTTGGAATCGGCGGACCCGTTCGTCGGCGCACCAGGTCCGTCGTACTCGGGGACGGTCGGCTGGTTCAGGGCCGGTTGGGCCGGATAGGTGACACCACTCTGCGACCCGGCGGACTCGCCGGTCAGGGAGGTGAACCACCCCGTCGGGAAATGCTTCGCCACGTACTGGTCGGCGGGGTCGCCGTTGCTGTTGGCATTCGCCGGCTGGGCGCCCGTGAAGCTGGACACGTCACCGGTCGGGGCCACCAGGTTCGTCGGGTTGGTCACCGGGTCGTTGCTGGACTGGCCGGGGTAGCCACAGGCGCCGTCATCACGCCCGGGCACCGTGTCGGTCACGCCCGGGGTGGCGCCAGTGACGTACGTCGTCGATCCGGTCGGCTGGGCGCCCCCGAGGTCCTGTGCGTAGGCCTTCCAGGCAACGCCGGCCGCGTTGTACTGGTTGAACAACGTGGCGACGTCAGTCGGGTAGACGCAGCCGTTCTGGCTGAGCGACGCGTCGATGCCTCCGTGCACCAGCAGCTGCCCGTAGTTGCCGTTGTTGGAGGCGGTGGCGTTCGGGGCGGTCGTGTTGGTACCCGAACCGTCGGTCGTGTGGTCGGTGTCGGTCGCGGTCCCAACCGTGCCGTTCGTGATGATGCCGCCGTTGTTGTTCGTCATGTTGGCCGCGGTGGAGCAGTCGTCCTGGGTCGCATACGACGGGGACTGACCCGACACCAGCGAGATGTAGTTGTCCATGCTGAAGTGGCCGGTGCCGTAGTAGTTGGTGAGGAGCGCCCCCTGCTGGGGCAGCGTCTGCCACAGGTAGCTGTTCTGGTTGAGGCCCGTGAAGGTCTCGTCGTAGGACTTGTTCTCCTCAATGATCAGCCAGACGTGCTTGATCCCGCCGACCGGCGTGCCGGTCGAGGTGATCACGCATTGCGCCTGGTTGTTGGAACCGCCGCTGGGAAGCTGCAACGTGCTGCCGGCGGGGCACGTCGTTCCGCCGGAGGAGGCTGGAGCCGGCAGCGGCGCAGCACCGACTGCGGTCGAGATGCTCGCGCCCGACAGGGCCATCAGGCCGACGGCAGCGGACGCCATCGCTGCGCTGCGCACTCGGTGTTGCGTGAACCTCCGCGAGATTCGCACCAATTCCTCCTCGACAAGCATTGAGATCCGAACAAGGGGGTCGGGGCAAACCTAAGGTCGGCGGGTTACGCCGACGATGACGTTGCGCTACGCGTGACTTATTTCTGTGTGAACGAACCGCGAACACACACGTGCACACCGGTTGATCCATCCGGCGTTGCCTGGCATTCGTTTCTGCAGGAGGGTCTACGAGACAAACGTTCGCTTCTCGCCCGGGCGCGGCCACGGCGCATCACGACACGGGAACGGACGCACAACCCCAGCACGATCCGCGCACCGACGGCGATGCGGCGGCGTGGGCAACGACGCGCACGGACAGCCGGTGCGTGCTCAGCCGGGAGACGTGATGAATGCCTTCTTGAGTGCTCGGATTTTGGTGCGGACCGAAGCCGGGAGCAGCTTCTGTTCGGACGTACAGAGCGTGAGCAGCGACACGCTCTCTATGGTGTTGAACGTCGTCACCGACAAGGGCAGATGCGTCGCGGCCTCGGTACTGCGGGCGCCCGACGCCTCTTCGACCAGGGCGTCATTGAGGTTGCGTGCCCGCTGGAGCAGCGCACAGAAGGCCGTGCCGTCGGTCAACAACGCTCGAAGGGCGATGTTTCCCTGCTTCTGCTCGTAGGAAGCGAGCGCAGGGTCGGCCTGGGCGACGTCGGTGAAGTACGCCGTGTCCTCCGCGTTGGAGGTCTTCGGTGCGCGGAGCGGCGACGACATCTGCGGTGAGCTGCTGGCGCCGGCCGGGGCGCCGGGTCCGACCAGGCCGACCGTCGCGCCGAGCATCGCAGCCAGGAGGAGCGGGGCCAACGCGCGATGGGCGCAGCGCATGCGCACTCTCACTGCCGCCACGTCGTCAGTGTGGCACAGCACTTCGGTCTGCTGGTCAATGGCCGCGCGACACGGAGGGAGCCGCAGTCCGCCGTCGACTGTGCGCACGCGCCCGGGCGCGCCGGTGGCCGGGCACGAAGCCCGGCCACCGACCACACAACAAACGTTGAAGCGGGAACTACATCATCCCGCCCATGCCACCCATACCGCCCATGCCGCCGCCCGCCATGGCGGCCGCAGCCGCAGCGGCGTCCACCTTCTCGGGCTTGTCGGCCACGAGGGCCTCGGTGGTGAGCAACAGGGCGGCGATGGAAGCCGCGTTCTGCAGTGCCGAGCGGGTGACCTTGGCCGGGTCGATGATGCCGGCCTTGACCAGGTCCTCGATCTCGCCGGTGGCGGCATTGAGACCGTGGCTGCCCTTCGCCGACTCGACCGTGTTCACCAGGACGGCACCTTCGAGGCCGGCGTTGATGGCGATCCACTTGAGTGGCGCCTCCAGCGCGTGCGCCACGATGCGGGCACCGGTCGCCTCGTCGCTCTGGAGCGTGTCGGCCAGTTCGAGGACCGACTTGCGGGCCCGGATGAGAGCCGTGCCACCGCCGGCCACGATGCCCTCCTCCACCGCAGCGCGGGTGGCGGACAGCGCGTCCTCGATGCGGTGCTTCTTCTCCTTGAGCTCCACCTCGGTGGCGGCACCGACCTTGACGACGGCCACGCCGCCGGCCAGCTTGGCCAGGCGCTCCTGCAGCTTCTCGCGGTCCCAGTCCGAGTCGGTGTCGTCGATCGCCCGCTTGATCTGGGCGACGCGACCCTTCACGTCCTCGGCCGAGCCGGCACCCTCCACGATGGTGGTGTCGTCCTTGGTCACGATGACGCGCCGGGCGCTGCCCAGCAGGTCGATGGTGGCACTCTCGAGCTTGAGGCCGATCTCCTCGCTGATGACCTGGGCGCCCGTGAGGACGGCCATGTCCTGCAGCATCTCCTTGCGGCGCTCGCCGAAGCCCGGGGCCTTGACGGCGACCGAGGTGAACGTGCCACGGATTTTGTTGACGACCAGCGTGGCCAGGGCCTCGCCCTCGACGTCCTCGGCGATGATCAGCAGCGGCTTGCCGGTCTGCATGACCTTCTCGAGCACGGGCACGAGGTCGTGCACGGCGCTCACCTTGGAGTTGTAGAAGAGGATGACGGGCTCGTCGAGCACCGCTTCCTGGCGCTCGGGGTCGGTCACGAAGTACGGCGACAGGAAGCCCTTGTCGAACTGCATGCCCTCGGTGAGCTCGAGCTCGATGCCGAAGGTGTTGGACTCCTCGACGGTGACGGTGCCGTCCTTGCCGACCTTGTCGATGGCGTCGGCGAGCACGTCGCCGATGGCCGAGTCCGCAGCGGAAATGGAGGCGACCTGCGCGATCTCCGTCTTGCCGCCGACTTCCTTGGCCTGCTTGGCGATGTTCTCCACCGCGGCCTTGACGCCCTTCTCGATCCCCTTCTTGAGACCGGTCGGGCTGGCACCGGCGGCCACGTTGCGGAGGCCCTCGGTGATCAGCGACTGGGCCAGCACGGTGGCCGTGGTGGTGCCGTCACCGGCGACGTCGTTCGTCTTGGTGGCGACTTCCTTGACCAGCTGGGCACCCATGTTCTCGAACGGGTCGTCCAGCTCCACCTCACGGGCGATGGACACGCCGTCGTTGGTGATGGTCGGCGCGCCGAACTTCTTCTCGATCACCACGTTGCGGCCTTTCGGCCCCAGGGTGACCTTCACGGTGTCGGCCAGCTTGTTGACGCCGGCCTCGAGCCCGCGGCGGGCGGACTCGTCGAATTTCAGGATCTTGGGCATGACGGTGTCGAACTCCTCTCGAGTTCTCGAATCTCAGGGATAGTGCTCTGGGAGGCCGCCGCGCCGACCCGGAGTGAACCGGGGCGGCGGGCTGCCGAACCCATGTGGCCGAAGATCAGGCGATCTTGGCCAGGATGTCGCGGGCGGAAAGGATGAGGACATCCTCGCCGTCGAGGACGTACTCGGTGCCCCCGTACTTGGAGTAGACGACCGTGTCGCCCACCTTGACGTCGAGGGGGATCAGCTCGCCGGTGTCCTCGGAGCGGCGGCCGGGGCCGACGGCCAGCACTTCACCCTGCTGGGGCTTCTCCTTGGCGGTGTCGGGAATGACCAGGCCAGAAGCAGTGGTCTCCTCGGACTCGCCGGGACGAACGACGATCCGGTCATCGAGGGGTTGCAGACTCATTTGGGACGGGCCTCCTTGGCACGGTTAGCACTCTCGGGTTGCGAGTGCCAGAGTAGCGGGATTCCCGGGGCAATGGCAAGGGGGCGTCCCCGAGGCGGCCCGATATTCCGCTGCAACGACCGTAGAACCGGGTCCTACCCACGTATCCTGTGCACCGGCGCCTCGACGGCCCGAAGAGGAGGAGCCCGATGCGTGGACGCAGACCGGTCATGCTGGCCGGGACCATGGCATGCACCCTGACCTGGGCGGCGGCGTGCTGGGCGGCGGCGGGAGCGGCGGCGGGTCAGCCCGTGACGGGCGCCCAGGCAAAGACCCATCTCCTGGCGCTCTCGGACTTGCCCAAGGGTTGGAGCACCGAACGGGGGACGGCCGACACGCAGAACGCCGCCTACCCGGCGGGGAGCCCCTTCATCGCGTGTCTCGGCGCTGGAGCGGGGCTGCCCGAGGCCGTCCCGCCCGAGGTGGACTCGCCCTATTTCCAGAACAAGGACGGCTCCCAGGAGATGCAGGACGCCATCTCGACGTTCAAGACCTCGGCTGCAGCGCACTCCTCGTTCGCCGCGCTGGCCAGCCCCGCCTTCGCCGCCTGCGCATCAAATGCCTTGAACGCCTACCTGAAGAGCAATCCGGCCCAGGGCGCCACCATCGGCACGCTGACCGTCGGCCCGCCGCTCGGGACGAAGTTCGGAGCTCACACGAACGGGTATCGAGCTGACCGGCCCGATCACCTCACAGGGACAGACGGTCGTCATGACGACCACCACCGTCTTCTTCATCCGGGGCACGCTCGGGCAGCAGCTCACGTTCACCGAGTACGGCTCGGGAAGCTCGGGCACTGCCTTCCCACCTGCGGAAATCCGGCGCATGATCACCGTGGCCGAGAGGAAGCTCTGACCCCGTAAGACGGGGCCGCCTCCCCCGTTCTCCCTCCGGGAGGGCAGATGCCGGCCGGGTCCCTTGGGGCCCTGGGCGGGGCTGCCCATGGAGGCAGGAGGGGGCAGCAATGGCCCAGACTGGTCAGACAGGAATGGAGCACTGGCGGCGCGCCGTCAGATGGACCGGCGCCGGGGTCTTCACCATGGCGCTCATCGGCGGGCTCGTCGGGGGCCTCACCCGGGGCTCGTTGTCCTTTGCCGGGGCCGACGCCGGTCACGCGACCACGACGACTTCGGCTGCGGCCTGCGGCCCTGCTGCGGCTGTCGGCTTCGGCTTCGGCTTCGGCTTCGGCCACCGCTTCGGCGACCCAGTCCTCGCCGAAGGCACCGCCGGTCTCGCCCAAGACGGCAGCGTTGGGGACGGCGTCCTTGCTGCGCCTCACGGACCTGCCTGCCGGTTGGACGGCGGGGGGCACCGCCGCCTCCCCACGCGGGTGACCCCGTGGTCCTCGAAGCTGGCCGTCGTGCGTCGGCGTCCCGGCCCGGGTGGCCAAGGTGGCGCCGACCAAGGTCAACAGTCCGGACTTCACCAGCGCCGACCAGGTCGATGCAGTGGAGGACAGCGTCTCGGTCTACCCCTCGGCGGCCCAGGCCCAAGCCGAGTACGCCGCGTTGGCGAGCGCCAAGACCACGGCCTGCATGAACAGCGTGGCGAGCTCGGTGCTGCAGAAGAACATGCAGCAGCAAGCGGGAAGCACCACGACGGTCGGCGTGGTCAGCTTCGCCGCGCTGCCCGCCGCCGCGGCCGCGCTCCACATGACCGGCTTCACCGTCAGCATCCCGATCGCCCGCGGCGGGCGCGTGCTGACGGTCACGAGCACCCAGGTCGACTTCGTCTCCGGGGCACTCCTGCATCAGGTGACGTTCAACGGCAACGGGGCAGCATTCCCCGCTCCGCTCGAGGAGCAACTCCTGGCGGCGGCGCAGGCCCGGCACTGAGCGGGCGGCGCTGGCGCTGGCTGAGCGGCTGGCCGGCGTGGCGGCTGGCCGGCGTGGCGGCTGGCGGCGTGGCGGCTGGCCGGCGTGGCGCCCGGCGGCGCTGGGCTCGCGTAGCGTGTCGCCAAACCAGAAGGGGGCAACGACAGTGCACCGACGCAGGCCGTCCATGACCCGCACCCGCCACGCCGCAGCCGGCCTCATCGCTGGTTCGTTCCTCCTCGTGGCCCCGCTCGGGTTGCTCGCCACGAGTGCAGGGGCGAGTTCGGGATCGAGCAGCTCGGCGTCCCTGGCCCAGGCCCGCAAGGACCTGCTGACCCTCGCCGACATGCCATCGGGCTGGACCTCGGTCAAGAACACCAACACCACGAACAACAACGTGGGCGCCGCGCAGCTGGCCCACTGCATCGGCGTCGCGACGACGCTGGTCGTCGGAGAACCCGCCGTCGGTCTACAGCCGTGAATTTCAGAATGCGCGACGCCAGCTTGACGGTGGCCGACAACGTCACCGTCTTCCCCTCGGCCAAGAATGCGGCCGCTGAATTCGCCATCGGCGCCAACCCCAAGCTGCCCGGCTGCATGACGACGCTGGCGTCCGGGCCGCTCAAGACGAAGCTGTTCGGCAAGACGTCCAAGGGCACCACGATCGGCTCGCCGCTGGTCTCGGCCGTGTCCGGCACGACCTTCGGCCCCGGCGTCCACGGCTACTCCCTGAGCGTGCCCGTCACGGTGCAGGGGCAGACCGTCAATGTCACGGCGACACAGCTCGTCGCGGTGAAGGGGCGCCTGGGGCACCAGGTCACGTTCACGTCGTACAACGCACCCTTCTCGCCGGCGCTCGAGCAGCAGATCATGCAGGTGGCCGCGGGACGCCTGTAGACGCGTCACCCGGGGTCGAGGCTCCACCCGTCCGGCCCCGCCCCGGGCCGCGAACCAGGTCGGTACGCTCCGGGCGACGACCGACGAAGCGACGAAGCGAAGGGATGCCCATGGCGCCGGCCAATCCGAAGAGTGACCCCGACCGCTGGTGGCACGGCGGCGTCTTCTACCAGATCTACCCCCGCTCCTACGCCGACTCGAACGGGGACGGTGTCGGGGACCTGCCCGGCATCGTGTCCAAGCTCGACCACCTGGCCCGGCTCGGCATCAGCGGCGTCTGGCTCTCGCCGGTCACCTGCTCGCCGAATCGCGACTGGGGCTACGACGTGTCCGATTACCGCGACATCGATCCCTCGTTCGGCACCCTCGACGACCTGGACGTGCTGGTACGCGAGGCGGGGGCCCGTGGCATCCGCATCCTCATGGACCTGGTGCCCAACCACACGAGCGACCAACACGCCTGGTTCGTCGACGCGCTGAGCGGACGGGAGTCGGCGCACCGTGACTACTACGTGTGGGCGGACCCGAAGCCGGACGGCGGCCTGCCCAACAACTGGGCCAGCATCTTCGGCGGGCCGGCCTGGCACTTCGACGAGCCCAGCGGCCAGTACTACCTGCACAACTTCGAGGCCCAGCAGCCGGACCTCAACTGGTGGAACGAGGAGGTCCGGCGCGAGTTCGACGACATTGTGCGCTTCTGGTGGGACCGTGGCGTCGCCGGGTTCCGCATCGATGTGTGCAACATGATGATCAAGGACAAGGAGCTGCGCGACAACCCGCCGGCCACCGAGGACGACCCGCTCGACCAGCAGTTCATGGCGCAGCGCGCCGTGTACAACACCGACCGTCCCGAGGCCCACGACATCCTGCGGCGCTGGCGCGCCATTGCCGACACGTACGAGCCCGAGCGGCTCCTGATCGGTGAGACCAACGTGGAGAAGCTGCCGGTCCTCATGGACTTCTACGGCGACGGGCACGACGAGCTGCACGGTGGGTTCAACTTCGTGTTCATCAACGCACCCCTGGAAGCCGAAGCGCTCCGGGCCGTCGTCGAAGAGACGGAGGCGTTGCTGCCCGAGGGGCATGGCCCATCTGGACCGCTTCGAACCATGACGTCTCGCGCCTCGCCACCCGATGGGCGGCCGGCGACCCGGCCAAGGTGAAGCTGGCGCTGCTCCTCCTGCTGACGCTGCGCGGCACGCCCTTCCTCTATGCCGGCGACGAGATCGGGCTCGTCGACGGGCCGGTGCAACGAGAGGACGTCCTCGATGCCGTGGGCGCCCGCTTCTGGCCCTATTACAAAGGCCGCGACGCCGAGCGCACACCGATGCCGTGGAACGGCGAGCCCGGCGGCGGCTTCACACCGGCGGGCGTCCGCCCGTGGCTGCCGATGGCCGACCCGGCGCAGTGCAACGTGGCCGACCAGGAGGGCGACCCCGGGTCCGTGCTCGAACTGTGTCGGCGCGTCATCGCGGCGCGCCAGGCCACGAGGACCTGGCCGTGGGCCCGTACCGGTCACTCCCGTCGCCTGCGGGCACCTGGGCCTATGCCCGCGGTGACGGCGCCACCGTCGCTGTTGAACATGTCGAGCGACACGGTCTCGTTCGACGACGTGGCCGGGACGGTGACCGTGAGCACCGAGCACGGCCTGGAGGGCTCGAGCGTCGAGGGCGCGCTGGCATTGCCACCGTGGGGCGGGGCGGTCGTCACGTCAGCTCCATGATCGATCCGGAGGTGGTGGGTGCGGCGGCCGCACGGGATGCGGCGGCAGCGACCACTGCGCCCGCAGCGCATGCGCCCCAGCGCGCCTGGGACGGTCGCCGGGACGGCCGTCGGCGACACGTCGGCACGGCGCCGCTTCGTCCTGTGCACCACGCCGGCCCAAGGCCATACGGCTCCCCTGGTCGCATTGTCCGGCCGGCTGGTCGCGCTGGGCCACGACGTCGTCTTCTTCACGACGGAGCACTACCGGGAATCGATCGAGGCGACCGGCGCGCGTTTCGTCCCCTTCGCCGCCGAGGACGACGCCCACGATCTCATGGTGGCCAACCCCGAGCGTGAGTCGTCGTCCAAGCGCGGCGTGCGCGGGGTGAAGGACGACCTGCGCCGGATCTTCATCGGCCCGCTGCCCGGCCAGTGCCGCGACCTGCGCGCCATCCTCCAGGACTTCGCTGCCGACTGCATCGTGGTCGACTCCATGTTCTTCGGCGCCCTTCCCCTCGCGCTGGGCCCCCGGCAGGATCGGCCGGCGCTCGCCGCCATCGGCGTGATGCCCTACGCGTCGAACAGCCGGGACACCGCACCGTTCGGCGTGGCCTTCCAGCCGGGGACGGGACCGCTGCGCCGGATGCGCGACGCCACCATGAATTGGGCCACCGAGCACTTCGTGCTGGCCGACATTCAGCGCTTCGCCCGGCGCAGACTGGCCGAGGCCGGCGCGCCCGGCGGATTCCGCGGCTACTTCATCGACCTCCAGCCCAAAGTGGTCGACGCCTTCTTGCAGGCGACGGTGGCCGGCTTCGAGTACCCGCGCTCGGATCTCGCTCCCTCGGTGCGCTTCGTCGGGCCCATCCTGCATGCGCCCGGTCGCTCCTTCGAGCAACCCGACTGGTGGGACGAGCTCGCAGCAGGAGCGGCCGGTGGTCCACGTCACCCAGGGCACGCTCGACAACGCGGACCTCGACCGGTTACTGCTGCTGACGATCCGTGCCCTGGCCCGCGACGACGTGCTGGTGGTCGCCACCACCGGCGGCCCCGACCCCGAACCACTCCGGCGCGGCCTGCCGGCGAACGTCCGTCTGGAGCGCTTCGTCCCCCACGATCTCTTGCTTCCCCACGTCGACGTCATGGTGACCAACGGCGGCTACGGCGGCGTGCAGCAGGCCCTGGCCCACGGCGTCCCCCTCGTCGTCGCCGGCGACAGCGAGGACAAGCCCGAGGTCGCCGCCCGCGTCCAGTGGTCCGGCGCGGGCATCAACCTGCACTCGGGTCGACCATCGTCGGCCATGGTGGCGCGCGCCGTCCGACGGGTCCTGGCCCGACCCCGCTATCGCCGGCGGGCGAAAGCACTCCAGGCCGAGATCGCCGCCACCGACCCCTTGGGCACCATCACCTCGACACTGGCAGATCTGTGTGCGGCGAACGACGAGGCACACCGGGCCCAGGCCGTCTGACCTGCAATGGCGGTCCTGCGACCCGGCGCCCAGGTGATGCCCCGGATCGCTCGGGGGAAGGCCTCGGCCGAGCAGGGCCGGTTACAGTCGACAGCATGCAGGCCGAGTCCAGGTCCGGCCGTTTGCGCTGGCAGAGGGTGAACAAGACGACCCCCCTCCCGGATTCGTTCCCCGACTCGGGACTCCTCGAGGATCTGCCGGCCCGCGAGCTGCACCGGGGCCTCTTTCACCTCCTCTTCCGTCGGGAGCCGGCCCCCGACGACCCGTTCGTGGCCGAGCTCGAGAACGGCACGAAGAGCCCCCGCCAGCTGATGGAGTGGCTGATCCACTCGGCGGAGTGGAGCCACTCGGCGCCCATGACCGAGTTCGGCCCTTCACTGCACTACGGGCGCGGCGTCTTCATCCGCAGTCTGCCGAAGGCGCGACGGATCCTCGACATCGGTGGGGTCGCACTCGGTGTCCCCTACGGGGCTTTGGTGCTGATGGGGTATCCCTACACGTTCGAAGAGATCGTCATCGTCGATCTGCCCAGCGAAGACCGCCACGAGCTGTACCAGGACGGCCAGACCCAGACGACCGTCGACGTCGCCGGAGGCCGGGTCTCGTACCGCTATCACTCCATGACCGACCTCAGCAGCTACCCGTCGGCGTCGTTCGACATGGTCTACAGCGGGGAGAGCATTGAGCACATCACGCGGGCCGAGGCCGAGCAGGTGCTGGCCGAGGCCCGGCGCGTCCTCAAGCCGGGCGGCATCCTCGCGCTCGACACACCGAACGCGAACCTGACCCGGCTACAGCAGGACGCCTTCATCGACCCCGACCACAAGTACGAGTACCGGCACGCCGAAATGGCGGCCATGCTGCGCGGCAACGGCTTCGTCATAGAGCGGGCCGAGGGCATCAACTACGGCGGCGACTCGGTCGCCCGGGGCATCTACGATCCCGACGAGCTCGCCACCAAGCGCGGGATCTTCGACGACATAGAGAACTGCTACCTGCTCGCCTATGTGTGCCGGAAGCCGCACCGGCCGACCGTCGGGACGGTGCTCGAGCGGGCATGGTGGAGCGTGGCCGGGACCCAGGCCACCCCGCGCCGGGCCTTCGGGCGCGCCCGACGCATGCTGACCACCTGAACGGCTCCCGGCTGCGCCGAGCGGCGCCTCCTAGCGATTGACGGGCGACATGTCGGCGTAGCGGTCGCCCTTGGCCGGAGCCACCGCGTCAAGGACGGCGAGGTCCTCCTCGGTGAGTTCGACGTCGAGCGCAGCCACGTTCTCCTCCAGGTAGGTGCGGCGCTTCGTGCCCGGAATCGGCGCCACGTCGCGGCCCGCCGCGTGCACGAAGGCGAGCGCGATCTGCCCCGGCGTACAGCCTTTGGCGGCGGCGAGTTGGTCGATGACCTCCACGATGGCGACGTTGTCCTCAAGGTTGTCGCCCTGGAACCGGGGCTGGTAGCGGCGGAAGTCGCTCTCGTCCAGGTCATCGAGTGAGCGCAGGGCGCCGGTGAGGAAGCCGCGGCCGAGCGGGCTGTAGGGGACGAATCCGATGCCGAGCTCGCGCAATGTGGGCAGGATCTCCTGCTCGGGATCACGCGACCACACCGAGTACTCGGTCTGGAGGGCCGAGATCGGATGCACCGCGTGCGCCCGCCGGATGGTGGCCGGTGCGGCCTCGGACAGCCCGAGGTAGCGCACCTTGCCCTCGGCGACGAGCTCGCCCATCGCCCCGATCGTCTCTTCAATCGGGGTGTCGGGGTCGACGCGGTGCTGGTAGTAGAGGTCGATGTGGTCGACGCCCAGCCGCTGCAGCGAGCTGTCGCAGGCTTGGCGGACGTACTCGGGGCGGCCGTTGACGGACCGGGCTGTCGGGTTGTCCAGATCGCGCACGATGCCGAACTTGGTGGCGATGATCGCCTCGTCACGGCGCCCGGCCAGCGCCTTGCCCAGGAGCACCTCGTTGGTGTGGGGCCCGTACATGTCGGACGTGTCGAAGAAATCGACCCCCAGCTCGAGCGCCCGGTGGATGGTGGCGGTCGATTCGTCGTCGTTGGTCGGCCCGTAGAAGTCGGACATCCCCATGCAACCCAGGCCCTGGCGCGAGACCGTAAGCCCCTGCGTTCCGAGCGCGATCGTTTCGATGGACATCTGGGCTCCTCTCGTGATGTCCGCGCCAACCTGCGACCCGGGCGGACCGCGGGTTGCGGACGGCTCCCACCCTAGGGGGATGGCCGCCTACGAGGTGCGGGCGTGCTGAATCCGCTGGCCCGTGGCCGCCAGCTCCTCGAGGCGCAACGCGTACTCGTCGGAGTCGATGTCGTAGACCCACATGACGAGGGCGTCCTGCCCGGTCACGGGGTAGTAGTTCTTGCGCACGGCAACCGGCGCGAACCCGAAGCGTCGGTAGAGCGCCTGGGCGGGTTCGTTGTTGGCCGCCACTTCGAGCGAGATGTGCTTGGTCCCTCCGGCGCGCAGCGTGTGGAAGCTGTCGACGATCATGGTGATGGCCACGCCGCGACGCTGATAGCCGGGTGCCGTGGCGATGGTGGTCATGTGTGCCTCGTCGTCGACCATCATGAAGCCGATGTAGCCCGCCATCTCGTCCCCGTCCCAGACGGCGCGGTAGAGCCGGCCCTTGCGCAACGCCAATTCGGAGTTGAACACCGCGACCGACCAGGGCTCGGGGAAGACCCTGGCCTCAATGCGGAGCACATGACGCAGGTCCCGCCGCTTGAGCTTCTCGATGCGCAGCATCACCTCGCCACCCACCTCAGGCCCTTACAGCCTGGGTGTAGTTACTCACTGCGTCCGCCTCACGCATGTACAGAGGAACGACCGAAGCGGGTTCGACTGGCGGTTCTCCCGCGTCGAGGCGCGCCCGGGTCAGGTCGAGCAGCGCCGCCGGTGGCGGAAAGGCCAGTCCGGGCGCGTCAGGATCCACACCGGGGATCTTCCGCAGGACCTCGGCATAGCGCAACGCACCGTCTCCCACGGCGTGCACCGGCTCGCCGGCGAACGCTCCCAGCGCGGTCGCCAGATCTTCGGGAGCGAAGAGGCCGACAGCGAGGCGAACCGCATGGACGGCCGGCAGCGGTCCGGCCAGGTCGACCTCGTGCACGGCCGCGAAGACCTCGCCCCGTCGGGCGTCGACGCAGGAGAGCACCAGGCCGCGGAGCCCTGCCGCGGCGGCGCCGGCCGTCAGGATGTCCAGGCTCGTCGCCCCCATGACCCCGAGGCTCGAGCGACTGGGCCAGTCCCTTGGCGGCCGCCAAGCCGACACGCAGGCCGGTGAAGAGCCCGGGACCGATGTCGACCGCGACGACGCCCAGGTCGCCGGGCACGAGACCGAGCTGCTGGAGCAAGTGCTCCAAGGCCGGCGTGAGGGTCTCGACATGGCGACGCCGGCCCGTCAAGGTCAGCTCCGCTTGGACGCCGCTTGCCGTCCGGACCGCGACCCCGACCGTCTCGGTGGCCGTCTCGATCGCCACCATGGCCGTCGGCGCCCGGCCTCCTTCGCCACCGCCTTCGCCTTCGCCGCCTTCGCCTTCGCCGCCTTCGCCTTTGCCCCCGGCGCTCACGATGTCGCTCCTGTGGCCGCCGCCTCCAGCGCGTCTGCCGCGCCCGATCGCTCGGCCCACCGGCCGCGCCCGACCACGGTCAGGTGGCGCCGTTCGGGCGTCGCCACGGGGTCCGGGGCGACCAGGGTGATTTCGAGCGCGCTGTCGCCGAAGGCCGGGGCCGCCAGCTCTCCCCATTCGACCAGGGCCACGGCGTCCTCCTCGACCAGCTCGGCCAGGGCCAGATCGACCACCTCGTCCAGCGAGCCCGTCCGGTAGACGTCGGCGTGGATGAGGAGCCCGACCGGGCTGCCCTCCCCGCACCGGTACTGGCGCACCAGGGCGAAGGTGGGACTGGTCACCGGGCCCGGGACGCCGAGCGCGGCGGCGAAGCCCTGGGCGAAGACCGTCTTGCCCGCGCCGAGGTCGCCCACCAGCAGAACCACGTCGCCCGGCCGGCACAGTGCCGCCACCCGGCCCGCCAGCAACCGGGTCTCCTCGGGCGACCCGCTCGTCCACGTCACCGGCCAGGTCACGATCGGCTCCATGAGCCGCTTGGCCCGGACGAAGTCGGCCCGCATCTCGGCCATGGCCTCGCCGCCCGCCCGCAAGACGTAGGCCGGGTGGTACGTCGGAACGACGGCGGCCCGACCCCGCTCGAAGACCTGTCCCCGCAGCTCCCGGATGCCCTTGGTCGTCTCGAGCAGCAGCTTGGTGGCGAAGTTGCCCAGCGTGATGATCACCCGCGGGTCGATGAGCTCGATCTGCTCGGCCAGGTACGGCCGGCACGCCTCGATCTCCTTGGGCGCCGGGTCGCGGTTCTGGGGTGGCCGGCACTTGACGACGTTGGCGATGTAGCACTCGGCCCGGGTGAGGCCCACCTCCTCCCACATGAGGCGGTCGAGCAACTTGCCCGAGCGGCCGACGAAGGGCTCGCCGGCGAGGTCCTCCTCGCGGCCCGGGCCCTCGCCCACGAAGAGCAGATCGGCCGTCGGAGAGCCCACACCGAACACCACCTGGGTCCGGCCCTTGGCCAAAGGGCAGAGCGTGCACGTCGAGGCGGCGACGCGCAGCCGCTCGAGGGCGTCGACGTCAGACACCGGGCACGTCGGGCCGGTTCAGCACAATGCGCGGCATGCGCGGCCCGATGCCGCACACGACCTCATAGCTGATCGTCCCCGCCATGGCGGCCCAGTCGTCCGCCGTGATCTCTTCCTCGCCCTGTCGCCCGAGCAACACCACCTCATCGCCCGGGCGGACCGATTCGTCGTCGCCGCAGTCGACGACGAGTTGGTCCATCGTCACCATCCCGGCCAGAGGCCGGCGCACTCCCCCGATCAGCACCTCGTAGCCGCCGGCGAAGAGGCTGCGGGGCACGCCGTCGGCGTACCCGATGGGGACCGTGGCCACGAGCGAGCGCGTCGGCAGCGGCCGGAGCCGGCCGTAGGAGGGGCGCTCCCCCGCCGACAGGACACGCACCGCCACCACCCGGGCCTTCAGTGCCATGGCCGGTCGCAACTGTTCGCCGCCCGCCTGCGCGTCGAAGGCCTCCTGCACCGACCGTCCGGGCAGGTACCCGTAGAGCCCGAGCCCACAGCGCACCAGGTCGTGGCGCGCCTGCGGGAAGGCGACGGCTCCCGCCGTGTTGGCGGCATGGAGCAACGGCGCCGTGATGCCGGCGGCGGCCAATTCCGCCACCAGGTGGTCGAACAGCGCGAGCTGGCCCTCGGTGTAGGCGCGGTCCTCCGCCTCGCCGTCGGCCACCGGAAGGTGGGTCCAGATCCCCTCGAGCACCAAAGTGGGGTCGGCCACCACGGCCGCCGCCATGGCGTGCAGGTCCTCGGGCGCCGCACCGACGCGGTGCATGCCGGTGTCCACCTTGACGTGGACGCCGACCGGCCGACCGGCCGCCGCGGCGGCCGCGCTCCAGGCGGCGATGCCCTCGGCGGAGTACAGCGTGGGCGTGAGCCCGTAGGACAGTGCCGTCGTCGCCGCGGCAGGATCGCATTCGCTCAGCAGCAGCACCGGTGCGGTGACGCCGTGCTCGCGGAGCTCCACGCCTTCGTCCACCAGCGCCACCGCCAGGCGCCCGGCCCCGCCGGCCAGGGCCGCCCTGGCCACCGCAGGCCCACCATGCCCGTAGCCGTGCGCCTTGACGACCGCGCAGAGCTGGGCCGGCGCCGCCAGCCGGGACAGCAGCGAGGCGTTGTGCGCCACCGCGGCCAGGTCGATCTCGGCCCACGCCGGGCGCGAGCGCCCCTGGGCCATGGTCACCGCCGCGTCATCGGCATCGGCGACCAACCGCACCGCCGGCGCGCCGTCAGTCATGTCCCTCCCCCACCTCGGAGAGGAACGCCGCCACCAGATCGGGCAGGTCGCCCGCCACGAGGCCCTGGAGCCGGACCGAGCGACGCGGCGCGCCCGTGCACGTGGGCGGCCAGGGCGGCCGCCTCGAACGCCGGCACCCCGCGGGCGCAGAAGGCCCCGATGATGCCCGAGAGCACGTCACCGCTTCCGGCCGTGGCCAACGAGGGCCCTCCGGCCGCCGCCAGGAGCACGTCAGGTGCGGCGTCGTCGCCCTCGGGTGAGGCCACCGCGGTCAACGCTCCCTTCAACAGGACGACGGCGCCGGTGGCCCGGGCCAACGCCCGCGCCGACGCCAGGCGGTCGTCGGTCGGTGCCGACCCGTTGATGCGTGCGTACTCGCCATCGTGCGGCGTGAGGATGCTCGGGGCGCTGCGCTTGTCGATGAGGAGACGCGCCGCCGCCGCGTCACCCAGCGCCGTGAGCGCGTCGGCATCGATGACCAGCGGAACCGGCACGGCGGCGATGACGGCCCTGATCTCCGCGCCGGTGGCCTCGCCGGTCCCGAGCCCGGGCCCCAGCACCACCGCCTTGCACTTGGCGCTGGCTTCCACGAACGCATCGGCCCAGCCCTCGGCCGGCAGGTGCATCCGCACGGCCTCGGTGGGCCAGGCCGCGGCCGGGCTGCCCGGCGAGCCGAGACGGATCATGCCGGCGCCGGCGGCCATGGCGCCGCGGGTGCAGAGGATGGCGGAACCCTCCATGCCCGGCGAGCCGGCCGCCACCCCCACTGCGGTCGTCCACTTGTTGACCAGGCGGGGCCGGGCCGGCACGAGCGCGACATCGGCGTCCTCGACCAGCAGCGCCTGCGGCGTGGGGAACCCGATCCCGATGTCGGCCACCTCGACGGTGCCGCTGCACACCGCGCCGCGTCCCTGCAACAGCCCGGGCTTGAGCGCGGCGAAGGTGATGGTGCGGTCCGCCTGCACGGCCGCCCCGGGTGCGTCGCCGCTGTCGGCGTCGACCCCCGAGGGGATGTCGATGGCCAGGACCGCGGCGCCCGCCGGTCAGCGCCGGCGCGTCGTAGGAACCACGGAATCCGGTGCCGTACGCGGCGTCGATGACCAGGTCGCACGCGGGGAGCGCGTCCCCGGCCCCGATGTCGGCCGCCTCGACCACGCGCACGCGGGCGCCCCGCCCGGCCAGGAAGGCCGCCGCGACGCGGCCGTCGGCACCGTTGCTGCCCTTCCCCGCCACCACGACCACGCGGCGCCCGTAGGCGCCCCCGAGCAGGCGGAGCGCGGCGTGCGCCGCCGCCGTGCCGGCGCGCTCCACCAACGTCTCGTGCGAGACCGTGGCCAGCGCGGCAGCGTCGGCCGCCCGCATTTCGTCGCGGGTCAGGACGCCGCGCACGGAGCCTGTTCCGCCACCACGAAAGCGATCGCCACGCCGTCGGTGTGGGTGAGGGAGAGATGGAAGGTGCCCGCACCCTGGGCGCCGGCCAGGTCGGCCGCCGTGCCGTGCAGCCGCAGGTACGGCGCGTTGCGCGTGGCGCCCTTGCCGGGAGTCCGGCACACCTCGACGTCGGTCAACGCGAATCCCCCGATGCCGGTCCCGAGCGCCTTCATGACCGCCTCCTTGGCGGCGAAGCGGGCGGCCAGGCTCTCCGCCAGGTCGGCGGAACCGGCGGCATCGGCCCGTTCGGAGTCGGTGAAGGTGCGGGTGCCGAAGCTCGGACGACGCTCGAGCACCTTGCGGAACCGCGCCACGTCGACGGCGTCGACGCCCACGCCCACGATCACTCGACGGTCACCACCTTGGCCAGGTTCCGGGGGCGGTCGGGATCGTGACCGTGCAGGCGGGCCAGACGGTAGGCCAGCTGCTGCAACGGCACCACGCCCACGATGGGAGAGAGCAGCGGCGAGGTCGCCGGGACCCACAGCACGTAATCGGCCACGGCGGCCGACTCCTCGTCGCCGTCCTCGGCCAGCAGCACCACTGTCGCCCCGCGGGCGCGCACCTCCGCGATGTTGGAGAGCATCTTCTCCCACAGCGGGTTGCGCGTGGCGATGCCGACGACCACGGTCCCCGGCTCGATGAGCGCGATCGGCCCGTGCTTGAGCTCGCCGGCCGGGTAGCCCTCCGCCCGCAGGTAGGCCAGCTCCTTGAGCTTCAGCGCGCCCTCCAGCGCCACCGGGAAGCCGACATGGCGGCCCAGGAAGAAGAAGTCACGGGCGTCCATCAGCTTCGCCGCCACGTCGTCGACGTCACCCGCCCGCTCCAGCACCTGGGACACCAGGCCGGGCAGTTCCTCCATGGCGTTGAGGATCTCGTTGATCTCCGAGGGCGGACGGGTGCCGAGGATCTGGGCCAGGTAGAGCCCGAGCACCTCGAGCGCCACAATCTGCGCCAGGTGGCACTTCGTGGAGGCCACACCGATTTCGGGGCCGGCCCGCGTGTAGAGCACGCCGTCGGCCGCCCGGGCCATGGAGGAGTCGACGACGTTGGTGACGACGAGGACCTTGGCCCCGAGGCGCGCCGCCTCGTGCAGGGCTTCGGACGTATCGAGCGTCTCGCCCGATTGCGAGACGCCGACGCACAGCGTGCGTTCGTTCAGCACCGGGTCGCGGTAACGGAACTCGCTGGCGATGTCGACCTCGGTCGGCAGCTTGACCCAGTGCTCAATGGCGTACTTGGCCACCAGCGCGGCGTGGTAGCTCGAGCCGCAGGCGACGATGAACACCTTGTCGATGTTGCGCAGATCGTCGGGGGTCAGGCGCATTTCGTCGAGGATCAGCTCACCGCCGGGGCCGCGGCGGTCGAGCAGCGTGTCCGCCACGGCCTGGGGCTGCTCGTTGATCTCCTTGGACATGTAGTCCTCGAAGCCGCCCTTCTGCGCCGCCTCGAGGTCCCAGGTGATCGTCAGCTGCTGGGGCTCGACGGGATCACCGTCGAGCGTGGTGACCTCGAGCCTGCCCGGCGTGAGCACGGCCAGCTCGTCGTCGGCCAGCGCGAAGACCTGGCGCGTGTGCCCGATGAGCGCCGGGATGTCGGAGGCCAGGAACGCCACCCCGTCCTGCAGCCCGAGGACGAGCGGTGTCTTGCGCCGCGCCGCCACGATGGTGTCGGGCTCGTCCGCGGAGACGACCGCCACCGAGAAGGAGCCCCGCAGTCGCGGCAGGACGGCCCGTACCGCCGCGGCCAGGCCCGGCGTGCCGGGCTCGGCCAGCTTCGCCTCGATGAGGTGGACCAGCACCTCGGTGTCGGTGGCCGAGACGAGCGTGTGCCCGGTGGCCTCGAGCTCGGCCTTGAGCTCGGCGTGGTTCTCAATGATCCCGTTGTGGATCAGGGCCAGCCGGCCGGTGCAGTCGACGTGGGGGTGGGCGTTCTCCACGGTGGGGCCACCGTGGGTCGCCCAACGGGTGTGCCCGATGGCGGCGGCGTGCCCTGTGGGCGCGTCGTCTGTCAGCTTGCCCAGCTTGGCCACCGAGTCGGTGCCGCCGGCCGCCCGGGCCCGCCAGATCGATTCCGAGCCATCGCCGTCAGCCTCGACCACCATGGCGACCCCGGCCGAGTCATAGCCCCGGTACTCCAGCTGGTGCAGGGCCCCGAGCAGGATCGGGATGGCGTCGGCCTCTCCGGTGACGCCGATGATGCCGCACATAGTGACCCCAGGCTACCTGCGGGCCTGCGGCTCGATCTGCCCCAGCGCCGCCTCGACGACGGCGGCCAGCCGCGAGGCCACGGCGTCGGCCTGGCCCTCCACCCGCGCCTCGACCATCACCCGGACCAGCGGCTCGGTGCCGCTCGGGCGCAGCAGGACCCTGCCGTCGTGCCCGAGCTCGGCCTCGGCGGCCACGACGGCCTCCCACACCTCGGCACTCTCGGCCAGGCGTTCGGGTCGGGGGATCGGCACGTTGACCAGACGCTGCGGCACCCGCTCCACCAAGCCGGCCGACAGGTCGGCCAGTGAGCGCCCCGACCGCAGCACCAGGTCGGCCAGCGCGATCCCGGTCAGGATCCCGTCACCGGTGGTCGAGCGCGCCCGGAAGATGATGTGCCCCGACTGCTCGCCGCCCAGGCTCAGCCCGTCGGCGTCGAGGGCGGCCAGCACGTGGCGGTCCCCCACGTCGGTCTCGCGCACCCCGATGCCGCGGGCCTCCATGGCCAGCCGGAAGCCGAGGTTGGTCATGACGGTGACGGCGACGGTGTTGCCGGCGAGGTGGCCCCGCTCGGCCAGGTCCAGCGCGAAGAGCGCCAGCAGCACGTCGCCGTCGACCACGGTGCCGTACTGGTCGACCGCGATGACGCGGTCGGCGTCGCCGTCGAAGGCCAGCCCCAGGTCGGCCTGATGCGCCACGACCGCCCGCGCCAGCTCGCCGGGGTCGGTCGAGCCGCACTGGTCGTTGATGTTCGCCCCGTCCGGTGCGTCGTGCAGCGCCCGGACCTCGGCGCCCAGCCCGGCCAGTACCTCGGGCGCGATGGCGCTCGCCGCACCGTTGGCGCAGTCGACGACGATGTGCAGGCCGTCGAGGCGGCGGCCTTCGAGCGTGGCGACGAGGTGCGCCTCGTAGAGCTCCACGGCACCGGCGGCGTCGGCACTGAGACGGCCCACGCCGTGACCGGTCGGCCGCCGCGGTGGGCGGTCCGGGTCGGCCAACAGCGCGTCGAGCTCGCGCTCTATCTCGCTCTCGACCTCGACCGGCAGCTTCGTCCCCAACAGGCTGAACAGCTTGATCCCGTTGTCGGAGAAGGGGTTGTGCGAGGCCGAGATCACGGCGCCGGGCGCCTTGCGGGACTCGCCCACGGCGGCCACGCCCGGCGTGGGCAGCACCCCGAGATCGATCACGTCCGCGCCCTCCGCGGCCAGGCCGGCGGAGAAGGCGGCTTGGAGGAGCGGTCCCGAGCGGCGCGTGTCACGGCCGACGACGAACGTCGGGGCGGGCAGGACACGGGCGGCGGCGCGCCCGAGGGCCAACGCCAGCTCGGGTGTCAGCTCTTCGTTCGCAACCCCGCGCACACCGTCGGTGCCGAAGCGGGTCGGCGCCACGGCTACCGCTTGGAGTACTGCGGCGCCTTGCGGGCCTTCTTGAGGCCGTACTTCTTCGACTCCTTCTCGCGGGCGTCGCGGGTGAGAAGGCCGGAGCGCTTGAGCGCGCCCCGCAGTTCGGGGTCGACCTCAATCAGGCTGCGGGCGATGCCGAGGCGCATGGCGCCGGCCTGACCCGAGATGCCGCCCCCGTCGATGGTGGCGTCGATGTCGTACGCCTCGACCAGGTTGGTGATGCGCAGCGGCTCGGTGACGAGCATGCGGTGGGTGGCCGACGTGAAGTAGCGCTCGATCGGGAGCTTGTTCACCGTGATGGCACCCTGGCCGGGCCGGAAGCGCACGCGCGCCACGGCCTGCTTGCGGCGTCCGGTGGTCTGTGTCATTGGTGCGGGCATTGCGAGGGTGGTTCCTTCCTGATGCGTCGGGCTGAGCGCGGGCTCAGCCGGCGCGACGGGCCTGGGCCTGGGGCAGTTCGAGGGTCTCGGGCTGCTGGGCCGCGTGCGGGTGGTCGGGGCCGGCGTAGACCTGCAGCTTGCTCAGCATCTGGCGGCCGAGGGTGTTCTTGGGCAGCATGCCGCGGACCGAGCGGCGGATGAGCTCGGCCGGCTTCTCCTCGAGCAGCTCGGCGTAGCTGGTCGAGCGCAGACCGCCCGGGTACCCGCTGTGGCGGTAGGCCAGCTTGGCGTCGGCCTTGTTCGAGGTGAGGATCACCTTGTCGGCGTTGACCACGATGACGTGGTCGCCGGTGTCGACGTGCGGGGCGAAGTAGGGGCGGTGCTTGCCGCGCAGGATGTGCGCCACCGACGAGGCCAGGCGGCCGAGGACGAGGCCGTCGGCGTCGACGACGTACCAGGTCCTTTGTATCTCGCTGACCTTCGGTGAAAATGTGCGCACAAGACCGATCTTTCGAATCCACGTGGTGGGCGAGACCGCCTCCGGACCTGGGTCCCCGGGCGGGCTCAACGGTCTCGGGGGTCCCGAGAGCCGACGTACCAGGATAGGGCCCCTGGCAGAGGGGGGCAAGCCACCGCCTCCCAGGCCTTTTTGGGCAGGCCGCCGCCCCTTCCGGCCGGGGATGGGACCGGCGGCCCTCAGCCCGTGGCGCCGGACCGGCTCGGCATGGTCACCGTGACCGTCAGGCCCCCGCCCGGAGAAGCCAGTGCGTTGACCTCGGCGTCGTGCGCCTCACCGACGGACTGGACGATGGAGAGGCCCAGGCCGACACCCGACGAGCCGGTCCGCCCGTCGGCCCTTCGGAACGGCTCGAAGAGATGGGGCAGCTCTTCCTCGGTCACGACAGGGCCGCTGTTGGCCACCTCGAGGTAGGCGTGCCCATTGTTGGACCCCACCCGGACTCGGATCCACCCGTCGGGCACGTTGTGGACCACGGCGTTCTCCACCAGGTTGCCGACCAGGCGTTCGAGGAGCACCGGGCTGCCCATCACCTCCGCGCTGGCGAGCTCGGTGTCCACGCGCAGCCCGGCGGAGCGGGCCCGGTCGCCCACCTCGTCGAGGGCGTCCTCGGTGGCGATGGTCAGGTCGAACGGCTCGAGCACACCCGTCCCGCGGTTGCTCACGGCGAGGGTGAGGAGCGCCTCGACGATCTGCTCCGCCCGGTCGACCGACCGGCGCACCCTCTCCGCCGTGGCCTCCAACTGCTCGGCGCTGTGGTTCGGCTTGGCCAGCACGACGTCGATCGCCGTGCGCATCGACGTCAGCGGCGTCCGCAGCTCGTGTGAGGCGTTGGCGACGAACTGGCGCTGCGAGGCAAAGGCGCTGTCGAGACGCTCGAGCATGTCGTCGAACGTGTCGGCCAGCTCCTTCAGCTCGTCCTCGGGCCCGCGCAGATTGATGCGCTCGCCGAGGTGGCGTCCCGACGCCCTGCGGGCGGCGGCGGTGATGTCGTGCAGCGGGCGCAGGAACCGTCCAGCCATCACCCAGCCCAGTCCCGCCGACGCAACCGTCAGCCCGACGAGGCCGACCAGGGACCAGACCTCGAGCTCGTGCATGGTGTGGCTTCGTTGTGCCGCCCCCTCCACCGCGCGCCTGCGGCGAAGGCCTTCTCGCAGGCCAGCGCCTCGCCGTCCTGCTGCGACTTCTGCTGCCTTCCCCGCCGCGCCGGCGGGATTCTGAGCGTTCACCTTCGCCTTGCACTCCTGAATCACTGCCCGGCTGGGAGTGCCGGCTTCGTTGGCGGCACCGGACCCCGAATTGAGACTGCTCGAGACGAGGCCGAAGGTGATGCCGAGGAGGGCAGCCCCGCTGGCCAGGAACAGCAACGCATAGAGCACCGTCAGCCGGAGCCGGACGGTCACGGGATGCGATACCCCGACCCCACGACCGTCTCGATGACGTCGGGGGAGCCCAGCTTCGCCCGCAGCCTCCCCACCGTGACCGTGACCGTCCGGCTGAACGGATCCGCGTGCTCGTCCCACACCCGTTCGAGCAGTGACTCCGCGCTGACGACAGCGCCCTCGGCGCAGAGCAGCTCCTCCAGGACCGCGAGCTCCTTGCGGGTCAACGGGATCGGCTGTCCGGACCGGCTCACGCGACGGCGGGCCCTGTCGAGGACGAGATCCCCACGCCGGACGACCGGTGGGGTCGACGGGGATCGCCGCGCCAGCGCATGAATCCGCGCCAGCAGTTCATCGAACGCGAAGGGCTTCGTCAGGTAGTCGTCTGCGCCCAGGTTCAGGCCCTGCACACGGTCATCGATCATGGTGGCGGCGGTCAGCATCAAGATGCGGGCTCTCCGCTCCGAGGCGACCAGAGCGGCACACACCGCGTCTCCATGCACGTGGGGGAGGTCGCGGTCGAGAACGACGACGTCATAGTCGTAGAGCAGCGCTTTCTCGATTCCCGCCGCGCCGTCGTACGCCACGTCGGCGCCGAAACCCCTGTCCCGCAGCCCCTCACCGATGTCATCGGCCAGTTCGACCTGGTCCTCCACCACGAGCACCCTCACCTGGACCATCTTGCCGGACGACACATCACACCGCCGTCACACCACAGGTCGGCACGGAGCCGACGTTCCGGATCCGGCCCCTTCGCCGCCCGTCCGCTTCCTTCGGGCGCTGTGACCGCCGTGTGACCGCCCGTGGCGTAGCACTCCGTCTCGGACGGTCACAGAGAGGACGGCGACATGGACGCACGACGACGGGAACGAGGGCGGCACGTCATGGTCATCTGCCTGCTGGGCGCGCTCGCCGCTGTGACGGCCGCCTGTTCCTCAGGTCCAGCGGCTCGGACCGTCGCCAGCCTCCCGGCCACGGGCCCTTCTCCGCACGGCACAGCGGCCCAGCCGCCTGCCGGCTCCTACGACCAGGACATCGTTCGCTACACGCGCTGTCTCCGAGCACACGGCCTCGACGAGCCAGACCCGGTCAGCGAGACCCACAACGGGAGGACGGGGCTCTCGTTCGTCACGCCCCAAGCGACTGCCGCCAACCGGCCGGCATTGGCGGCGTGCAACCACTTCATCGCGGCCCTGGCCGCCGCCAAGGCGGCCGGTGCGAGAACCGAACTGGTCAGATGGCTCCCTGCGTTGATCCGCTACGCGGCCTGCATGCGGAGCCACGACATTCCCATGCTCGATCCGGGACCAGCGGGCCAACTCAATCTGGGCGACGTCCCGGGCATCACCAGCGACTTCGGTCGCTATTCACCGCAGTTTCGTTCCGCCGACACGGCCTGCCGCCACTTCCTTCCCAGCCGCCGTGCACGACGACGGGACCGGGCCGTGAGGGCAACGGCCAAAGGAGTCGCTCTGGTCGCGGCGGCGTCGTGCGGGGCACTGGCGGCGGTTGCGCTCCGGGGCTCCCCGTCCCCGGCGGCCCCGAGCCCGCCCGCCACTGCGACGGCCACCGTGCGCCTGACCAACCTCGCGACCACCGTGCTGACACAGGGAACGCTGGGATTCACCCCGAGTCCACCGGTGGTGAACCGGATCACCGGCACCTACACGTCGGTGCTGGCTCCCGGGACCGTCGTCCAACCCGGACAGGTGCTCTTTCGGGTCGACAACGAGCCGGTCGTCCTCATGAGCGGCACTGTGCCGGCGTGGCGACCATTCAGTCCGGGCATGACCGACGGCCCGGACGTGCGCCAGCTCGAGGCGAACCTCATCGCGCTCGGCGAGGCGCGGGGACTCCTGGTCGCGGCGACTCCGCACTACGGCGCTGCAGCAATGTCCGCCGTCGAGCGCTGGCAGGCGGCCCTCGGCGAGACCCCGAACGGATCGATCGACCTCGGAGCGATCGTCTTCCTGCCTGCCGCCTGCCGCATCAACGCGGCCATCCGTCGCGTCCGGCCAGCAGGCGTCATCGGGCGACACGCCCTACGCCGTCACGACCACGACCCGGTCGGTCTCCGTGCCCCTCACGCCGGACGACCCGACGGTGTCGGTCGGCCAGTCCGTCTCCATTCAGCTCCCGTCGGGTTCGACAACGGGCGGGCAGGTCACCGCCATCGGCCCCCCGGCGCCTTTCCACTTCCACGGGGAATTCGCAGTCCTCCGCTGCCGGTGGAGGTCCGGGTCCGGGTCCGGGTCCGGGTCACGCCACGTCGAGCGTCCTCACCGTGACTCCCGCCAACCCGGCGGCGACGGGTGACGCGGATGGGCTTGCCGGTCCAGGTCGGGCTGACCGTTCAGAGTGTGCGCCACGTGCTGGCTGTCCCGATCGCCGCCCTGGTGGCCTTGGCCGGCGGCGGCTACGGGCTCGAAGTCGTCCCGCACTCGGGTCAGCATCATCTGATCGGCGTCCGCACCGGGGTCTTCGCCAACGGCGATGTGCAGGTCCTTTCGAGGGGGCTGCGACCCGGTACGCGGGTCGTCGTGGCCCAGTGAACGCACTGGAGTTCGAGGCAGTGACGAAGGCGCACGAGGGCACGCCGCCGGTCCTGGCCCTCCACGACGTCAGCCTGCGGGTCGCACAGGGCGAGTTCGTGGCCGTCACCGGTCCATCCGGATCGGGCAAGTCGACGCTGCTCTCGTTGGCAGGGACACTTGAACGTCCGACGGCGGGAACCGTGCGGGTCGCCGGGATCGCCGTGCAGGACCTCTCCGACGCCGAGTTGTCGGGGCTCCGGGCCACCGGCCTCGGGTTCGTGTTCCAGCAGTTCCATCTGCTGCCCAACCGCTCGGTGTTGCAGAACGTCGCTGACGGCTTGCTCTACCGGGGCGTCCCCGCGGCGGAGCGCTTGGAACGTGCCGCCGAAGCAGTCGCTGCCGTGGGTCTCGGTCCGCTCCGGGCCCGTCGTCCCGCCGAACTGTCGGGTGGCGAGTGCCAACGGACGGCCATCGCCCGCGCCCTCGTGGGTGAACCCGCCCTCCTGTTGGCCGACGAGCCGACCGGCAATCTTGACTCGGTGACGGGGAACGACATCTACGCCCTCCTCGGCCAGCTGCACGAGCGCGGGACGACGATCCTGCTCGTCACCCACAACGACGAACTGGCGCGCCGGACGCCGCGGATGGTGGCGCTGCGCGACGGGCGAATCGAACGGGACTCTCGGCGATGAGCACCCGCTCCCGCCTGCGGGCCGGCGACCTCGGTCCGCTGGCGCTCCTCGGACTGCGGGGCCGGCCGGTCCGCGCCGCTCTGTCCGCCACCGGCGTGGCCATCGGTGTGGCCACCCTCGTTGCCGTGCTCGGGATCTCGTCATCGAGTCAGGCCCAACTCATCGCCCAGATCGACTCTCTCGGCACGAACCTGCTCACCGTCTCCCCCAACAGCGGCTTCACGGGACAGGCAACGACGCTCCCTTCGCGGGCTCCGGCCATGATCTCGAGAATCGGTCCGGTGACCTCCGATGCCGCCACGTCGGACCTGGCCGTTCAGGTCTATCGCAACCGTGACATCCCGCAGGCGGACAGCCAGGCCATCACGGTGAAGGCGGCGGGTACGGACCTCCTGCGCACCGTCCAAGGACACCTGTGGGCGGGGCAGTTCCTCAACGCCACGACAGCTGCGCTGCCGGCGGTCGTGCTGGGGCACGACGCCGCGACCGCCCTCGGCGTCGACCGGGCGGACGGCAGCGTCGAAGTCTGGCTGGGGGACCAATGGTTCGACGTCGTCGGAATCCTCGATCCGGTTCCGCTGGCGCCGGAACTCGATCGTGCCGCGCTGATCGGCTTTCCGGTGGCACACCACCTCCTGCATCGTCAGGCCCCGCTCAGCGAGATCTACGTCCGGACGATCCCGGCCCAGGTTCGTGCGGTGGCCTCCGTCCTGGCTGCCACGTCAGATCCGGCAGCACCCCAGAATGCCGCGGTGACCAATCCGTCCGACGCGTTGACGGCGCGGGCGGACGCGTCGGCGGCCTTCCAGAGCCTCTTTCTCTCGCTCGGCGCAATCGCACTCTCTGGTCGGCGGAATCGGCATCGCCAACGTCATGGTGATCAGTGTCCTCGAACGTCGGGGCGAGATCGGGCTGCGGCGGGCCATGGGGGCCCGACGTGTGCACGTGGGCCTCCAGTTTCTCAGCGAGGCCGCCCTGCTCTCGGCCGTCGGTGGCGTGGCGGGCGCGTTGCTCGGTGCGCTGGCCGTGACGTGTTACGCCGCGATCCGGAATTGGGCCACGTCGGTCTCGCCGGGCGTGATGGCCGGCGCCGTCGGCGTCGCCCTCGTCGTCGGGGCTCTCGGCGGGGTGTACCCGGCGTGGCGGGCGGCGCGGCTCAGCCCGGTCGAGGCCCTGCGCTCCATGTGACACAGGGTTCGAGAAGGTCAGCGGGCGGCCGAAGCTCGACGGGTGTGCCGTAGGTCACCGAGACCAGGCAGAGGCCGTGGGCCGGGGCCGGATCGGGCATGCGGTGGCGGGTGACCGCCCGCAGCCGCTCCATGAGCCCCGCCGCGTTCTCCTTGCCCCGGCCGACCTCGACCAGGCTCCCCACCAGGGAGCGGACCATCTGATGGCAGAAGGAGGCGGCCGTGATCTCGAAGCGGAGGAGCCGGGTGTCCCCGGTGCCGCCGTCGGCGTCGGTCGCCTCGAGGCCCTGGTCGAGGCTCCAGCGGGCCGTCGTCACCCGCCGCACCAGGGGCCGGGTGGCGTCGGACCCCACCGGCCGGCGGCAGAAGGAACGGAAGTCGTGGGTGCCCAGGAAGACGTCCGAGGCCGCCCGCATGGAGCTGAGGTCGAGCGGGTCGCGCACGTGCCAGGCCAGCCGCGCCAGCAGCGGGTCGGGCGCCGGGGCGTTCCAGACGAGGTAGCGGTAGCTGCGGGCGGTGGCCGAGCGGCGGGCGTCGAAGTCCGTCTCCCACCGGATCGGCCCGGCGCACGACGATCTCCGGAGCCAGCTTGGCGGTTCAGGGCCCGGGCGAGCCAGACCCCGTCCGAGGTCGCGGCGGCGGGAAGGTCGACGTGGACCACCTGCCCCCGGGCGTGCACGCCGGCGTCGGTCCGGCCGGCACAGGTGATGAGTGGTGCCGCCTCGAGCCGTGCCGTGCGCCCGAGCGCCTGGCTCAGCGCCCCGGCCACGGTCGGGATCTCGGGTTGGGCGGCGAAGCCCCGGAAGGCGGCACCGTCGTAGGCGATCAGCAGCCTCCAGCGCTGCAGGGCAGCGCCGGCGCCCTGCTCCACCCCTAGACGAACTCGATCCGCGCCATCGGCGCGTTGTCACCCGGGCGCGGGCCCAGCTTGAGGATGCGGGTGTAGCCGCCGGGCCGCTCGGAGTAGCGGGGCCCGATCTCCTCGAAGAGCTTGTGCGCCATGTCCTTGTCCCGGATGAGGGCGACCACGTTGCGGTGGTTGGCCAGGCCGCCCTTGCGGGCTGCGGTGACGCACTTCTCCGCCACGGGGCGCAGTGCCTTCGCCTTGGCCTCCGTGGTCACGATGGACTCGGCGGCGATGAGCGACGCCACCAGGTTGCCCATCATCGACTTCTGGTGTGCGGAGGAGCCACCGAACCGGCGGCCGCGCTTGGGGGTTGCCTGCATGGCCGCTAGTCCCTCGTGCGGAGCGACAGCCCGCGCTCGTCCAGCCGCTGCACGACCTCGTCGGCCGACTTCTGGCCGAAGTTGGTGATGGCCAGCAGGTCCTCCATGGTGCGCTCCACCAGCTCGCCGATCGTGTTGATCTGGGCGCGCTTCAGGCAGTTGCGCGGGCGCTCGGAGAGGTCGAGCTCTTCGATGCGCAGGTCGAGGTCGGGCGAGCCGCTCGTGGTCGTCCCGGTGTCGCCCAGCTCCAGACCCTGCGGCGCCTCTTCGAGGTCCGCCACCAGCGAGACCAGGTTGCGCAGCGTGTCACCGGCGGAGGCCAGGGCCTCCCGCGGCGAGATGGTCCCGTCGGTCTCGATGTCGAGCACCAGGCGGTCGTAGTTGGTCGACTGCTCCACCCGAACCGGCTCGATGTCGAAGGTGACACGGTGGACCGGCGAGAAGATCGAGTCGATCGGGATGACGCCGATGGTCTGGGACTTCTTGTTCTTGTCCGCCGAGGCGTAGCCGCGGCCACGCTCCACGGTCACGTCGACGGCCAGCCGGCCCTTGGCGTTGACCGAGGCGATGTGCAGGTCGGGGTTGAGGATCTCGACGTCGGACGTCAGCTGCAGGTCGGCCGCCGTGGCGTCGGCCGGGCCGCGCACGTCGAGGCGCAGGGTCACCGGCTCGTCGGACTGCACCCGGACCAGCAGGTCCTTGAGGTTCAGGATGATGTCGGTGACATCCTCCTTGACGCCGGGCAGCGTGGTGAACTCGTGCAGCGCCTCGTCGAAGCGGAGCTGGGTCACGGCGCCACCGGGAATGGAGGACAGCAGCGTGCGGCGCAGCGAGTTGCCGAGCGTGGTGCCGAAGCCCGGGTCGAGCGGTCCGATGGCGAAACGCTGCCGGTTGTTCTGCTCCTCGTCGACGATCTCGACGGTCGGCCGTTGGATGATCAGCATGGTGGGGTACTCCTGTGACAGGGGACGGGGCTACTTCGAGTACAGCTCGACGATTAACTGCTCCTGAATGGGCTCGTCGATGTGCTCACGAAGTGGCGGATTGAGGACGGCGACCGAGAAGCCGGCATCGCCGGTCTCGAGCCAGGCCGGGGTCTGGCGCTCCAAGGTGTCCATGTTGCGGCGCACCAGGAAGTTGCCCCGGGTGGCCTCGCGCAGCACGACGGTCTCACCCGTGCGAACGCGGTAGCTCGGGATGGTGACCCGCTTGCCGTTCACGCTCACGTGGCCGTGACGCACGAACTGGCGGGCCTGGCGGCGGCTGGCACCCCAGCCGGCACGGAAGACGACGTTGTCGAGGCGGAGCTCCAGGTTGCGCAGCAGGTTCTCACCGGTGATGCCACCCTGGCGGTTGGCCTCCTCGTACATGTTGCGGAACTGCTTCTCCAGGATCCCGTAGATGCGGCGGGCCTTCTGCTTCTCGCGCAGCTGGGCCAGGTACTCGGAGCCCTGACGCATGCGGTCGCGGCCGTGCTCACCGGGCGGGTAGGCGCGGCTGTGCCGGTCGGTGACGGCCTCGGAGACGGGGCACTTGAGCGAGTAGCAACGCTCGCCCTTCAAGAACAGCTTGGTCCGCTCGCGCCGACAGAGGCGGCAGACGGGACCTGTGTATCGAGCCATGTATTCTCTTCCTCTTCGGCCTAGACCCGGCGCCGCTTCTTGGGGCGGCAGCCGTTGTGCGGGATCGGGGTGACGTCCTTGATGCCGACGACCTCGATGCCGACCGCGGCCAGCGACCGGATCGCGGTCTCGCGGCCGGAACCGGGCCCGCGGACGAGGACGTCGACCTTGCGCACGCCGTGCTCCATGGCCTTCTTGGCGCAGGCCTCGGCCGCCAGCTGGGCGGCGAAGGGCGTCGACTTGCGCGAGCCCTTGAAGCCGACGTTGCCGGCGGAGGCCCAGGCGAGGATGTTGCCCTCGGGGTCGGCGATGGAGACGATCGTGTTGTTGAACGAGCTCTTGATGTGCGCCACGCCGTAGGCGATGTTCTTGCGCTCCTTGCGCCGGGGCCGACGGGCGCCGGGCTTTGAGGTTGGCTTGGCCACTACTTCTTCACCTTCTTCTTCCCGGCCACCGTCTTCTTGGGGCCCTTACGGGTGCGGGCGTTCGTGTGGGTGCGCTGGCCGTGGACGGGCAGGCCCTTGCGGTGCCGCACGCCCTGGTAGCAGTTGATCTCCATCTTCCGCTTGATGTCCTGGGACACGTCGCGGCGCAGGTCGCCCTCGACCCGGAAGTTGGCGTCGATGTAGGTGCGGAGCCGGGCGACCTCTTCGTCGGTCAGGTCGCGCACCCGGGTGGACGGGTTCACGTCCGACGCCTGGCAGATCTGCGTCGACAGCGTCGGGCCGATGCCGTAGATGTAGGTCAGCGAGATCTCGAGCCGCTTCTCACGCGGGATGTCCACTCCGGAAATTCGGGCCATCTGTCTTCCTCTCCTAGCCCTGCCGCTGCTTGTGGCGCGGGTTGTCGCAGATCACCCGCACAACGCCGCGGCGCCGGATGACCTTGCACTTCTCACAGATCGGCTTCACGCTCGGCCGAACCTTCACTTGAATCGCCGTCCTTACTTACTTGTACCGGTAGGTGATCCGACCCCGGTTGAGGTCGTAGGGAGTGATCTCGACCTGCACCTTGTCGCCAGGCAGGATGCGGATGCGGTGCATCCGCATCTTTCCCGAGCTGTGCGCCAGCACCTTGTGTCCGTTCTCCAACTCGACACGGAACATGGCATTGGGCAGTGGCTCGACCACCGTGCCTTCCAGCACGATGGCGTCTTCCTTGGGCTTGGGCAGGTGACTCTCTCCTGATCTTCGTTCTTGTGTGCTGTCCGGGACCACACCGATGGCGCGAGGCCGGAACGGGGTGGAAGCGGGTGTGGCTATCGGTCAGGACACCCCCACGGGGACGCACCAGGGCCCAGAGCCAGCGAATAAGTCTACCGCATTCGGGGGAGATTTCCAGCCGGACTTTGCGAAAGCCCTGGCCCGGCCCCGAATCAGGGTCCTCAGGCCAGTGTGAACACCTCGGGGCCGTCGGGGGTCACGGCGATGGTGTGCTCGAAGTGGGCCGAGAGGCTCCCGTCCGCGGTCACCACGCTCCAGTCGTCGTCGAGGAGCAGGGTCTCGGGCGAGCCGACGTTGACCATGGGCTCGACGGCGAAGACGTTGCCGGTCTTGAGCGTGGGGCCCCTACTCCCGGGCCGGTAATTCGGCACCTGGGGTTGCTCGTGCATGGCCGTCCCGATGGCGTGGCCCACGTATTCGCGGACCACGCTGAAGCCGGCCGACTCGGCCACGCCCTGGACCGCCCGGCCGATCTCGTTCAGGGCATTTCCCCTGGTCATCTGCTCGATCCCGGCCCACAGGCTCCGCTCGGTGACCTCCAGCAGCTTCTGGGCCTCCTTGGAGATGGAGCCGATGCCCATGGTGAAGGCGGCGTCACCGTGGTACCCCTCAATGATGGCGCCGCAGTCGATTGAGAGGATGTCCCCCTCCTCCAGCACGTAGCCGCCCGGGATGCCGTGCACGATCATGGAGTTGGGCGACGTGCAGATCACCGTGGGGAAGCCGTGGTAGCCGAGGAAGTTCGAGGTGGCGCCCCGGCGCTCGAGCACCTCGCGGGCGACGGCGTCCAGGTCGGCCGTGG
>CAVWJQ010000007.1:0-295004 GCA_963755445.1 uncultured Acidimicrobiaceae bacterium | reverse complement strand
GCCTGGCGCATCGACCCATTCGGAAACGGGACAGCTTTCCCCTAGGTGAATCCGGCGGCAGGTGATGACAGTTCGCCTACATGGGTGTGAACCTGCCTTATGACGGACCGACCGCGCTCAAGGTGTTCGAGCTGACGCCAGAGCGGTCGCCACAGTCGACAGAAGCAAGTAGCGCCAAGTTCCAACGAATCAACAGAAGAATGGAGAAGGCATCATGGCCAAATCTGATCCGGTGTTTGTCTACGTCGGCACCTACCCGAGCGAGGGAGCCGCCCGAGACGACTACGACGTCGTCAAGGACCTGCATGCCGCAGGCGCTGTCGGCACCTACGACGCGTCGGTCGTCACCAAGGACCCCGACGGCAAGGTCCACGTCGACAAGGACGAGACCTCGACCCGTCACGGAGCCTGGGGTGGAGCAGCGGTTGGTGCTCTCGTCGGCATCATCTTCCCGCCGTCGATCATCGTCGGCGCAGCAGTTGGTGCGACGGTCGGCGGGGTGAGCGGTCACTTGTGGAAAGGCATGTCCCGCTCCGACGTGAAGGAGTTCGGAGACATCATCGACGCCGGCCAGGCTGCCCTCGTCATCGTGGGCGAGAGCACCATCGGAGATGCCATCGAGAAGGCCGACCTCAAGGCCGAGAAGCATGTGGCCAAAGAACTCGACGTGAGCTCCAAGGACATTGACCAGGCGGTTCAGGAAACGGCGAGCGAGCTCAGCTGATCTAGGCGTGCTCGCCGTCGGGCTGGTGCAACACACTTCGAACAACTAACAACTCAGAAGAAGGGTCTGCATGCCTCCACCCCAAACGCAACTCGTTGAAGAGATGTTCGTCCAAGTGGCCAGTGGCTCGAAGAGTTCAGACGGGGTGCTCACGCTGTCAGGCGTGTCGCCCGCCACGCTGTACTTTTCTGACCGTCCTGAACGAGTTGTCGGTCACATGACAAACGAGCAGTTCATCGAAGGTTGGTCCTCAGGCGAGGACAACTTCGCCGCGGACCCTCCGAATGCCGTCCTTTCCTATATCGATGCTGGAGAAAACCGGCCAGAGGATTGCGTCATGGTGCTTAGCCAACCGGAGATCGACACCGATTCGATTCGGTATTCGTATCAGCTTCTGGAGGGCTCGATATCTCAATCATCTGGTGCGTGCACCCTATTTATCGATCCTTTGGGACGCCCGCTATCGCCAGTCTCCATTGCGGGGATGCGTCGTCGGCAGCGGAGACGCTCCTGAACCGTTCGGGTGCCGGTTGAGCAACGTAAGGGTCGAAATCATTGGCCCCCACGCCGGGGGCAAGCGATGAGGAACGTGCAGCTATCTCAAGGGAGGGCCTGAATGTCCACTGTCAGTAGCGTGAGTGCCGCCGACTCGGCGGCAAGTGTCAAAGCTTTCGGCCAGAGGTGGTGGTTACTTGCCGTCTTCGGAGTCGTGACGGTCGGTTTCGGTATCGTTCTCACGTTCAAGCCCGGCAAGTCGGTACACGCCATTGCCGTGATCATCGGTATCTGGCTGTTGATTCTCGGCGTCGTCCAGCTCATTCGGGCCATCGGTGCGTCGGGCGAGCGAACGGGGTTCGTGATCGTGGGACTCCTCGCGATCGTCATCGCACTCATCCTGTTGCACCACACCACCACGACTGTCGCTGTTCTCGGGTTCATCGTGGGAATCTTCTGGACCATTGGGGGCGTGACGGAGCTGTTTCACGGGTTCAGCGCAGACGACGGCGCCGTCAGTTGGTCGACCGTCATTCTGGGGCTCATTGCGACGATCGTCGGTATCCTCTGTCTGGTCTACCCGTCCCTGTCCTTGTCGATCATCTGTGTGATCGTCGGACTCGGAATGATCATCTACGGCATCGTCGAAGTAGCGGCAAGCCTCCAACTCCGCAAGGCAAAGGAAGCCTGAGCGGTATCTCAGGTCCGCACAGCGAGTCCAGCCAATGGCAACCCGCTCTGACGCCTCTGGAGATGCTCGAGAGCCATTGGCTGCGTCCGGTGACGAGTTGGTCCTTTTGGAATCCCTTCGTCCCGTTCGCGATCCCACGGAGGAATGCGGATGATCTTGCTCATTTGGGTAGTTTTGGTGGTCTCCACGGTGGCCGTGGGGGTTCACGCTGCGGTCCTCGCTTTTTCACCTGAAGCATCGACTCACAAGGATCCCGATCGCCATCGCACCTCGACTTCCAGCGGGATGGCAAGAGTCCCTCGTAAGTGGGAGGACCAGGGCGGGGATTGGTGATTTACGACCGACTTGTCTCCGATGTTGTCCAAGCAGTCGAGGCGACTGGCGCCGCGATCATGATCGTTGGGGCGTCGTGGGCTTTGGTCGATTACGCAGTGTCGAGACTTCGATCGACCGAGCGATCTGACGCATATCGTGAGCTTCGGCAACGCATGGGTCAAGCGATCCTGCTTGGTCTCGAAATCCTCATCATCGGTGACATCGTTCGTACAATCATCGTCGATCCCACCATCGACAATGTGGCGGTTCTCGGATTGGTGGTTCTCATCCGGATCGTGCTCAGTTTTTCACTGGAGGTAGAGATCGACGGGGCATGGCCTTGGAACGCTCGGCGTCTCGAACTGACGAGAGGCACGGATGATCGGCCAACCTCCTCGAGGCATGGGAATGACTGACGCCAAAGTGAGCAAGGGCGGAATTGCAATCGTCGCCCTGGCCTCAGCCCAGTTCCTCATGGTGCTGGATCAATCGGTGATGAACGTATCGATCAGCTCGCTGGTCCACGACTTTCACACGACAGTCACCACGATTCAGGCCGTGATCACCCTGTACTGCCTGGTCATGGCCATGCTCATCCTCACCGGGGCCAAGATCGGCGACATGATCGGTCGCCGACGGGCGTTCGTCATCGGGTTGATCATCTACGCCTGCGGCTCGTTGTTGACAGCGCTTTCGCAGTCGGTGGCCACCCTCGCTTTGGGATGGTCGGTTCTCGAGGGAATCGGTGCGTCGCTCGTCTTCCCTGCGCTGGCGGCCTTGATCGCCGGCAACTTCGAGGGAACTCGACGCAAGGCTGCCTACGCGGTCATCGGTGGTGTCGCTGGAGCGGGCATCGCCGTCGGCCCCATCGTGGGTGGGTGGGCCACGACGGTGCTCACCTGGCGAGTCGTGTTCGTCGGTGAGGTCTTCATTGCTGCCTTCATCCTGATCATGACGCGCAAGGTGGCGGATGCTCCTCGCCCGGATCCGGCCCCGAAACTCGACGTCGTCGGTTCGGTGCTGTCAGCCGCCGGCCTGGGGGTCTTCGTCTTCGGCGTTCTCGAGTCAAGTACGTGGGGATGGCTCAAACCCAAGAACTCGCCGATCACCATCTTTGGCTTCTCGCTCACCATTTTCGTCATCGCAGCCGGATGTGTTCTCCTCTGGGGGTTCGTCGCGTGGCAGGGACACCGCGAAGCGACAAAGCACGATCCACTCGTCCATCTCTCATTGGCGAAGATCCCACCCGTCCGATCCGGCGTCATCGGCCTGTTCAGCCAGAACCTGATCCTTATGGGGACCTTCTTCGTCGTTCCTCTGTACCTCCAGCTGGTGCTCGGACTCAGTGCGCTCGAGACCGGGATCAAGATGCTGCCCATCTCGGTCACCATGTTCGTCACGGCCGCACTCGGCGCAAGGCTCTCGAGCCGGTTCTCGGTGCGGGCGATCGTCAGGACCGGGCTCGTCGTGACGGTTGCCGGAGTGCTCATCCTGCTCTCGACCATCAAGCCCACTCTCGCCAACGCCGGGTTCGCGCTCGGCATGGCCGTCTTGGGCATTGGAATGGGCCTGATGATTTCCCAGCTCGGCAATGTCATCCAGTCATCGGTCGAAGAGTCGGGCCGTAGCGAGGCGGGCGGATTGCAGTTCACGGGCCAGCAACTCGGCTCGGCTCTCGGGGTGGCGTTCATCGGTGCCATCGTGCTCACGGGACTCACCAGCACCTTCATCTCCAATGTCCAGCACGACCCCCGCGTGAGTGCCGACGTGTCAGCGCAGGTAGGGGTCGAGGCGGGCTCCGGGCTCAATTTCGTTTCCTCGACACAGATCGAGAGCGCGGGAAAGAAGGCAGGCCTTGACCAGCCGACCACGGCGGCCCTGGTGGACGACTACGAGACGGCCCAGCTCCGATCTCTCAAAGCGGGTCTCTTGGGTGCCGCTCTCCTCGCCCTCATCTCCCTCGGATTCACGAGAGAGCTACCCCATTCCCGGCCTGCTCGTCGGAAGGCCCCGGCGACGCCAGTAGCCCATTGACCTAGCTAACCCAGGCATGTGACCGAGCCGCCGGCCACGTTGCCCATGGCCCGATGGGCAGCTTTCCCCTAGGTGAATCCGGCGGCAGGGGATGACAGTTCGCCTACGTGAGTGTGACTGTCTATGCAGCACACCGAAAAGAGAAGAAATGACAGCAGCTGTTGAACACCCGACCCGTGAGGAGCGTGCCGCTAACGGGAAGGCCGCCCGAAAAGAGTTGCCGCGTGAACGCCATGCGGAATGGTCGATCGCCCAGCGAAAGCAAACACCCCTCGATCTCCTGGCGGAGCAGGCGACAACGCGTGTTCCCGAGCTCGTACCGATCCGTTACGGGCGGATGGCAGCAACGCCATTTACGTACTACCGAGGCGCTGCGCTACCCATGGCCGCCGACTTGTCCACGGGGCCACGGACGAACCTCGATGTCCAACTCTGCGGCGACGCGCACTTGTGCAACTTCGGAGCCTTCGCCTCGCCCGAAAGGGATCTGCTCTTCGATGTCAACGACTTCGATGAGACCGCAGCGGGACCCTTCGAATGGGACCTGAAGCGCTTGGCCGCAAGCTTGGAAATAGCTGCTCGTAATCGTGAGTTCTCTGCCAAGACTGGTCGGAAATTGGTTACCAGTTCGATGTGCTCCTATCGCGAGGCGATGCGTGATTTCGCCAACATGTCCAATCTCGGGGTGTGGTACTCCCACCTGGACATGGCCGGAGTGGCCCAAAGATGGGGTTCCGAAGTGAGTGGCGATGTTCTCGCGGGGTTTCAGAAGACCGCCACGAAGGCAGAATCGAAGGATCAACTGAAGGCTCGAGAGAAGCTCACTGAGGTGGTCGACGGCGAGTTGCGATTCCGAAACGAACCTCCGCTTTTGGTTCGGGTGAGCGATCTCTACGGCGACGCCGACGCTGGGCAGATCCGGCACACGATCCACGAGGGCATTCGCTCGTATCGACAGACCCTCAATTGGGACCGTCGTCACCTGCTCGAGTCATACGAGCTAGTGGACGTGGCCCGCAAGGTCGTCGGAGTCGGAAGTGTCGGTACACGGGCCTGGGTCGCTCTCTTTGTAGGAAACGATTCCGGCGACACGCTGATCCTGCAGATGAAGGAGGCCGAAGCCTCGGTGTTGGAACGCTTTTGCACCAAGAGCGCGTTCAAGAACCATGGCCAGCGGGTCGTCGAAGGGCAGCGGTTCATGCAGGCATCGAGCGACATCTTCCTCGGCTGGCATCGAGTCGCGAAAGGATTCGACGGCAATCCTCACGACTATTACTTCCGCCAGTTGTGGGATTGGAAGGCTTCCGCTGACGTGGACAACATGGCTCCGGAGGCTCTTCTGGTCTACGCGAAAATGTGTGGCTGGGCGCTGGCACGAGCTCACGCCCGATCCGGTGAGCGTGTGGCAATTGCCTCGTATCTGGGGTCTGGTGACACTTTCGATCGGGCTATGGCCGACTTTTCCGTTGCCTACGCCGACCAGAATGCGCTTGACCACCAGGCGCTCGTCGACGCCATTGCTGGCGGCTCAGTGAAGGCAGAACTCGGTATCTAGTTCCAACTGTCGGCAAGGGAAGGAGGTTGACATCAGCATTGTCAGCGGGCCACTTGAAAGCACAGACGGAGCGCCGTTCGGCTCACCCAACGGGACTGACGAGCTGCCCCACCGATTGAATCAGGAGGAATCATGCTTCTCGGATATACCTATCCGCTGCTCAACATCTTTTGGACGCTTCTGGTCTTTGCCGGGCTCGTCCTCTGGGTATTCATCGTCATCTGGACGTTCATCGACAACTTCCGGCGTCGGGACCATGGCGGTGTCGCCAAAGCCCTGTGGTTCGTCTTCATCGTCTTCGTTCCCGTCATCGGCGTGATCGCGTATCTCATTGCAAGACCAGCTGCCGCGGATCTGGTCGTCGTGACGTAGTGGTCGGAAGGGCGTCCCCAATCGAGGACGGTATTCGTGGGCTCGTTTGTCTCCATGACGGCGGGCTCTGGTTTGAGTCGTATCGAGCCGACTCGCAGAGCGGTTCGTCACGGTTGACGCCAAGCTCGGTGACCGACGACCGATAGGTATCTGACCGGGAGCGTTGAGTGCGGAAAATGTCGTGCCTCTGGCATGTGTGGCGCCGACGGGAGTGAAGACGTTTCTGTCGTAGTAGACCGCAGCAGGACAAGTGAAGTTTTTCAACCCCGACCCGGCGCGACGTCAGCGTTCTCGTTGTGACCTACCTCGAACCTCGTGCTCGTTGCACGTCGGATGTGGGTCACGCGGTGGATGCCCCCTTGCGGCGCTCTCATCCCTCCTGGAGATGTCGTGGAGAACCTGCCCCATCCCGAGATGCGAGGTGGGGCGACGCTGGGCTGCAATGAATTGGAGTTGAGCGGCTGGAGCCGTTGAAGCCAGTCGTGAGTGCGACTCAGTGAGTGCCTGCCGCAGCCTCTGATTCTCGGAGGCGCATCGACAGGTTTGAGAGGAGTTTGAGGGCGATGGAGGGAGAGCTGCGCAAGAGCGCCCCAAACTCCCTTCTATTGAAGACGAGGAGGTGGCAGTCCTCGGCAGTCGTGATCGTTGCCGTGCGCGGACCTCCGTCGAGCAGAGACAGTTCTCCGAAGTAGTCGCCGGTGTTTCGAACTGCCGTTGTCCTGCCTCGTACCTTGCACACGGCCTCACCATCGAGGAGTAGGAAGAACTCGGATCCGACCTCCTTTTCGTCGGTGAGGATGGTTCCGCGAGAGACATCGATTGGAGTCCCGAGGTTGGCGATTTCCCGCAGCTCCTTTCGCGAGCAATTGGCGAAAAGCGGTACCTGGCTGAGCAGGTCGAGTTCACTGTTCGGGATGCGAGATCTCATGGTGTTTCCTCCTTTGCAACCCGCGTAGCCACACTCTACAGAAAGGGCTTCGTCCCGACTCGTTGCTCCGTTTGGGTCTTGCCAGGGAGCCCGATTCTCGTGGCTGCCCTCTCACCAGTCACGTTCGTCCTGGACGGACCAGGCAGGCGATGAAACGACAAGCAGGGGTGTCGTCGAGATCGGCGAAGGCAGCACCCATCGGCGTGAGGGCGGACCGGGAGTCGCCGGCGCGAACACTCACTGGCGAAAGCGATGCTCTCGTACGACATCTGAGTTGCCGAACCCGAGCCTCAGGATTCCTCCGACAACGCCGCGGCGGCTCGCCGGGCGACGCTGGCGTACCCGCGGCTCACGGCTGTGTCGTGGGCTTGGGCCAGGAGGTCGCGGGCTCGTTCGAGCATCACCTGGGCCTCCGCGGGCCGAGAGCATGCGGCCCCACTGCAGGAAGGTGACCGCGGCAGCGAACTCCATTTGACCACTGGCGTTGAGCTCGGCGGCTTTGGCGAAGTGCGTTTCGGCCTCGTCGTAACGGCCGAGCACCGACTCGAGGCCGCCGCAGTAATACGCGACCGGGCTTCCGGCCGTCGCCCCGATGAAGAGAACCTGGTCGTCGAAGGCCATGAGCAGATCGAGCAGCAGCCGTGCAGGCGCCTCGGCGCGCAGTTCGATGGCGACGTCGGCGTACGAGGCCACCGCGAAGATCCAGACGACGTCGTAGGGCAATGAGTCGAGGTCCGCGACCGCAGCTTCGAGCATCTGGAGAGCCGTGCTCGACGTTGCCGGCCTCCATATGTCCTTCGGCCAACGTCGCACGGAACACCGGGAGGGCCGGGTTCTCGGCCGCCACCTGCTCGATCATCGGGACGAGCTCGCCGTAGCGCCCCTGTTGGCGGCGGACGCCGATCATCTCGGCCCCGTAGAAGCCGAAGGCATCCGGCTGTCCGCTCTCCGTGCCGATCTCCAACGCAGCCGTGGCGAGCTGTTCGGCTCTGTCGGGATCCCCGGACAAGAGCGCATCGGCGGCGTCGTTGAAGAGGGTGACCCACATCATCGTCGGTTGGCGGAGTCCGTTGATCACGGCACGCATGGTTGCGAGGCACCGACGCGCCATTTCGAAGTCACCGGCTTGCACTGCCGGCCAACCTGCCGTCGGCGCCGGTCCAGAAGAGCAGGTCGGGGTCCCCCAGGAGCTCCGACAGCTCCAGGGCTTCCTTTGCATCGACCATCCGCTCGTTGAGGGTGGAAGGGACCTGGAGCGGGTTGCAGACCAAGTGCAGGGTGCGGATGATGGTGTCAGGATCCCCCAGACGCCTCGCCATCGCCCTGGCGGCGTCGGCCAATTCCTGCCGCCGGTCCAAAGTCGTGCCCAAGGCGAGCTCGCTGCACAGCGTGGCCAGGAGGAGCGCCCGCTCGCGGCCGTCGTCATCGCCCAGGGCATCGAGTGCCGACTCCAGCACCGCGACCTTTTCGACGTCAATGACTCCGATCGAGCTGAAGAAGCCGCGGCTGTTCCCGAGTGCGGCGGCCACCAGGCGATCCGTCGCATCGAGCTCTTGGGCTCGGTGTGCGGCGTCGAGAAAGGTCTCGCGGAAGCCCGGCAACCCGGCCTGGCGTTCTGCCTCGCCCAGGGCCAAGCGCAGGTCACAGCCGACCATGGGGTCGTCCTCGGGCACTGTTTCCGCCAGGCGGAGCGCCTGGGAGAAATACCGGACCGCATCGTCGGGGGCCAGGGCGGCCAAGGCGGTCTCGCCTGCCTGTCGGGCGTATTCGATGGCCTTGGCCGCGTTGGCTGGTTGGCTGGCGCTGAACCAGTGGTGGGCCAGTTCATCCACCCGCCTGCCCGGTGTTTGGCTGACGGTCGCCTCAATCGCCTCGGCCACCCTCTGATGGGCCCGGGCTCGCCGAATCGCCGGCAGGCCCTGGTACAGCGTGTGCTGCGTCAAAGCGTGCGAGAAGCTGTAGCGCCCCGGTACGTCAGGAACCTCGCGCACGAGCGCGATGTCGCTCGCTGCATCGAGGATGTCGAGCACGTCCTCCTCGCCGGGGTCGGTCACGGCGTCGAGCAAGTCGAAGTCGAAGTCCCGTCCGATGACCGCTGCCATGGAAAGAACCCGACCAGCTTGTGCACCGAGCCGGCGGACGCGGGCGGAAATGACTTCTCGCACGCTGTCGGGTAGCACCATCTCGGACATTTCCGCCGCCGCCGTCCAACGGCCATGATCGTCCTGATAGATGGCGCCGGTCTCCATCAGACTCCGCAACACCTCTCCGACGAAGAACGGATTGCCTTCGGTTTCAAGGCAGAGCGCATGGGCGAGATCCGTCGCGGCCTCCTCGAGGCGTTGCCCTGCTGCAGCTTCCATGAATGCGAGCACGCCTGAGTCATCGAAGCCCTTCAACTCAATCCGACTGATATTTGGTTCGCGCTGCAGGGCACCGAGGAGATCACGGAGCGTGTTGGAGGGCGAGAGCTCGCGTGTCCCGAAACGTCCCGAGCACGAGTAGCCGTGCCGACTCGACGGTGGTGACGACATGACGCAGGAGTTGGAGGCTCTGACTATCCGACCATTGCAAGTCGTCCAGCACGAGAACGGTTGGTTGGACGGCGGAGGCGGCGGTCAGAAGGCCCGCCACCGCCCCGTAGAGGAGGTAGCGCTCGGTATCGGGATCCGCCGCTCGTCGGTGCCGGAACATCCCCCAGTCGTTGAACGAGCGCGGGGACCATCGACGCGATAGCGCCGCCGTGGGTCTCGACGTGGGCTCGAAGCACGTGCTCGGGTGCATGCGCCACGTAATGGTGCAGCGCCTCGGCGAAGGGCGAATAGGGTCGCGCTGACGTCTTCCTGGCAACGTCCCAGGAGTACGCAGGCACCTTCCTTGGCGGCGCTCCGGGCGGCCGCGGCAACGAGTGTCGTCTTGCCGACTCCGGCGTCACCCGACACGAGGACCACAGCACGCCCTTCACCGGATGCCGCCATGCTTGTAGGCGCCGGTCAGTCGTGCCTCGTCGGTCTCGCGGGCGACGACTCCGGTGAGCGGCACGTGCGTCAGGCGCGCCGGGAGCGGCACTCCGTCCTCGGCTGCGACTTCCTCGAGCGGCTCCCACCGGACGTCGAGGACCTCCACCGGCTCCGGAAGGCCTTTCAACTCAACCGCACCGATCCGCTCGAAGAGGTAAGGACTGCGCCGGCCGCTCATCACCCGGACGGCGTCCGCGGCCAGGATCTGGCCGGCATCGGCCAGGGCACAGAGCCGAGCCGCCTCTATCACCGGGTCTCCGTAGTAGTCGTTGGATTCCATTGTCGCCTCTCCGCCGCTGAGTCCTACGCGTAGCCCGAGCTGGTGGCGGGCGCCGACATTGTCCCGGTAGACGGCTTGTTGCATCGCGACGGCGCACGACAGGGCGGCGGAAGTGCTGCGGAATACGACCATGACCCCGTCGCCGAGGCCCTTCACTTCGACCCCTCCCGAGCCGGCGATGGCTTTACGCAGCACCGAGAAGTGCGCCCGGAGCAGCTCGTCAGCGGCGTCCGGGCTGATCTCGTAGCTGATCTCGGTTGAACCGACCAGGTCGGTGAACAGGACCGTGATGGTCTCGGTGACCGCCAAGCCTCGCCTCCTCCGGTTTCCGCTCTGCTGGCGCCAGGGTAGACGGTTGGCAACCGGAGATGCGGAAGGAGGTGAGCCATTGCTGGCGATGGTTGTTTCGTTGAGCGTCGCCTCTTGCCGGTTGTTGTCGTAGCCGGCTCCACTACAACGCTGATCTCAGCAGAAGAGATGGAGACTGGCCGGACGGAATTGCACCTGAAGGACCCAACGACACCTCGGAGCATGAAGCCCGCACACCTTGCCAAGATGAGGATCGCGGGTTCGAATCCCGTCTCCCGCTCTCGAGAAGTCGTCCTCTAGCTGGGCCGATGTGATCCAGGTCGCTGGTTCAGTTCATTGTTCTGCCTATCACTGCCCATTCGCTCCCAGTACGGGACAAGGCTGGAGTCACGGGCGCGGCCAAGAGTTCAATTCGCTCAGAAGTACTGTCTTTGAATGCTGAGCGATGGCAGCGGAGGGGGCGGAGGCAAGTCGGCCGGAGACGTTCATGGTCCCGTGTCAGAAGCACTGATCCCAGCGGCCACGGTGATTCCTCTGCGGCAGAGTCCGACCGGCGTGGAGGTCCTGTTGCTGAAGCGCAACTCCCGGGGCCAGTTCGGGAACATGTGGGTCTTTCCGGGCGGTCGGGTTGACCTGGTTGATGCCGACGGCGCCGTCGGTAATGGCGCTGATGTCGAGATGGAGGCAGCCCGAGTCGCGGCCGTCCGCGAAGCAGCCGAAGAGGCCTCGCTCGACCTTGAACCCTCCGAGCTGGTTCCCTTCTCGTTCTGGGTTCCCCCGCCTGGCGCCGCAAAGCGGTTTTCAACGTGGTTCTTTCTCACCGAGGTGTCGGGCAACGGCGACGTCGTTGTGGTCGACCAGATGGAGATCCACCAGTCCGAGTGGCTGGCGCCGGCCGCTGCGATAGACCGCGTCAACACCGCGCAAATGGACATGGCGCCTCCCACGTTTGCAAGCTTGTGGTGGCTCAGGGACCAGACCGACGCGCAAGCAGCCATCGCTGCCGCCCGGTCGCGAGTTCCGGAGCGGTTTGCCACGCGTATCCGTACGCACGGCAATGTGATGTTGGCCCTGTGGCAAGGTGATGTCGCCTACCAGGGCGGGGATGTGGACCAGGCCGGTCCTCATCGACGATTGATCATGGAGCCAGGATCGTGGCGGATCAAAATGCGCTCCTGAGCATCGAAATGCAATCTCACCGCCCAGGCACTCCTTCGGCCTGTGTCTGGTCTTCACCTTCGATCCGGTGTATCTCGGGTCACTTACTCGTCAGATGACGATGTGCTGTTCTCGGACTCCCCTGCGCGAGTCCGATAACGCGCTGGTGAGGCGCTGTCTTCCGGCGGGACCGTCATGTCCAGGGCCAGGGCTGGCCACGTGAAGCCGGATCCCGCCCCCGCCCCGCCAGGCCGACCGGTCAGTGCGTCGTAGAATTCCCGAAAGCCGTGCGCGTTGATCAGGGCGATGAGTTGGTCACGGAGACGACGGGCCTCGGGCCACCGGCCAAGCCGGGCCGCCACGAGATAGGCCCAGTACGCCGTGGCGCCCCAGACGGCGTTGCCGTCCCACTGAACGTAGGCGTCGAGCTCGTTCTCGGGGGCAATGGCGCCGGCCGAGAAGCCGTGGGGACCCCACATGGGGCCGCCCAGACGGAGGTGGCGATCGGCGGCCCGTTGGGACAGGCCCGATTCCGCCAAGCCCCGGCTGGCACAAGGGATCAATCCCATGGCACCGATGCCTTGGAGCTGTCGCGATCGGGTGATGTCATAGCCGACGAAGATTCGTCCTTCTTCCCACCAGAGCAACGCTTCCAGATCGCTGGGCGACGCGGCTCTGCGGTGGCCTCGGCCTCGACGGCCTCTGCGACACGACTTCGGGCCCGGCAAGCCGCCGCGACTTCCTCGAGGGCCAACAAGTACCAACCGCACACGGTGGGGTCGTACACCACGAATCCGTGGCCCGCGGCCAGGGCCGCCTCAGGTGCCATTCCGGCTGAGCGAGCCGAAATCGTGAGCTCTTTGAATCGGGCCAGGGAGCCACCCAGGCCGCCGGGGAGCAAACCTTGCATGAGGGCGCTCCCTTCGGTCCCGGTTTCGAAGGGGTGCAGCACGGCTGGCAGCGACCGACCGTCCACCGTCCGCTGCCGGGCCAGAGCGCGCAAATGAGAAACAGCCTCGTCCAGTAAGCGGTCAGCGGGCGCTCCGAGGGCAAGCGACAGTCGAGCCGCTGCGTACGCAGCCGTGGGAGGATCGATGAACGGCGTGCGATCTCCGTCGAACATCGGGCCGAAGAGGCTCTCAATGAACTGCTGGTGCTCCTCCGCTCCGGGGATATAGCGCTGATGCGACAGCAGCCCGTCGGGCAGGCGATTTGCCCGGTAGAGGGTTGTCAGCTCCTCGATCGCGGCCTCGGGCTCAAGGTGGAGGAGCGACAAGGCGTGATACCCACTGTCCCAGGCGAAGAGGGCGGGGTAGCGGTCGACGTCGGGCACGTGGAAGGTTCCGCCGAAGTCCTGCACCTGGTGGGAGCGGAAGAGGGCGGAACATCGGTGCTCGAGGCCGGCCGGTACAGGCATGGGGGACTGTCTACAGGAGACCGTCGATCGGGAAAAGACCGGGGACAGCGCGTTGATGCTCTAAGCGGGAGGTTCTGTCACGAATGGCATCGATCTCGGTCCTCTGCAGTCAGGCGGTCCGCATGGCTCGGGGACTCAGGCGGGTTCGTCCGTGCCCTGTCGAGTCCAGATCGCCCGCGAGCGAGCAGACTGGGGCAGTGGAAGAAGCATCCGTCGATCCAGATCCGATGACTCAGCTTTCCTCGTGGCTCGAGGATGCGCGAAGAGCCGGCGAACCCATGCCCGAGGCGATGGCAGTAGCCACAGCCACGCCCGAGGGTCGCCCGTCCTCCAGAATGGTCCTCCTCCGAGGTGTCGATCACCGAGGCCTGGTCTTCTACACCGACCAGGAGAGCGGCAAGGGTCAGGAGTTGAAGGCGAATCCGTTTGCCGCTGCCCTCTTCCATTGGTTCAAGCCGGTGCACCGACAGATCCGGGTGACGGGCGCAGTGGAGGTGGTCGAAGCATCGTTGTCGGACGCCTATTGGAAGTCTCGGCCGCCAGGCTTCTCGTCGGAGCGCAGTCGCAAGCCACCAGAGCCAGGTCATCGTCAGTCGAGCGGTGCTCGAAGAGGAGGTGGCCAAGCTGGCCGAAGCGTCTCCCGACGATTCGGGGCCACCGCGTCCCCTTCGATGGGGTGGTTACCGGATCCAGCCTGATGTGGTCGAATTGTGGGAAGAGGGAGCGGACCGCTTGCACGATCGACTTCGCTACACGCGTTCAGTCTGGGAACTGGAGGATCGAGCGACTGTCACCGTGACCGACGCGAACTGACGTCTCTTTCAGATCCTGATCCAGATCGGCGATGGCCAGCACCGTCCGGAGATTCAGCCGGTCCTGGTCTTGAGGTCCGTCACGGCACGATCACCGCTCGGCCCTCGAGGTGCCCTGCCTCCATGGCTGTGTAGGCATCCATAGCGGTGTCCAAGGTGAAGGTGGTGACCTTGGGCCGCAGCAGGCCTCGAGCCGCCAAGTCGAGGACCTCGACCAGTTCGGGACGGCTGCCCCAGTAGGTCGTCTGAATGGAGACTTCGTAGGGCACTGAGAAGAATGACACCGGAAGCGTGCCCCCGGCGATACCAACAATGGTCAGATCGCCGAGCATGCGCGTGGCGGCCGCCCCGAGGGCCAAGGTGGACTCTGAGCCGACGAAGTCCAGGACCACATCGGCCCCGTGGCCGGCGGTGGCGGCACGGATCTCATCTGCCGCACCACCGCTGGGCGTAAGAGCGAGGTCGGCTCCGTTCGCGGTTGCAAGTGCGAGAGCTTCTTCTCGGGTGATCCACGGCGATGATCCGCGCGGCGGTTGTCGCCTTGAGAATTTGGATCGCCACGTGCCCGAGTCCGCCGACCCCGATGACGACGGCCGTCGCCCCGGGCGCCAGCTTGTGCCAGCTGCGCCGCACTGCGTGATACGGGGTGAGACCGGCATCGGTGAGTGGAGCCGCGGAAACGGGATCGAGACCCTCCGGGAGCGGAACGAGAAAGCGAGAAGACGGGACGAGCATGAACTCGGCCATGCCCCCGTCCCAGCCGAGGCCTCCGCCCCCCATGGGCACCGGAGCCTCTGCGGGATTTTCGCAGTATGTCTCGATGCCGAGCTGGCAACGCGCGCACGTTCCGCATCCCCAAGGCCCGTACACCGCGACGGGTTGGCCTACCTCGAGGTCGGTGACGCCCGAGCCGAGTGCATGGACCCACCCTGCGTTCTCGTGCCCGAGTGTGAACGGAGGGCCCCACGGCAGCACGCCTCCTTCGAACTCGCGCATGAGGTGCAGGTCAGAGTGGCACGCACCCGCGCCTCCGACTCGGACAACCACTTGCTCTGGACCTGGGGCGGGGTCGCCCACTTCCATCAGAACTGGGTCGGACTTCCACTCCAGGAGTCGCAGCGCCCTCATCAGATCTCCCTCTTTCTCACGACCCGGCTTCGGCCGTCCCATTCGAACCCAAGACCCGAATCTCCATTCGGATACGTGCTCAATGATCCCATCGATCCGTCGGCATCAATAGGGACCTGAGTCCCATTCGGAAGTGCATGAGGTCGCGGCCAGCCATCCAGCCGCGCCAGCGTGACCGGCGACGTCTCCATTGTGCTCAACGAGCGCGGCTCGCATGTGTGTGCCACCGATGTCAGCCGCAAGAACGAGTGGCTTCTGTCTGGCTCACCATTGCGTCACGCCGTACCACTCGGGCGCGGCCTTGCGCTCGAGGAGGAGATTCTGCTCGTCGAGCAGTCCCGCTTGTGCACCCACATCCTGGACGACCCTCATCGCGTTGACCGGCGCCCATTCGAGCGCTTCTTCGACCGAGTGACCCTTCACGAGTGCGGCGACGAACGTCGAAGAGAACGCGTCCCCAGCACCAGTGCGCTCCCTGGGCGGCGACGGGTCCGGGTAGGACGACACGCGGAGCCGTCGGGACCCATCGAAGGCGTAGGCACCGTCCGGACCGTCCGTGACCACAACGAGTTGCGGTCCGAGTCGCGTACAGGGAATCGAGGATGGCCGCAAGGTCGCCGTGATCTGCCCCGCCGATCTCGACGGCCTCCTCGCGGTTGCAGATCAAGATCTCTGTCCGGCGGTAGATTCCCCGGAGTACTTCGACCCCCTGGCTGATCTGCATTGTGCCGGGCTGGAACACCAGGCGCACGGCCGGCTCTTCGTCGAGCCATTTCAGCAACTGGTTGTAGTAGTCGGTCGCCTCGGATCCGACGGAGCTCAGGTACACCCATGCGGGTACCTCGCGAGGACTCAGATGGGGCCAGTGATAGTCGTAGGATTCGTGGTGGACGAGGATCGTCCGATCCTGGTGGTACCAGAGCACGAAGCTCCGGTTGCTCGGGTGTGCGGGGTCCAAGCGCATCAGATGGGTGTCCACACCTTCTCGCTGGAGGGCCGCCTGCATGGCGTGTCCGGTGGGGTCGTCCCCGACATGTGAGGCCAAGGCGGTCCGGACCCCGAGCCGAGCCAAGCCAACCGCTGCGTTTGCCGCGTTCCCGCCGGCCTCCACAGTGTGCGCGTAGTCGAAGGGAACCTTGCCCCCGTAGGGGAGGTCGAGCCAATGTCCTTCGTGGTCGTTCCAGGTCCGGATATGAGCATCGGATAGCCGGATGAAGACGTCCGTCGCCGTATCCCCGACGCAAAGCACTTCGTACTGGGCCATGCCTCCATGAGACTCGGAGGGCGAGGTGCTGCGCTAGGGACCCATCGGTCACGTCATAGGGACTTTGGTCCTCCAGGGCCTCCATTCGCCTGCATGGACGCCGACCTCTGCGGCTCTGCCGCGGACAGCCGATCGGGCAGTCAGTCGACCTCCCTGAGCAGGCCGAGGCGTCCCGCTGCCGCCTCGAGCTCCGGCCGAGCCCGGGGGTCGGCCACTTCGTGGATGATCAATTTGGCCTGCGCGTGCTGCGAGTGGCCGAAGAGCGTCGGCACACCCGTGCTCGCTCACTATGGCCGAGTGCTGGAACGAGGTGACCGGGTTGTCGAGGAGCGGAACCACGGTGGAGGCGTCGGTCTTCTGGTGCCAGGAGCGCAGGGCGATGATGGCGTGCCCCCCGGGCGAGTGCAGAGCTCCGGTCACGAAGTCAGGCTGGCCGCCGAATCCCGAGTGGATCCGCTTGTTGATGAAGCTGGCGTTCGACTGGGCGAACAGGTCGACCTGCATCGCCGCGTTGACGGAAAGCACCGCTCTCTGCGCGGCGATGTGCGACGGGTCGTTGACCGTCTCGGTACGTCGCATCCGGAGACGCTCGTTGCAGTGGGCCCACTCGTAGAGCTCGGGAGAACCGATGAGAAAGGAGCTCGTCACCGGTTGCTCGGGATCGAGCGCGCCGGCTCGGTGGAGCGCGAGCACGCCGTCGCTGATCATTTCCGACCAGACTCGCAGATTCCGCAGGCCCGACATCATGGTGGCGGCCACGGTCGGGATCTCCCCGATGCCCAGCTGCAGCGTGGACCCGTCTTCGGCGAACCCTGCGACGCGCTCTCCGATGAGACGCGCATCATCGTCGACGGGCCCGACAAGGGGCGACATCAGGGGTGTATCGACCTCGAGCGCGGCGTCAATCAACTCGAGCGGGATTTCTCCGTCCCCGAACGTATAGGGCATACGCGGGTTCATTTGGGCGATCACGAGTCCGCCCCGGGCGCGGGCCTGCTCAATGGCCGCGGGGAGGATGTTGACTTCGATTCCGAGGGACACCTTGCCATCGCGCGGCAATGAAGTGTGGATCAGCACCACGTCGACCGGTCGTACCGTGCTGAACAGCCGGGGGACCAGCGACAGCCGCATGGGCAGATAGTCGAGCATGGAGTCGTGGCGCATGCCCGGTCCGACAAAGGGTGTCTCAGTGATGTAGTCCGGGTTGGCAGTGAAGCTGTCGTGAGCATTCAGCTGGAAGACGCGGCATCGCTCCCGGGCGGCAAGCAGGGCTTCGATCAAGGTCACGGGGTTGGCCGAGTTCCCCGAGATGACGACCCGCGGCTCTTCCGGTCCGACCGCACGCAGCCGTTCCACGACCTCTCGAAACGTCATCGTCTTCACCCGGACAGTCTCACAAAACGCCTTCATTGCAAACAGGGACATTGGTCCCTATCGGAAATGACCTGGAGTCAGGGACGATGGAGAGCGTTCATTGATTCTCAAGCCGAAGAGAGAGTGGCATGCAAGCGGTTCGATGGTTCGAGGACATCCGACTCGGCGATGCGGGGTCGGTCGGCGGCAAGGGTGCCAACCTCGGGGAGCTGACCGCGGGCGGGCTTCCCGTCCCGCCGGGGTTCGTTGTCACGGGGGAGGCCTATCTCGACACGCTGGCCCGGGCCGGTGTGCGTGAGCGCTTGTCGGCGATTCTGGCGGAGGCACGCACGGCATCCCAAGACGATCTCGATCGATTGGCCGCTGAGGCGAAGGACCTCGTGCACTCGGTCCGTATCCCCGACGAACTCGCAACCGCAGTGGTTTCCGCCTATGAGCGCCTTGGCGACCATGTCCGCGTGGCCGTGCGTTCGTCCGGCATCGGCGAGGACGCCGAAGGCACGTCCTTTGCCGGGATGAACGAGACGTTCACGAACGTCGCCGGTGAGGATGAGGTCTTGGCCCGCCTGGTGGATTGTTGGGCCTCTCTCTGGGGCGCCCGGTCCATCTTCTATCGCGGCGACAAGAGCCTCACGGCCGAGCCTGCCATCGCTGTCGTGGTGCAGGAGATGGTCCCCTCCGAGCGCTCGGGTGTCATGTTCACGCTCGATCCTTCGACCGGGGAGACCGGTCACATCGTGATCGAAGCTGCCTTTGGGCAGGGCGAGGTCGTGGTCAGCGGGATGGTCGAGCCCGATACCTACGTGGTCGACAAGAACGGTCTTCGTCTCCTCCACGTCCGGGTCGGCACGCAGCACTTCAAGATCGTGCGCGGGCCTGATGGCGAGGACCAGCGCATCGACCTGGACTCGGATGAAGGCGGTCGCCGAGTGCTCGACGACGACGAAGTGGTTGAGGTGGCCCGCCTGGGTCTCGTCGTCGAACAGCAGTACGGCTCCCCGCAGGACACGGAATGGGCTATGGCCGGCGGTAGGACCTTTTTGGTGCAGTCCCGACCGGTGACGGCGGTCGGCGGGGATGCGCCCACCAGGGCCGGAGAGGGGGGAGCGATCCTGGTTCAGGGGCTGGCGGCCTCCGCGGGCAGGGCATCTGGTGTGGTGAGGGTCCTGCGCTCGCCCGACGAAGGTCACGAGCTGCAAAATGGCGAGGTCCTCGTTGCTCCCATGACGAGCCCGGACTGGGTTCCGACCATGCGCCGTGCGGCAGCCGTGGTGACGGATGGCGGGGGAATGACGTGCCACGCGGCCATCGTGTCGCGTGAGCTCGGCGTGCCCGCAGTGGTCGGTGCCCGCAATGCCACCACTGTCCTACGCGACGGCGAGCTCGTGACGGTCGACGGCGCCAAGGGCGTGGTGACCGAGGGCGCCGCGGCCGCAGCCACACGCAGTGTCCGAGCCGAGCCCGAGTCGGCAGGAGGGCGCCCCTGGGGTCATCGCCACCAGGATCTACGTGAATCTTGCTTTCGCCGAACACGCGGAAGAGGTGGCAGCCCTGCCCGTGGACGGCGTCGGCCTGCTTCGAGCCGAGTTCATGGTCACCGACGCCCTGGGCGGGGTGCACCCACGGCGGCTGCTCGAGCGCGGCGAGCGAGAAGAGCTTCGTCGACAGCATGGCCAAGTCGCTTCTGCACATCACGCGGGCTTTCGAGCCTCGTCCGGTGGTGTACCGGAGCATCGACTTCCGGTCCAACGAGTTCGCTCATCTCGAGGGCGGAGAGAAATTCGAACCCAGTGAGGACAATCCCATGATCGGGTACCGGGGCTGCTTCCGCTACGTGCGTGAGCCCGACCTCTTCCGTCTGGAGCTGGACGTCCTGGCTCGGGTTCTGGAGGAAACCGCCAATGTCGTGCTCATGATTCCTTTCGTGCGTACGGCCTGGGAGCTGGAAGCCTGCATGGAGGTGATCGACGATTCTCCGGTGGCGGGCTCACTCCCGGTATGGGTGATGGCCGAAGTTCCTTCGGTGGCGTACTGGATCCCGACCTATGCCTCCATGGGGATCACCGGGGTCTCCATCGGCAGCAACGACCTGACACAGCTGGTGCTCGGTGTCGACAGGGACTCGCAGATATGCGCCGATGTCTTCGACGAGGCCGACCCGGCGGTCCTCGACACCATCGGCCGCATCATCGGTGGCGCCAAGGAGGCGGGGATCACGTCGTCGCTGTGCGGACAGGCACCCTCGAACAGGCCGGCGTTCGCCGAGTACCTCGTGCGGCAGGGAATCACGTCAATTTCGGTGAATCCCGATGCCGTCGGGGCAGTTCGCACGCAGGTCGCCCAGGCGGAGTGGCGGATGCTGCTCGAGGCGACGGTGCCCGGCCGTCCCGTGAGTGGGGGAGTGACACCCCGCAAGCCCATCGGACCGCGTCGCCGGCGCTAGCCGGGGGAGCCGCGGCGACGCTGCTGCGCCCGGCTGTGGGAGCCCGAGTCAGATCTCCTCGGGCACCATCTCGATCGCCCCGCAGGGGCACTCTTGGACACACAGTCCGCAACCCTTGCAGAAGTCGTAGTCGAAGGCGTAGCCGTGGGCCTCGTCGACCTTGTGGACGGCGTTGTCCGGGCACACCCCGAAGCAGTTGTCGCATTGGAAGCAGTTGCCGCACGACAGGCACCGCCTCGCCTCGTAGAGGGCCGTCGAGTCGTCGAGGCCCCCGACGACCTCATCGAACGTCGAGGTGCGTCGAGCTGCCTCGAGCCGAGGTCGTACCGATTTGGGGGCGTCGGCGAAATACCAGGTGTTGAGATCGGCCGCCGCGGCGAGGGGGTGTCGCGCCGGACGTTCCAGAGCGCGGCCGTTCAACCAGGCGTCGATGGCCCGAGCCGCTTTCCTGCCGTGGCCGATGGCGTCGGTGAGCGTCCGGGCACCGGCCACCATGTCGCCACCGGCGAACACGCCAGGACGGGCGGACATGAAGTCCGGACCCACTGGGATCAGGCCATCTTCTGGTCGCACGTCGGGCATGGAGGACAGGAACGAGAGATCGGCCTCCTGGCCCAGCGCCAACACCAGCGCGTCGGACCGCAGTTCTTCGAACTGGCCGGTGGGCCGGGGGAAGCCTGCTTCATCGAGCTCCATGTGCTCGATGGTCAATGTCCCGCCGTCGTCGTTGACGATCGTGGAGAGCCACTTGAGCTGTACCCCTTCGGCCACCGCGTCTGCGACCTCTTCAAGGTTGGCCGGCATCTGTTCCGTGGTCCGCCGATAGACGACGACTGTCTCCTCCGCGCCCAGGCGGCGAGCGGTCCGAGCGGCATCCATCGCGGTGTCGCCCCCGCCGTAGACGGTCACCCGTCGGCCCAGCGACTGCCGTCTCGGCGCCGTCGGGACCCCGCAACAGATCCACTGCATCGAGGATGCGCGCCGAGTCTCCGGACGGGATGTCAGCGTGCCGCCCGCGCTGGGCGCCAACGGCCAGGAAGGCGGCGTCAAACCCGCCGGACGCCAGGGTGGCTTCCAGGTCGTCCACCGGCGTCCCACAGCGGATGTCGACGCCGAGGGCGACGATGCGGTCGATTTCTGCCGCCACCACCTCCCGTGGCAGGCGGTAGGCGGGTATTCCGTAACGCATCATCCCACCTGGGAGCGGTGACGACTCGTAGACGACGACGTCATGCCCGAGACGGCGGAGGTGGTAGGCGGCGGTCATGCCGCCGGGGCCGGATCCGACCACAAGGACGCGGCGTCCGGTTGGAGGCGGTACCGAATCGGGCAGCCAGCCCTCCGCCAGGGCCCGGTCGCCCAGGAAGCGCTCAATGGCATTGATGCCGACTGCCTCGTCGATGGTGGCCCGGTTGCAGGCGGTTTGGCAGGGGTGGAAACACGCTCGACCCATGACGGCGGGAAAGGGGTTGACCCGCAGGATCTCGCGCCATGCGGACTCGTAGGAGCCGTCCTCGGCCAGGTACAACCAACGCTGGATGTCCTCGCCGGCGGGGCAGGCGTCGTTGCAGGGGGGGAGCCGGTCCACGTACACCGGCCGCTCGGTCCGCCAGCTGCCGGTCTTGTTGGCGAGGCTCGACCCCACCTCGAGGGTGATGGCGAAGGGCTTGTCCATCAGGCCGGCACCTCGTCGGTCTCGTCCAAGAGCCCGTAGTGGCGGATGTTGTCGTCGGCCATCGCCTGGAGCGCGTCGAGGACATCGGGCTGCGCCGGGTTCCCCTCCCGGTCGAAGAGATGGGCGAAGCGGCCTTGCGGGCGCAGGTACTCGGTGACGGGTACCTGCCGGCGGATCGTCGTGACGCCGGTCACCTCGCCGTACTCGGCCTCGAAGACGGGAAAGAAGCCGCTCTGGGTGGCGAGGCGGGCGATCCGCACGGTGTCGCTCGAGGCGCTCACCCATCCGAGAGGGCATGGCACGAGGATGTGGATGTAGCGGGCGCCGCGGATCGACATGGCCCGGGTCACCTTCGCCTCGAGGTCGTGCAGGTCGGCCACGGTGGCGGTGGCCACGTAGGGAATGTGGTGCGCCATGGCCAGGACGGGCATGTTCTTGCCCTGTCCGAACGGGTTCCCAGGGTGGGATCCGACCGCCTCGGTCGTCGCAGTGCGCGCCGCCGGCGGGGTCGCCCCCGACCGCTGCACGCCGGTGTTCATGTAGGCCTCGTTGTCGTAGCAGATGAACAGGACGTCGTCGTTGCGCTCGAACATGCCCGAAAGGCACCCGAACCCGATATCGACCGTCCCGCCGTCGCCGGCTTGCCCGATCACCCTCGTCTCCGTTTTGCCTTTCACGCGGAGCGCGGCGGCGACGCCGGTCGCGACCGCAGGTGCGTTCCCGAACAGCGAGTGCAGCCACGCGATCTGCCACGACGTCTCGGGGTACGGGGTGGAGAACACCTCGAGGCAGCCGGTTGCGTTGACCGCGACCATCTGCCCCCCGGTGGCCCGCATGGCGGCGTCGAGGGCGTAGCGCGCGCCCAGCGCTTCGCCACAGCCCTGACAGGCCCGGTGGCCTGACGTGAGTGAGTTCGAGCGCCCCGCCTCGGACTGGATCGTACGATCGGCCCGGTTCGCCAGCCGATTCCCGACGGCAAAGCTGCCGACCTGGTAGAAGCGGACCGCCATCAGCCGATCCCCGAAGCCACGGTGCCGAGGTCGCGCAAGATGTTCTCTGCCGTCGGGCCCGAGCGGCGCCGCTGCGCGATGCGCGCCAAGTTCTCCCTCGACGAGCTTCTCGTTGAGGTCGAGGAAGGTCAGCTGCGGGAAGCTTCGCCTCTGGCGGCCGCAGCAAAGACCCGTTGTAACGATGTCTTCGTGATGATCCGGCCTCCGAGGCCTGCGACGACGGTCGCCACGGATACCGGAAGCCCGCTCAGGGCCATGGCCACGTCGGTCGACAGGACGCCGCCGAAGCCGGCGCTGAATGACTTCTCCACCACGACGACCTGGCGGGCTCCGTGCAGGGCTGCTCGTACGGCGTCCATCGGGAAAGGCCGAAAGGACGTGATGCCGAGAGCCCCGATACGTAGCCCCGCGTCACGTTGCGTGTCGACGACGTCCTTGATGGTGCCCAGCACGGACCCCATGGCGACCACGACCACATCGGCGTCCATGCTGCGATACGGATGGAGGAGTCCGCCCGAGTCTCGCCCGAAGGCCTCGGCGAACTCGGCACTCAATTCGGGAATGCGCTCGAGCGCCTGCCGCTGCCGAGCGTGGGCCAGGTACCGGACCTCTGTGAACGCATCCGGACCGACCATGGCGCCGATGGAGTACGGGTCGTCGGGACTGAGGAGCTGGCGTGGCTCGAATGGAGGGAGGAACGTCGTCCACCTGCTTCTGGTCCGGCATATCGACCTGCTCGGTGGCATGGGTGAGGATGAATCCGTCCATGCACACCATCACCGGGACGGAGAGCTCCTCACCGAGCCTGAAGGCCAGGATATGCAGGTCAGCGGCCTCCTGGTTCGTCTCGGCGAAGAGCTGGATCCAGCCGGCATCGCGGGCGGCCATGGCGTCGCTGTGATCGTTCCAGATGTTGATGGGTGCACCGACGGCACGGTTGGCCAGCGTCATGACGATCGGCAACCCGAGCCCGCCGGCGTTGTAGAGCGCCTCCATCATGAAGAGGAGCCCTTGGCTGGCGGTGGCAGTGAATGCCCGGGCGCCGGTCGCCGAGGCGCCGATCGAGACCGACATTGCAGCGAATTCCGATTCGACGTTGATGAATTCACAGGGCGCCAGCTCGCCCGTCTTCACGAGTGCACCGATCGCCTCGATGATGTGGGTCTGGGGTGAGATCGGGTACGCGCACACGACCTCAGGGCGGCAAAGCGCCACCGTTTCCGCCACAGCCCTGGAGCCTTCAATCTGCCGGAACACCGAGCACCCCCTGTCCGCTGAGCACCATGGCTTGACGGACATAGTGGTAGGTCTCTGTCGCGGCAGCGACGTTCCGCTCCGCCAGACTGGAGTCCTTACGGAATCGCTCCCGGATGGCCGTGCCGACAGCACCGATTGTCACGCTTGCCGTCAAGGCGGCGAAGCCCCCGATCAGGGCTGCGTTTGGTAGCGGCCTGCCGATCTGGCGTCGTGCGACTTCGGTCGCGGGCGCGGTCAGCAGATGGGACGTGTCGAATTCGTCCAGCAGGCGCCCCAGTCCGAGTCCATCCAATGTCTTCGTCGAGTTGACCAGTACGTATCCGTTGGGGCGCAGCCCCGCGAAGAGGTCGACCTGGTGCACCAGCGTCGGGTCGATGACGATGACGCAGTCCGGGGCGACGACTGGCTCGCGGGTGCGGATGTCTCGCTCGCTCAGTCGGCAATACGCCACCACCGGGGCGCCGGTGCGCTCCGAGCCGAAGCTGGGGAACGACTGCGCGTGCCGACCCTCCTCGAAAGCCGCGAGCGCCAGCAGGTCTGCTGCCGTGACAACGCCTTGGCCGCCCCTGCCGTGCAGTCGCACTTCGAACACAACTCCAGGCTGCTCCAGAGGCAGGGCGGCCGAACTAGTGCCAAAGGTCCCTGCCCCGTGGGACCCATGGCACTACGCACATGGCCCGCCTCCAATGGATCATCGGGGTGCGGGTCACGAGTGCCCTGAACGGGCGGAGGTATTGACGCATGTCGGTGAGGGTTGCTATCAACGGATTCGGTCGTACGGGGCGGGCGTTGCTCCGGGCAGCGCTGCTGTCGCCCGGATCGGTCGAAGTGGTCGCCGTCAATGATCTGGGAGACCCCGAGGCGCTGGTGCGGCTTCTTTCTCGCGACTCGGTGCACGGGCGCTTTCCGGTTCCGGTCACCCTCGAACACGCCAAAATGATGGTCGGCCCCATGGCCGTCAACATGCTCATGGAATCGAACCCGGAGGATCTGCCCTGGCGGGAGCTGGGCGTTGACGTTGTGTTCGAGTGCACCGGGAGGCTCACGAGCCGTGACAAGGCCGCCGCCCACATTCGGGCCGGGGCGACGCGGGTCATCATCTCGGCTCCCGCCAAGGATGTCGACGCCACGCTCGTGATGGGCGTCAATGAGGAGACGTTCGATCCGGAACAGGATTTCGTGATCTCCAACGCCTCGTGCACGACGAACTGCCTCGCCGTCCTGGCCAAGGTGCTCGACGGCGCCTTTGGCATCGAAGAAGGCCTGATGACGACGGTTCACGCCTATACCGGCGATCAGCGCTTGGTGGATTCCCTTCACAAGGACCCGCGGCGCTCTCGCGGCGGTGCCATCAACATCATCCCGACGACGACCGGTGCCGCTCGGGCAACAGGATTGGTGCTTCCCGAGGTGGCCGGCCGGCTGGACGGGCTGTCGCTCCGTGTGCCGGTACCCGATGGTTCAGTCACCGACCTCGTGGCCAACCTGCGCGAGGCCCCAACGGTCGGGGAGATTTGCGAGGCCTACCGGGCTGCCGCGTCGTCAGGTCGGCTGGCTGGACTGCTCGAGTACTCCGAGGACGATCTCGTTTCGACCGACATCATCGGTTCCTCGGCATCCTGCATCTTCGATTCCAAGTTGACGATGGCGAATGGCCACCTGGTCAAAGTGCTCGGTTGGTACGACAACGAGACCGGATACTCGAACCGCCTGGTCGATCTGGCGACGGTGATCGGCCGCAAGTAGGACGTCCGCCGGGGTGATCACCCCTGGTGGAGCGACGCCGTCGCAAGACGACAGCCGAACAGACTATCGGACAGCTGACCTCGGATGGCCGGCCGCGGAGCGGGGCGACACACACCCGGGGTGCTGGTTCCCCGGCGAACTCCTCGGATCCTCCGGACGACGAAGAAGAACCCTGCACTGTCGAAGTTCGTGTGCTGCGGCCGCCATGGGGCATTATGAAGACATGGCGGAGCTTCGCGAGGTCGGAGTAGCCCGCCCATCCGCTCCACCGCCTCTCGCGTCTCATCGGAGCGGACCGCGTCGACGAGCTCACCCGTGTTGCGGACCAAACCCGGCGCGTTCTCGATGGAGCCCGCGTTTGGAACATCAGCTCGACGAGCATCGGCGGCGGTGTGGCGGAGATGTTGCGTGACATCGTCGGCTACTCAATCGGAAGCGGCATCGATGTCCGCTGGCTCGTGATCGGAGGCGATCAGCGATTCTTCGACATCACCAAGCGTCTCCACAATCGGCTGCATGGGACCCTCGGCGACGGCGGTGCGCTGGGCCGGTCTGAAGCTGACCATTACAAGAGCCTCTTGCAGGAGAACGCAGACAGCCTCCTGCATCGGATCGGCGCAGGCGATGTGGTCATGTTGCACGATCCGCAGACATTGGGACTCGCCGCTCCGCTTGCCGAGCGTGGCGCCCTCGTCGTGTGGCGGTGCCACATCGGGACGGAGCGGACGAATGGGCACACCGAGGAGGGCTGGCGTTTCTTGGAGCCCTTCCTGGCGCCTTGTCGGGCCTACGTGTTCTCACATCGCGGCTTTGTCCCGAAGGTGCTCGAGACATCAGAGATCCATATCATCGCGCCGTCGATCGACCCGTATTCCGCAAAGAACCGACCATTGAACGAGGCCAGGGTGCAAAGGCTGCTGGTCAAAGTCGGCCTGTTCGGGGATGACGGAGACGGCTCCTTCGCCGAGTTCGGTGCTCGGCGGAGCGGGTCCGGTGCAGTGGGACGATCGCCTCGTTGTGCAGGTCTCGCGCTGGGATCGCCTCAAGGACATGCAGGGTGTGCTCCGAGGGCTTCGCCGCGATGGTGGAGGGGCAGGCGGGTCTGCGGCTTGCACTCGTCGGACCGGAGGTGAAATCGGTTTCGGACGACCCCGAAGACGCCGCCGTCCTGGCCGACTGTCTGGCGCAGTGGGAGAACCTTCCGCACAAGGTGCGCAGCACCGTTCGGATTGTCGGGCTGCCGATGAACGACGTAGAGGTCAATGGCCTCATGGTCAATGCAATTCAGCGTCAGGCGACCGTGGTCGTGCAGAAGAGCCTCGAAGAAGGATTCGGACTCACGGTCGCCGAGGCCATGTGGAAAGCCCGCCCAGTCGTCGCCTCAGCAGTTGGCGGAATCGTCGACCAGGTTGTACCCGGAACCGGGGTCTTGCTTCGAGACCCTTCTGACCTGAACACGTTCGGGCAGCGTCTTGGCCGACCTGCTGGCAAACCCCGAGCAGATGGCCGACATGGGGCGCCGTGCCCGGGCCCGCATTCGATCCAATTTTCTCAGCGACCGCCATCTCCTCGACTTTGCGCGGCTCATCGATGCGGTGACTCGGCCCTCGGAGCGTGCTTGACGCCTCGCCTTGGGTCGTCGCCCCCTTGCAGCTCACGAGTCTCTCTGACCGGTTCCTGCGAGATCCGTCAGGGAGTCGTGAGCGCTGCTCTCGCCGAACACAGCGACGGGCGGCCCACGTAGAAGCCCTGCGCGAAATCGACTCCGAAATCACGCAAGAGCCTCAGAGTCGCATCGTCCTCGACACCCTCGGCAATGGTCTGACATCCGAATCCCTGTGCAAGGTTGACGATTGCCTTCACCACATATTGATTGGCGGAACTCGCAACGAGGTCCCGGACAAATTCAAGATCGATCTTCAGATAGGCGAGTGGCAGCCTCTTCAAATAGGTGAAGGTTCCAAAACCGGTCCCGAAGTCATCGAGGGAAACGCCGCATCCCAGTTCCACGACGCCCCGGGCGAATGCTTCGCCCTTCGTGATATCCCGCATCAGGGCCGTCTCGGTGATCTCGAATGTGATGTTGGAGGGGTTCGCACCGGTCTCCTCAATTTGGTGTGCAATCAGACTGACGAGATCGAGTGCCACGATGGACTCCGCCGACAGATTGACTCCGACGTGGTGGCCTTCTGCTGCCCGGCTGATCGCTTGCCGTATCACCCACTGATCGATCTCGGTGATGAGACCGTATTTCTCCGCCACAGGCAGAAAGGCCCCTGGGGCAATGTATTCACCATTGCGCCCCATCATGCGCAGGAGGAGCTCCTCGTGAAGCTCACCGCCGGCCAAGGGAACGATCGGCTGCGAGAACAAGACGAGTCGGTCCTCGTCCAGGGCCTCTCGAATCCGGCCTACCCATGAAAGAGCAGCCAACTCACGTGAGACCCTCAGGTGCTCAGATTTCTCTCCAGAGATGTCCCGGAAGACGATGACCGCACCTTCGAGGGTATCGCCGATGAAGAGAGGTGACGCGGAGATGGCAACCGGAAGGAGCGAACCGTTCTTGCAGCGGTACACGTGATCGTCCAAAACGACATGGCGACCAGCCGACCGAACCTCCAAGAGCTTCTTGTTCCCTTCTTCGATCCTTGGGTCATCTTGGTTCTCCGCCAGGACGAAGCGTCGCATCTCCTTTCCGAGCAGTTCCTCGCCAGTCCAGCCGAGCATCTCGACAGCGGAATGATTGATGGACGTCAAGAGACCGGCGGCGTCGACGGTGAAGAGCCCTTCGGCCATCTGGTTCATGGCGATCGACCGGAATTCTTCGGCTTGGCGCCTTTCTGTGACGTCCACTGCCACGATGCCGACGCCGATGATCTCAGCCTCGAGACGCACGGGGAAGCAACTCGCAAGCCAGTAGTGACGATGTCCGGGTTCTGTAGGAACTTCTCCGGTCACCTCAATGTTGCGGACAGCGTCCCCGTAGGTCAGTACCCTTCGAAAAATCGGTTCGACCTGGGCCCAGATCTCTGGAACAACGTCGGCTGCGGTCTTTCCGAGCAATTCCGCAGTCGTCGAGCCCGCAAAAGAGGCGAGCATGTCGTTCAGGTGCGTCAGGCGAAACTCCGTGTCGACGAATCCGAAGCCGACTGGAGCTGATGACTGCAGCGTCTCGAGGGTGCTGATCGCCTCGTCGGCACACCGGTGCGCCTGACGCAGGTCAAGGATCTGTTGGTTGTACAAGGTGAGGTCGTGGGCAATGGCGGAGCCACCCAGTACCAGTCCATCTGATCCGACGACCGGGGAAACGGTGATCGCCACATCGACTGTGCGTCCCGTTCTTCCGCAACCGCTTCGTTTGGAAGTTTCGTACGACCTCCCCCGACTGAATCCGCTCCAGAAGATAGGAGAGCTCGTCCGGCCGATCGGGAGGGATGAGGATGGCAACGCTTCGCCCGAGGATCTCGGAGGCCTGTGTATCCGTAGAGCTGCTCGGCCGCTTCATTCCAGAGGACGACCGTGCCGTCGAGCGTCTTGCCAATGATGGGATCTTGCGACGATGCGACCAGGGCAGAAAGGAAGGCTTGGGACTCCAATGTGCCGACTCGGGTCGGAGCGGCACCCAATAAGTCGCTCACCGATGTCACCTCTGTAAGGTCGGCTCTTTCGGGCAGCTTCTTAAGGACTCTCCTCATGGTCCTTGCCGGCGCTCACAGGGCTCCCCTCGCTCCACCGTGAGCCGAGCGGAGCGGATAAGCGCTGGTCGGGCCACGCGTCGAGCGATGGAGAGCACGGGGGACCGGCCGGCACATCTGGCTGGGCCATCCTCCTGGGGATCCGCCAGAGCGACCTGTTGGCTCTGACCGGTGTGAGCAGATCGCCATCGACATGACATCAAGGGTCGGCGAGATGGTGTGATCCAGAAACAGCGAGGTGTTCATTCTTCGGAAACACCCCCGTTATGCGGCGTCCGTACCGTCACCGAAGCAGACGGGGGTCGCAGCGCCATCTCCGGCCTGCGCCTCCGTCACTGCGACCGAGGAGGAGGCATCTCATGAGTGGGAGCACGGCCAGATTGCAGGCCATCGACGCTGTGAAGGGATACGAGCCACCCGAGAAGGTGTTCACCATGGAGGAGGAGCCCGGAGAGGTGTTCGGCTCCAACGTCTTCTCAAAGACCGTCATGCAGAAGCGGCTGCCCAAGCCGGTTTTCAAGTCCCTGATGGCCACCATCGAGCATTCGAAGCCGCTGGATCCAACAGTCGCCGATGTGGTGGCCGCTGCGATGAAGGACTGGGCGATGGAGAAAGGCGCCACCCACTATGCCCACGTCTTCTATCCGCTCACCCACCTGACGGCCGAGAAGCACGACAGCTTCTTCGAGCCCGCCGGGGACGGCTCTGCGATTGCCGAGTTCCAGGGCAAGACCCTGACACAGGGCGAGCCCGACGCGTCGAGTTTTCCAAACGGCGGGCTCCGAGCCACCTTCGAGGCTCGGGGTTACACCGGCTGGGATGCCACCAGCCCGGCGTACGTCCTCGAGAACCCCAACGGCAACACTCTTTGCATCCCGACCGTCTTCATCTCCATGACGGGCGAAGCTCTCGACAACAAGACCCCCCTGCTCCGTTCCCAGCAGGCAATGGCGAAGCAAGCCGAGCGTGTGCTGAACCTGTTCGGGCATGAGGACCCCGATGCGGTGGTGTCTTTCGCCGGCGCAGAGCAGGAGTACTTCCTGATCGACCGGAGCTTCTTCCTTTCACGTCCGGACCTGCTGAATGCCGGTCGGACGCTCTTCGGGGCGAAGCCGCCAAAGGGGCAGGAATTCGATGATCACTACTTCGGGGCCATCCCCGACAGGGTCCTGTCGTTCATGATGGACGCCGAGCGCGAGCTGTTCAAGCTCGGCATCCCGGCCAAGACCCGCCATAACGAGGTGGCGCCAGGTCAGTTCGAGTTGGCCCCCATGTTCGAGCGCTCAAACGTTGCGGCAGACCACCAGCAGCTTCTGATGACAACCCTCAAGAAGGTGGCCCAGAAGCACGGGATGGAATGCCTCTTCCATGAGAAGCCGTTCGCGGGCATCAACGGGTCGGGTAAGCACGTGAACTTCTCGTTGGGCAACTCGACGCAGGGAAACCTCCTGCTCCCGGGCGACACTCCGCATGACAATGCGCAGTTCCTGGTCTTTTGTGCAGCCGTGATCCGATCGGTCCACAAGTACGGCGGACTCTTGCGTGCCTCTGTCGCATCCGCCACCAATGATCACCGGCTTGGAGCCAACGAGGCGCCCCCAGCGATCATCTCCATCTTCCTGGGCGATCAGTTGGCGGACGTGTTCGAGCAGATCGCGAACGGAGGCGCCAAGTCATCCAAGGAGAAGGGTCACATTGAGATCGGGGTGGACACCCTCCCGGTGCTTCCCACCGACCCCGGAGACCGCAACCGGACGAGCCCCTTCGCGTTCACCGGCAATCGATTCGAGTTCCGAGCTCCCGGCTCCTTGCAATCCATCGCGGGGCCCATGGTCACCATCAATACCATTTTGGCTGAAGCCCTCGACCACATCGCGGGTCGGCTGGAGACGCTGGTCGCTGACGGCACGGAGTTCAACTCGGCCGTGCAGACGGTGCTCCACGAGATCATCACCGAGCACGGCAACGTTGTGTTCAATGACGATGGCTACGCCGACTCGTGGCAGGTCGAGGCGTCGGTGCGCGGGCTTCCGAACCTCAGGACAACCCTCGACGCACTTCCGGAGCTCATCACCGAGGAGTCGATGGATCTGTTCAGCCGCTATGGCGTCTTCAACCATCGGGAGTTGCAGAGCCGCTACGAAATCGCCCTGGAGCAGTACATTCTGGCGATCACCGTTGAGGCAAACCTGAGTCTCGAGATCGCCAACACGATGATCCTGCCGGCCGCGATCCGATACCAGACCGAGCTGGCCACGAACGTTGCCAGCCTCAAGATTGCCGGAGTAGAGGTCGATGCAACCACCCTCAAGGAGGTGTCATCGGGCATTGCCGATCTGCGCTCGGGCATTGCCGTGCTCAGATCCGAACTTGCTCACGATGACGTCGAGTCGGCGGAGAAGCATGCCGAGCACGCGCAGAAGGGATTGTTGCCCGCGATGGATGCAGTGCGCGCCGCTTCCGATCTGCTGGAGACGATGATCGCTGACGACCTGTGGCCGTTGGCGACGTACCAGGAGATGCTCTTCATTCTCTGATCCTGCGGATGGCAATCACCGCGTGGCGGTCCGCCGCTCACACGCACCGGCGTGCTTCTCGGCGATCTCAGATTCGAGGCTCACACGGTCGGGACGGGCCTGGCGGTCGCCCGTCTCGATTCTCGACACCTCAAACGTCGCCAGTCCGATCAACCCTCAGGACTGCCCTTCCTTGTAGACCTCGGTGAAGATGTCTCCCTGAGCTGCGCCGGAACCGGACCTCCCTCCGCCCCGTCCCCGTAGAACGAAAGCGATCACGACGGCAAGGGCGGCGCCGGCGATCGGACCGGCGATGTAGACCCAGTAGCCGGTGAAGGTGGTCGAGACGAGGTCGGGCCCGAACGTACGGGCCGGGTTCATCGACGCACCCGAGATGGGGCTTCCCCACAGACCGGCCAGCGCGATGTAGCCACCCACCCCGAAGGCACCGATGATGCCGATGTTCTGCGCCCCCGACGCCGTACCCAAGATCACGCTGACCAGGCCCATGGTCAAGATCAACTCCATCCAGAACGCTGCCATGTTGGAGTAGCCGTGAGCGGGGTAGTTGGACCCGTACATCGAAGACACGTTGATGACGGAGCGGAGGAAGAGCGCGGCGAGCGTCGCCCCCGCCAGCTGCATGAGCACATACCCCGGCACCCGCCACCACGGGAAGTCCCGACGCAAGGCGAAGGCGATTGACACGGCGGGATTCAAATGGGCGCCGGACACCTTGCCCATGAACAAGATGATGGCCATGACCATCAGGGCGGGTGCCACGACTGCGGCGGTGCGGCTGATCACCCCGGGAAAGGCGTGACCCATCATCCCCCCGCCCGCGGCCACCAGGACCAGGAAGAAGGTCCCCAACAGTTCCGAGAAGAGTCGCCGCCATTCCTGGCGGGGATCGTTGAAATCGGTGATCCGATCGACGACTTCCTGCTCGTACCGGGCGATCGGCCCGAGCTGTGGGACTTCTTGAAGGACGGTCATGAGAACGCAACACCTCCAGCGCGTTGTGGCATGAGACCGGCGAATACCGGCCGTGGGATCCCGATCGGACTCGAGGAGAGGCCCGACATCACGTGACGATCAGATAGATGCTCTTGCCGACGAGCCAGAGTCCGAGCACCAATGAGACCACGATGATCACCTGGTCCGTGTGGCTGTCGATCCATGCACGGATGCTCCCGAGGAATGCCTGGGCCTTCTCCGGCCTGAAGCCGGCATAGACCTCCATGGCGATATAGACGGCGGTCGCGACAACGCAGAAGAGGAACAGGGCGACATAGCTCTCCCATGACGTCAGCTTCGCCTCGACGATCACCGCAACGCCGGCGGCAACGAGCCCCCATGGCTGGGTCAGCGGAGCCAGTCCTATGGCGAACCAGGGGGACATGTTGTCGATGCCCGTTTGCCACTTCGGGGGCTTCTTCGGGGGTTTCGGCTTGCCCATCCTCCGCCGCTGTCGTAGGGCGATCAGCAACAGCGCGACACCGATGGCGATCTTCACGGCCAAGGCCGCGAGCGAGGGCGCCGTGTTCGGCTTCGGGGGTTTGTTGCCGGTGACCAGGACGCTCAGGGCAACCACGATGGCGAGGGAGAGCAACCACCCGAAGATGAAGGCGGCGCCCTTCCTCGTGCCGCCTTTGGAAAGCAGGATAAGGATGAAGGCGGTCAGCGGGATCGGCTCGAGGGTGATGACCAGCCCGATGAGCAGCAGGTCGAGAATCACCTCGTCGCCTCAAGACCCTCGGCTGATCGACTCAAGCCAAGATCTTCGCCTTCTGCGACTCGAACTCGGCTTCCGTGATCACTCCCTGCCCCTTGAGGTCGGCGAGTTTGGCCAGTTGCTCGGTGGGATCGGTCCCCGAACCCGCCGCCTGCTTCACGGCCGCATCGAAGGCCTCCTGTTGCCGAGCTGCCTGCGCCGCTGCGCGCTCGTGCATCTTGCCGCCCCGGGCGATCAGGTAGACGAAGATCCCGAGGAAGGGGAGGATGATCACGAAGAGCACCCACAACGTCTTGGCCACGCCACCCAGGTCGCTGCTGCGGAAGATGTCGGAGAAGATGATGATCAGCAGCCAGATCCAGATGACGAGGAGGAAGAAGCCCAACATCGTCCCGAAGAGATCGGCGAGCGGGTAGGTGTAGGCGAACATCGGCTGAGCCTCCTGTGGTGGTCCATGGATGAGGCCGTGGCGAGGAGCGGCTCACTGGAACAACTCGACCAGGGAGCATCGTGCACGACAATTGCTGACCCTGTGATGAAACCAGATGCACAAGCAACGGGCATCACCCTCTGAGGGTGACATCACCCGAAGTGGAAGCCGTCGGGACGACCGCATCAGAGAAGGCCCATTTCGCGGGCCCGACGAATGGCGCCGTTCCGGTTCGCCACATCGAGCTTGCGGTAGATGTGCGTCATGTGGGTCTTGATGGTGTTCACCGAGACGTAGCAGCGCTGAGCCATTTCCGAGTTGGTCAACCGGGTCGGCAGGTACGACAGGATCTCGAGCTCGCGGTCCGTCAGAGGGTCGACGAGCTGGTCGCCGGACGATGGGGAGCCCAATTGGCGGGAGCGCTCCAGGACCGCCTCTCGAAAGGCATTCGGGACGCCACGAAGCCCAGCCACGAGCTGAAGGATGGTCGGTCCGGCCTGGACGAATATCTCTACCAGCGAGTGACGTGCGCCGAGTTCCAAGGCCCGGAGGAGATGTGCCTGCATGGTTTCCGCCGAACCGTCTGCGCTGGAGAGCCAAGCTCGCTGGATCTCGAGTCTGAGCTCAGCGGCAGGATTGTCCGGCTCTGGGCTGGAAGGACCGAAGTCCAGGAGTTTGCGAGCTCGCTCGGGCTGTCCGCTCGTCAGGGCCACCGCAACCTGCTCAGCACGAACGATCGCCGGGTCGCTGGATGCCTGTTCGGAAGCCCTCGACGCCTCCTCGTGATAGCCCCGGAGACGCAGAAGTTGCATCTCGAGGGCCTGCAAACGCTCGTCGACGATGGGGGGCGGCGGTCCGGCCGGGCGATGGGGACTGGTCAAGACGGCAGCACTCTGATTGAGCTCACCTTCGGCGGCACGCAGAAGCGCCAGTCCGAGCTGAGCGACCCACGACAGCTGCGTGCGACGATTCGCCTCGGCGCGGAGTGTTCCTTCATGGAGGGAGATGGCGGCTCGGCGCGGTTCGCCCCTCTCCAGGGCCGCCAGGGTGATGGCGAGGTAGGCGTCCGCGGTGGAGGGGTGCGTGAGGAAGCCAACCGATTGCGCGATCGCCAGCGCCTCGTCTGCCAGGGTCTCGGCTCGCTCGGTGTTGCCGGACCACGCCTCGACCAGGGCCAAGGAGCCGAGGGCGCTCACCCGCCAGATCGAATAGGCGGACCCCGAACTTGCCAGTGCCAGCTTGAGCCACGTTCTCGCTTCTCCCAGGTGTCCCGCCAGGAAATGGGCGCGACCTCCCGAGCCCAGCGACATGGTCCTGAGCGATTCGACGTCTCCCAGATGCATGACCGTCGGCATCGGCTCGTCCGTCAGATCGTCGAGCATGACGAGCGCCTCTTCGGCCATGTCGATCGACATGGTGTGGTTGGCCCTGAACTGGGACAAGGAAGCGAGGAAGGCCTGGGCACAGGCCGCCTCACCGCGGGTGGCGCCGGGATGAGACCTGACGCGGCGGACGGTGTCCTCGGCGGCTGCAGCCTGTCCTTCCATGCCCTGCAGGAGACCCAAGAGCAGATTCACCTCATGCCGGTCGGCCCGTGCGGCCTCCGGAATCGTGTTGAGCCAGCGGATCGCGGTCGTCATCTCTCCACGTTCGAAGACTTCCGAACCGCGGGCAAGGATCAGATCGAGGGCCCCATGCCAGTCCCGTGCGGACAAGAGACACTCGATCGCCGAATCCGTCCCCCCATGGTGCATGTGCCAGTCCGCCGCCTTGTGGAGCAGCTGCACCTCGAGCTCGGGTTCCTCGGCCCGAAGCCGGAAACGAAGAAGGTCGCGGAAGAGGTGATGGAACCGGTACCACTCCCGGGTCGAGTCGAGGGGCACGAGGAACATGGATTCCCGCTCCAGTTCCTCCAGCACCCCCTGGACATTGCGGGTCCCGGTCAGATGGCCGATCAAGCCGGCGTTCATCTCGTCCGGGACCGACATCTTGAGCAGCAGTTGGCGTCGATCGTGAGACTGCGCTTGGAGCACCTCTTCGCTGAGGTAGTCGGCGATGAGCCGGTCGGTGCCACTGAACTGGGTCACGAACTCGACAGGATCTTCGTGGAGCCGGAGCGTCATGCCCGCCAACTGCAGACCCGCAGCCCATCCCTCGGTCCGGTTGACCAGGGCGGTGACGCTGTCGGCGCTCAGGGGTTGCCCGGCAATGCGTTCGAGCAGCACGGCGGAGTCCGTGTCGTCGAAGGCGAGGTCGCTCTGGCGGATCTCCGTGATGTCCAGCCGCATCCGCTGTCGGCTCCAGGCGATGGGGAGGTCGGCCCGGGACGAAAGGACCAGGTGGACGTTGGGCGGCAACATTTCGGCCAATCGGGCGAGATCGGAGATCAATGCGGCGTTCGACAGGTGGTGAAGATCATCCAGGACGATGATCACCTCCGGAAGCTCGGTCATCTGCATGGCGAGGTCGTCGACAAAGGCATCGCCAAGTCCCTCACCGTGCATGGACGTCAACGGGCTCGCCTCGACAAAAAGAGGGTCGACTTCGGCCAAGCCGAGCAAGAGCCTTCTGCTGAAGCGCACGGGATCGTCGTCGCTCGGGACGATCTCGATCCAGACGAACCGCAGCTCGGGACGAGCCTCCGCCCACTGGGCCAGGAGGACTGATTTCCCCGCTCCGGCCGGCGCCACGATCAGGGCGACGCGGTGGTCGGCGACCGCGTCCAGCTTCCGCCGGACGCCCGGACGATCGACCACGTGGGCCGGTTGAGACGGCGCCTTCATCCCGGCGTCACTGCGCGTTCGGCATTCCCACAACCCCAGTGTGCCAGTTCCGTTTTGCAACCGCCATTGGAGCTGCGGTCGTCGCTCGGCGGGGATCCGCACGATCACCCTGTTCGGATGATGCGCCGCGCCGGGGCGAATCGCATGATGAGCGCCAGTGCGTGCCTCGTCGCCTCGCATCGATCCAAGCCTGCGTGGAGTGATCTCCGGCAGGACCATCAGACACGGCACCGTCGTGCCGGCGGAATGAGTCGACATGAGCGCTCGGTCGTACGAAATGCAGGTCAAAGGAACCCTGAGCCCGACGCTCGTCGCGGCTATTGAAGGTTTCGAGGTCAGCCATGTCGAGGGCGGCAGGACGACCCTGGTCGGCTGGGTGGCGGATCAGGCCAGGTTGTTCAGCACGCTCGAGGTCCTGCGAGACCTCAATATCGAGCTGGTCTCGCTGAATTCGGGTCCCGACGAGCCAATCCCCGCGCCGTGAAGTGATGAGGGAGTCCGGTCTCCTCACGGGAACGGCCATCTGACCACCTCGCCCTCCCCAAGGCCCCAGGCGCGCGGTCTCTGCCCGGCGGTCATGCACGCACGGGAGAACCCCATGGGTGACGTGTGCCGTGCCCCCGGACTGTGACCATCCTTGTGGCGTCGTCACCCCTGCTGAGCTCTGCGGGCGCATGGTGGGAATACGCCGTCCTCTTTCTGGCGGTGATGGCATCGTGGGCGGGCGTTCCCGCCATCGGCAGCGCAGCGGTTGCGGCTGCAGCCGTCGGAGCGAGCCAGGGCAAGCTGAACCTCGTCGCGGTCATCGTCATTTCGACCATCGCCGGCGAGGTGGGCGGCTTGGTCGGATATCACGTCGGCAATCGCTGGGGCGACCAGATCCTGGCGCGGCCCGGGAAGCGGCAGAGCGGACGTCAGAAGCTCCTGGACAAGGGCGAGCTGGCCTACGCGAAATGGGGCCGCTTGGCCGTGTTCTTCACGCCGGCCATCATTTCCGGCACCGCGAAGATGAAGCGCAGCCAGTTCGCCGTGTGGAATTTCGTCGCCTCCCTGGCATTCACGCTGTCCGTCGCAGCCACCTCCTACGGGGTCGGTCGGGTGACGTCGGGACATCGTTCGCGCCAGGACGTCCTGATCCTGGTCGGCGGGCTGGCGATGAGCGCCGTCATCGTGGCGGTTCTCGTACGCCGCCGCCACCGCAGAGCGCTCGCCACCGCGTCGCCTTCGGATTCCCAGGGTGACGCGGATCTGTAACAGGAGATTCGCACAATGGCATCAGGAAGCGGGCTGCGAGAGGAGCATGCGATGCCGACCAACAAGCAGATCATTCAGGGGGCGTACCAAGCCTTTGCCGAGGGCGACGTGCCGAAAGTGCTCGCCTTGATGGACGACAAGATCGAGTGGACCGAGGCGGAGGGGTTCCCACTCCACGGCACGTACGTGGGGCCGCAGGCGGTTGTCGAGGGTGTCTTCATGCGGCTCGGTGAGATCGGCGACGATTTCACGGTTACCCCGACCCGATTCGTGGCAGAGGACGACACGGTGGTCGCGACGGGCACGTATTCCTGGAGGCATCGCACGACGGGGAAACCGGCACTGGTGCAGATGGCGCACGTGTGGACGTTTCGTGATGGCAAGGTCATCTCCATGCAGCAGCACGTCGACACGCTCAAGGTGCAGGAGTTGTCCGCCTGAGCCGACTGCCCAACGGTTCCACCGGTCGGGGCGCTGCTGGGATCTCTGGACGAGAGACGGAGTGATGAATGGTCATCGGCAAGCGCGAGATGCAGGTGCGGAAATTCGTGGAAGAAGTCTGGAATGACGGAAACGACGCCGTTGCCGCCGCTCTCTACGGAGAGACGTACGTGAACCCGTTCGGGACCGGTCCCGCGGCCAGAGTCGCGCCCATCCGCCGATACCGCGAAGCGTTTCCCGATCTCCGTCTCGACATCGAGGATCTGATCGTGGCGGGCGACGAGGTCGTCCTGAGGTGCATATTCCGCGGCACCGACACCGGAGGATACGTGAACCGACCCCCCACGGGGCGGGCCGTGGAGGAATGGGTGGTCAGCATCATGCACTTCGAGGACGACAAGGTCGTCAGGGAATGGATCGGCGCAGACAAGCTCGGCCTGTTCATTCAGCTGGGCGTCCTTGACAGCCCCTGGCCGGAGTAGCAGGCACACGAAGGGCCGCTTCGAGGGTGCCTCAGCACACCTGGCGCGGGCCATCCGGCGTGGTGTGGCCCCGCCGGGCCGAGTCAACGGCACGATCCTCGGGCCAGGTGGGACAATGCCTGTGTGAGCGACCGGGACACGACTCCAGCGTCCGTGCGCGTCCTGGGCACGGTGTGCGGAGTGGCTCCCGATGGAAGGGTCATTGAGGTTCCCAGCGCGAGCCAGCGCCGGCTGCTCGGGCTTCTCGCCGTACATGCGCCCCGACGGCTACGGGCTGAGTGGCTCGCGGACGTGCTCGGCGTCACCACCGGAGCGCTTCGGACGACGATCTCGCGCCTTCGTGCGACCATCGGATCGTCCACGCTCAGTACGACGAGCACCGGGTACTCACTCGAGGGTGACGTCGACGCCATCCAGTTTTGCTCTGCCGTGGGGAATGCGTACAGGACGACCGACAACCTGAGCGCACTGGAGCAAGCGCTCAGGCTCTGGACAGGACCCATTCTCGAGGAGTTCCAAGCCGAAGAGTGGGCCAGGGGAGAGACGGCCCGAATCACCGAGATCCAGGCCGCGAGCGTGGACGACTACGTCGAGGAACTGATCTCGGCCCAGCGGGCGACTGATGCCATCGCCGCGGCCGAGGGCCAGATCGGCCGCCATCCGTACCGCGACCGGTCCCGGGGCCTGCTGATCCGGGCACTCGCGCTGGCTGGTCGCCAGGCTGACGCACTCCGAGCTTTCCAGACCTATCGGTCGCTGCTGATCGAAGAGTTCGGGACCGACCCCTCCGACGAGGTCATTCGGGCCGAGCGTCGGGTCGCGACCGGGTGGAACGGCGTCGACGCCGACCGCGAACCACCCGCATCGACGGAGACGATGGAGGTGCCGCTGCCAGCCGCCTTGGCACACCGCGTCGCGTTCGTCGGGCGCTCGAGCGAGCAGGAGGTGCTCCGGACCGAGCTGGACCTGGTGGGAGAATCCGGCCTCAGGTGCGTGGTGGTGGGCGGTGAGGCGGGAATGGGCAAGACGACGTTGCTCGCCGAGTTCGCCAACGAAGTGGCGTCCTCGGCCACGGCAACCGTGCTCTACGGGCGCTGCGACGAGACGGGCGTGCCGCTCGAACCATTCCGTACCGTTCTCGACACGTGTGTCGAGAACGCACCCCTCGACCTTCTGGCTGAGCATGTGGCCCACGCTGGTGGCGAGCTCACACGGCTCAGCTCCCGGTTGGCCACTCGCGTGGTGACGGCGCCAGCCCCGACCGAATCGGACGACGCCACCGAACGGTTCCTCGCGTTCGACGCCGCCGTTGACCTCCTGCGCCGGATCGCGAGCCGTCGACCACTGGTCCTGATGTTCGATGACCTGCAGTGGGCGGAACCGACCGCCCTCCTCCTCCTCCGTCAACTCGTCCGGACATTGGCGGATGCTCCGGTCCTCGTCCTGATGAGTCGCCGCGATCCGGGTGAGCAGGTATCCGACCAGTTGCGAACGACCCTCGCCGAACTCGAGCGGGGCGAGGTCACCCACCTCCAACTGACGGGTCTGACCGAGGTTGAGCTGGCTGAGCTGGTCGTCGCGGCCACGCGCGCGACGCCTGATCCCGAGCTCCGCCGTCTCACGGGAAGATTGCGGGACGAGACCGCGGGAAACCCCCTCTACGCTTCGCAGCTGGTCCGTCACTGGGTAGACCTCGGGCGGGCCGCCGGTGCGCCTGAGGGACAGCGTGGTCGCCCGACGATGGTGATGCCCGATGGTGTCCCGCCCAGCCTCCGCGAGGTCGTCTGGAGTCGAGTGCGGATCCTCGGCGAGGACGTGTTCGACGTGCTGGCTGCCGCGTCCGTTCTCGGGCCCGAGTTCCCAGAGGACATTCTTCTCCAGACTCTCGATCTGCCGGAAACGACGGTGCTCGGAGCTCTCGATGCCGCCGTGGCGGCCGGAATCCTGATCGACCTGCGATCGGTGCGCCGAGCCATGCGATTCGTGCATGCGCTTGTCGCCAACGCGATGTATTCGGAGATCGGACCGTCGAGCCGTGCCCGCATGCACGAAAGGGTCGTCCGTGCCCTGACGGAGGGTGGCGACTGTCTCCATCCCGATGTTGTTCTGCAACTGGCGCGGCATTGTGCACTGGCGGGCTTGCCCGAAGATGCGCTCCATTGGTCAGTCGCCGCCGGCGATCACGCCTTCGAACACCTCGCCCCGGCGGAGGCGGCGCAGCACTACCAGGTCGCGCTGCAGGCAGCCGAGGCGTTGCACCGACCCGAGGCAGATTGCGCTGATCTGCTGGTGCGACTCGGCCATGCGCAATACCGGGCGGGTGACCCGCGGGCGCAGGCAAATCTGTTCCGAGGAGCCACCTTGGCGCGGCGCACCGGTCAGAGTCAGACACTCATCCGGGCCGCGCTGGTGGCCGACCTGGGGGTGATGCGGGTGGACAGTCTCGCTCTGGAGTATTCCGAGGTCGTCGAGTCCGCGCTGCAGGTCGCCGACCCGGACGACGTCGCCACCTACGCCCGCCTGCTGGCCGTGCTCTCCAAGAGCCTGACCTATACCCCCGAGGTCGAGCGGCGGGTGATGCTGGCCCATCGCGCCCTGCGTTTGGCGGAGGAGACCGACGACGCCATTCTTCTCGCCGCGTGTCGCTCCGGCGGTGCTGGCGGCGCTGTGGGCCCCGGGCAGTGAGCCTCTCCGAGGTGAGGTTGCGGCGAGAGCGCTTTCCGCAGCGGAGGTGTCGGGAGACCCGCTCCTCCAGTTCGGCGTCAATCTCGCGGCACGACAGGTGGCGATCGAATCGGGTGACCCGCTGATGGCTGCGCATACTTTGAACCGCCTCCGGGTGACGGCACAAAGTGTGGGGGAGCCATACCTGCAGTGGATCATCCTTTCTTGTGACACGTTTGAGGCAATGATGGCGGGACGGCTCTCGGATGCCGAGATACTGGCCTCCGAGGCGCTCGACTTCGGCCTTCAGATAGGCGCCCCGGATGCGTTCGCTCTGTATGCCGCACAGTTCTTCGTACTGGGCACATTCGCCGGTCGACACGCTGAGTTGTTGCCCCTGGTGGAACAGGCGGCCCGGGAAAACCCCTCCGTGCTCCCGTTCGAGCTGGCCTACGGCATCATCTGCGTGACCGTGGGTCAAGCCGATTCCGCTCGCGAGATCCTGCACGAGGGCATGGAGAGCGGTTTTACCGAACTCCCCATCGACAACTTCTGGATGACGTCGGTTATCGGCTACATCATCATCGCCATCGAGCTCGATGACCGTGACGCGGCGGCTCAGCTCCTTCCGGTCATCGAGCCCTACGCTGCCGAGGTCTCGTTCAACGGCGTCACCAGTCAGGGGCCGGTCGCCGCCTACGCCGGGAAACTGGCCTCGCTGTTGGGCCGCTATGACGAGGCTGACAACCACTTGCGGGCGGCGTTGGCAACGGCCACGGCGTTCGGGTGGACCTATCACCGAGCGACGACGCTGTTGGCCCTGGCCCAGACGAGGCATCGCCTCCTGGGTGCCCTCGACGAGGAGGGGCGGTCCTGGCTCAATGAGTCCTCCCAGCTCTGCCGCTCCCACGGGTTCCGGAATTGGATCGCCCAGATCGACGATCTGGCCGCCAGACAGGTGCCCACCATGTCGATGCTCTGACCTGCGCCCTTGGTTGCCGACGTGACGCGCTGCTGACGCGGGCCCAGGCGCAGGATTGCCTCGAGGCCGCAGGCGAAGGGCGCCGGGACGGCGGAAGAGGCATGAGCGATGACAACGCTGGTCGTGGTCCACGAAGTTGACGACGTCGAGCACTGGCGCACCTCCACCAGGCGGGAGGAGTATTTCGGCCCGCTGGGAATTACCGCGCGGACGTTCGTCGACCCCGACAAGTCCAACCGCGTCGGATTGATCGTCGAATGCCCAAGTCTCGAGGCCTTCCATGAGGCTCTCCAAGGTGAGGGCGCCGCCAACGCCATGAAATTCGACGGGGTCCGCCCCGAGACTCTCCAGATGCTCGTCGAGGGCTGACCCCGTGGACGCCCTTTCGGCCCTCGAGCGGTCGTACGACCAGACGGCAGAGCTGGCCGCCGCACTCACGCCGGCTGCGCTCGACGCTCCCTCCCCGTGCGACGGGTGGGACGTCCGGGCAACACTCAACCACCTGCTCGGCGCCACCTGGATGTTCACTCTGGTCAATCAGGGCCACCCCGCAGACGAAGACGGCGGCGACGTCATCGGTGACGATGCCAGCCTGGCCGTCAAGGCGGCAGCGAAAGAGAATCTGGCCAGCTGGCGCCAACCCGATGCCTTCGAAGGCGAACGTTCCTATTCTTTCTTCGGCAACTTCCCCACGCCGGCTGCGGCCATGCTCAACCTCGAGGAGGTCGTCGTGCACAACTGGGACATCTCCAGGGCCACCGGCTTCGAGCTGGTGATCGACCCTGCGGTGGCGCAGATGGTCTATGAGTGGGGTGTGTCGATCCCACTCGATGACTTCCGTGACCACGGCGCCTTCGGTCCCGAAGTGGCGGTCCCGGCGTCCGCACCCATTGTGGACCGGCTCGTTGGTCTGCTCGGCCGCCGACCTGTCTAGGCATCGATTCGCAACCTCGATTCGAGAAGATCTCCCGGCCGCCCGGCCGGACAACGGATAAGGAGAGACAACGTGCCCTACCTGCAGGTACATTTCTGGCCCGGCGGCACCGAGGAGCAGTACCGGGCGATGATCAAGGTGTTGCATCCGGAGACCGGCTTGCCCGAGGGTCAGCGTTCACACACCAGCGGCCCCACGGAGGGCGGCTACCTGATCTCGGTCATCTGGGACTCGAAGGAGCAGAGCGAGGCCTTCATGCAGAAGACGCTCATGCCGGCGCTGCCGGTGGAAGGTGGATTTGCCGGGGTACCGGAGGAGCGCACCGCTGAAGTCACCCACCACGGACTGTCCTGACGCCCGAGTGCTGTGTTCGCCTTCTTCACCGGTGCCACGCCAGACAGGGTGTGGCACGCGCTGACTTGCCCCGAGCAGACCCGCACCTACCTCGAAGGCATGGCATTGCAATCAGACTGGCGAGCGGGCTCGGACATCGTCGCTCCCTTTCGGGGAGAACCGACGGTGCTCGGCGAGGTGCTCTGCGTGCAGGCGCACCGTCGGCTCTCGTACGCCATCCGGCCACCAGGTGCCAGCGCGGTCTACCTGACCTGGCTCATTCGTCCTCAGGCAGGGGGGTGCATCTGCGGGCTGCAGATCGACGAGGCTGAGACATCGGACATCGTCGAGCTCGAGGATGTCTGGCTACCGATTCTGGCCGGACTGCAGAGGACCGTTGATGCCCAACCGGGCCGGCGGGGGGCCTGACGGGCCGGGAGCCGTGAGCTGAACCGGCGGGAGCGATCACCTGACCGGGCCTGAAGGGAGCGGGCCATCGGAATCGCGCCTCATCGGGTATTGCGTGTCGCCGCGTTCTTGGGGAGGCCCCGGGGCGCATCCGGGTAATGTCCAAAGCGAGTCACCCACGTGATCGGAGGGCTGCGATGTCACGAACCAGCTCACGGGCGGTGCGCTTCGACCAGTATGGGGACCGGAGCGTTCTGTACGTCACCGACGTGCCCATTCCCACTCCGGAATCGGGTGAGGTCGTGGTGGAGGTCAAGGCGGCGGCCATCAATCCAGGCGAGGCGGCCATCAGATCGGGAGCCCTCCAAAGTCGCTTTCCGGCGACGTTCCCCTCGGGCGAGGGCAGCGACCTCGCCGGGGTCGTGTACGCCGTCGGCGAGGGCGTCGACGGATTCGCAGTGGGTGATCCTGTCCTGGGATTCTCCTTTCGCCGCTCCAGCCATGCCACGTACGTTTCGGTACCCACGACCCAACTGATCCGTAAGCCTCCCGAGCTCAGCTGGGAGGCGGCGGGGTCGCTCTATGTGGTCGGGTGCACCGCCTACGCAGCCGTACGTGCCGTCGATCCCAAAGAGGGGGAGACGGTCGCCGTCTCGGCGGCGGCGGGCGGGGTCGGGACAGTGGTGGTCCAACTCCTGGCACTGCGTCGATTCGCGCGTCCTCGGGATCGCCTCCGCCGCGAACGCGCGACTGGCTCCGTTCTCACGACGCGATCCCCGTGCCGTACGGCGACGGTCTTGCTCAGCGGTTACGGGACGCGGCCGAGGGCCCGCTCGATGCCTTCATCGACCTTTTCGGACCTGAATACCTCGATCTCGCCGTTGAGCTCGGTGTCCCGCGCGACCGGATCGAAACGATCGCGTCGTTCGAGAAGGCCCAAGAGCTCGGCGTCAAGGCCGAGGGCAGCGGCACCGCCTCCACGCCCGAAGTCCTCACTGAGATGGCCAACCTCGTGGCCTCGGGTGCGGTCGAGATTCCGATCGCCGCGACCTATCCCCTGGACCGGGTCGCCGACGCGTTTGCGGAGTTGGAGCAACGCCACACCCGGGGGAAGATCGTCCTCATCCCTTGACACTGCGCCGGGCGCGCCGAAGTGCAGCTCGCTGGCGAAAGCGCGCCGTCGCCGACAGGAGGAACCGATGGCTGCAGGAGTTGAGCCGGTTGCGTTTCTGGGCATCGGCACCATGGGTCGTGCCATGGCAACGAGGACCTTGGGTGCCGGCATCCCGACGATCGTCTGGAACCGGAACCCGGATGCGACACGAAGTCTGGCGCAGCTTGGCGCGGAGGTGGCCGAGTCAGCCGCCGACGCAGCCCGCCGGGCCTCCATTGTCGTGACGATGGTGACGAATGCCGATGTCGTCCTCGCCATCGCCAAGGACCAGGGCATGCTGGCTGCCCTGGCTCCGGGCGCGATCTGGGCACAGATGAGCACGATCGGCGACGGAGGAATGCAGCGCGTCGAGTCGCTGGTGAGATCCGAGCGTCCAGATGTCGTTCTGATCGATGCCCCTGTCTCCGGGAGCAAGGTTCCGGCGGAGCAGGGCCAGCTGACGATATTTGCTTCGGGCCCCGACGCCGTTCGCTCGCGGCTCGATGCGCTCTTCGATGCGCTGGGTCGGCGAACCATCTGGGTTGGACCTGTCGGCACCGGGTCGAAGCTCAAACTCGTCGCCAATACATGGCTGGCGTTGGCCGCGGAAGCGGTCAACGTCTCTGTTGCCTTGGCCCAACAGTTGGACCTCGAGATAGAAACCGTGATTGACGCACTCGGCGATGGGCCGCTCGTGTCTCCTTGGCAAGCGGCCAAGCTGCCTCGAATCGCTCGAGGCGACTTCTCGCCCCAGTTCGCATTGTCACTCGCGCTCAAGGACGTGCATCTCGTTCTGGAGGATGCCGGCCGCGGACGGTTCCCCGCCCTTGCCTCCCTGGCCGACGAGTGGCAAGCAGTCGTCGATCTCGGGTTCGGCGAAAGCGACCTGACGGTCGTTGCGCAGCAACTCGAGCAACACGGTGGCCTCAGGTGACCGCTTACGTGGCCGCCGAGGATCGCTACCAGTCGATGGTGTATCGCCGGTGCGGACGGAGCGGTCTGCTCCTTCCCGCGGTGTCCCTGGGACTGTGGCAGAACTTCGGTGACGATCGAACCCTCGAGACCCAGCGTTCCGTCTTGCGCCGCGCCTTTGACCTGGGTATCACGCATTTCGATCTGGCCAACAACTACGGGCCTCCGTACGGCAGTGCGGAGACCAATTTCGGGCGGATCCTCCGCGAGGACTTCCGGGACCACCGGGACGAACTCCTCATCTCCACCAAGGCGGGCTGGGACATGTGGCCCGGGCCCTACGGCGACCTCGGATCCAGAAAGTATCTTCTCGCCAGCCTCGACCAGAGCTTGCGGCGGCTCGGTGTCGACTACGTCGACATCTTCTATCACCACCACTTCGACCCCGAGACGCCCTTGGAGGAATCGCTCGGTGCCCTCCATACGGCCGTCACTTCGGGCAAGGCGCTCTACGTCGGCGTGTCCTCCTACTCGGACGAGCGCACGGCCGAGGCCGTTGCCATCCTGCGCGATCTGGGGACCCCGCTTCTCATCCATCAGCCTTCGTACTCCATGTTCAATCGCTGGGTCGAGGACCGCCTGCTCGACGTCCTCGGGAATGAGGGGGTCGGGTGCATCGCGTTCTCCGTCTTGGCGCAGGGACTCCTCACCGACCGCTACCTGGACGGGATCCCGCCGGATTCCAGGGCGTCCCGTGGGGGGTCTCTGAGTCGCGGCATGCTCAGCGACGAGAACCTGCGCCGTATCCGAGCCTTGAACGAGATCGCCTCGGCGCGAGGCCAGTCGCTCGCACAGATGGCCATCGCCTGGGCACTGCGTGACGCCCGCGTCACCTCTGCCCTGATCGGCGCCAGCAGCGTGGTTCAGTTGGAGCAGAACGTGACTGCGCTGAACCACCTCGACTTCGCTCCCGAGGAGATCGCCGCCATCGACGGCTACGCCGTTGACGGCGACATTGATCTGTGGCGCGGACCAGCCACATCCTGAAGCAGTCGGCGCCGGCGCCACCGCCTACGGCTCCCAACCCGGTCCCTTGACCCGCCGGGGGAGGAGTTCGGGCGCAAGACCGAAGGAGTGAGAAGCAGGGCCCTGAGGTCCGGTGCGTCGCCGACGATGCTCCGTGCGGCGTTGACTCCGTAGAGTTCCGTCGCAAGAGCGCACCGCGCCAGACCGCTGTGCAGGAGGTCTTGGGCGCTCCAGGCTGCGCACTCGTCAGCGAGATCGAATCCATACCCGTTCCAGGCATGACCGATGAGATCGTGGACGGCGCGGAACCGGTCGAACGCGCCACCGAACGCACAATCGAGCAGTGGGTGAAGTGGCCTTCCACGCGTCACGGCTGAGGTCATCTCGAGTATGCCATTGGCGCGGACCGCATGGATGAGTTCGTCGTCGCTGCTGTAGGGTTGGGCGCAACGAGTGAAAACCACTCGCGTCGCGCAATGACGCGTGGCTCCGGTGAGGAGGGCATAACAGGCGGTCGGTTTCCAACTGGAGCTGTCTGTACGCCTCGATCACCTCGGCATCGCGATGAGCACTTCGAGCGTCCAGGTACCACTGACCGACCATGACGGGGATCGAACTATCGGCCCCGATCATCGATGCTTCCGGAATGCCGTTCCGCATCGTCGATTCTCTTCAGTCGCCCGTGGTGGCGTCCGACGCCCGTTCGGACTCGGCGATGGCCCAGGCCGCGTTCACGAACCCGATGTGGCTGAGGGCCTGGGGAAAGTTACCCAACAGTTCCCCGCTGCCGGGATCGACCTCCTCGGAGAGCAGGCCGACGTCGTTGACGAACGCCGCCGCCCTGCTCGAAGACGGAGCGGGCCCGATCCGCCTCTCCGGCCTGGGCCAGAGCCTGGGCCAGCCAGAAGGTGCACAGGAGAAATGTCCCCTCTTTGCCCTCGAGCCCGTCGTGGGATTGGTAGCGGTACACCAGTCCGTGTTCGTCGGTCAGCCGCTCCTCGGTCGCCTTGATCGTCGCCGAGCACCCGAGGGTCGTCACCGGGCAGGAATCCGACCAGCGGCAGCATGAGATTCGACGCGTCGAGATCGTCGGAGCCGAAGGATTGGGTGAAGGCGTTGGCCCGGTCGCTCCAACCCTTGGTCAGGATCGCATCGCGGATCTGGGACTGCGTCTCCTTCCACTCGTCGACCCGATCGGTGGCGTCGAGGTGCCCTGCCAACGCCACCGCCCGGTCGAGGGCCACCCAGCACATCAGCTTGGAGTACACGAAGTCACGAGGCTCGCCCCGGATCTCCCAAATGCCCTGGTCCTTTTCCTGCCAGCGACGGGCGGCGGTGTCGGCGAGTTGGACGAAGAACTGTCGGGTCCCCGGTGCGAGGTCAGGGGCTGCGCCCCACCTGTCAGGGTCTGACAGAGGTCCGACTGCCCGCGTGGCGCTGTCGAAGACATGGTCCGACAGGCGATACACCGCGCTGAGCAACTCTCCATAGACGTCAAGCTGGCGTTGGTTCCAGGCACCGTTGCCGACCCGCACGGGGGCTGAACGCCGCCAACCCTCGAGGTGCGGCAGCTCGCGTTCGGTCAGCTGCCTTTCGCCGCCGACGCCGAACATGATCTGGAGGTCGCCGCCCCGGTCGAGGGATCCGGCCGCGGACGAGGTCACATAGTTGAAGAACTCGTTGGCTTCGTCGGGGCAGGCCGCCACCCAGAGCGCTTGAATCGTGAAGGAAGCATCCCGGACCCAGGCGTAGCGGTAGTCCCAGTTGCGGCTCCCTCCCACCACCTCCGGCAGCGACGTGGTCGCCGCCGCACAGATGGCTCCCGTCGGTGCGAAGGAGAGTGACTGGAGAACTCGCCCGCTGTGCTGCACGAGGTCCTTCCATGGGCCGACGTAGGACTGGTGGAGCTCCGACCACGACTCCCATGCCGACACGGTGTCTTCGAGCCGCGTGGCGATCTCGGACTGACTCCAGACCTTGGTCGAGCGTGTCCCGGCCTGTGTGGCGTGCTGCAGGGCGAAGCTCGCCGTTTCGCCGCTGCGGAGGTGGAGCAGGCCCGAGGCGGCCGACTTGTCGAGGGAGAGATCTATCGGGGAGGACAGGACCAGTTCGTCGCTGCTCCAGGATGCCGCCACTCCGCCGTCGAGGGCATCGAGGCGTGGATGGACCTGCCCGTATGCGGGACGCAGGACGTACTCCAGAGACAGCTCGACCTCTCCGTCGATGCAGGTCGCGCTCCGCAGGAGAACATGCGGAGCGTCTTTGCCGAGCTGGTGCCCCCGGTTGCCTTCACCCATGGCCAGGGCGTCAGTGAGCGTGACCGTACCTTTCGGGGTACGAAAGGTGGTCTCGAGCACCATCGTCCGGTCCAGGTAGCGGCGGGTGATCTGGGTGGCATCCGTTGCCCGGAGCGACCAGTGGCCGGCCTGGTCGCCGAGAAGGCGACCGAAGATGGACGGGCTGTCGAAGCGGGGAAAGCACAACCAGTCGACGGACCCTTCCCGGCTGACGAGCGCTGCGCTGTGCCGATCCGAGAGGAGCGCATAGTCGGCGATGGGGATCGTGCTCATGGGGAGCTCCTTCGCTCGTAGATCCTCGGGATCGACAAGTGGCAGGCTTTGAGCCGTCAGGCTCCGCCGAACGGGTCGGGGTGCGGGATGCCGGCCGGTTTGGTCAGCGTAGCCAGCTCAGCACGAATCGGCGATGCTTCCCGGCGGCGGTCCGGATACTGTCAGGATGGGGGAGGTTTCCATCATGACCACGGCGATCATCGGCACCGGGGGAATCGGATCCGCCATCGCCCGACTGCTCGCCTCAGGCGGTGAGACGTTGCGGCTCTCGAGCGCCGACCCCGCGTCGGCACGAATGCTGGCCGCGGACATCGGTCCCGGAGCTGCCGTCGCCGCCGGCAATGGCGACGCCCTGGAGGGCGCCGATGCCGTCGTCCTCGCGCTGCGCTTCACCGTGTTGCAGGACGTCATCGGCGAGGTCGCGGGCCTCACTCGGCCAGAAGCTGGTGGTGGTGCCGAGCAACCCGCTTCGCACCGATGAGCACGGCAATGTCCTGCGTGTCTTGCCGGAAGGGGAAGCCTCTGGCCAGGCGGTGGCCGGGTGGCTGCCGAGCGGGGCACGCCTGGCCATGGCGTTCGGGAGCATGTCGGCCGATCTCCTGAAGTCCTCGAGCCATCGGTCGCCCGAGCCGGCGGTCCTGTTCTACGCGACCGACGACGACCGTGCCGCGACGGAAGTGGAGGGACTGATCGGAAAGGCCGGATTCGTTCCACTGAGGGTTGGTGGGTTGGACCAGTCGGGTCGCCTCGAGGTTGGTGGCGACCTCCATGATCTCGTCGCCTCTCCCGCAGAGGCTCAACCGTTGATCGGCGGGGCCTGACCGCTCCGCGGCCGGCTGGACCTCCCGCCCGAGGCTCGCGGGAGGTCTCCTTCCGCGAGCAACCTGAGCACCTGGGCAGGCGCCAGGCATAGCAGCCCGGGGTCCCGGGGTTCGTATGCTGGCCTCGTTCCACCCGAGACTTGGAGGACAGCATGAACTTTCACGGTGTCGTGATCAACGTGGCCGATCTCGACCGTTCGATCGCCTTCTACCGTCAGGTGCTCGGCTTCACCCTGCTGTCCCAAGAGGAGCAGTTGGCTGTCGTCGGTGCTTCGGGGGGCGACCGATCCCAGGCCATTGTCCTCCGGGCGTTCGGGACCAGCCCTCCCTCTGGAGCTGGCCATATCGGTCTGCGGAGCTTCATTCTCGAGGCCGATTCGGCCGATCAGTTGGAGGTGATCGAGCGCGAATTGGAGTCTCGGAAGCTCCTCGTCAGCCGGCGTGAGCATGCAGAGTGGACTGCGGTGGTCGGTCGCGACCCCGAGGGTGTCGCCGTCGTCGTGACCTGGCACCCCGGCGGGACGACCGAAGACGGGTGGAAGGTGCTCGATGATTTCCTTTACGGAATCGGGGAGTAGACGTACGCTTGCAGGAGATCCTGGCCGACGAGAGGCGGCACGTCTCACCGTGGAGTGGCACGTGTCGAGGCGCTGAAAGGAAGCGGTGATCCATGCGATCTGACATCAAACCAGGCGGCACCTTTCCGGACTACGCCCTGCCGGATCACACCGATACGGTGCGCAAGCTCAGCGAGCTGCAGGGTGACGACCCGTTGGTCCTCACCTTGGCGCGGGGCGGCTACTGCCCGAAAGAGCACCAGCAGCACCTTGAGCTCGCGGCGAACTATTCGAAGATCGCCGTCTCGTACACCCAGGTCTGCACGATCTCGACCGACGACCATCACACCACCCAAGAGTTCCGCGCCTCGGTCGGGGCCCAATGGCCATTCCTGTCCGATCCGGCTCGGACCGTCCAGAAGGACCTCGACATTCAGGAATACACCGATCCCGAGCACGACCCGATGATCCCCCACACCCTCGTGCTCAAGCCCGGACTGGTGGTGCACAGCATCTACAACGGCTACTGGTTCTGGGGGCGCCCGTCCTTCGACGACTTGTGGCGCGACCTCTGCGCTGCGTCGAGCGAAATCCGTCCCGACTGGGATCTGAGCAAGCCGGGACTGCGCGAGGAGTGGGAAGCCAAGGAGTACGGGAACTTCCACGGGTGGAACAAGCGGGCTCCTGGGTCGGCTCCGACGTCCTATCCGTCGTAGCTCGCATCGAAGGGTCGACCCGGTGCCGGTGAGAACAGCGCTCTGCGGGCTCCTCGGGATTGAGGAACCGATTGTGCAGGCCCCGATGGTGGCCGTACCGGAACTGACGGCGGCGGTGTCGAATGCGGGCGCGCTCGGCATGCTGACGCTCACCTGGTCGGACCCGGCGGGAGACGTGGTTCGCCAGACGGCGGCCCTCACCGATCGCCCCTTTGGGGGGAATCTGGTTCTCACATCCGACCAGCACCGTCGCCTCGATGAGGCCCTCGACGCCGGCCTCCGAATTGTGTCGTTCTTCTTCGGGGATCCCACCGGCTACGTCGAGCAGGTGCACGACGCCAACGGAATCGTTCTGCAGACGGTCGGCAGCGCCGAGGAGGCCCGCCGAGCCGTGGCTGGTGGAGTCGATGTCGTCGTGGCGCAGGGGTGGGAGGCGGGTGGACACGTGCGGGGACAGATTGCAACGCTCCCGTTGGTGCCCGCCGTGGTGGACGCTGTGGCGCCGGTGCCGGTGATCGCAGCCGGCGGCATCGGCGATGCTCGGGGAGTGGCCGCCGTGCTTGCGCTGGGCGCGCAAGCGGCGTGGCTGGGTACCCGATTTCTGCTTGCTCGGGAGATGCCTATCCACGAGCACTATCGCCATCGTCTCATCGGTGCCTCCGAGACCGATGCGCAGTGGTTTGCCGACCTGTACGAAGTGGGATGGCCCGATGCGCCCCACCGCGCCCTGCGCAACTCGACCTCCGAAGCTTGGGATGCCGCCGGTCGGCCCCCACCCGGGAGCCGACCGGGGGAGGGAGAGGTCGTCGCCCACTTTGCCTCCGGCGAGGCAATCGTCCGCTACGAGCCGGCGCCACCGATGGTGGGCACCACCGGCGACATCGAAGCGCTCTCATTGTGGGCCGGCCAGAGCGTCGCGCTTGCGAAGGAGCGGCAACCGGCCGCGGAGATCGTGGCCGAGCTCGTCTCGCGTCTGTAGCAGTGGTGGAGCCCGGACTCCGGCAGCACCGGGACCGATCTGGGTCTGAATTTGAGGCGGTCGAAGGAGGCAGCAGCGTGCGCGAAGACGTCGTCGTCGGGGCCGTGTTTCCTGACTACCAGCTCCAGGACCAGAGTGGGGTCACCCGGACGCTCTCCGAGCTCCAGGGTGGCAACCCCATGGTCCTCCACCTTTCCCGGGGGTCCTACGACCCCAAGGAGCATCGGTTTCTGAAGAACCTCGTGGACAGCTACCCGGAGTTCCGGGTGGCGTACACGCGGCTCGTCGTCATCTGCACCGACAACCCGCTCAACCTCAACGAATTCCGTGATTCCGTGGGTGCCCTGTGGCCGTTCTTGGGGGACCCCGAGAGAACCGTGCAGCAGGACCTCGGCATTGAGGAGTACACCGACCCTCACAATCCGATGATCCCTCACACCTTCGTCCTGGAGCCGGGACTCCGGATCTTCAGCATCTACAACGGCTACTGGTACTGGGGTCGACCCACCATGCACGAGTTGCACCTGGACCTCCGCGCTGTGCTGCAGAAGGTCCGCCCGGATTTTGATCTGAATGCCCCTGGTCTTCGCGAGGCCTGGGATCGTGGCGACCGGGACATGTTTCTCGTCGACACGCTCGACCCTCCGATCCGATACACCGAGGGCAAGACCATCGGTATCAAGCGTGGTGACCTGTAAGGGTGGCGCGGAAGACAAGAAATTCCGAGCAACAGGATCTCGGCTGCAGATCCCCGTCGGGGTCCTCAGCCCCACTGAGTGGAGGTACCAGATGGCCGAATTCGACCCAGCCGTCGAGGGCATCGTCGCGGCCCACTTCATCGTCTCGGACGATGTCGAGCGTTCTCGCCGGTTCTATACCGAGGTGCTCGGAGGGACAGTGGCCTTTTCTGGTGAGGTCACCTATGTCGCGCTCGCCAACACGTTTGTCATCATCAATGTCGGTGGCGGCCCGACCGATGACAAGCCCACGGTCACCCTGGAGACCCCCAGCGATCCCGACCGGGTCAGCAGCTTCCTCAATCTCCGGGTCAAGGACATCCATGCCGTGTATGAGGAGTGGAGCGCCCGAGGCGCTCAATTCCTGACGCCACCGAAGCAGCACAAGTACGAGATCCGGTGCTACATACGCGATCCCGACGGGTATCTGATCGAGGTAGGACAAACCACCGACCCGGAAGGGGACTGGTCGTTCTGGCTGTCACCTCCTTCGGAGGCGTGAACATCACGACGCCTCGACACGCTCGCGGAGCGCGGGAGATGCACGGACCCGCTCGAAGGTGAGAACCAGGTCAGCCGACGCCGTGTCGGAACGCGAGGCTCAATCGCGCGCCCGCTGACTTCGACCTTCGGGACGCAGTGCTCGAAGCGACGCTGCGTCTGACCACCGGTGACCAGAAGATCCCCCTGACCAAGCCTGAAGGCCTGCGACCGCCCGCCGCCCTGCGGGCGGAGCAGGAATTTCCGGGGCTCACCGAGAGAGACCAGAGCGACCACGGGGTCCGCGATCTCACTGGGTATGCGATCGCGATGCCAGGCCACGCTGTCGGTGCCGTCCCGGTAGAGATTGATTCCCAGAGAGTCGAACCGCACCCCGTAGTGCGCCGACAGGGAGGCACGCGCGTCCTCCAGCCACTCGCTGCTCGACGACGCCATGCTCGCCGAGCTCCTGCCAGGAGGTCAGCCGTGGTTCGTCGACCTGCCGGTCGTACATCCAGCGACGTCGTTGGCTCCAGGCACTGTCGCGAAGCAGTTCCTCGAAGGCCTGGTCAGAGCCTGCGACCCAGCCCGGGCAGTGGTCCACCCACGAGTCCGCTGTCCAGCGCGGTTCGTTCGAGGCGAGCGAAAGACTGGTCGACAACGGGACTCTGGTCGGCCCACAGCGAGGGCTGCCAGGCGGCGATGGGCAGTGTCGCGGATGTCCCCACCATCCCAGTTGTACCTGGAGGGCGGCCTCACCCGCGCGTCGGAGACGCGCGTTCCACGGATCTCGCCATGCCGGCGGAGGCCGGGTCCCGACGTCGTCCACCCACGTTTCATGCGGGGACGGGCCGGGGTATGGGGGTCACCATGGCCACGGTCAAGGCGTACAGCTGGAAGGCGATCACACTCGGGTCGGGAGCAGTGTCCGGCCTCATCACGCAGCGGGTGCTCGAAAAGATGTGGAAGGGCGTGCGGGGGAGCAGTCCGCCGCCCGTGCCGGCAGACAGGTCTGCCACATGGACGGATGCGCTGAGTTGGGCCATTGCGACCGGCGTGGGTGCCGGAGTCGCACGGCTTGTGGCGATCCGTACCGCCGCAAGGATGTGGCAGGCCACGGTCCACGAGGCACCACCCGAGCCGGGACTTCAATCACCGGTGCGCTGAACGGCGGACACGTCCGGCGGCGGCCCCGGCGGGGCGACTTGAATCTGCCCCCGACGGCTTCTCAAACCCCCGGGGGCGATATTGCCGCTCCGAGCGGATTGAACGCATGCTCGTTGTCGTTTCTCCGGCTGGCGTATTCGATCAAATCCGCCTCCTCGAGCGGCTTCGAGAGAAAGTAGCCCTGCAGGAGGTCGAATCCATAGGAACACATACGGTCGAACATATCTTTGGTCTCGACACCCTCGGCCACTGCGTCGAGTCCGAGCCGCAGCGCCAGCTCTCGGACCGTCCGCACAATGGCATCGTCCGCTGTCGATGTCAGCGAACGCATCACAAAACTCTGATCGACCTTGAGCTCATCGAGAGGCAGATCGGGGAGTGCCGTCAGAGACGTGTAGCCAGTTCCGAAGTCATCGATTGAGATGCGGATGCCTGCGTCGTGCAGCGGCCGCAGCAGGCTGACCGCCTGGAGGAGGTCGATCGCGGCAGTCTCGGTCACTTCGATCGTCAAGCATGTGGCGGGAAGATGTCGTCGAGCCAGTTCGCCGAGGATTCGTTCTGGCAGATCCGGCGTGTTGAGGGTCGTGGGTGACAGGTTGACCCCGACGGGGATGTCGAGACCGACCGATCGCCACCGCACTTGGGCCTCGATTGCCTCGCTCAGCACCCAGTCGGTGAGTCGGGCGATCAGGCCGGTTCGTTCGGCGAGGGGAATGAAGCGGGCCGGTGGGACATTCCCATGGGTGGGGCTGTTCCAGCGGAGGAGGGCTTCGACCGACGCCAGCCGAGCGGAAGCTGTCGTGATCTGGGGTTGGTAAGCCAAGGAGCAATTCGTCCCGATCGATCGCCAGGCGGAGGTCGGTCAGACAATCCGAGATCGGCGGCGGTCATCGCGCCAAAGTCTCCGTCCCACTGGAAGAGAACGAGGCCTTGGCTCGCGGCTCGTCCGGCGCTGAGCGAGGCGCGTCGGACGAGTTCCGGGACCTCGGAGCCATCCCAGGGGGCGATTGCCAGTCCGATGTACGCGCGAAGGGACACCTCGATGTCGTCGACGAGGTACCGCCCGGCGTTCATTGCACCGGCCAGGGTCCGGGCGAGCTCCACCGCTTGGGCGTCGTCCGAGGCGCGGGTCCCGTGGGCAGGGTCTCCTTGTCCGAAACCCAGGGTGACAACCAACTCGTCGCCGTCACCCTCCCTCGCTGTCGGCGTAGCCGGTCCTGAAGCAGCCAGCTCTCAGCCGATGAGTCGCTCCAGCTCCGACACGGCCTTCAGCCAGCCTGCCCCTTCGGGTCGATCAGTTGCCGGTGTCCGATGCCGTCGACGAGCAGATAGCGGGCATCGTCGCCCTTGCTCGTCGCCAGGGTCTGGTAATCCCGGCTCATCGAGGGTGGCACGACGCTGTCATTGCCGGCATGAATGAGAACCTGCGGCACTCCGAGCGGCAAGAGCGCCCTCGGTGACGCATGTCGATATCTCTCCGGTCGCTCGTTCCAATGGCCGCCCATGAAACGTGCAGTGGCATCCGCACCGAGCCCGAGTCGATCGGCCTCCTCGAGGTCGACGACCCCCGACAGGGACACCGCACCGCGAACCGAGACCGCCGCGCCCGCTCCCGGGCTCGCGGCCGGCAACCGTCCGCGTGCCGCCGCCCACAGCGCGAGATGCCCGCCGGCCGAATGGCCGCAGGTCACCACCCGGGTGATGTCGACCCCGTCTCCGATGACGGCCAGATGGTCGAGGGCCGCAGCAACGTCGAGCAAGTGGTGGGCCAACCTCCACCGCCTCCGAGGAATCCGACGCGTCGGTATTCGATGTTCCAGGCCGCCCACCCCCTCCCGGCCACATCCTTGGCGAGTCCGTTCATGAGCCTCTTGGTGTACGGAGCCCGCCAGAATCCACCATGGACGAGGACGACGACGGGAACCGTCTGCGCGCTGCCGGCCGGGAGCCACAGGTCGCCGACGTTGCTGTGGTGTGGCCCGTACCGGATGGTTCTCGGCTTCAGCACAGGGAAACGGTAGCCCGGTCGGGTCGTCGTGGCCGGATCGTCTCGGCGGAGCGCTACGAGAACGATTCGTCGAGCGCCCCCAGGGAGCGAATCAACTCGGCGTTGGCGGTGTAGTCGACCGGGCAGGCGATCACCGAGACGGTGTCGTCCGCCAAGGCGGCCCGCAGGGTCGGCAGAAACTCCTCGGCTGCGGTGATCTCGTAGCCGGTCGCGCCGAAGCTCCGGGCATAGGCGACGAAGTCCGGATTGCCGAAGGTGGTATCCACGTCGTGGCCGATCTCGAGATCCATCTTCCAGCTGATCAGCCCGTAGGCGTTGTCGACCCATATGACGATGACCATCGGGATGCTCTTCGCGCAAGGCGGTCTCGATCTCCTGGGAGTTCATCAGGAAGCCGCCGTCGCCTGTGGCGACGAGCACCTTGGCATCCGGTCGGGCGATCTTGGCGCCGATGGCTCCGGGAAGGCTCCACGCCATGGTGGACAGGCCGTTCGAGATCAGGCACGTGTTCGGCGCGTAGGTGGGATAGAGCCGCGCCATCCACATTTTGAGGGCACCGGTATCGACGAGGACGATGTCGTCGCGGCCCATGGCGGCGCGGATGTCGGCCACAATGCGGGCCGGTGCCATCGGGAAACGGTCGTCCCTGCTCCCTTGATCCAATTCCTGCGCCAGGAGCTGGCGGATCTGGAGCTTGGCGGTCTGATCCTCGAAATGGCAGTCGAGAGCAGCCTCCAGCGCGTCGAGGCTCCGGCTGATGTCGGCCTGGAGCCCGACCGAGACGTTGTAGTGGAGATCGACTTCGGCGGGGAACTGGTGAATGTGGATGATCTGCTTGTCACCTTGGGGATTGATGCGCACCGGATCGAACTCCTGGAGTTCGTACCCGACCGTCACGATCGCATCGGCCTGGTCGAAACCGAAGTTCACATAGTCATGACGCATGAACCCGATGGCGCCGAGCGCCTGCGGATGGTCGTCCGGGAAGACGCCTTTGCCATGGAACGTCGTGGCGACCGAGACGCCCAATCGCTCGGCGAATCGGACGAGCGCCGGACCCGCGTCGGCGCGCGCCGCTCCGTGGCCCGCCAGGACGATCGGGCTCCTCGCTGCGCCGAGTATGGATGCGGCACGAGCCACCTGATCCGCCGAAGGCTCAAAAGCGCGGGGAACGTTGACCGGGAGCGGTCGCGCCCCGATCGGCGCCGGAGCACTCTCGATGTCCTCGGGGACCGCCAGATAGACCGCACCTGGGCGCTCGGTCTGCGCCAGCTTGAACGCCTTCCTGATCATTTCCGGAGCCGCCTCTCGGGTGGCGACGAGAGCGGACCATTTCGTGACCGGTGCGAACATGGAGACCAGATCGACACCCTGGTGCGATTCCTTGTAGCTCCGGTTCATGCCGACCTGCGCCGAAAGGGCGATGAGCGGCGTCGAGTTCGTCGTGGCGTCGGCGACGCCCGTCAGCAGGTTGATCGCACCAGGCCCGAGCGTGGCGGAACACACCCCCGCCTTGCCGCTGAGACGACCGTACGTCTCGGCCATGAAGGACGCTCCTTGCTCATGGCGTACGAGCACGAAGCGGATCGATGACCGGGACAGAGCGTCGATCAGATGGATGTTCTCCTCACCCGGGATCCCGAAGACGTGCGTCACACCCTCGTTCTCGAGGCAGGCGACGATGAGGTCGGCCACCAGTTCCGCTGATTCAGGCATGAGGCAGTCCTCCGGGGGGAGGGCTCACCTCAAGCCTCCTTCCCCTCAGCTTCGAGCTGCGCGGCGACGGCGTCGTAGCCCGCGGTCGCCAGCATCCGACGCAAGTCGACGAGCTGCTGACCGTCGATGTCCTTGTCGTTGGAACGCCTGAGCACTTCGGTCTCCGCGCCGAGCCGGAACACGAACATGTCGTCATGTCGATCCTCTATGGATCCGATCGCCCCGAGGAGCGACATGACGTCGTGCCACTCGACATTGTGACCTGTGGGTTCCTGGAAGATCTGGAGCAAGGTGTCTCGATGATGGCCGCTGAGGTGCATCGGACCTGAAGTGGACGACATCGGGATCCTTTCGCCGTGATGGATTGTCCAATGTAGCGACAGGTCCGACGGTCCGCACAGTCCTTCCATGTCTCGGTGAGATGCCTCCCCCGTTTGGTTGTCCGGCAAATGGGCAAGCTGGTGAGGTCGGCGAACGAGAACGGAGTACCTGTATGGATAAGGAGAGCTTCATTGAGGCCCTCAACGAAGATCTGCGGACCGAGTATCAGTCGATCGTCCAATACATCAGCCATATCGCGACGGTGACGGGCGCGAATTCCTGAGCACCATCGATGAGCTCAAGGTGCATGTCAGCCAAGAACTCCAGCACGCCCAGCTGCTGGCGGAGCAGATCTCCTTCCTCGGCGGCACCCCTGCGACAACGGTGCCCGACGTCGACACCGCGACCGGACGGGATGCTCTGGCGGCCGACCTCCGGCTCGAGGAGGGTCAGCTGAGCGATACCGGGACGTTCGCCGAAGCCATGGAACTGGGCCTGGCCGACGTGGCCGAGGCGCTCCGTCCCCTCCTGGAACAGACACAGGAGCACGTGCGGGATCTGCAGACGGTCCTCGGTCGCTGACGCTCCGGGAGCCCGCGGGTCATACTGGCCTTCTTGCGGCGCGGCCCTGTCGGGTCCCGACGGACCAGGGAGTTGCGATGCCGTGGTTTCCAGACTTCGTGAGTGCCGTCGAGCTGGCACGCCGAGAGACGCGGACGACCGGGCAGGCGGATCCCGTCAGCGAGTACTTCAATGTCCTCCAGTCCGGCGCGACCCGTGAACTCGAGACGGTCTGGCCGGGCGAGGTGGTGATCTACGACCCTCGGGCCGGGGAGGTCCGTGGCCACCATCAGGTCGGCGCTTCGTCCGTGACAACCGTCTCTCTGGGCGAAACGCCACGCTTCCGTCGAACCGTCGCCTCGACGCAGTGCCGGCCGTCGAGCGGTCGTGGAACTGCTCGTCCACCTGCAGGACTTCGAGGGCAGGGAAGTGGCGTGGCCGATCGCCGTCGTGGCTGAGTCTCCGGACGATCTGTCCATTGTGTTCCGGACGTACTGCAGCCAGTGGCCGGTGGACGGAAATCGCCATCTCCGGCCGCCGATACTCAAGAGCGGCGACGCCTACCCCGGCGATGTCGTCGGTCACTTCCTCGCCGCAATGGACGCCGGAGACAGCCGGGGAATTGTGGACACCTTCGAGCTGACGCGTATCTGCGTGAGCCCATCGGCCCGCATCTGACGCACCGGGGCACGTCCGAGCTTCGGTCCTACTTCACCGAATGTTTCGCCGGCGGTGGCGTCCGCATGGAGCACTGCGCCCTCACCGATGACGGCACGCGGTGTGCGCTGGAGTACAACTGCGTGCGCTGGGGCAGCCACGACCTTCCCCCGCAGGCCGGCATCGCTGTCTACGAGCGGAGCGAAGGGGGCCTGCTGCGGGCGGTCCGCATCTACGACGACATTGAGCCTCCCGTCACGCCCGCTCATGAGCGGGGGAATGGCGCGACGGATCAGTGACCGGCGATCTGGCCGCCGTCGACGTGCAGGATCTCGCCGGTCACGAAGGGTGACGACTCCAGGAAGAGGATGGCACCGACGATGTCGCTGACCTGGCCGACGTGGCCGAGCGGTGGCAGCTGGGTCCCGAGGTCGGCGTAGCTCTCCGGCGGGTGGACCGGGGTCTGAATGACCCCGGGGAGACGGCGTTGACCCGGATGCCCCGCGATGCGTATTCGACGGCCAGCGACCTGGTGGCCGCGGCAAGGCCACCTTTGGTGAGCGCGGTGAGCGCTGATGGCGTGCTGGAGTCGGCCACGTCGACCAGCGTCGTCGTGATGTTGACGACGTGTCCGCCTCCTCCTCTCGAGCATGTGGGCGATGACGAGCTGCGTCGAGCCGGAAGAACCCGGTCAGATTGACGCCCGACCACCGTGGCGTAGTCGTCGGCCGTGTATTCGACGAAGGGCTTCGAGAGGTAGACCCCGGCATTGTTGACCAGCGTGTCGATCCGGCCGAAGGTCGCCAAGGTCTCGTCCACAATGCGGTCCGCGGTGGACGGATCGGACAGATCCCCGGCGACGGCGAGGAACGGCGGGTCCGGCAGCGGCAGTGATCGACCGTGCGGTGGCCACCACGGTCCAGCCCTTGTCGCGGTAGCCCTCGACGATGCCGGCACCGATGCCCTGGGACCCGCCTGTGACGATGGCGACCTTGCGGTCCACGCTGCCCTCCACGGTCAGGGCCTCGTCAGCTGGCCATGATGGGTTCCATGCCGCCCGACGTCGACCCTGCGGCGATTTCGCGGCGGAGGACGTTCAGCGCACCCACGAAGATCTCCGAGAAGGTCGGGAACGGCTGAATCGTGTCGATGAGGACGTCGAGAGGGATGTGGGCGCGGATGGCCAGCGTGGCCTGCTGCATCCACTCGCCCGCCTCGGGTCCGAGTGCGTAGGCCCCGGTCAGTCGTGTGCCATCGCTGAGGAGCGTGAGGAACCCCTTGTTGTCGGCATAGGCACGGGTGTAGGTGGCCGTCTTCGCGATCCCGGTCAGTGGGACCATGGCGCTGAAGCGTGCCGCCGTCGCCCCCACGGCCGCTGCCTGCGGATCCGTGTAGACGACCCGTGGGACGGCCTCGTAGTTCGCCTTCCTCGGCGTCCCGAGGATGTTCGCCGCCACGACCTCGCCCTGGTACTTCCCGACGTGCGTCAGCGGCCACAGTCCGTTGACGTCGCCGATCGCCCACAGCCCTTCTGCGGCGCGTAGATGTGCGTCGACCGGCACTCCGTGCGCATCCTCGTCGACGCCGACCGTGTCGAGCCCGATCCCGCGCACCCGCGGGCGTCGTCCCGTCGCGACGAGGATCCGTTCGCCCTTCAGCACGCGGCCGTCGTCCAGCTCGAGCACGTAGTCGTCACCGTCGCGGCGCGCCGCGACCGCGTTCGCCGAAAGGACCAACTCAATGCCCTCGCCCTGCAGGACCTCGCCCAGCGCCTCGCCGAGGGGAGCCGGCTCACGACCCAGCAGATGCTCTGCCATGTCGGTGATGACGACCTCGCCACCGAGCCGCCGTACGACCTGACCCATCTCGACCCCGACGGGCCCGCCACCCAGTATCACCAGACGCCGCGGGACGGCCTTCATGGAGGTCGCCTCGCGGCTGCCCCAGATCCCTTCCAGGTCGCGCAGGCCGGAAACGGGCGGAACGACGGGATCGGCGCCGTTGGCGAGGACGATGTGATCGGCCGTGTGGCGCACGCCGTCGACCTCGACGACGCCCGGCCCGGCCAGCCGGCCGGTCCCGCGCAGCAGGTCGATGTGGTGATCGGCCAGCCAGCGCTCCTGCCCGGCGTCGGAGTAGTCCGAGACCATGAAGTCACGCCAGGCGAAGACGGCCTCGGCGTCCACGTCAGCGGTTGAGACCGCCTCGCGTGCTCCGTGCACCGCCTCGCCGGGTCGCAGCAGGGTCTTGGAGGGTATGCAGGCCCAGTACGAGCACTCGCCTCCCACGAGCTCTCTCTCCACGATGGCCACGCGCAGGCCGCCTTCAGCCAGAGCACCCGCACAATGCTCGCCCGGCGAGCCCCCGCCGAGCACAATGACGTCGTAGTCGCTGCTCATGTCGGGAGTTCTTCCCCGGCCCTCTCTCGCACCATGTAGAGCGCGTACCAGTCCGGCCAGTCCGGGTCGGCCTCTCCGGTCCGCTTGCTCGTGCTGTCCGTGTGCCGCCTCCGCCCGGCGGAGTGCGCTGGCGAGATCGTCGGCGGATTCGTACGTCGTGGCCATCGTGGTCTCCTCTCAGCGGCCCGGCAGCCGGGTCTTTATCTCCTGGAGGAGCCAGCCGTTGCCGTCAGGGTCGCTGAAAGCGGCGAAAGAGCCGTAGTCGGCGTGCTCCGGTGCCGGCCCGTCGACGCGCCCGTTCGTCCCGGCGTGATGGAAGACCCCGGTCACGTCGTGGAAGGTCTCGCTGACGTCGACGCCCCGCCCGAGAAGGTCGGCGCGGGCCTTGTCGATGTCGTAGACCGTGAGCTGCAGGCCTTCGAAGGATCCGGGCGACGCCGCCGTGAGCCCTTTGCCGAAAATGATGGAGCAGGTTGACCCGGGCGGCGTGAACTGCACGACCCTGTAGTCGTCGTCCTTCGCCAGGTCGGCGTCGAGCCGCCACCCGAGAGACCCGTAGAACTCCTTCGCCCGGTCGACATCGGAGACCGGGACGACCACGACCTCGAGCCTGAAATCGCCGGCTTGGACCGGCTCGGTGCCACTCATCTCAGCCTCCCTTCGTTCGGACCTCCCCAGCCGGGACGACGCAGGAGGCGCCGTTCGCAGAGCCGCGGCAACGACGGAGGGTAGGCGATGACGGATGCATTCTTCAGCTGACGACGCCGACGACAACCCTTCTGCGTTTCGACTTCACTTTTCCCCGCTCCTGGGGGAAAGTCAAGGGTCATGCCCGGGCCAAAACGTCCTCCGGGCCTCCTGACGGATACTGTTGGGCCGATTCGATGAGCAACGTGTCAGAAGGCATCCGCAGGGTCGTTCTCACGCTGCCGGGAGCCGATCTGTTGGTGAGTCGAGGCGCCATCTCGGATGGGGAGACCGGTGTCTGATCGGGAGGCGGAGTCTCCTGGAGAGGACGTGCGGGCACAAGCCCGTGCGATGGACAGCGGGCCCGCCGCACCCGACGAGGACGAGCCGGACGTTCGCTTCACCTACGCCAACGAGCGGACATTCCTCGCCTGGAACCGGACGGCCCTCGCTCTGATCGCCACCGGAGTCGCCGCCACCCAGCTCCTCCCGAAGCTCCAGGTGGAGTGGGGACGCCGGCTCCTCGGCCTTCCGCTGATCGCGCTGGGCGCCATCGTGGCCGCGGAGAGCTTGCGGCAGTGGCGTGCCAACCAGCGCGCCATGCGGCGGGGCGACCCCTTGCCGCGGTCGCGGATGCCCCTCATCCTCACGATCGGCATCGTCGTGGTCGGCGCCATCGCGGTGGCACTCAGCGCCGTCGGGAATCCCTGATCTCCGTGGCTTCCGTACCGGATCCGCGGGACCCCGGGCTGGCCGGGGAGCGCACCGCCCTTGCCTGGAATCGCTCCGGTCTCGCCGTCGTGGTCTGTGTGGCGGTGCTGTTGCGCCACGTGTGGCCGCTGCACGGCACGGATCAGGAACTGGCCCTCGGCTTGATCGCAGGGGCCGTGGTCGTCTGGGCCGTGGTCCTCGCGGTTCTCACGCTGGCGGCCCGTTCCCGTGACGCGGACATGCCACACAGCGCCAACCTCTTCCGCCTGATGACGGCGGGGACGCTCCTCCTGGCCTTGGTGGGTTTCGTCGCCGCCTTCGCCCCTTCCTGAGCGGGCTCAGTCGTCTGCGAGTCGCCGAAGTGAGTCGTTCGGCGCGCAGGGCACTCCGGCGCAGCTTGCCCGCCTCGTTGCGCAGGGGCTGATCGGTGTACTCGACCGAGCGGGGGACTTTGTAGCGGGCCAATCGGTCGGCCGACGAAGGCCAGCAGATCCTCGGGCGGAACGCCTTCGGGATCCGCTTCCACAATGGCGTGCACGACGTTGCCCCAGGTCGTCGTCGGGGAGGCCGATGACGGCCACGGACCTGACCTCGGGGTGCTCCTGTATGGCCGCCTCGACCTCGGCCGGGTAGACATTCGCCCCACCGGTCAGGATCATGTCCTCGAGCCGGTCACCCAGGTACAGGTAGTTGTCGTCGTCGAGCCATCCCATGTCCCCGAGGGACTCCCATCCCCCTTCGCGGCGTCGAGCTGAGGCGCCGATGTAGCGGTACGTCGGCCGCTCGCGGACGGTGCGCAACCAGACCTCGCCTTCTTGCCCCGCCGGCAGCTCGTTCCCGTCGTCGTCGCAGATCATGACGGTGCCCGGTGTCGGCCGGCCGACCGAACCGCGGTGGGCGAGCCATTCGGTCCCGGTGATGATCGTGGCCGCTTGCGCCTCGGTGCCCGCGTAGAGCTCGAAGATGCGGTCCGCCCCGAGCCAGTCGATCCAGACCTCCTTGAGCCAGGGCGGGCACGGCTCGGCCAGATGCCAGACGGAGACGAGGGAGGAGAGATCGTAGGAGTCGCGCACCTCTTCGGGCAGCCGCCAGATCCGCTTCATCATGGTGGGCACCAGGTACACGGTGTCGGCCCGGTACCGGTCGATCGCCGCCAGCGTGGCTTCGGCGTCGAAACGAGGAAGGACGACGACGTGGCTTCCCGCCAACCAGGCCGAGCACGACCAGACGATCGGACCGTTGTGGTAGAGCGGAGCGGGAACGACCATGCAGCCGTCCGCCTTGCCGAAGAGGGGGGGTGCGTCCGGATCGCACAGTGCCGGATCGCCCGACACAATGAGTTTCGGTCGGCCCGTCGACCCGCCGGAGGTCGGTGCCTTCCATGCCGGCGAGGTGACATCGGGGAGGGGATCATCGGGCAGATCGGGATCGGGCCGGTATCCCGATGGGCAGTGTCCGGCGGCCGCCGGCCAGCTCCTGGGGCACGCCGATCACCACGGACGGGTCCGCCAGTTCGAGAATCGCCTGGAGCTCGCGCGCCGGGAGCTTGGCCGACACCGGCTGGGGGACGGCGCCGATCTTCCAGCACGCAGCGAAGGCGATGAACCATTCGACCGAATTGGGGAGAGCGACCGTGATCATGTCGCCTTCCGCTGCGCCCCCCTCGAGAAGGTCGCGGGCCAGCCGGTTTGCGGCCGATTCGAGTTCCGATCGGGTGATGCTCCGGTCACCGCAGGTGATCGCCCGCCGGTCGGGATCCTGCTCGGCGAGCGAGGTCAGCCTCCGGCTGTAGGAGATGAGGGCCACGGGCATGAGCGTATTGCGCCTGCCGGCAGGGAGGTCATGGGTTGCCTTGGCGGGCCGGCGCCAGGTCTCGAACCGATACGTGACGCCCCCTTCCTCATGGTCTTCACTCCGGCTCCGCAAGAGCAAAGGCGTCCTCGGTACGGCGGAAAGAACTTGGTGCAGCCGAAGTCACCCGTGACCTGCGTCAGCAGGAGCTCGTCCGCCTGGCCGATGGTCTCGGCGTAGACGGCGGCGCCGCCGATCACCCAGACGTCCTCGCCCGGATGGGCCGCACGAGCTGGTCGAGGCTCGTCACGACCGCAAAGCCCTGGCGCAGCGGGGTCGTGGTGCGGGCTGAAGACGAAGTTCTCCCGGTCGTGGAGCGGCGCCGCGAATTCGTCGTAGGTGGCTCGTCCCATCACAATGAGCCCACTCGACGTCTTCTCGCGGAAGTAGGCGGAGTCGCCGGGCAGGTTCCAGGGGATGCCCGAGTCCGTGGCGAGGCCCCGCCGGGAGTCGATGGCGGCGATGAGGCGGATCATGAGGTACGCTCGTCACGGGATGGGAGGTGAGGTGGCGATCTCGACAATGGCGACGATCATCATGATCCCGCTGAGTGTCACGAGGGCCAAGCGGATCCGGAGGAAGCGGAAGTGCCCGCTGATCCCGATGAGGAAGAGGATCGTCGCGAGGTAGATGGTGTCGCGGATGTAGTTGTCGGCGTTGGATCCTGCCTGCACGCCGAGCGTGTAGTCCTCCGTCGCCTTCGTGTCGAGCGCGTCGGAGGCGACGAGGTCGGGCTGCTTGTACTCGGGCATGTAGGTGGGGCCGGGTGGCGCCTTGGCGTTGGTGAACGGGTCCGTGGCGAGCCAGGCATCGAACGCCACCTTGAAGGCGGGTCGGAAGCGCCGGACGGCAACGGATTCCGCCGTCGTGTTGCCTGCGAGATAGGCCGTGAACCAGGTGTTGAATGTGGTCGAGTCGAAGTTCTTCAGATTTTGCGCATTCAGGGCGGCGCGGTTCGCCTGCGTCCGCTCCGCCGATGCCTGGGCCAATCGGACCGATGACTCTGTGTTCCACTTGGCCGAGGCGAATCCCGTGTACGCGGCGAGCAGCGCCACGATCGCCAGCATGACCGCCTCAATGATGGACAACGTCCGGTCGTGATCCCGCCCCCCGTCATCGGCATCGGAACCCTCGCCCTCCGGCTCGTGCTCGGCCGAATGCGTCTTGTGCCGGGAGATCTCCCCGGCCACTTCGCTCGAGGAGAGTCCCTCCGCCATGCGCCATCCCTCGTCCGTGTCGCAACCTGGTGGTTCCGACCGGGCCCACGTTACTCAGGGTGTCCACGGCCGATTCGCGGACGCGGAGCCCGCCTGCGGTATCCGCCAAGCTCGGGGAAGCGGTCAATAGTGTCTGACCATGGCGTCTCCCCGCGCATCGTCGCGTCCGGCATCGGGCGGCCATCGGGACATCGCCCGGAGAGAGGACGATGACCGACGCTGGCGAGAAGCCGGATCAGGCACCGGCGTCACCTCCGGACCCGATGGCGATCATCAGGTCGCGGAGTTACGTCGTCCTGCTTCTGCTGGGCGCGATCATCGGCGTCCCTGTTGCTGTCGTCGCCTATTTCTTCCTCGAAGCTGTCGGAAGGGTGCAGAAGGAGGTCTTCACCGACCTTCCGAACAGCCTCGGATTTCACGGTGCGCCGCTGTGGTGGCCCCTGCCCTGGCTGACGCTGAGCGGGCTTCTCGTGGCGCTGGCCATTCGCTTTCTCCCCGGTACCGGAGGTCACGAGCCCTCGGAGGGGTTCAAATCCGGAGGGCCCGTGGCACCCATGGAGCTCTTCGGCATTCTCGCGGCGGCCTTTGCCACGCTCAGCCTTGGCGCCGTGCTGGGGCCGGAAGCACCCCTGATCGCGATCGGGAGCGGTCTCGGCGTCCTCGCCATACACCTGTTCAAGCGGGACGCACCGCCGATGGCGGTCGTCGTCATCGGTGTCGCCGGGAGCTTCGCCGCCATCGCCACGCTGCTGGGCTCGCCCATCGTCGGCGCCTTTCTCCTCATGGAGATGGCCGGTCTGGGTGGTCCGATGATGGAGCTGGTGCTCCTCCCCGGACTTCTTTCCGCCGGCGTAGGGGCGTTGATCTTCGTAGGACTCGACAACCTGACGGGATTCGGGACGTTCTCGCTGAACGTGGGCCCTATTCCCCATGTCGGTTCGCCGACCGGATCCGAATTCCTCTGGGCCATCGTCATCGGCCTCGCCTCCGCGCTGACCGCCACCGGCATCTTCATGCTCGCGTCCTGGCTGCGTCCGTTCGTGCAGCGGAGGAGAATCCTGCTGACCCCCGTGGCCGGCTTGGCGGTCGGCGGGCTGGCCGTCGCCTTTGCGGCCGGGACGACCCACGGCTCGTCAGAAGTGCTGTTCTCGGGCCAGAACGCCTTGCCCGCGCTCATTCAGCAGGCGGCTGGCTACACCGTCGGCGCCCTGCTCCTGCTGATCGTCTGCAAGGGGCTCGCCTATGCGATCTCCCTGAGTGGCTTTCGGGGTGGTCCGATCTTCCCGAGCATGTTCATCGGTGCGGCGGGTGGCATCGCTCTTTCCCACGTCGGCGGGTTGCCCATGATCGCCGGCGCGGCCATGGGGGTCGGGGCGATGGTCGCGGGAGCGCTGCGGATGCCCTTGACCGCCGTGCTGCTGCCGAGCCTGCTCTTCCTCTCCGACGCCGTCGACCTGATGCCCGTCGTGATCGTGGCCGTGGTTGTGTCGTACGTCGTCGCTCTCTGGATCAAGCCCCGGCGCCGGCGAGCGACGCGACGCAGCCTCACCCGGAGCACCTCAACCGGCGGCCGCGGCGAGCGGCTGACCCGCGGGCCCGACTTCCGTGGCATCATGATATCTTGCGCTTCCCAACAAAATCAACACAATACCGCTATTGCCCCCCTGCCGGGCTGGTGGCATCGACGGGGTGCCGCGGGAGCGGACGAGCCCTCGGCAGTGGCGCAGGCGTGTCCGCGGCCAGTCCTGTCGCCGGTCCATCGACCGCCCCGCTGCCCCGGCCGCCTCGTCGGCCTGAGGAGCGGCCCCAGGGCGGCGCCGGCCAGAGCCACGAACCCGGCGACGAGCATGGTCGTGTGCAGCCCGCTCATGAATGCGGCGTGGCTTCCCGCCGTGATCGCGTCGGCCAGCTTCGCTGATGCCCCGCTGGGACCGGCGCCAGGCCCTGCGACACGACGGCGCCTTCGCGGAGTAACCGCGCCGTCAACGCGTGGGGCACGCCGCGCGTCGTGAGCGCCGGCTTCAGGGCGGCGGCGACGGAGGCCGCCAGGATGGAGCCGCACACTGCCGTCCCGAGCACTCCACCGAGTTGGATCGAGGTTGTCTGGATTCCGCCGGCGACGCCGGCCTCGTCCTCGGAGATGTCCCCGACGATGGCGTCGGTGGCGGATGTCACGACCAACCCGATGCCCAGACCCAACAGGACGAACGGCGGCCAGAGATGGCTGTATGGGGAGTCCACTTGGAGGGTGACGAAAGAGAAGATGGCGAACGAAGAGGCCAGCAGGCCGAATGTGATGGGCAGCCAGGGCCCGAATCGGTTGACCATGCGCGCCCCAGCGGCCCCGCGAAGGCGAAGGTGATCGTGAGGGGGAGGAGGCGCAGGCCGGCGCCGACGGGGCTGAATCCGTGCACGCTCTGCAGATAGAGCGAAATGAAGAACAACACCCCGAAGAGGGCGAAGAAGTCCAACAACACGATGACGGTGCTCACCGACACTGCACGCACGCGAAAGATGGAGAGCGGCATGAGTGGGTTTCGCACCCGGCCCTCTATGATCACGAAGGCGACGAGGAGCACGAGGCCCGATGCGATGATGCCGAGCGTGCTCGCCGTTCCCCAGCCCCAGTTCGGGGCGTTCACCAGTCCGTAGACGATGGCCAGCAATCCGAGGGCGAGAGTGAGCACTCCAAATACGTCGAAGCGCTGGCGTTGCGATTCCCTGGTCTCGTTCAGGACGAGAGCCCCGACGACGAGTGCGATGGCCCCGACCGGGAGGTTGATGAAGAACACGCTCTGCCACGAAATGTGCTCGACGAAGATGCCACCGATGATCGGGCCGGCGGCGGTCGCCGCGGCGGAGGCGCTGACCCAGATGCCCACGGCCCGGTTGAGCTCCTCGGGCGGAAAAGCCGCCTTCAGGAGGGCGAGGGTGTTCGGGAGCAGTAACGCCCCGAACGCCCCTTGGACCCCCCGGAGGAGGATCACGCCGTCGATCGTCCCGACCAGCCCGATGGCAACGGATGTCAACGAGAACCCGACCACGCCGATCAGGAAGACCCGCCGGCGCCCGAAGCGGTCGCCGAGCTTTCCTCCGAGGATCAGCAGGGCGGCAATCACGAGCAGGTAGGCGTTGGTGACCCACTGCAGGTCGGAGAGCGAGGCGTGGAGGTCCTTGCCGATGTACGGGTTGGCCACGGCGACGACCGACCCGTCGATCCCGACCATGATCACGCCGAGGGTCACGCTGACGAGCGTCAACCACGGGTTGTCCCTGAGCCTTCTGCCCGTGGCGGTGCGCATCAGTGGCCAGGGCTCCGTTCGGTCGCTGACGTGATACGCCATAGTGGCAGAGTGTGCCATTTCTGTGCAATTTTGGTAGTCTCGCGTCGGGGGCAGACGGGGGGAGCATGGGCACTGGCCTGACGGAACGGAACAAACAGCGCACCCGACGGGAGATCGCCGAGGCGGCCGGGCAGCTCTTCCTCGAGCGTGGCTACGCCGCGACCACCGTGCAGGAGATCGCCAATGCGGCGGACGTCTCACCCCGGACGTTCTTCCGCTACTTCCCGTGCAAGGAGGACGTGATCACGGCCATCGCCAGTGCCTCCATGGACGACGTCCTGGAACACCTGGCGGGTCATGACGCGAGCGAGAGTCTCGTCTCGGTCCTGAAGGCGACCTTCTCGGCCGTCCTGGGGCCGGCCATCGACGACCCCGACGCGGCCAGAGCGTTTCAGTTCATGCTGCGGGACACCCCGGCGCTCCGGGGGCGCTGGCTCGAGGAGCAACGCCGCAACCGTGATCGCCTCGCCGAAGAGCTGCGTCCGTGGTTCGACGAATCCTCCAGCCCGGTCGCTCGGCATCTGGCGGCCGGCGCCGCCCTGCTCGCCATCGACGAGGTGATGACCCTCTGGGCGGATGATCCGTCGTTGCGAGATCCGCTCGGGCTCCTCGACGAGGCGCTCCGGATTCTCGACGGGCCTTCGATCTTCCCGCAGAAGCGCGTAGCACCGCGTGATCCGGTCCGACAGCACCGACGAAATGTTCACGGCGCCCTACGTCGATGTCGACGAGTGGAGAGATCGCCCCGTGCGCCACCGCTACGTGCACGGCGGATTCGCCGACACCGAGACCCGCTTTTCGATCTATCTGCCCCCGGCGGATCTCTACGAAGGACGCTTCTTCCAGCACATCACGCCGGTACCGGACAGTGAATTTCTTGCGCAGGGCGCTTCGGGCGAGCAGGACAAGATCGGGTTTTCCATCGCGAGCGGCGGCTACTTCCTGGAGACGAACGGTGGCGGCGCCTCCGGGCGGCCGGGATCGGCCGCCGACCCCACCATCGCGGCGTATCGGGCCAATGCGGCCGCGGCGCAGTACGGGCGTGTCGTGGCAGCCGACATGTACGGCGAACACCGGCCCTACGGCTATGCCTACGGGGGGAGTGGCGGCGGCTACCGCACCATCGGGAGTGCCGAGAACACCTCGGGCGTCTGGGACGGCTTCGTGCCGTACGTCATCGGGTCGCCGATGGCCATTCCGAACATGTTCACCGTGCGGATGCACGCGCAGCGGATCCTGCGCGACCGCTTCGATCAGATCGTCGATGCCGTCGAACCGGGTGGGAGCGGCGACATGTTCGAGGGCCTCACGGAGGAGGAGCGCGATGCCCTCGCGGAGGTCACCCGCATGGGCTTCCCGCCGCGGTCGTGGTTCGGGCACCGCACCATGGGGATGCACGCCTTCCCGGTGCTCTACGGGGGCCTGGTCGCCGCCGACCCCTCGTACTTCGACGAGTTCTGGACCGAGCCGGGGTACCTGGGACACGAGGCGCCCCCTTCGCTGGTCCGCGCCCGCGTCCAGGAAGAGTTCGACGTCGTCGAGACCCTGACGGCCGCCCAGCTCCTCGAGGCCGGGCGAACGGCCGGGACGCATCCCGGTCAGGCCCGCGGCGGGGTCGACACGGCCTGGCGCGGGCCCGAGGACGCCCGCTCCCGCCGGTGGCGGTCCGCCTCTCGGGCACGCCCGGCGTCGAGGTGCGCGGGGCCGATGTCTTCGTGCTCTCCGGCGCGGCGGCGGGGGCGAGGATCGGCGTGCTCTCCGTGATCGACGGCGTCGCCGTGTTCGGGCCCGGGGGAGCGGCATCCATCGCGCTGCTGCAACCGGGCGACACGGTGCGCGTCGACAACAGCGGGTATCTGGCCGCGGAGACGTATCACCGGCATCAGGTTCCCGAGGACGGCGACTTCGCCGTGTGGGACCAGTTCCGGAACGCGGACGGCTCGCCCCGTTTCCCGCAACGCCCTCTGTTGCTCGGGCCGTTGTTCGCCGCCGCGGCGGCCGGGACGGTCCAGACGGGGCGTTTCGAGGGGAAGATGATCGTCGTCGAGTCGCTGCTCGACCGGGAGGCGCTCCCGTGGCAGGCGGACTGGTACCGCTCGAAGGTCCGGGAGCATCTGGGCGAAGCCGCCGACGACCACTTCCGTCTCTGGTTCACCGACAACGCGCTGCACGGCGACGACGAGGTGCAGGAGGACCCGCTGCACACGGTGAGCTACCTGGGCATGCTGCACCAGGCGCTCCGTGACGTGAGCCGATGGGTGGAGGAGGGTGTTGCCCCGCCGGCGAGCACGGACTACCGGGTGCTCGACGGGCAGGTCGTCGTGCCGCCCGACGCGTCGACGCGCCGGGGCATCCAGCCCGTCGTCTCGCTCGCCGTGGACGGACGGCCAACGAGCGGTGGCCCCGGTGGGCGGGGAGTTGACCTTCCGCGCCACCGCCGAGGTCCCTCCGGGGACGGGCGTCATCGTGGCGGTCGAGTGGGACTTCGACGGGTCCGGCCGGTTCGCCGAGGCCACCCACGTCGACCCGGCGGCGCAGGTGAGCGTGGAGCGCCGGCACTCCTTCCCCGATCCGGGCACCCGCTTTCCCGCGGTGCGCGTGGTGGCGCAGCGCGACGCCGCCGGCGCCACCCCGTACGCCCGACTGCAGAACCTCGCCGCGCGTGCGCGTCGTCGTCGGTGACCCGGGTGGCGGGTGACGGCTCGGGACTGATTCCTGGTAGACCCCCCGGCATGGCACCTGATCGCATGCTGGAGATGGTGGGTCAGCCGGGCGGCCCCCTGGCCGACGCTGCGCTGTGGCCGCTCGAAGTGACCGATTCGTCCTCGTTGAGCCCGTCCTTCCGCCGCGTGGTGCTGACCGCACCGGGCATCGAGGCGCTGCGCCACCAGCCCGGTCAGGACCTGATGCTGCGGGTGCCCCTGGGCCCGGAGCGGGTGGTGAACCGCCGCTACACCGTCCGGAGCTTCGACCCGGAGCGCAAGACGGTGACGATCGATGTCTCCCTGCACGGAGCGGGTCCCGGGACGGACTGGATCTCGGCCGCCCGGACGGGCGACCGCATCGACGCCATCGGTCCCCGGGGGAAGATCACGGTGCGGCCCGAGGCCGACTGGCACCTGTTCGTGGCGGACGAGACGGGCATTCCCGGGGCCCTGGCCATGCTCGAGGCCCTGCCCCCCGGGTCGACGGCGATCGCCGTCCTCGAGGTCGACACCGCCGCCGACGAGCAGGAGCTCGTCGCGCCGCGGTCGGGTCCTTCGACATCCGTTGGCTCCACCGCGACGGCCGGTCGGTGCCGGGTGACCCCGGCCCCGTGCTGGCGGCGGTTGCAGCGGTGGATCTCCCGACCGGGGTCGGGCACGCCTACGTGGCCGCCGAGGCCGGCGTCGTCCGTGCGGTCACCAGGGCTCTGGCTGAACGGGGCCTGAGCGCCGAGCAGATCTCCGGCAAGGCCTACTGGCGGCGCGGGCTCCCCAATGCCGAGCACGGGGAGCCCACGAAGGAGGGCTGAAGCCCCTTCGTCAGCCGGCCTCCTCGACCGTCAGCTCCGCCGCCGGATCGGCCTCCAGGCGGTCATCGGGGATCGGTTGTCCGCTGCGCACGGAGACCCCGTACGTGCCGGCGGCCAGACGCTGCTCCGCCCGCTCAATGGCGGCCAGCCGGTCCTCGAGCGCCGCCCTGATGGCGTCGTCCGTTCCCTCCGTCGTGAGGGGCTCGGCCGAGTCGTACATGTCGCCCGGCGCGTCCGCCGCGTCCCGGTCCGCCGTTCCTTCGGCCCCGAGATCCTTGAGCAGGCCCTCCACGCGGGATCGCTCGGCGCTGAGCAGCTCCTTGGCCTTGGCGTCTTCCATCTGTGCTCCCGATCCTCGTGAGGTGTGCGCAGGAGTCGTCGCGCCTGCCGTCGCGTCGGCTCATAGTAGACCGCCCCCGGCGACCTCCTCCGTTGCGCTCGCGCGCTCGAAGCGCAGACCGCGCTGACGTCGCGTCGGCCTCGCGGGCCAGCGGCTCAGCGCCGGTGGGGCCCGAGGCCGATGGCGCGGACGAAGTGGTTGATCTGGCGGTTGCCCTCGCGGTAAATGACGCGACGCGCCTCGCGCTGGGCGGCCCCGCCGGCCGCGCCGGACAACCCGCCCCTCGTGTAGCCGTGCTCGACCGCCTCGACGTTCCCGAGGTCCCGCGCCAATCGGTAGAGCTGCGACCGGGTGCGTGCTCACGATCGGCTCGGTTCCTTGGTGGCGCGGTCGGCCAGAATGATGCGCTCCACGATGGCGCGGAGCTCGTCGGGATCGTCGGTCTCCTCCATCAGGGCGAGCTGGGAGGGCGGGACGCCGACACAACCCAGGCCGTCGTCGTCGAACGCCTCGACGCGCCAGGCCATCCAGTCGGCGCCGTCGGGGTCGGCATCGTTCTCCTCGACGGCATCGATCAAGCCGACGATGTCGATCCAACCCTCTGGCGTGACGTCGTATTCGATGAAGAGCAACGTTCCCTCTCGGTCCGGCCGAGGGGTCACCCTAGGGCATCGCCCGCCCGGATGGACGATGCCGTCCGGGCCGGCGGGCCGGACCGCGCCGTCAACCAGAAGGGTGACGCGGCCCGAGGGGATTCCACCCTGCGGTCGAGGCGGTGCGCCGGGTCGATCCCTACCCTGGTGCGGTGCTCGACGAGTTGCGATCTGAGGTGGACGCGCCGAAGATGACCGCCATGCCGACGGCGGAAGCGGGGGACGTAGTGGAGGAATTCCTCAAGTCGGCCGGCTACGGCGCCATCTTCGCCTTCAGCTTCATCTCGGCCATGGGCCTGCCGGTGGGCGCCGAGCTCGCCCTCATCTACGGGGGTGTCCTGGCCAGCGGCCAGGTCCCGGGTGAGGGGAAGCCGCTCAATCTCGCCGTTGTCATCGTGGTGGCGACGCTGGGCGAGGTGCTGGGCTCGGAGGCCGGCTACAGCATCGGCCGCTTCGGCGGCCGGACGCTGGTCGACAAGGTCGGCAAGTACGTCCTCTTGACCCACAAGGATCTCGATCGGGCCGAAGCCTGGTTCGCCCGCCGGGGCGAACCCGTCGTGCTGTTCGGGCGGTTCATCCCGCTGCTGCGGTCCTTCGTCTCCTTCGCGGCCGGCCTGGGGGAGATGGCGGTGGCCAAGTTCACCATCTTCACGGTGATCGCCTGCGTCATCTGGTGCACCGCGTTGTGCTCGCTGGGTTACAGCCTCGGGAGCAGCTACAACCACGTGCTCAAGGCCTTCAGCTGGGCCGGCTACGTCGTCGGCGCGCTGGCGGTGATCGCCGTGGTCGTCGTCTTCTGTGCACCGGCTGCGTGCGTACCGGAGCCAGCGTGACGTGGGACCGGCCGACACGGAGGTCTGAGGGTCCGCCGGGATCCGGTTGGCCCAAAGGTCACAAATGCCACCGACTCTTCACCTTCGAGGCTGGAGTACCTGTTCAGAAGGCCATGGATCGGGTCTCGGATGTCCGCTGCCGGCAGTCGTTTTCCGCCTGACCGGGTAGAAAGTCATTGAAGTCACATTTGGTCGGTGTTACCTTCCCGGAGGAGCTCCGGTGGGAGAGGGGAAGCAATGGCGATGTGCGGCGGGGCGGCGACCGCGTCTGAAGTGGGTCGTGGCCGAGCAGGTGCGAGGCCGCGTCGGCCTGGCCACCCCGGTGAGGGCGGGCGCTCGGACACGACTGCTGGTCGGGCTTGTGGATCGCGGCCGGCCTGGCGGCGGGTGCGTCGGCCCTCGCCCTCGGCCTTTCGAGCGGTGTGCCCACGTGGACGGTCGTCGTGCTCGCCGGGCTGGTGGGCGCGGTCGCCGTGCTGTCGCTCCTCGCTGCTGCGCTCGCTGCGGGCGGGGCGGCTGTCGGACCGCACCGACCGGGCCCGTCTGCGCGGGCTCTTCGGGGCGACGCTGGACGTGAACCGCGCCATGGGCATCGACGAGACGAGGATGAGCCGTCCTGGCGTCAGCCGAGACGTTGCTGCGTGCGCCTGAGGTCACCCTGACGGACGAGCGGCCCGCTGGCCCGGCGCTGGCCGAGCCGATGCAGGTCGCCGACCGCACGCTCTGGCTCGGCGCGGCGGGCCGGAGCCGGACGGAGCCGTTCGACGATGCCGATCGCGCCCTGTTGGCGGCGCTGGCCTCGGTCGCCGCCGTGGCCCTCGCCAACGCCGAGCTCTACGCGGACGTGCGGCAGCAACGCGAGAACCTCTCGGAGATCACCCGCAGCCTCGGCGAGGGCGTCTGCGCCGTCAGCGAGGACGGGCGGATCACCTTCTTGAACCGGGCCGGGGCCACCATGCTCGGCTGGTACGGCCTCGGGGACGGACGACGACGGACCCGCGTCCCGCGGCGGAGGCGCCGGCCTTCCTGCGCGAGCCCGCCCTGCGGGCCATGGCTCTGGGGCGCAACGTCACGAGCGACGACACCCTCTTCCAGCGCCTCGACGGATCACACTTCCCCGTCACCATGACCGCCTCGCCCGTGGTGGGGGGCCCGGCCTCGGCGGGGGCCGTCATCGTCTTCCGCGACACCTCCGAGCGCAAGGCCTTCGAGGAGCAGCTGGCTCGTCACGCCTTCCAGGACGCGTTGACCGGGTTGGCCAACCGCCGCCTCCTGCTCGACCACCTCGACCACGCGCTGTTGCAGGCGAACCGGACCGGCAGCACCGTGGCGGTGCTGTTCTGTGACATCGACCGCTTCAAGGTGGTGAACGACAACCTCGGCCACCAGCTGGGTGACGAGCTGTTGCGGGTCATCGCCGAGCGCCTCCGCCGGGCGGTCCGGCCCGGCGACACGCTCTCCCGCTTCGGCGGTGACGAGTTCGTCGTCATCCTCGAAGGCGTGGCCTCGCGCGAGGAAGCCGGCGAGGTGGCGACGGCCATCCTCGAGGCCCTGCGCGATCCGATCGCGCTCCGGGCCGGGCACGAGGTGGTGGCCACCGTCAGCATCGGCATCGCGCTGAGCGAGCAGGGCACGTCCCGCGACGATCTGCTCCAGAACGCCGACATGGCCATGTACCGCGCCAAGGAGCGTGGGCGTGGCGGCCAGTTCACCTTCTTCGACGTCGACCGCATGGGCGTCAGTTCGCTCAATCGACTCGACCTCGACACCTCGCTGCACCACGTCGTCGACCGCGGCGAAATAGAGGTGCACTACCAGCCCCTGGTCTCCCTGATCGACCGGCGCATCGTCGGTGCCGAGGCGCTGGTGCGCTGGAACCACCCCGACCACGGCGTCCTTCTGCCGGCGCACTTCGTCAAGCTGGCCGAGGACAACGGCACCATCGTCCCCATCGACGGGCTCGTCATCGAGCAGGCCTGCCGCCAGGCCCAGACCTGGCAGAAGGAATTCGGGGTCACGCTCCAGATCGGCGTGAACGTCTCGGCCCGCCAGTTCCAACGCACCCGCCTGGCCGACGAGGTCGCCGGCGTCCTGGCGGCCACCGGCCTCGACCCCGGGCAGCTCTGCCTCGAGGTCACCGAGGGCCTGGCCATGGAGGACATCGACCTGACGTCGAGCGTCCTGACGGCACTGCACGACCTCGGCGTCCAGGTGGCCATCGACGACTTCGGGACCGGCCACTCGTCCCTCAGCTCGCTGGCCCGCTTCCCGATCGACGTGCTGAAGATCGACCCGAGCTTCGTCCGCGGCATCGAGCACGACCCGGTGAAGGGCGCCATCGTCTCGGCGGTGGTGGCGCTGTCGAGGGCCATCGGCTCGGCGACCGTGGTGGAGGGGGTGGAGACCCTGCCGCAGCTGCAGGAGCTCGAGCGTCTCGGGTGCGACGTGGCCCAGGGCTACTACTTCGCGCGGCCCGTCCCGGCGGCCGCCTTCAGCAGCCATGTTGACCAACAGCGCCAGCAGCCCGCCCGAGCTGCACGTGGTGCGGGGAGAGCGCGCCGGTTGAACCGTCGTCGCCACGGTCGCCGTACGTGCCGCCGCAGTCCGGGAGGAGGGCGAGGACGTGGGCGTAGCATGCCGTCATGACCTTGCGCGTGTTCCTCGTCCCGGCCGTCGTCCGGTTGACATGAGCAGCTCCGGCGACGGACGACCGCTGCGCGTCCTCATGGCGAAGGTCGGTCTCGACGGGCACGACCGCGGGCTGCGCGTCGTGGCGCGCATCCTGCGCGACGCCGGCTGTGAGGTCGTCTACGCCGGCCTGCGCCAGTCGCCCGAGACCATCGCCGCCATGACGGCGCAGGAGGACGTCGACGTCGTCGGCGTCTCCATGCACAACGGCGCCCATCTCACGCTGGCCCCCGCCGTGGTCGGCGCGCTGCGGCAGGCGGGCCTCGAGACGCCCGTCGTGATCGGCGGCATCGTCCCGCCGGCCGACGTCGCCGTCCTCAAGGCGGAGGGCGTGGCCGCCGTGCTCGGTCCGGGCGCCTCCAACGAGGAAGTGGTGGCGACGGTGCGCACCGCCGCCGGCAGCCCGCCTCAGCTGATCGTCGGCGACACCGTCCCGGCGCAGGGCGGCGTGCAGGAGCGGCACGACCTCGTGCCAGTCGCCGACGATGCCGACGTCGCAGTGCTCGAAGACGGGGGCCGCCCCGGTCCATCGTTGACGGCCACAATGGTCCCCGCCGCCCGCACGCCGACCATGTGGTTGAACTTCCCGCTGAGGCCCAGCGCCACGTAGAGCCGGGGGGCGATGGAGCGGCCCGTGATGCCGACCTGGCGGGCGCGCGGCGCCCAGCCCCGGTCGGTCACCTTGCGGGTGGCGGCGAGCTCGGCCCCCAGCACGGCGGCGAGCGGGCTCAGCTCCTGCGTACTCCTCCGGGGCCACGCCCGACCCCACGCCGATGACGACGGCGGCCCGGGCCAGCGTCTCCACGTCGTCGTCCCGCCGGTCGGACAGCACCCGGACCCGGCCCCGGAGGCCGACCTCCCGCGTCAGGACCGGGACGTCGGCGGCCGGCCACCCGTGGCGCCGGCGCGGGCAGCACGCCGGGACGGATGGTGACCATCTGGGTGGCGCTGCGGCAGGTGATGTCGGCCACCAGGGCGCCGGCGAACGCCGGCTTGGAGGCCACCAGGACGTCGTCCCGCACGGAGAGGGCGACGGCGTCGCCCACCAGTCCCGAGGCGGTCGCCGCGGCGGCGCGGCCGGCCACCTCGCGCCCGAAGGCGGTGCTCGGGGCGAGGACGGCCCACGGCGTCGTCTCGCGCACGTAGGCGGTGACCGCGTCGGCCACGTCCTCGGGCGCGGGGAGATCGCGGACGGCAGAGCCCTCCAGCGCCACGACGAGGTCCGCCCCGGCGCTCGCCAGCGCGGCGGCATCCACCGGCCCCGGGCTCAGGGCGTGGACGGCGGCGCCCGCCTCCCGGCCGAGCCGGGCGGCCGCACCGAGCAGCTCGTCGGCGACGCGTCGCCGGCCGGGCTCGACGAGGACGGCGATCACGCGGGAGCCACCCCGGTCGGCGGTCCGGTCGTCACCCGGCGGCGACGCCGCCGGGTCGGGGCGCGCCGTCAAGGCGCCGCGTGCGATCAGGACGCGCACCGCCTCGTCGACCTGGGTGGCGAGCGGCCCGTCGAGCACGCGCGGGGTGCGCGCCTGCTCCATGGGGCGCGTCGCCCCGACCATCGTCGGGCTCCCTGCCGCTCCCCAGGGGCCGGCGCCGAGCCGGCCGGCGTCCATCCGGGTGAGCCGCGCCGGTGCCACCGCGGCCCGTCCCGCCGGGTCGACCTTGCACGGGATCGCACAGGCGCTCGGCCACCGAGAGCACCGCCGGCAGCGCCACCTCCACCTCCTGCGTGCCGTCGTCGTGCTCCAGTTCCAGGGGCCAGACCGCGCCCCCGTCGTGCAGGCGCCGGACGCCCCCGGCGAAGGGGAGGTCGAGCAGCTCGGCCAGCTCCGGGCCGACCTGGCCGGTCTCCCCGTCGATGGAGTTGCGGCCGAGGAGGATCAGGTCGAAGGGCCCGGCGTCGCGCAGGACGGCGGCCAGCGCGCCGGCCGTGGCCAGGGTGTCCGAGCCGGCGAAGGCGGGGTCGCAGGCGTGGAGCCCGGCGTCGGCGCCCCAGGCCACCGCCTCGCGCAGGACGTCCTCCGCGCCCGGCGGCCCGAGCGTCACCACGGTGCAGGTCCCGCCGGTGTCGCGGGCCAGCGAGACGCCCTGGGCCACGGCGCGGCGGCAGTAGGGGTTCATCTCGACGCCGACGCCCGTGCGGACCAGCCGGCCCTCCACGAGCTCCAACGACTCCGCCAGCGGCACCTGCTTGGCCAGCGCCGCGATGCGCAGCGGGTCACCCGCGGCCCGGGGCACCCTCAGCGGCCCAGCGCGGCGCCGGCCGGGCTGCGCGGGTCCGACGCGCCCACCAGGCGCCGGGACGGGAGCCGTCGGTGTCGGCGGCTCAGCGCGTGTCGCGCCCGGGTGCGCTCGGTGGCGATGATCTGCGCGCAGCCGACGGCGACGGGGTCGAAGGCGCTGATCTTCTGCACGCGGTGCCCGTGGTCGCTGAGCCCGGCGGGCCAGGCCGGCGGTGCGTCCGCCTCCACCACCACGGTGAGATCCTCGCCCCACCAGAGGCGGAACGGGCCGGCCGAGGGGCGTCGAGGGTGAAGCGGGGTGCGGTGATGGCGCTCGGCCGGATCCTGGCCGGCCCGCAGCAGGCGGGCCAGCAGCTGCACCAGGATCTGCGGCTGGGCGTCGCCGCCCATGGCCCCGACGAGGTGGGTCAGGCCTGCGCCCTTGGTGACGAGCATGGGGGAGAGGGTGTGCGGTGGACGCCGCCCGGGCGCCACCTCCGCCGGATGGCCCGGCTCCAGCGAGAAGCCCACGCCGCGGTTGTGCAGGAAGACGCCGGTCGTGGGCTCGACGAGGTGCGACCCGAAGTCCAACGCGTTGGACTGCGTCAGCGAAATGCCGAGCCCGTCGGCATCCTGCGCGCACAGGTGCGTGGTGTCGCCGTCGCCCAGGCGGGCCACGTCCGGAGCCGTCGTGCCGCCACCGGGCACCACGTCGGGGGGCGCCATGGCGCTGCGCGCTGACACGGTCGGTGGCCGCGGCGAGGCGGTCGGGATGGAGGAGCGCCTCGCCGTCCGCGCCGTCGTAGAGCACCGCCGGGCGGTCGTGGCCGACGGCGCGCCAGGTCTCGACCAGGAGATGGGCCCACGCCGGATCGTCCGGATCGGCGCCGAGCCCGGCCGCCTCGGCCACCACGGCGCCGGCCAGCGTCAGGTAGCCCTGCGAGGGCGGGGGCACGGTCCAGAGCTCGTGGCCCCACGCCGTGGCCCGGAGTGGCGTGCACCACGACGCCGCGCTGGTGGCGAAGTCCGCCGGTGCGAAGTGGCCCCTCCCGAGGTCGAGCAGGCCGCGCCCGAACTCGCCCTCGTAGAAGCCGGCGCGCCCGTCGGCGGCGATGGCGCGCAGCGTGCGGGCGATGCCGGGCAGCCGGACGGTCTGCCCGATGTCGAGCGGGCCGCCCGGGCAGAGCTCGCCCGCGCCGGGCAGGGCGTGGACGAGATGACTGGCCAGCGCCAGCATGATGGAAGCCGGGAAGCCCTCGGTGGCCAGCTCGACCGCCGGCGCCAGGACGTCGTGGCAGGGGCAGCCGGCCGTACCGCTCGTGCAGGGCGAGCCAACCGTCGACGGCACCGGGCACCTGCACGCTGCGGATGTCACCGCGCACCGGCATCGTCCGGTGGCCGTCGCGGCGCAGGGCGTCGGCGTCGGAGCCGGCGCCGGCCCGGCCGATGGAGAGGAGCGCCTCGGGAGGGCCGCGACGGCGGCGAGACCATCGCCAGGACGTCACCGCCCAAGCCGCACAGGTGCGGGCCCACGACCGCCATGGCGGCACCGGTGGCGACGGCGGCGTCGGCGGCCGAGCCACCCCGCTCCAGCATGGCGAGGCCCGCCGAGGCGGCCAGCTGATCGGCCGCCGCCACCATGCCGCGCAGGCCGGTGCGCGAGGCGAAGGGGGCGAGGGGGAGCGACATGCCCTAGCAATAGCACGGTGCCCCGCGCCGACGCAGGTCCGGGGCACCGCGCCGGTTCGGTCGGCACCGCCCCTGGGGTATGCCACGTCTTGACCGACGACCGGCGACCGCGAGGGAGGGCACCGATGGCTACGAAGCTGAGCACGAGCCGACAAGAACAAGCTCGACGACAAGCAGTTCGCCTTTCCCGAGGAACGCAAGGAGCCGCTCGTCGACGCCAAGCACGTCCGCAATGCCGTGTCCCGCTTCGATCAGGTCGAGGGTGTGACCGACAAGGAGCGCGACCGGGCCTGGCGGCGCATCGAGGCGGCGGCGAAGAAGTTCGGCGTGGACATCGAGGAGAAGAGCTGGCACGAGCTCTCCGCCGGAGGAAAGGCGAAGAAGAAGACCGGGTCCAAGAAGAAGACCGGGCGAAGAGCCGGGCGAAGAAGAAGACCGCGGCGAAGAAGAAGACCGCGGCGAAGAGAGAAGACCGGGAAGAAGAAGTAGTCGGCCTACAGCACGACGACCGACCGCAGGACCTCGCCGCGCTGCATGCGGGAGAAGGCCTCCTCGACCTGGTCGATGCCGATCGTCTCGCTGACGAAGCGGTCGAGGTCGAGCCGCCCGTCGAGGTAGAGGTCGACCAGCATGGGGAAGTCGCGCGACGGGAGGCAGTCGCCGTACCAGCTCGGCTTGAGCGCCCCGCCCCGGCCGAAGAACTCGATCATCGGCAGGTCGATGCGCATGTCGGGCGTCGGGACGCCGACCTGCACCAGCGTCCCGGCCAGATCCCGGGCCAGGAAGGCCTGTTCCATCACGACGGGGTTGCCCACGGCCTCGATGCAGACGTCGGCGCCGTTGCCGCCGGTCAGGCGCCTGATCGCCTCGACCGGATCGGTGGCGCCGGCGTCGACCGTGTGGGTGGCGCCGAACTGCTGCGCCAGCTCGAGCTTCCTCGGGTCCTTGTCGACGGCGATGACGACGGCCGCCCCGGCGAGCCTCGAGCCGGCGACGGCGGCGCACCCGACGCCGCCGCAGCCGAAGACGGCCACCGAGTCGCCCGGGCCGACCTGTCCGGTGTACATGGCGGCGCCGATGCCCGCCATGACGCCGCAGCCGAGCAGTCCGACGGCCTCGGGCCGCGCCGCCGGGTTGACCTTCGTGCACTGGCCCGCCGCCACGAGCGTGCGCTCGGCGAAGGCGCCGATGCCGAGGGCGGGGGAGAGGGGGGTCCCGTCGGCCAGCGTCATCTTCTGCGTCGCGTTGTGGGTGGCGAAGCAGTACCAGGGACGGCCCCGCCGGCAGGCCCGGCACTCCCCGCACACGGCGCGCCAGTTCAGGACGACGAAGTCGCCCACCGCCAGGTCCGTCACGCCGTCCCCGACCGACTCGACGACGCCGGCGGCCTCGTGCCCGAGGAGGAAGGGGAAGTCGTCGTTGATGCCGCCCTCGCGGTAGTGCAGGTCGGTGTGGCAGACGCCGCACGCCTGCACGCCTGACGACCGCCTCGCCCGGCCCGGGATCGGGCACCAGGATCGTCTCCACGGTGACCGGCGCGCCCTTGGCCGTGGCGACGACACCGCGCGTCTCTGTGCTCATCGCGTGTTCCTCTCCTGCGGCGTGGTCGGTCGGTGCCGCTACGAGGCCCCCGCCTTCACGAAGATGCAGAAGGGGTGGCCGTCCGGGTCGGCGTAAATGTAGATCGGCTCCTCCGGGTCGTCGGACTCGTCGAGGAGGAGGCGCGCCCCCAGGTCGAGGGCACGCCGGTGCTGCTCCTCCAGGACCCCCTTGTCGGGCACCGTCAGGTCGAGATGGAGCTGCTGGGGCACCTCGGTGGTCGGCCAGGTGGACTCGGGCAGTTCGTCCACCTGCTGGAAGGCCAGATTGGGGCCGCCGGGGGAGATCTCGAGGAGCACCCAGTCGACCCCGTCCCCGGTCCTGTCCGCGTCCCGCTCCGGCTCCCGTTCCCGTTCCCGCCCGGGCTTCGCCCCCGCGGATGGCTCGAAGCCCGGGGCGTAGGGGTAGCCGAGCAGCCGATGGTAGAAGTCCGCCAGTCGAGCGGGCGTCGGTGGTGTCGAGGACCACCGAGCGCAGCAGGGGACGTGCGGCGTCGCTCACGGGCCCATTCAAGCGGGGCGGACATCGGTTGTCGACCGGCCATGCCCGTTGCCGACGGCCACCTAGGGTGACGGCCCATGCGGGCCGGCTATGTGGACGTGCCGAAGGATTGGCATCGTGTGGCCAGCCGCGGCTTCGGTCCGTTCGTCACGCGTGAGGTCTTCCGCCTCCCCGACGGCAGCCGCCTCTCGTGGGACTCGCGCTGGCACCGCAAGCACGCCGGCCGTGTCCCCGGCGGTTCGACCTGGTGGGCCCCGTCCGCCCTGGGCTGGTGGATGGGCGTGCTGTTCGCCGTCGGTTCCATCTGCTTCGCGCTGGGGTCGTTCCCGCCCTACGCGACCGCCGTCGGGGTGACGCCCGACAACATCACCTTCTTCATCGGCTCCATCTTCTTCACGACGGCCTCCTTCCTGCAGTACATGGAGGTCGCCTCGGCCCCGTCCGCCCTCGCCACGCCGCAGCGCGAGGGCTTCGGCTCGTTGCTGCACATCCGGCACCGCCGTATCGACTGGTGGGCGGCCGGCATCCAGCTGATCGGCACCCTGTGGTTCAACCGGACCACCCTGAGCGCGCTGCTCGTCGGCCTGGGCGCCTCGCCGGCCCATCATCCGATCTGGCGGCCCGACGCGCTCGGGCTCCATCTGCTTCCTCGTCTCGAGCTGGCTGGCCTGGGCCGAGGAGTGCCACGGGCCCTTCGCCTGGCGGCCGTCGCGCATCTCGTGGCAGATCACCGCGCTGAACCTGGCCGGCTCCATCGCCTTCGGCGTGTCGGCCATCGCCTCCTACGTCACGTCGAGCGGTCAGCTCCTCAGCCTGGCCCTGACGAATCTCGGCACGTTCGTCGGCGCCGTCTGCTTCCTCGTCGGCGCGGTGTTGCTGCTCCCGGAACGCACGCTCGAGGCCCCGGACACCGAGCCCCGGCGCAGCACGGCGACCGGCACACCCCAGGGTCCGCCACCGTTGGCCGCGGACCACTGAGCCCGTCTGTCCGGTCGGTCACGGGTTGATGAGGCTGAAGGTCCCGCCGAAGGCGTGGACGCCGGCGCCGTTGCCCGTCGTCCCGGTCTGGACCGGTCCCGAGCTGCCGACCAGCGGCTGTTCCTGGCTGTAGAAGTAGAGAGGGTGCCCGTGGTAGGTGACCTGCTCGGTCCCGTCCACCCGCCAGATCACACCGACGGCGCTGGGGTCGACGCCCGCGCCCAGTGTCGGTGTCCCGACGGTGGTCACGGGGATGAAGTCCCTGGCGCATGCGCCGTAGCAGTGGCTGAAGTGCGAATCACCGCTGAAGGTGTAGACGGTGACGGCCACGCCGCCGAACGCCGGCAGCAATTCTGCGGCCAGTTCGTTCGAGTTGTACGTCGTCCCGGGCTGGGGCGACTCCGTCTCCACCGTGGCCGGCCCTGTCGCCGGCGTCCCCTGGGGTGACAGGAGGTACCACGCCGTCTGTTCGGGAGGGAGCGGCTGCGCCGGTTCGAAGAAGTTCGCCCCGAAGAAGGAGTCGGGGCCTGGGTCGAACAGGTAGAGCGGGTGTCCTGCGTAGGTCACCTGAAAGGCGCCCAGGTCCGTGCGGTAGACGGATCCGAGCAGGAAGCGGTTCACGCCGGGACCGGCGACCGGTGGCGCGTCGGTCGTGAAGGCAGGCCAGTCGGCCGTGGGGTCCGTCTCGCTGCCGGTGCACGACAGCGGGCCCTCCGCCTCACTGACGACGACGGTGGTGGTGCAGCCCGCCTGGTACGGGTGGAAGAAGGACGTCCCGTAGGTGGGCGGATCGATGGTGGGCATGTAGAGGGATGTTCCCGCCGGGAAGTTGTAGGACGCGGACGTCGTGGGGGTCGCGGGCACGTAGCCCGCGCCGGCGCCGCCGACCACGAGCACCGGGCCGTATGGACCCGACTCCAGCGACACGACGGCCGCGCCCGGGGCGGGGTTGTCGCCGCCGTGCCGCACGGGGTGGTGGCCGAAGCCGAAACCGAACGTGTTGCCGGGACCGAAGCCGGCGGCCGACGCGATCGCCGGTAGCAGCAACACGGCGACGACCGCCGCGACCGCGCCCGCCGCCACTCTGTTTCGCAGTGACATGTGTCCCGGGGCCACGCGTCTCGATGTCGCCCTTCCGGATGCCACGCTGCTCGGTCTGCTCGTGGTCGTTGCGGTCGTTGCGGTCGTCGAGGTTGTCATGGTGCTCCTTTCGCCAAGGGCCCTGACCGGGACGGGAACCCATCCCGGCGGTCGTCTCGATGCGACCCGTTCACGCGTGCTTCGGGCGGGAGGGGTCGTCGTCGTGGTCGAGCTTGGCAGGAGCGTCGCGGAGCCGACAGGGTGCCACCACCACGCCGCGTCAGCGGGGCAGCACCACCATGGACGACGGAGACAAGGTGACGGCCGAGAGCGGGTTCAGGTGGTGGGCGTCCGAGGGGCCGGCTTCGAGCGCGGTGCCCGTCGCCGTCCTCGATACGTACTGAGAAAGAGGAACGCGGCCGCCACCAGGGGCAAAAGGATGGCGCCCACCCAGCGTTGACCGGCCAGCAGGAAGGCGAGCCCGACGAGGGCGCCGGTGGCCACCGCCAGCTCGGGCGTGTCGCCGACGAGGAAGTCCCACCAGAAGTGGCCGAAGGCGCGGACGGCCCGGGCGACGGCGCTCACGATGCGGTCTTCTCCGATGCGGCGGCCGACGCCCGGCGCCGCGAAGCCGCCGGGAGCTGCGTGCGCATGAACGCGGTGAAGGCGAAGAAGACGACGACGAAGAATCCGACGAGCACCGGGATGGCCACGTCGCCGCCCGGCCAGTGCACGCCGGCGCCTTCGCCCACCCAGAACACGCCGAAGCTCGTCAACATGACGCCGACCACCGTCTTGATGGTGTTCTCCGGGACCTCGCTGAGTTGGCGCGCCACCAGCAGGCCGACGATGGCGACGAGGACCGCCGCCGCGGCGGCCGCCAGTGCGGCGAGGCCGAGGCGGTGCTGGGCCGCCCCCAGGCTGACGACGATCAGCACGACCTCGGTGCCCTCCAGGAAGACGCCCTTGAAGGCGACGGCGAACCCGACCCCGTCGTGGCGGCGGCGCGCCGTCGAAGCGGTTGGCCCGCTGATCGTCAGCGCGCCCTCTGCGTCCTGTGTCGCCTCCTCGGCCTCCTCGGCCTCCAGCTCCGCCACGGTGGCCGCGAAGATCTTGTCCTCGTCGTGCGGATCCTTGTGGCCGCTCGCCCGCAGGATCGCCTTGCGGAGCCAGGACAGGCCGAGCACCAGGAGCAGCGCTCCCACCACCACGCGCAGCGTGTCGATCGGGATGTAGCGGATGAGCGGGACGCCGACGGCGAGCACCAGGACGCCCAGCACCGCCAAGCGCGGCCGCAGCGCCCTCGAGTGCCGGACGCCAGCCGCGGCTCACGCCGGCCGCCACCACGATGGTCAGGGCCTCGACCATCTCCACCAGGCTGGCGGCGAACACCGCCACGACGAGGACGAGGGTCGACGAGGTGTGCATCTCCACGCACAAACTACCCGGCGCGGCCACGCCGGCCCCGGGCCGGGAGGACGGCTGTAGTGTCGTGGGCACTGAGCAGGACGTCCTCTCCCGGGCGTGCTGGCTCCAGAGTCACGGTCCAGGGGAGGACGTTGCATGAGCGAGGCAGCGGACACGGTCGCGCAGGGGCGGGGGCGGAACTACGTCGTGGTGTCGGCCGACACGCACGCCTCGCCGGACAGCCTGGACCACTTCCTGTCCTACGTGGACCCGGCGCAGCGCGAGGCGGTCGCCGCCTTCGGCGACATGTCGAATCTCGCCATCTCCATGTTCGGTGGCTTCGATCCCGGTGAGGTCGACGCCACCGATCCCGTCCGTGCCACCGCCGCCCGCCGCCTGGCCGGCATGGGCGTGGACGTCGAGGCGGCCGAGAGCTGGCTGGCGCACTACGGCACCGACTGGGTCGTGCCGGGCGATGGTGACGGTCGCCGTCTGGAGGTGCTGGAGGAGCAGGGGATCCATGCCGAGGTGGCACTGCCGGGACCGATTCTGGCGGGCGGGCTCAGTCCTGCCATGTATCTCGGCGCCACCACCGACAAGAACCTCGAAGTGGTGTGGCCCGCGCTGCACGGCTACCTGCGCTGGCTGGTCGACTTCTGTGCGGCGGCGCCCGGCCGCCGGGCCGGCGTCATGCCGATCGACTTCCACGACATGGACCGCGCCGTGGAGGAGGTGGCCTGGGCGCGCGACAACGGCACTCTTCGGCGGCGTCATGCTGCCCGCCATGTCGGTCACCTCGCGGCTGCCGGGCTACGCCGACGACTACTACGAGCCGTTCTGGAGCGCGTGCGAGGAGCACGGCATGGTCGTGAACCTGCACACCGGCGCCTCGGGCTCGGCCACCGACACCAAGTTCCTCTACGACGCCGAGCACGGCGGCATGCTCGGCCTGTACGAGGTGTTCGTCTTCACCCGCCGCCCGCTGTGGTTCATGATCTTCGGCGGCGTGTTCGACCGCCACCCCGATCTGCGGGTCGTCGTCTCCGAGAACGGCGTGCAGTGGCTGCCGTCGTTGATCCGGGACATGGAGTCGTTCTTCGACACCCACGGCGGCGCCCCCGTGCGCTCGTACCTGAAGATGCGGCCCCGGGACTACTTCGAGAAGCACGTCTGGATGGGCGGCTCGCTCATGAAGCGCTACGAGGCCGAGATGCGCCACGAGATCGGCATCGACAAGCTCATGTGGGGGGCGGACTACCCCCACCTTGAGGGCGCGGCGCCGGTGCACCGTGAGACCTTGCGCTACATCTTCGGGGGGATGCCCGAGGAGGACCTGCGTCGCATCCTGGGCGCCAATGCCGTCGACCTGTGGGGTTTCGACGCTGCGTTGCTGCAGTCGGTGGCCGACCGCGTCGGGCCGACCGTGGCCGACCTGGCCTCGCCGCTGGCGCTGGCCGACATCGACGACACGTTCAGCTGGAGCCTGGCCCGGCCGGTGCCGCTCATGGCGGGGCGGGGCTGACTGCCTGACCTCGACCGTCGCTGCACCGCCGCTCGCCAGCCGTCGCACCGCCACGCGCCGCCGCTCAGCACCAGCACCATCCGGCGCAGAGCGGTCCCCCCTATAGAACGGTCGCCCGTCTCGGCGAAATGTCAGTGCAATTTGCATCGAATGTCGGGCCGTTGACGTGACACAACCCCGTGCTTCCATCGACGCATGGAGTTGGAGAACTTCGAGGACGCACTCGAGGCACTGATCGCCTCGGGCGCCGAGAACTACGGCGACGGCGAGTCGATGGAGAGGCTGCACCACCTCGAAGCGCGCTTCGAGTCCTTCATGACCGAGGCCATCGCCGCCTTCGAGAAGGGCGAGGAGTGGGCGGCCGACGGGGCCAAGACGCGCCACGGCGTGGATCGCCACGCGTTGTCGGGTCTCACGGGCCGGCGCCGAGGCGCCGGGTGCGTCTGGGTCGCACGCTGCGCCACCTGCCCGCCGTGGCCGAGGCCTGGCGAGAAGGTGCCATCGGGGAGGACGCGGCCCAGGCCATCGCCTGGGCCAGGCGGCACCGCACCGAGGCCTCCATGGCCCGGGACGAAGCGATGCTGGTCTCCCAGGCCAAAGAGCTGGGCTTCGAGGACTTCTCCCGGGTGCTGGCCTATTGGAAGCAGCTGGCCGACCCCGACGGGGCCGAGGCCTCCGACGAGGAGCGCAAGGCCTCTCGTGACGTCTTTTTGACCTCGAGCTTCGACGGCATGTGGCTGGGCCAGATGACGCTCGACCCCATCAACGGCGCCATTGTCTCGAGCGAGCTCAACCGCCTCGAGCACGACCTCTTCGAGGCCGACTGCGCCGAGGCCAAAGAGCGCCTGGGCCGCCCCGGCCGCATCGACGAGCTGGCCCGCGACCTCGGCCCAGCGCCGGGCCGATGCCCTCGTCGAAATGGCCACCCGCAGCCGCACCGCCCCCGCCGACGGCATCCGCCCCGCCCCGCTCTTCAGCGTCCTGGTCGGCTTCGAGACCCTGCACGGGCGCATCTGTGAGCTCGAGAACGGCACCGTGCTCCATCCTTCGGCCCTCGAGCCGTGGATGGACTCGGCCTACTTCGAGCGGGCCACGTTCTCGCTCGGCCAACCGCATCGACGTCAGCGTGCGCTCGCGCTTCTTCACCGGTGGGACCAGGCGGGCCATCGAGCTGCGCGACCGCATCTGCACCCACCCCCACTGCTACGAGCCGGCCGAGAACTGCCAGGTCGACCACATCCAGACCTACGCCTCAGGGCGGACTGACCACCCAGGACAACGGCCGGCTGCTCTGTGGCTTCCACAACCGCCTGCGCAACCAGCGACGAGGGCAAGGGCGAGCAGCGCCAGCGGCCCCCACCGTCGGCCGCCTGAGGGGGCGGGCCCGCTCGTTCTGCGATGGCCCAGTCCGCCCCTCGGCAGCACCCCGGCTGCTTCACCGGCCGGCATTTCGAAACCGACGCACCCCGGGGCTTTGGCGTGCCCGGGTTTCGGCGCGACCCGGCGCAGATCACGACGGACGCAGGTCAGCGACGATCGTCACCGAGAGATTTCGGGCCTTGCGGGTGGATGGTCTCGCCCCGGGCCAGCATCTCCACGAATTGCTCGATGCGTCTGGCCCGAGTCTCGGCCTTCTTGGCGTTTCCGATCCGATACAAGATGGCGTACCGATTCGCGCTCGTCAGCGTCTCGAACATTGCTTGAGCCGGCGGATTGGCCAGCAGTGCCTTCCGCAGATCCTCAGGAACCTCGGCGCTTGGCCTGCCCGGCATAGGCCGTCTGCCACCGACCGTCTGCCTTCGCCTTCTCGACCTCGGCCTCACCCGATCGATGCATTCGGCCGGAGGCAAGTAACCGCTCGGCGATCGTGACGTTTCTTTGCGACCAAGGGCTCCGAGCATTTCGGGGTGTGAATCGCCTCCGGAATGTCGCCTCGTCGCGACTCTTGAGTTGCCCGTCGATCCAGCCGAAGCAGATCGCCTCCTCCACGCTTCGTCGTAGGAGAGCATTGTCGGCTCCGTCGTGCCCTTCTTGGCCAGAACGAGCCAGACTCCTTTGGAGTCGGCGTGGTGGCGGGACAACCAGGTGCGCCATGCGGAGGCGTCCGCGACCACGAGCTCTGGAAGCTCCACCAGTTCACGGTATCCCGCAGGCTCGGGTCCGCCGCCGCCTTCAGCCCACGTCGGCGACGACCAACCGATACCCGAGGTCGATCACGTCCAACTCCGTCAGGTCGGCATGACGCCGCTGCCACGCACCGCTGGCCAGGTCGGCCTCCAACGCTGCAACGCCCCGCGCCACAACGGCCGGGTCGGCCAGCGCCAGCCCCGAGCAGTTGGCCCGCACCGCAGGGTCGAGGTAGGCCTCCGGGCGGCACCAGTACGCGCCCAACACGCCGTCCTGCATGTCCCGGGGGACCAGAAGCGGAATGGAGACATCGGCGCCGATCGCCTCCGCCACCATCATCGGACCCGGGCCCGAGCCGCGCCGTCGTCGCAGCGACCTCCGGCACGTAGTCGGCGAGGAACCAGAAACGCGAGTGCAGGGAGAAGTCGATGGCCAACACCACCCGCCGGGGCGCCACCCGGCACAGCTCGGCCAGTCCGGCCGGCCCAGTCGTCCCAGTGGTGCACCGTGAGGATGGCCAACGCCACGTCCGCCGCACCGGACGGCAACGGCAGCGCAGAGGCACTGGCCCGTACGGCCGGCGCCGCACCCGCCGCACGCTGGCCCACCATGACGCTGGACGGCTCGACCGCCACGACCGCCCGACCGGGCCGACCGGCTCGTAGTTCCCGGTCCCGGCGCCGACGTTGACCACGACGCGCCCGTCACCGAGCTGCTCGGTGGATCAACGCCTCCCAGCGCGGGTCAGGCCGGCGGTGGGCGATGTAGCCCAGCCCGATGGTGTCGTAGACGGGCGACGCAGCAGCAGGCACCTGCCGGCAGCGCGACGCAGCAGCAGGTGACGACGGCATCACGGAGTCGCCATCGGTCCGTCCTCCAGCGCTTACGCCGCCGACTTCTCCAAAATGTGCACGCCGCACGCCGAGCCCAGCCCGATCACGTGGGTCAGCCCGACCTTGGCGCCCTCGATCTGGCGGTCGCCGCCCTCACCGCGCAGGTGGGTGGCCACCTCCCACACGTTGGCGATGCCGGTGGCGGCGATCGGGTGGCCCTTGGACTCCAGCCCGCCGGACACGTTCACCGGCGTCGATCCGTCACGCCAGGTGGCGCCCGACTTGAAGAAGTCCGCCGCACCGCCGCGCTCGCACAGGCCGAGGTTGTCGTAGTGCACGAGCTCGGCGGTGGCGAAGCAGTCGTGCAGCTCCACCAGGTTCAGGTCCGAAGGACCGACGCCCGCCTGCTCGTAGGCCTGCGCCGCCGCGTTGCGGGTCAGGTCGTTGACGTTCGGCAGGATCTGGCACGCCTCCTCCCACGGGTCCGTGGTCAGAATGGAGGCGGAGATCTTCACCGCACGCTTCTGCTGCTCGAGCGACAGCGTCTTGAGCTTCGACCCCGAGACGACGACGGCCGCCGCCGCACCGTCGCAGTTGGCCGAGCACATGGGACGCGTGTTCGGGTAGGCGATCATCACGTCGTTCATGATCTCGTCGAGCGACATCTTCTTCTGGTAGGCCGCCATCGGGTTGAGCGTCGAGTGCGAGTGGTTCTTCTCGCTGATCTGCGCGAACAGCTCGAAGCTGGTGCCGCCGTAGCGGTGGCCGTACTCCATGCCGATCTGGGCGAACACGCCCGGCATGATGTCGGTCCCGATCCGCCCGTCGATGGCCGCCACCGAGCCGTAGCGCCCCGAGGGCGTCCACGTGTTGTCGTCGCTCTTGCGGCTCCCGCCGGCCAGCAGCCCGGCGCCGGCGAGCTTCTCCACGCCGAAGGCCAGGCCCATGTCGGTCTCGCCCGCCTTGATCGCCATGACCGCCACCCGCAACGCGGTGGCGCCCGTGGCGCAGGCGTTGGAGACGTTGTAGACGGGAATGCCCGTCTGCCCCAGCTGCTTCTGCACGACCTGCCCGATCGGCAGCGCGCCGCCCATCAGGTTGCCGGCGCCGATGATGCCCATGTCCTTCATGGTCACGCCGCCGTCGGCCAGTGCGCCCTGGACCGCCTGCGAGGCCAGGTCGGTGGTGTCGAGGTCGGGGTGCTTCCCGAACTTCGTCATGTGGATGCCGAGGATCCATACCTCTTCGGATGCCGATGCCATCGTGCCTAACCTCCCAGGGGTTCGAAACCGAAGCCGACTGCCTCGGTGCCGTTGTCGTCGGTGCCGATCACCTCGGTCGCCAGGCGGACCTTCATGCCCAGCGTCACGTGTTCGGGATCGGGTGTCACATTGATGAGATTGGCCTTCACGCTGGTGCCCTCGCAGTCGACGACGGCGGCCACGTAGGGCACGGGGATGCCCGGCGCGGCGAACGAGACGATGGTGAACGCCCGCACCTCGCCGGTCGTCGGGATGGAGGCCTTCTTGAATTCGGTCGCCTCGCAGTTGGCGCAGGCGTTGCGCCGGTCGAAGAAGCGGGCGCCGCACGAGGTGCACTCGTTCGCCACCAGATGCGGGTCGTCACCCAGCTCCAGGTAGTCGACCAGCGGGATCTGTTGCGCCATCATGCCCCTTCACTCGGGTGGAGAATCGTGTTCTCAATGTAGCGGTGCGGCGAAAAAGTCGGCCAATCGCCGCACCCTTCGGGCCGCGGCGTCCCTGGCCACAGCCCGATAGGTTCGGATCCATGCAATTCACCCACCTCGGCCGCACCGGCCTCACCGTCAGCCGCATCTGCCTGGGCACCATGAATTTCGGGCCCGAAACTGATGAGCCGACCTCGTTTTCCATCATGGACTCGGCTCTGGAGGCCGGAATCAACTTCTTCGACTCGGCCAACGTCTACGGCCGCTCCAAGGGGCGGGGCGCCACCGAGGAGATCGTCGGACGCTGGTTCGCCCAGGGCGGCGGCCGCCGCGAGAAGGTGGTCATGGCGACCAAGCTCTACGGCGACATGGGCGACTGGCCCAACGACGGGAAGCTCTCGGCGCTGAACATCCGCCGGGCCTGTGAGGCGAGCCTGAAGCGGCTGCAGACCGACTACATCGACCTGTACCAGATGCACCACATCGACCGGCGTACGAGCTGGGACGAAATCTGGGAGGCCATGGAGGTCCTGCGGGCCCAGGGCAAGATCCTCTACGTCGGCTCGTCGAACTTCGCCGGTTGGCACATCGCCAAGGCGCAGGAGGCGGCGACGCGCCGCAACTTCATGGGCCTGGTCAGCGAGCAGTCGCACTACAACCTGCTGACGCGCCAGATCGAGCTCGAGGTGCTGCCGGCGGCCGAGGACTACGGCCTCGGGGTCATCCCGTGGTCACCGCTGGCGAGCGGCCTGCTCGGCGGCATCGTGCGCAAGGAGCGTGACGGCAGCCGGCGCTACGGGGACAACGTCAAGAGGACGCTGGAGGCCAAGCGCGCCGAGCTCGAGGCGTACGAGGACCTCTGTGCCGAAGCCGGCGAGGAGCCGGGCACGGTCGGTCTGGCCTGGCTCCTGACGCGGCCCGCCGTGACGGGCCCGATCGTGGGGCCGCGGACGCCCGAGCATCTCGAGTCGGCCGTGCATGCCGTCGACGTCACGCTCGACGACAAGGTGCTGACCCGCCTCGACGAGATCTTCCCCGGCCACAAGACGGCGCCGGAGGACTACGCCTGGTAGCTGCGGCTCGGGCTGGTGCCCGAGTGCCCGTCGCGCGGTGCGCCGCTGCGCAGCGTCGGGCTCGGGCTATTTGACCGAGCCGGCCAGCTCGGGCTGGGGCTCCGGTCCCGGGTCCTCGGGCATGTTGCTGGTGTCCAGGTCGTCGGCGTCGACGGACAGCTTGGGCAGAATCCGGTCGAGCCAGCCCGGGAACCACCAGTTGGCCTTGCCGAACAGCATCATGATGGACGGCACGATGGCCATCCGGATGAGGATGGCGTCGACGAGGATGCCGCCGGCCAGGCCGATGCCGAACTCCTTGATGACGCGGTTCCCGCCCAGGATGAACGAGCCGAACACGAGGATCATGATCAGTGCGGCCGCCGTGATCGTCTTTCCGGTCGCGGCCAGGCCGTTGCGCACCGCGATGCGGTTGTCCCCGCCCGACTTGATGTACTCCTCGTGCATCCGTGACACCAGGAAGACCTGGTAGTCCATCGACAATCCGAACAGGATGGCGAACAGCATCACGGGGAGGAACGCTTCGACGGGGCTCGTTCCCTGCAGCCCGATCAGCGCGCCTGCGTCTCCCCATTGGAAGACCGCCACCAGCATGCCCAGTGCGGCGCCGATGGAGAGCAGGTTCATCACGGCCGCGGTGAGCGGGATGACGAGACTGCGGAACACCGTCATCAGCAACAGGAACGACAGGATCACGACCAGGCCGATGAAGAGCGGCAGCTTCGAGCTCAGCACGTTGGCGAAGTCGATGTAGATGGCCGTCGTCCCGGCGACCAGGACCTTCAAGCCCGAGTTGCCGACCGCCTGCGGAATCGTGGTGTCCCGCAGGTGGTTCACCAGGTCGGTCGTGGCCTTGTCCTGCGGGGACGTGGTCGGATAGACGGTGGTCAACGCCACGTAGCCGTCGCCCGTCTTGTTGGGGATGTACACCGTGCTGGGGCGAGTGCTCTGGACGACGCCCGGCTGGGTCGGCCACGGCGTCCACGACCTTCTCCAGCGCGGGGTCGGGATTCTGCGGCACCACGGTCACCAGCTCGAGCGGCCCGGTGAAGCCCGGACCGAAGCCCTTGGAGAGCATGTCGAAGGCCACCCGTGTCGGTGTCCCGGCCGGGTCCGTGCCCTGGTCGGCCGAGCCCAGCTGCAAGGAGAAGAAGGGCAGGGCGATGGCCACGATGATGATCAGGGCGGCGCCGGCAGACAGCACGGGGTGCTTCTGCACGCGGTCCGCCCAGTTGGGCCAGAAGCCCTTGCTGTCGGTGCCGATGACGCGGGGGCCGTTCTCGGCCAGGTTCCTCTTCTGCTTGCGGCTCATGACCTTGGGCCCGATGAAGCCCAACATCGCCGGCAGGAGGGTGAGGGCCGCCACCATGGTGAGAGCCACGCCGATGGCGGCGGCCACGGCCAATCCGTAGAGGAAGCTCACCCCGAGGGCGAACATGCCGAGCAGGGCGATGCACACGATGATCCCGGCGAACAGCACGGCACGGCCCGAGGTGTTGACCGCGTTGATGATGGACGACTCCACGTCGCGGCCCGCGACGAGGCCCTGCCGATGGCGCGTCACGATGAAGAGGGCGTAGTCGACGCCCACCCCCAGCCCGATGAGGAGCGTGAGCTCCGGCGAGATCGACGGCATGCCGAGCACGTGGCTCAACAGGCCGATGATGCCGATGGCGGTCCCCAGGGCGAGGAGCGCCGAGAGGATCGGGAGGATGGCGGCGAAGAACGACCCGAAGACCAAGCAGGAGCACGATCAAGGCCAGCAGCACGCCCAGGCCCGTGCTGCTGAAGGACTGGTTGTTGGCCTGCTCGGCCAGCGGCCCGGTGACCGCGACCGTCAGCCCGTCACCCGACGTCTTGGTCACGGTGTCGACGAATTTCTTGGCTTCGGCGTTCGAGATGTTCTGGGTCTGCTTGTCGAAGTTGACCTGGAAGAACCCGACCGTGTCGTCCTTGCTGATGTTGGGATTGTCGGTCGAATTGGCGAGGTTCCCGCTCTGGTCGAACGGGCTCGTGACCGGCGTGACGTGAGGGAGCGCGTTGATCTTGTCCACCATGGTGTTGATGCGCTGGCCGACGGCGGGGTCGGTCAGCTTGGCGTCACCCGAGGTGCCGAAGACCACCTGCTCCTGGTCGCCCGAGTGGGAGGGCGCGACGGACTTGAGCAGGTTGATGGCGTCGAAGGACTGCGTGTGGGGGAAGCTGAAGTTGTTCGAGTAGTCGGTGCCGGCCGCCTCCACCGAGAAGATCGAGACGACGAGGACGGCGATCCACAACAGGACGACAATGCGGCGATGACGGACACACCACCCGGCCAGGGTGCGCATTAAGGGAATCTCCTCGGGGATGTTCGACGCGGCCACCGGCCGGCGTCAGGGGGGAACAGGTCAAGCGTACTGGCCTCCCGGACACCCTCCGGTGCATTCGGTATCGGCAAGATGAGCCAGCGCATTGAACACGGGGAGTGCCAGGCGGTCCGCCGAGGTGGCTGACCTGGCCACCAGCCTTCCGGCCAGGACCGGATGGTGTTCTGGGATCTGGAAGAATTCACGCAGGTTCAGCGTGAGCAGCGTGAGCGGCGAAAACGCCACCACGGCGATGGACGACCGCAGCTGGTTGAGGAGCGAGTGCTCCGACCAGGAGTCGCCCCGTCCGAGCAGCCCGATCGGCATGCCGTCGCGCTGGACGATGGCGTGCCCGGCCGTGATGACGTGCCACATCCGGACCGGCACGTCCTGGGCCTGGATCACCTGCCCGGGATGCGCCGTGGAGACGGCGCAGCGCGCCGCGATCTCCTGCAGCTCCGGAGCGGGCAGGCCGGCGAAGAGGGCGATGGAGCGCAGCCGGTCCGGATCGCCGTCCGGAGCTCGTCCGGCGATTCGGCTCTCGGGCGAGGCGTCGTTCGGGCGGGGCCGGTCGTTCGGGCGGGGGAGTCGTTCGGGTGGGAGCGTCAGTACGCATGACGCCGGCTCAGTGGTCCATGACCGAGCTGGGCCCGGGCATCTCGTGGCGATGGTGTGCGTGGGGGTGGCGCCCTCCGGCCCAGCGCCACACGAAGAAGGCGATGACGGCGAAGAGGAACCACGGTACGTGGTACATCGGGTAGAAGGGCATGGTCGCACCCGCCGCGATGGCGACCAGCACCACGACGAGAAGCCACGGCAGGACCCGTCGGTGTCGTGGCGGCGGGGGAGGCGGCTCGCTGGGCAGGCGGGGCAGGTCGCCGAAGAGGCCGTTCAGGTCCCCGCGGGTGGTGGCGGACATCGCGGTGTCGAGTCGGTTCTTGAACTCGACCTCATCGAGCCGGCCCTCGGCGTAGTGGCGGGACAGCTTGTCGGCCACGGCATTGCGCTCGTCGTCCGATGCCCGCATGGAGGCGTCGTAGGCCTGCGTGTCCCTGCGGCCCATCGGGTAGGCGGGATCCCACCGGTAGCGCATCGTGTCTGCTCCTTCGGTTCGGTGTCTGTGCGTGGTCGGTCATGTCGGTGTGGTCGGTCAGTCGGTCGGTCGGTGGCGGTGCGGCACTCAGAAGGCGCCGTGCGCCCGCTCGCGGGCCAGGAGCTCCTCGGCGACCGAGACGTCGGTGTCCTCGTCGGGGATGAGCAGCCAGCCGGCGACGTACAGCGGCACGGCGAGGCCTCCCAGGAAGGCGAGGGCGACGAACCCGACGCGGACGATGGTCGGATCGACGTCGAAGTAGTCGGCCACGCCGGCCGCGACGCCCGCCAACATGCGGCCCTGGCCTCCCCGGTGCAGACGCTGCTCCCCGACCGGTCCACTCGGAGCCGACGGGGGTTGCCCGGGCTGCCCGGGCTGCCCGGTTGCCCGGTTGCCCGGGCTGGTCGGTGGCCGTGCCGGCCGCTGCTGCGCCGGCGCTGCCTGGTGTCTCTTCTGGTGCGTTGTCCATGGGTCCAGCCTGACGACCCCGTCCCGCCTGCGGGAATCCGGCAGTTCCCTGGTCGGACCCTGAGCGCACCCCTGAGTCCTCAGGGATGTCCCTGATGGCCCTCGAGGTGGCCGCGGCGCGATCATCGGGGTATCGCAGAGGCCACCTGATCCCGGTACGCGTCCGCTCACCGAGGGTGGGCGCCCGACTGATCCGTCTTCGGCCGCGCCTCCGATCACGCCTCCGATCACGCCCGCGGCCGCCCGCCCCCGAGCCACGCCCGAGAGTCCCACCGCCGCCCCTCCCTGGGACAGGTGGAGCCAGGGACGGGCCTCCTGGTCCGCACACGATCGGCACGGGCACTGGTCCGACCGGCGGGAGCACTGGCGCCAGCACCGCGAGCGCCGTCACCACCACGTGGGGGGCAAGCTGCGCAGTCTGCGCCGGAGCCCCGACAACCGGGTCCTGGGCGGTGTCTGCGGCGCCATCTCGCGTGAGACCGGGATCGACGCCATGTGGGTCCGCATCGGCTTCGTCCTGTTGGCCATCGCCAGCGGCGTCATGGTCTTCGTGTACGCCATGGCGTGGCTGCTGATCCCGATGGAGGGGGACAGCGGCAACATCTACTCGCGCGCCATCACCGACCGCCGTGGCATCCGGACGATCGCCGCCATCCTGCTGCCGCTCCTGATCGCGGTGCAGTTCATCACCAGCTCCCTGCACGTCCCGTTCATCGGCTTTCTCGGCTGGCCCACCTTCCTGGCCGTCGGCGTCATCGTCCTCATCTGGCGCAACGCCGGCGAGTCCGAGAAGGCGTTCATCGACGAAGACGTCATGCCGCTGCTGGGGACGGACCGGCACGGGAAGGGCCGTCGCTGGCTGATCGCCCGGGTCGTCCTGGGCGTGCTCGTCGGGGCGGCCGGGATCGCCGTCCTGGTCGAGGGCCACACCACCGTCGCCGCGCTGCGGCCGCGTCGGCGGCGCCGTGCTCGTGATCGCCGCCGCCGTCGTCATCTTCGGCCCGTGGTGGCTGAGCCTGGTGCGGGATCTCATCGCCGAGCGCCAGGCGCGTGCGTTGGCCGAGGAGCGGGCGCAGATGGCGGCCCACGTCCATGACTCGGTGCTGCAGACGCTGGCGCTGATTCAGCGCTCCGCCGACGACCCGCAGCACGTGGTGCAGCTGGCCCGGGCCCAGGAGCGCGAACTGCGGGCCTGGCTGTTCGAGGGACGCCCCCCGGGCGCCATCGGGGAGGACGCCACCATGCTGGCCGAGGGTGTCGGGCCTCCTGCAGCGCCAGGTGGAGGCCGATCACGGCATCGCCGTGCAGGTGGTCATGGTGGGGGACTGCCCACTCGACGACGCGTTGCGCGCCGTGCTGGACGCGGCCCGCGAGGCGACGGTCAACGCAGCCAAGTGGTCGGGCGCGGATCAGGTGTCGGTCTATGCCGAGGTCGAGACGGACACGGTCATGGTCTACGTGCGTGACCGCGGTCGCGGCTTCGATCCCGACGACGTCCCCGACGACCGCCAGGGCATCACCCAGTCCATCCAGGCCCGCGTGGCGCGCTTCGGCGGTTCGGCCGTCGTGCGCTCCGCGCCCGGGGAAGGGGCCGAGGTGCAGCTCTCCATGCCCCGTCGGGAGCGGGTCAGGTGACGGACGGGACCCAGGCACCGGCGCACCGACCGGCAGTCCGGCGGACGGCCGCGCATCTTCCTGGTCGAGGACCACGCCGTGTTCCGGGCCGGCGTCAAGGCCGAGCTCGGCGACGCGGTCGAAGTGGTGGGGGAGGCCGACGAGGCGGCGGCCGCAGTGGAGCTCATCAGCGAGCGCCTGCCCGACGTGGTCCTCCTCGACGTGCACCTCCCCGGCGGCGGCGGGCTCGCCGTCCTGCGTGGTGTGCTGCCCCACCACCCGGAGGTGCAATTCCTCGCCCTGTCGGTCTCCGACGCCCCGGAGGATGTGATCGACGTCATCCGGGCCGGAGCCCGCGGCTACATCACCAAGACGATCTCGGGACCGGAGCTGCTCCAGGCCGTCTACCGGGTGGCCGCCGGGGATGCCGTGTTCTCGCCCCGGCTGGCCGGGTTCGTGCTGGACGCCTTCGCGCAGGGCGGCGCGCCGGCTCCGGGCCTCGACCCCGAACTGGACCAGTTGTCACCCCGCGAGCGCGAGGTCCTGCGCCTGATCGCCCGCGGCTACACCTACAAGGAGGTGGGCCGGGACCTCGGTATCTCGGCCAAGACGGTCGAGTCGCATGTCTCGTCCGTCCTGCGCAAGCTCCAGCTGTCGACACGCCACGAGTTGACCAGATGGGCTACCGACCGTCGCTTGGTCTAGACAAGGGGGATGCCCGAGGAGCTCGCCGCCGAGCATCGCGACGCGGTGAAGCTGGCCGACATGGCCGGTCGGGCCCTTCTGGAGCTGCGAGCCGACCCACCGTCGTTGCGTGATCTCGGTGCGGCGGGTGACCGCATGGCCCACCAGCTCCTCGTCGGCCGAGATCAACCGGCTCTACCCCCAGGACGACGTGCGGTCCGAGGAAGGGCTCGAGCACGTGGCGGGCACGGGCCGCCTCTGGATCATCGATCCGTTGGACGGCACCCGCGAATTCCGCCAGACGGATCGCAGCGACTGGGCCGTGCACGTGGCGATGGCCGTCGGCGGTGTCGCCGTGGTCGGTGCGGTGGCCCTGCCGGCGCTCGACATGGTGCTCGGCACGGCGGACCCTCCGGTCCTGCCCCCGCCGCGCCCGGGTGAAGCGCCACGCGTCGTGGTCTCGCGGAGCCGGCCACCTGACGTGGCCTACGAGGTGACCGAGGCCATCGGCGGGGTGATGGTGCCCATGGGGTCGGCCGGCGCCAAGATCGCCGCCGTCATCCTCGGCGCGGCCGAGGTGTACGTCCACGCCGGCGGCCAGTACGAGTGGGACTCGTGCGCCCCGGTTGCCGTGGCCTTGGCCAGCGGACTGCATGCGAGCCGGCTCGACGGGGAACCCCTCCGCTACGGCGACCCGGACGCCTGGCTGCCCGACCTCGTCGTCTGCCGCCGGGAATACGCGGAGGACGTCCTGGCCGTCACCACGCAACAGCGTCGTCCGTACTGGTAGTCGCCGGACGTCGCAGCTGAGCCACCGGTAGCGGCAGCTGAGTCGCAGGTAGCCGCCGCTCAGTCGCAGCTCGGCACGGCGCCCCGGAATTGACAGAACCCCGCCTCGCAATGAGACGGGGTTCTGTCGTAATGCTGGTGCGCTCGGCGTTAGCCGATGGCGCGCACGTTCGCGGCCTGAAGGCCCTTCGGACCTTGGTTGGTCTCGAACTCGACCTTCTGTCCTTCTTCGAGATTGCGGTAGCCCGTACCGCTGATCGCGCTCGAAGTGCACGAAGACGTCGGGGCCCCCACCGTCCTGAGTGATGAAGCCGAAGCCCTTCTCACCGTTAAACCACTTCACGGAACCAGTTGCCATTGAAAATCCACTCCTCTCCTGGCCAGATTTGACCCGTGTCGCTAGGGCCATGGCCGGTAGCTCTTGCGAGCTAGAGGGATTTCCAAACTTGTGATGGTGGTGCCCTCGGAGGGGAACCTTAGCGCGCCCTGGCCAGGGGAGGGGGTTTGCCCCGTCGCGGGTGGTGCCGGTGGTCGCGGGCAGATCGGTCACCGGTTGTTCACGTCCCGGATCGTGCGTAGCTTGGAATGGCGGTTCTGGCCCGACGAAGGGGGCAAATTGTGACGGTGACCACCAATCCGTACCTGGAGGGCAACTTCGCCCCGGTTCTCGAGGAGGTGACGGCCACCGATCTGCCGGTGACCGGCCACGTGCCCGAGGGTCTGAGCGGCCGCTATCTGCGCAACGGGCCCAATCCCGTGACGCCCCCCGAGCCCTCGGGCTACCACTGGTTCACCGGCGACGGGATGGTGCACGGGATCCGCCTGCACGACGGCCGGGCCGAGTGGTACCGCAACCGCTGGGTGCGTTCCGCCGCCGTGGCGCAGGCGCTCGGTGAGGAGCCCCGCCCGGGGTCGGTGCACGCCGGCATGGACTTCTCGCCGAACACCAACGTCATCGGCCATGCCGGTCGCACGTTCGCCATCGTGGAGGCGGGTGCCCGCCCCTACGAGCTGACCAACGAGCTCGAGACGATCGGCCCCTGCGATTTCGGCGGCACGCTCGAGGGTGGCTACACCGCGCACCCCAAGCGTGACCCGCTGACGGGCGAGCTCTACGCCGTGTCCTACTTCTTCGGCTGGGGCAATGACGTCGAGGTGACGGTGCTCGACACGGCGGGCAAGGTGCGCTCGAGCCGGCGCGTCACGATGGGCGGTCCGGTGAGCCTGCACGACTGCGCCATCACGCAACGCTCCATCGCCCTGCTCGACCTGCCGGTGACCTTCAGCCTCGATGCCGCCGCAGCTGGTGCGTCGTTCCCGTACCGCTGGGAGGAGGGCTATCGATCCCGCGTCGGCCTGTTGCCACGCGACGGCGACTCGACCGATGTCGTCTGGCACGACGTCGAGTCCTGCTACGTGTTCCACCCGATGAACGCGTTCGACGACCCCGACGGGGACGGCGTCGTGCTCGACGTCGTGCGCCACCCCTCCATGTTCCGGACACACCTCAACGGTCCGTCCGAAGGTTCGCCGACGTTGGAGCGCTGGCACCTCGACGGTCGTGGCGGCGTGGTGAAGGAGGAGCGGCTCGACGACCGGGGCCAGGAGTTCCCCCGGGTCGACGAGCGCCGCGTGGGCCTGCCCCATCGCTACGGCTATGCGGTCGCCGTCGGCGAGTCCGACGGCATCGTCGGGACCGAGTCGGTGCTCCTGCGCCACGACTTCGAACGTGGAACGGCCCAGGCGCGTCCATTCGGCCGCGGGGCGAGCCTGGGCGAGGCGGTCTTCGTGCCCCGAGACGATGGCGCCGGCGAGGCGGAGGGCTGGCTCCTCCTGCTGGTCCACTCGGCCGAGACCGGCGTGTCCGCCCTGCACATCCTCAATGCCGAGGACATGACGGGGGAGGCGCAGGCCGTGATCGAGCTCCCCCAGCGGGTACCGGCGGGCTTCCACGGCAACTGGGTGCCCGACCAGCCTGACCGGGCCTGACGAGACGCCGAACGGAGGACTGGCCAGGGCCTGACCAGGGCCTGACGGGGGCCTCTGCTCCCAAGCGGACGATCGTTCGGTTTCCCCGGCCGGCCGGGGGTAACATTCCCTCTGTGTTCGTCTGGCACTGGGTCCAGCAGCACCGGCTCCTGTCGGTCATCTTCCTGGCGCTGATCATGGTGAGCTGCGCCGGCGGGACGGCCTGGGCCCTGGTCTTCCGCACCGTGTCCTCACCCGTGGGCCTGCGTGAGGCGCTGCGCATGTACCGCAAGGAGCAGACGGGGAAGATCGTCACCTCGCTGCGCAACCGAGCTTCCTGCCCCGGGCGTCTACACCTACCGCACCACGGGGGGCGAGAGCCTCAATCTGGTCGGCGTCGCCCGGTCCTTCCCGTCCAGCACCTCCATGATCGTGGCGGACGGGCGCTGTGCCACGGTCAGCTGGGTGCCCATCACCCAGCACACCGAGGCGACCACGTTCTGCAACACCCCCAACGGTGCGTTGACCGTTCCGAAGCTGGTGACGGACGAGTCCATCGCCGGCTCCACGAGCACGTCGACGATCAACTGCCCGGCCTCGACCTACCTGCTCCCGCCGGCGGCGCGCCCGGGGCAGCGCTGGGCGGCCACCTGCCTGCAGGTGAACCCGGCGGAGAAGATCATGTTGTCGGGGCAGGCCTTGGGCCAGTCGACCATGCAGGTGGGCGGTCACCTGGTCTCGGTGACGCACGCCCGTCTCATCTTCACCTTCACCGGCGCGGCGGAGCACGGGACCAACCCGATCGACTTCTGGATCGTCCCCAGCAGCGGGCTGATCGTGCGCGAGAAGGAGTCGGTGGGCGTGACCCAGAGCGGCGTCCGCTACTCCGAGAACATGGAGACCACCCTCACCGCTCTCAGCCCGGCGCACTGACACCCGGCGCACTGACACCCGGCGTACTGACACCCGGCGCACTGACGCCCGGCCCGGCTGACGCCAGGTGCCGCTCAGTCGGCGGGTGGCACGACCAGCGCCGCCAGACGCTTCGGCGCCGTGAGGCAGTAGCTCTCGGCGATCATCTCGGCCATCTCGTCCCAATCGGGCTGCCGGCGCAGGTCCAGCCGCACACCGATCCATCCTTTGGGCCCCACGTACTTCGGGACGAAGAAGCGCTCCGGTTCCGACGCCACGAGTATCGGTTGGGCCCCCTTGGGCGCCTTCATGGTCATGGACGTGGCGTCCTCGCTGGTCATGACGAAGAGCTTGTCCCGCACCCGGAAGGCCGGCGCGGTGTGGCCGCCGAACGGCCGTTCTTCGGCCTCGGGGAGCGCCAGGCTGATGGCACGCACCCGCTCGATGGCGCTCCGGGCCGCGCTCGACGCTCACGTGCCCGCTGACCCCGCTGACCCCGCTGACCCCGCTGCCCCGCCGCCCGGTCCTGCGCCACCGCGTCGTAGGACGCGTAGTCCGTGCCGGTGTCGTCGGCGAACTCGAACTCCAGCAGACCCGCGTCGCCCCAGCGCTGGCGCAGGTAGCCGTTGTTGGCGTCGAGCAGCCCGAGCTTGCGCACGTTGGGCACGAGCTTGGCGAAGAAGGCGCGGGCGAAGCCCCCGGCCGGGTTCATCTTCGTCTTCTGCGCCGCCTGCACGATGAAGGGGAGGACGTCCTCGGCCGTCGTGCCCATGCGCTCCCACACCTCGGGCGTGGTCGCCCGGGCCCGCGAGTTCAAGGTGGCGTCGACGAGGAACTCCTGGCGCTCCTTCAACTCGGCCTCGCTGAGGTCGCGGTAGAACTCCGACAGCGTCAGCACGCCGAAGGCGACGTGACGGGCCTCGTCCGACATGACGTAGCGCAGCAGCTTGGTGAGCAACGGCTCGGCGGTGCGGCGCAGCATGTCGCCGAAGGCGGCCAGCGCCAGTGACTCGATGACGATCTGCATCCCGAGGTAGGCGATGTCCCAGCGGGAGTCCTCGAGCAGCGACCAGATCTGCTCCTTGAGGAACGGGCTCATCGGGTACGCGTCGCCGAGCTTGGTGCGGAGATACTTGGCGAAGACCTCCGTGTGCCTCGCCTCGTCCATGGTCTGGGTCGAGGCGTAGTACTTGGCGTCGATCCACGGCACGGTCTCGACGATCTTGGCCGCGGTCATCATGGCGCCCTGCTCGCCGTGCATGAACTGCGAGAGACTGGCCTTGAACAGCTCGATGCCGAGCTGCGTGTACTCCTTCTCGCTCCAGGCGGCCAGCGGCGAGCCCGGCAGCGTGCCGGCCGTCCGGGCCACCGCCAGGAGCGGGCTCTCCTGTTCGGCCACCAGGCGCTCGGGATCGACGTCGATGGACCAGTCCAGGTCCGTCACGCTGTTCCACTGCGACCCCATGGCCTTGTTGTAGAGCGTGACGAGCTGTCCGCGATCCCGCTCGTAGTCCCACAGGAAGAGCCGGTCCGCGTTGTCGTGGATGACCTGGACGGCCGCCTCCATGTCCTGCCGGGGCGGTACCGGAGGCGTCGCCTCGCTCATGGCCCGAGGCTACTTCCGCTTGCCGCCCATGTTGGCGTTGCCCGCCGCCTTGGCCACGAGGTCGGGCACCACCTTGCCGAGCTCGGCGGGGTCCCAGCGGTCGCCCTTGTCGGCGGCGGGCCCCTCGACCCAGCCTTCGGCCACGCTCAGGTGGTCGCCCTGCACGTTGAAGACGCGACCCGTGATGCCGGCCGACTCGGGGCTGCCGAGCCACACGACGATCGGGGCGATGTTGGCCGGGTCGAACGGGTCGAACTCCTCGGGCTTCTTGTCGGTGGGGGTGAAGCCGCCGCCGAGGTTCTCGGTCATGCGGGTGAGGGCGGCGGGCGCAATGGCGTTGACCGTCACGCCGTAGCGCTCGAGCTCCATGGCGGCGATGATCGTGAACGAGGCGATGCCCGCCTTGGCCGCGCCGTAGTTGGTCTGGCCCACGTTGCCGTAGATGCCCGACGGCGACGTGGTGTTGATGATGCGGGCGTCGTTCGTCTCGCCCGCCTTGGTGCGGTTGCGCCAGTACTCCACGGCGTGGCGCGTCGGGGCGAAGGTGCCGCGCAGGTGCACCCTGATCACGGCGTCCCACTCCTCGATGGTCATGTTGACCAGCATGCGATCGCGCAGGATGCCGGCGTTGTTGACGAGGACGTCGATCGTCCCGAAGGTGTCGATGGCGGTCTGAATGAGGCGGCCGGCGCCCTCGTAGTCCGAGACGTCGTCGCCGTTGGCCACGGCCTCGCCGCCCATGGCACGGACCTCGTCGACCACCTGGCCGGCCGGGCCGTCCGAGGAGCCGGACCCGTCCACCTCGGCGCCGAGGTCGTTGATGACCAGCTTGGCGCCCTGGCTGGCGAACTCGAGCGCGTGCTCGCGCCCGATGCCCCGGCCAGCCCCGGTGATGACGACCACCCGTCCGTCACAGATACCCACGTTGTTCAGCTCCTTTTGTCTGGTGCAGCTCGTGTGTGCATGCCCGATGCGTCGGTCACGCCGGCTTCGATGCCGCCCGGTACTGCTCGCGCAGCTTTCTCTTGAAGATCTTCCCAGTATCCTCCCGCGGCAGCTCCGACACGAAGTCGACGCTGCGGGGGCACTTGAAATGGGCCAGGTGGTCCCGGCAGAAGGCCATGAGCTCGGCCCCCAGCTCCTCGGTCCCGACCACCCCCTCGGCCGGCTGCACGACGGCCTTCACGGCTTCGCCCCACTCGTCGTCGGGCACCCCGATGGTGGCCACGTCGCCCACCGCCGGGTGCTCCAGCAGCACGGCGTCGACCTCGGCCGGGTAGATGTTGACCCCGCCGGAGATGATGAGGTTGGCGGTGCGGTCGGTCAGGTACAAGAAGCCCTCGTCGTCCATGTAGCCCATGTCGCCCAGGGTGAAGTAGTCGCCGCGGAAGGCCCCGGCCGTCTTCTCGGTGTCGCCGTAGTAGTCGAACTTGGTGGCGGCGGGCGCCTGCAGGAAGACCAGGCCGATCTCGCCCGGCGGCAGGTCGTTGCCGGCGTCGTCGGCCACCTTGACCAGGCCCGGGACCATGGGCCGGCCGACGGTGCCCGGGTGGGCCAACCAGGTCGCCGAGTCGACGAGCGTGCCCAGCCCTTCGGTCGCCGCGTAGTACTCGACCACGACCGGGCCGAGCCACTCGATGAGGCGCCGCTTGATCGGCACGGGGCACGGCGCCGCGCCGTGGATCACGAAGCGCAGGGACGAGGTGTCGAAGCCCTCCCGCGTCTCGGCCGGCAGGGCCAACAGGCGGTGGAACATGGTCGGGACCATGTGCGTGTGCGTGATGCCGTGCTCCTCAATGAGCCGGAGCGCCTCGGTGGGATCCCAGTGGTCCATGATCACCAGCGGCACGCCGTAGGTGAAGGGGACCGCCACCGAGAAGGCCAGCGGGGCGGCGTGGTAGAGCGGTCCGGTGAGCAGGTGGGCGTCGACGCTGGTCTCGAACTGCTCGTCGTACCCGCAGAAGTTGACGGCGGCCAGCGCGCTCACGGCGGCGGTGTCGCGGTGGACGCCTTTGGGCCGGCCGGTCGTGCCCGACGTGTAGAGCATCTGGGTGCCCATCACCGGGTCCGTGATGTCGGAGCCGTCCTCGGCGGCCACGACCGACTTGTACATCTCGAAGCCGGGGAGATAGCCGCCGGTGTTCATCTTCACGAGGCCCGGGCCGCCGGCAGCCGCGGCGACGGCGACCTTGTCGCCGAGCGAGCCGGAGCAGACGAAGGCCTTGGCCTCGCAGTTGGCGATGATGTAGCCCGCCTCCTCGCCGGTCAGGTGCCAGTTGATGGGCGTGAGGCGGAGGCCCGTGCGCTGCGCGGCGTAGAGCACCTCCAAGAACTCGGGCTCGTTGACGCACATCAGGGCGATGGCGTCGCCGGGTTGCAGGCCCCGGGCCCTGAGCGCTCGGGACAACCGGTTGATGTCGGCGTTGAGATCGGCGTAGGTGCGGTCGCCGTGCGCGGTGACCAGCGCCAGGCGATCCGGGATCCGCTGGGCCCACCAGGCCAGCAGCATGCCCTCGGCCGCGGCGGCGAGCTTGTCCTCGGGAATGCTCACGACGCCGCCCCGCCTTCGTCCGGCGCCGTCGGGTCCCGGCGGGCCGGAAGAGCGGCAGCTGGCGGCCGTCGCTCAGCGGCTCCCAGGTGACGGTCAGCGCCATGCCGACGGAGACTTCGTCGGGCGGGCACCCCACCACGTTCGTCATCATGCGCACTCCCTCCTGTAGGTCGACCAGCGCGATGCAGAACGGCTCACCCCGGGCGAAGGCGGCGCCGGCCAACTCCGGCCGGTGTTCGACGACGGCGGCATGGACGCTGGCCCGCCCGCTCGCCTCCCGCCACTCGAGCGGCCCGGTCGCGCCGCAGTGCGGGCACAGCGCGCGCGGGAAGAAGACGCCGCGGTCGCACGCCGTGCACCACTGCACCAGGAGCCGCCGTTCCCGGGTCGCCTCCCAGAAGGGCCCGCTCTCGGCGCCCGACCGGCGGCTCGAAGCGCGTGCGGCGCCGGCTGCTGGCCGCCGCGTCCAGGTCCCCGGGGCTCACAGCGTGGCCTCGGTCCCGAGCACGGCGGTCGACATGACGGAGAGGAACATGCCCGAGCCGTGGGCCACGGCGATATCGGCCCCTTCGACCTGGCGCTGCCCGGCCTCGCCCCGGAGTTGGCGTACGGCCTCGGTGAGCAGGAACATGCCGTACATGCCGGGGTGGGTGAAGGAGAGCCCGCCGCCGTTCGTGTTCATGGGGAGCGACCCGCCCGGCCCGAGGCCGCCTGCGGCGGCGAACGGGCCGCCCTCGCCCTTGGCGCAGAAGCCGAGGTCCTCCAGATGCAGCAGGGCGGTGATGGTGAAGCTGTCGTAGCCCATGAGGACGTCGACATCGGCGGGCCCGACGCCGGCCATGGCGAAGGCGCGGGGACCCGAGACCGCGCCCGCCGTCGTGGTGAGGTCGGGCATCTGGGTGATCCCCATGTGGTCGGTGCAGGTCGCCGCGCCGAGGACGTAGACCGGCGGCTTGCGCAGCGTCCGGGCGCGTGCCGCGCTGGTCATGACGAACGCGCCGGCGCCGTCGGTCACCAGGCAGCAGTCGAGGAGGTGCAGGGGGCTCACCTGCAACGGCGAGGCGAGCACGTCGTCGATCGTCAGTGGGTCGCGGTAGCGGGCGCGCGGGTTCAGCGTGGCCCACTGGCGCGTCTGCACCGCAATGGCCGCCAGCTGTTCCGACGTCGTGCCGAAATCGTGCATGTGGCGGGCCGCGGCCAGGGCGTAGGGGCCCATGGGGAGGCGGAGCCCGAAGGGGAGCTCCCACTCGGCCATGGGGTTGGGCCCCGGCATGCCGCGCCCGGGCCCGCGGGCGCCGGCGGGCGCGGTCGCTGCGCGGGGTCGAGGCGTAGACGCTCACCACGACGTCGCACACCCCCGCCGCGATGGCGGCCGCCGCGTGCTCGACGTGGACCTCGTAGCTCGAGCCGCCGGTCATGGTGGACTCGACGAAGGTCGGGTGCAGCCCGAGGTATTCGGCGAAGGCCACCGCGGACTCGGGATGGCAGACGCCGTCGACGTCGGCCAGCGTCAGCCCGGCGTCGGCCGAGCGCGTCGAGCACCATGGCGACCTCGAGCTCCCGGCCCGTGCGGTCGAGCTCACCGGTGGGGGAGACGTCGTCGGCCACGCCGACGATCGCCGCGGCGCCGCGCAGGCTCCGATCCTCCCGGCTCACCCTGGCGACCCCCCGGCCCAACCGACCCAGCCCGACGCAGCCGTCGGCGGCTCAGGCGTTCTTGGGCAGTTGCGCGAAGGGGGTCACGCGGTCGTTGTTGGGCTCCTTCGGCAGCCCGAGCACCCGCTCGCCGATGATGTTGCGCTGGACCTGGTCGGTCCCCCCGTAGATGGGGGGCGCCTGGGCGAACAGCGCCATCTCGGTGATGCCGCCGGCGAAGGGGTCACCGGTGGCGTGCTTCAGCGCCGCCTTGTCGTCGCCGTCGTAGGCGTGGAGCATGCCGCCGGGGCCCATGATGCGCAGGCCGAGGTCGCGGGTGAGGCGGACGATCTGGCTCATGGAGAGCTTGGCCACGTTGGGCATGCCGGGGATGTCGTGGCCCTGCTCCTTGACCGCCTTGACGCGCAGGCCGTTGAAGCGGCCGAGCTCGCCGAGCGTGTAGAGCCGGGCCAGGTCCTGGCGGATGCCGGCGTCGCCGTTGACGCCCCGGGACTTGGCCACGCTGATGAGCAGGCTGGCGCCCCCGCGCATGGCCCCGAGCGCCCCGCCCGGCGCCTGGGACTTCTTCTTGCCACCTTCCGTGCCGGCCGGCGCGGCGACCAGGTCGCCCACCCGCCGGGAGAGCATGCCCATGACGGTGCCCGGCTGGGCCAGGCCGCCGCCGGCCGCGTTGCCGCCCCCCGAGCCCAGGCCCGCCCGCTCGTTCATCAGCGTCGTGTTGGCGGCCGCCCAGCCGTTGTTGATGCCGCCGATCAGCGCCGAGTCGGCCACCCGGGCGTCGGTGATGAAGACCTCGTTGAAGAGCGCGTGCCCGGTCATCTCCTTCAGCGGGCGCACGTCGACGCCGTCCTGGAGCATCTCGAAGGCGAAGTAGGAGATGCCCTGGTGCTTGGGGACGTCGGGGTCGGTGCGGGCCAGGAGCATGCCGAGGTCGGCGTACTGGCCGCCCGAGGTCCAGACCTTCTGGCCGTTGATGATCCACTCGTCGCCGTCCTTGACGGCCCGGGTCTGCAGGCCCGCCAGGTCCGAGCCGGCCTGGGGCTCGCTGAAGAGCTGGCACCAGGCCTTCTGGCCGGTGACGATGTCCCGCACGTAGAGGTCGATCTGCTCCTGCGTGCCGTGGGTGGCGATGGTGGGTGCCGCCAGCAGGAGGCCCAGCCCGGCCGGTGCCCCCAGCGCACCGAAGTTGGCCACCTCCTGTTGGACCAGGACGACGTCGGAGCGCGCCATCGCCTTGCCGTAGGCGTTCTCGGGCAGCCCGGGGGCGGACCAGCCGGCCAGGCCCATGCGCTCCCACCAGTCGCCCACGGTCAGGTCCGGGTCCCAGTTACTGCTCAGCCAGGACCGCAGCTCACTCAGCAGCTCGTCGGTCCGCGTCGTCTCTGTCGCGGTGTCGGTCACACTCCGAAGTTACCCGCGCGTCACCGAACGGGAAACTCCCACGAAACACCAGTAGCTTCACCGGGATGCAAAACGACCGGTTGGATGCAGCCTTCGACGCCTGGGTGCAGGCCCAGACGGCGGCCCTCGACGTGGTGCGGCAGGCCACGGGCGTCCCCGAGTCCGACGTCGACGTGGCGGAGGGATACCGCTGGGTGACCCGCCTGACCCGGCTGATCCTCGACTGGATCGTGGAGAAGTCCGACCCCTTGCACCCCCAGCTCTTCGACCTCCAGGACGAGTACAAGAAGCTCCTGGTGGACAACCCCGACGTGCACTACACGTTCTGCGTCCTCGACGACTCGCGCACCTACCGGCTCGTCGGGCAGCGCGGGGAGTGTGCGTACCTGGGCATGACCTTCGGCACGCCGTTCGGGCAGGGGCCGGTCGGGGGTCGCACGGGAACGCAGACCCAGACCCACATCGACGAGTTCGAGCTGGGCCCGAACGGCGAGGTCGACATTCTGATCGCGCCGGCCGCGGCCATGCCCGACCCGAGGCCGCGCAACTCGGTCATCCTCGAACCGGGGACGGCGCAGCTGGCCATCCGGGAGACCTACTTCGAGAAGCACCCGGACCGCTTCGCCCGTCTCCGTGTCGAGCTGGTGCCCGAAGCGGGCGAGGTCGTGCCGCACCCCATCCTCTCGACCGAGGAGCTGGCCTCCAAACTCGAGTTCGCCGCCATGTTCCTGACCTTCGTCGGTGGGACGGCGCTGCAGATGTGGCAGGACGCGGGGAACAGCATCAACACGTTCGGCGGCGAGGCCGGCTCTGCGCACGTCGAGGCGCAGGAGGACGAGGTGCGCACCCACTCCAACGCGGAGATGACGTACCACGGCGGACGGTTCCAGCTCCAGCCGGGCCAGGCGCTGGTCGTGACGGTGCACGAGCCCGACAAGCCGTTCCTCTACTGGGGACTGACGCTCACCTCGCCGTGGATGGAGAGCTTCGACTACCGCTACGCCACGACTGCGCTGAACAACAAGACGGCCACGCGCGCCGCGGACGGGTCGTGGCGCCTGGTGATCGCGCCGTCGGATCCCGGGGTGGAGAACTGGCTCGACACCGGAGGACGGCTGGAGGGCTACATGCTGGTGCGCTGGGTCCTGGCCGACGGTCCGCCGCACCCGACGGCCGAGCTGGTCGACATCAAGGACCTGGCCGCGTCGTAGCGCCCGGCCGCGCCGGCGCCCGCAGCTCGTCAGCTGGGGCGGCTCGGGACCTCTTGGATCATCCAGCCGTTGCCGTCGGGATCGCTGAACGAGAGGAACGTCTCGTAGTCGGCCCGGTCGGGGCTGGGCCCCTCCACCGGCGCTCCGTCCTCGAAATGGATCAAGTCGGGGACGTCCACGCCACCGTCGACGAGCTGGCGCCGAGCCTCGTCGATGTCGCGCACCACCAGCTGCAGTCCCTGCAGGGTCCCCGCCGCGTCCTCGTTCCGCATGAGAGAGATGGAACAGCCCGAGCCGGGGGGCGTGAGCTGGACGACCCGGAAGTCCTCGCCGGCGCTGTGGTCCACGTCCACGTGAAAGCCGACGGCATCGGCGTAGAACGCCTTGGCCCGGTCCACGTCCGACACCGGCACGACCACGGTCTCGAGCTTCCAATCCACGATGCCTCCTCCGGGCGGGCGCACACGCCCGCCGCCCTGCCCGAGGGTACGGCGTTCAGACCTCGGACGGAACCCCGAAGCGCTCCTGATAGGGCTTCAGCAGCGCACGGTGGGTGGCCAGGTCGAGGCCGGTGTCGGCGAAGGAGTACTCGTGCCCGCCGGCGCGACCCGAGTGGCGGGCGGCCAGATACGCCTCCAGGGCGGCCCGGAACTCCTCGGACATCGGCAGCTCCCAGCCGGCGTAGAGGCGCTCGACCGTCCCGAGCGGGTCCGCCACCAGGTCGCGGTACACGACGTCGGAGATCTGCCCGGCGGGGATGTCGCCGGCATCGCGCTCGGCCGTGACGTGGTCCATCTGCATTTCGAAGCCCATGGCCATGAACTCGACCAGGACACCGTGGTCGACGTGCTCGGAGTGCATGAAGTGCAGGGTCGCCATCAGATCGGTCAGCGATCCGATGACCCGCAGTGGGTCGCGGTGGGTGATCACCACGCGGGCGTCGGGGTAGGTCGAGAAGACCAGGGGAAGGGCGGAGAGATGCGAGGGCGCCTTGACGACCCATCGCGTCGTCGGCCGCTCGGACACCCACTGCAGCGTCTGCAGGTGGCGCTTGTGCCAGTCGTAAATGGGCGTCTGGTCCTGGCCGCTGCGCCACATGGTGTACTCGCCCACGTTGTAGAGGCCGGTGTACACGTCGCTCGAGAACTGGTGGGCGAAGGCGAAGATGCACTCGGTCGGCAGGCGGCCACCGTTCTCGTGCATGGCGGTGAAGGCGGGGACGATCTCGTCCATGAGCTTGATCTCGTCGTCGCAGAGGTCGCCCGACGCATCGTCGTAGGGGACGGTGTGCAGCAACTCCCACAGCAGGGGCGGGCGGTTGTCGGGATCGCAGGCCAGGAGCTCGTGCAGGAAGGTGGTGCCCGAACGCCCGAGGCCGGTCACGACGATGGGCGCGTGGACGGGCTGCTCGAGGATGGCCGGCTCCTTGTTCCACAGGTCGACCATGCGCAGGCGGTTCTGCAGAATGAGCTGGAGCTCGCCCCTGGTGCGGATGCGACCGGGCAGGTGCAGACGCGCCTCGTTCTCGAGGGAGGCGCAGAGCCGGCGGAAGGGCTCCTCCCACCAGTCGTCGCCGAAGTCGTCCAGTCCGGTGGTCGTGATGGCGGCGGCTTGCAGGACCTCGGGATGCAGCGAGACCATTGAGCGGCCGTCGTCGCCGAGCCCGTGACCGAGCGCGATCATCCTGTCCGCCCAGGGGCTGCGTGGTGGGGGTGTCCATGGCACGGGGCGTCACCGTACCTGCAACGGGGGGACAATGGTTGCATGAAGCAGCAGCAGAGGAGAGGCAGCCGATGAGCAGCGCGGTGCGGGATCTCGACGTGGACGCCGTGCTGGACGTGCTCGCCACGGGGAGCGACCACCCGCTGAGCCCCGGTGTGCCCGTGTCGCAGCTCGACCACGCCCTCCAGACGGCGGCGCTCCTGGCCCACCTCCATCCGGACGACGACGAATTGGCCGCGGCGGGGCTGGTGCACGACATCGGCCACCTCCTGCCCGGCGGCAGCGACGAGACGCACGCCGACGATGCGGCGCGGGCCGTGCGGCGGGCATTGGGGGAGCGGGTGGCCGGGATCGTGGGGCTGCACATCGAGGCCAAGCGGTATCTCGTGGCGACCGAGGACGCGCTACGGAGGCGTGCTCACCGAGGACAGCGTGGTCTCGTTGCAACGCCAGGGCGGCGCCCTGGCCGAGGAGGACGCGGCGGCCTTCCTGGCCCGGCCGTGGGCGGCCGACGCGGTGACGCTGCGCCGCGCCGACGACAGCGGGAAGGTCGAAGGCCTGGTGGTGCGCGACCTGGCGAGTTGGGCACCCCTCTTGCATGACCTCGCCCGGCGCGGCGGGCCGCCCGTGCGCTGACCCACCCTCCCGGCGGGCGGGGCGCCGCCGCGACGAATTCCGGCGCGCCGAGCGCGGTCATTCCGTAGGGAAGCCCCCCGGCGTTCGTTGTGCTCCCGGGATCCATGGGGAGGCTTCACGTGGTGAAGGGTCTACGGCGAACGTTCCGTCAGCGCCTGCGGGGGCGCCGCTACACGCCCGCGACCGTCCGGGTCGGGCTCGCCTGCGCGCTGGCGGCGGCGGTCTGCATCGTGGAGCTGGGCTCGGGCTCGGCCGCCGACACCTCCTTCGTCCCGGGCGATGCGCTGGCCCGGTCCCAGGCCATCAGCCTGGCGCCGACGACCGGCGGCCTGAACTACGCCATCACGCTGGCCACCTCGGTCTCGAACTACCAGGACATGGAGGCGCAGTCGCTGTCCCAGACGATCGACCTCGGTGCCATCGGCACGTCGCTCGAAGCCGAGGGATGCGACGGCTCCGCGCCGACGGTGCCCAAGAGCGACGTCCCACCCCCCGTGCAGGCGGAGTCGACCAGCGGGAACCAGAGCCTCTCGAACAGCATCACGCCGCAGTCCTCACCCGACGGGCTCGGCCTCGGCAACGAGGCCGCCACCGCGACGACGCAACCGGCCTCGGGCTCCCTGACGACCGTGTCCAACATTGCGGTGCCCGGTGGTCTGCTGGCGGTCAACGGGCTGGCGTCGAGCGCCAAGGCCTCCATCGACAACGGGGCCACGCGCACGGCGACGGCGACGGCCGACGTCGGACAGCTCTCCCTCGGCAACGGCGCCGTGGTGCTCGGCGGCCTGCAGTGGACCGCCACCCAGCAGTCCGGCGGCGCGACCACCTCGTCCGGGGCCTTCTCCGTCGGCTCGCTCACCGTCGCCGGCGTACCCGTGGACCTCTCGTCGCTCAGCAGCAGTGCGAACCCGCAGACCGTCCTCGGCATCGTCAACACCGCACTGGCGCCGATCGGCCTCAACGTCCAGTGGCCGACGCAGACGACGCTGTCGGACGGCACGGTGCAGATCTCGCCCCTCGTCGTCGGCATCGACAACAACGCACTCGGGCAGCAGGTGGTCGGCGCCAACGAGAACAGCGTCCAGCCGGTGCGCGAGGCGCTGGTCGACGCCATCCTCAGCGCCGACTGCAACTTCGCCACCGAGATCACCGTGGGCGACATCGGGATGGGGGTGCTTTCCGGGGGCGGCAACCTCAATCTCGAGTTCGGCGGGGCGAGTGCCGAGACCGACGCACTCGCCGCGTCGTCGCCGTTCGGGGCGGGTGGCGGCACTGCGTTGCCCTCGTCGTCTGCCGGGGCAGGGAGTTTGACCACCGGCAACAGCGGCAGTGCACTCGGCGCCAGCACGCTGCCCGTGACGGGCAACAGCGGCGTCGCTCCGCTGGGATCGGCGCCCACCACCGGTTCGGCGCCGCCGGCAGCAGGGTCGGGCGCCGGCGGACAGCAGGAGTCCCTGGGGCCGATGACCCGCACCTCGGACTGCATCAGTCTCGGCCCGTCGGGCGGCGGTTGCGATTCGGGCAACGCCGCCGTGCCGATCGGGCTGGGATCGCTTGCCCTGGTGGTGGCGCTGTTCACCTGGGACGCCCTGCGGCAGCGACGCCGGCTGCAACTGCACGGCGCAGCCCATTCGGGAGTGGAGGTACCGCAGTGACGACGACGGGCAGCGCCGGGACGGAACGGGAACGGGAACGGGAGCGTGAGCGGCGGCATCGGCAAGCTCCGGCTTTCCGCCAAGGCCAACGGGCGGCTGTTGAAGGGATACGGCCCCCTCGCCGCGCTCCTGCTGGCCTTCCTCCTCATGGCGATGCTGGTGCCGACGAAGGCACCCCAGCAGAACGTCGTGCACGAGACCCAGGCCGGCGGTGGCGCCGGCGCAGCCGGTGCCGGCTCGTCGACGACGGCCACGACGGTGGCGGGCGGCGCGGGGACGACCGCCGGCGGAGCCGGTGCGGGCGGCGGAGCGGCCGGTGCGGCCGGTGCGGCCGGCGCGGCGAAGACGGCCGCCTCCTCGGCGGCCGGCGCGGCCACCGGCAAGTCGGGGAGCTGCCCCGGCCAGGCCGCCCAGGTGCCCGGCGATCCCTACTCGCCCCCCTGCATTGCGTTCTCGGGCAGCAACGGCGGGGCGACCTCGGCCGGGGTGTCGGCCAACGCCATCAACGTCAGCTATCGCATCACGTCGGACTCCGAGAGCTTCCAGCAGACCCTGGCCTCGCTCGGTGGCGCCAACATCACCGACACCACGGCCGACATCGAGCGCACCGTCACCGCACTCGCCACCTATTTCGACAACCACTTCCAGTTCTACGGCCGCAAGCTCAACGTCGAGTTCTTCAACGGGCAGGGCTCCATCACCAACGAGCTGCTCGGCAGCGGGCAGCAGCAGGCCGACGCCGATGCCGTCACGTCGGCCCAGTCCGAGCACGCCTTCGCCGAGCTCAACGGCGTGACCGAGCCCTACGACGTCGCCCTGGCGGCCCAGCACGTGATCTCCTTCGGCGCGCCCTACCTGTCGGCCTCGTTCATGGGCCAGTACGCGCCCTACATGTGGAGCCTCGACACCGAGTCCAACGACGTCGTGCAGGCCACGAGCGAGCTGTACCTCAAGTCGCTCGCCGGGGGGAACGCCACCTACGCCGGCGGCAGCCTGCAGGGGAAACCCCGCAAGGTGGCGATCATCGCCCCGAGCGATCCCTGGTACCAGTCGGCGGCCCAGTCCGCGGTGCAACAGGCGGCCGCCGCCGGCCACCCGATCTCGGACAACATCCAGTACCAGCTGAACCTGTCCACGCTGTCGAGCCAGGCTTCCAACGTCATCAGCCAGCTGCAGAACGACGGGATCACCACGGTGATCTGCGGCTGTGACCCGGTCTTCCCCGTGTACCTCACCTCACGGGCGGCCGAGCAGGGCTACACGCCCGAGTGGGTGGTGGCCGGCGTGGCGTTGACCGACCAGGACATCGTCGGCCAGCTCTTCGCCCAGAGCGAGTGGTCCCACGCCTTCGGCGTGACCTTCAACGGCCCGACGGTGCCCAAGCAGAACACGTTCGGCTACTCGGCCTACAAGCAGGTCAGCTCGGGCACGGAGCCGGCCAACGCGGTCGACCTCATCTACGCCCAGATGTACGAAATGGCCATCGGGATCGAGATGGCGGGGCCGGACCTGACCCCGGCGACGTTCCAGAACGGCATGCGGGCCTATCCGGGCAGCCAGGCCGGCGCGGCCAATGCGCTCTACGGCACGTGGTCGTTCCCGGCCGGGCACTACACACCGCAGAGCGACTGGTCCTTCATCTACTGGAATCCCACCAAGACGTCGCCCTACGACGACAAGGCTGGCGCCTACGTCGCCTCGAGCACCCGCACCAAAATCGGCTCCTACGCCGGCGGTGCCCTCCCCGTGCCCTCCAACTTCCCGATCGCGCCGGCCGGCGGGGGCTAGCCGGACCGTGGCGGTCGCCGCCCCGCTCTCCGTCGGTCGCGCCTGGGCGGCCACGCCCGCCCGCCTGCGCGGCGTCGTCCTCACGCTGGCCGCCGCCTTCGTGCTGCTCTTCGCCGTCCCTGCGCTGTGGCCGCACGCGGCGCCGCGGGGACAGATCCTCAACGGGGCGGAGTTCGGTGCCGTCAACGGCCTGCTGGCGCTGGGTCTCGTGCTGACCTACCGCGCCTCGCGCGTCATCAACTTCTCCTACGGCGCCATGGGCGCCCTGGCGGCCACGGTCGCCGTGGAGCTCAACCTGGCCCATCACGTCAACTGGTTCGTCTGCCTCGGCATCGCGCTCCTCGTCGGCGCCGCCCTCGGGCTGTTCGTCGACTTCATCATCCGCTGGCGCTTCTTCTCGGCCCCGCGGCTGATCGTCATGGTCGTGACCATCGGCCTGGCCCAGCTCTTCGGGGGGATCCAGCTGCTCGTGCCGGGCTGGTTGAGCGGGCCCTCCATCGTCGGTGTCGTCGACACGCCCCTCAGCTCGCACCACGTGCTGATCTTCCCGGTGCTCTTCACCGGCAACGACCTCCTGATCGCCATCGTCGTCCCCGTCGTCCTGGTGGCGCTGGGCTGGTTCCTGCTGCGCACCGACGCCGGCGTGGCCGTGCGCTCGGTGGCGGACAACTCGGACCGGGCCCGGCTCCTCGGCATTCCCGTCCGCCGGCTCTCCACGCTGGTCTGGGTGATCGCCGGCCTGCTGGCCGGCCTGACGGGCATCCTCGAGCGCGCCGTCCTCGGGCATCACCATCGCGGCCGGGGCCGGTCCCACCCTCATCCTCCCGGCACTGGCGGCCGCCATCATCGCCAGCATGGAGAGCCTGCCCGTGGCCTTCGGGGCCGGCGTGGCGCTCGGCGTCACCAGCGGATTGTTCGAGTTCAACATGCCCCGCTTCGGGAGCTCGGTCGGCGACGTGGTCAACCTGGTGGCCATTCTCGGAGGGCTGCTCTTCCTGCAGCGCAAGCGCAGCCGGGCCGACGACGCCGAGGAGTCCTTCTCCTCGACCGGCATCCTCAAGCCGATCCCCGCCGCACTGCGTTCGCTGCCCGAGGTCAAGGCCGGACGCATCGGGGTCATGGCGCTGGTGGCCGTCGTGATCGTGGTGGTCCCGCTCGTCTCGGGGCCGGGCACGACGCTCGAGTACACCGGGGCCCTCATCTACGGGATCATCGCCATCTCGCTCGTCGTCCTCACCGGCTGGTCGGGCAACGTGAGCCTGGGCCAGTTCGCCTTCGCCGGCGTCGGGGGCGTGCTGGCCGGCGATCTCATCGAGAAGGCCAACGTCGACCTCTTCCTGAGCCTGGCCGCCGCCGGCGGGGCCGGTGCCGTGCTGGCCGTGGTGGTCGGGATCCCCGCCCTGCGCATCCGCGGGTCCTACCTCGCCGCGGTGACGCTCGCCCTCGGGGTGGCGATGGACACCTTCTTCCTGAACCCGACCTACTACCCGAACATCATTCCGCAGGCCTTCCTGCGACCCGTGCTGTGGCAGCGCTTCGACCTGGCCTCGAACAAGGCCTTCTACTTCTGCTGCCTGGGCTTCCTCGTCCTGGCCATCCTCTTCATCCAGGGGCTCCGGCGGGCCCGGTCGGGCCGCGTCCTGCTGGCCACCCGGGACAACGAGAAGGCGGCCGCGGCCATGTCGGTGCCGCCGGTGCGCACGAAGCTCGCCGGCTTCGTGCTGGCGGGCGCCATCGCCGGCATCGCGGGCGGCCTCTACGCGGTCCTGCTCGGTGCCGTGGGCTTCCACACGTTCGACGCGTCCTACGGGCTGGTCGTCTTCTCCATGGCCGTGATCGGCGGCCTCGGCTCCATCAGCGGGGTGCTCATGGGGGTGGGACTGATCGAGGTCCTGAGCAACTGGTTCCCCAAGTACCAGTTGGTCTTCACCGGCGTCGGGCTGCTGCTCGTCCTGCTGTTCCTGCCGGGCGGGCTGGCCGAGGGCGTGCAGAGCATCCGGGACCGGCTCCTGCGCCGGGTGGCCGAGCGTCGCCACCTCCTGGTGCCGAGCCTGGTGGCCGACCGCAGGGTGGAGCTGGTCGACCACGCGCCGGAGGAGACGGCCATTGCTGGAGCACGCCCTCAGTGCGGGGAGCGGTGACGGGATCGCCGCCGGCCTCGACGCGACGGACTCGGAGCTCGGGCCGTCCGTGTTCGTGCCGGCGCCCGAGGCGCGTGACGAGGACACGGCGCCGGTGCCGGCGGTCCCGTCGTCGCCCCCGGCGGTCGTCCGTGGCGACGGGCTCATCCCGGAGACACCGGTCGTCCTGTCGTGCCAGCAGGTCGAGGTCTCCTACGGTCCGGTGCAGATCCTCTTCGGGGTCGACCTCGACGTGCACGAGGGCGAGATCGTGGCGCTGCTCGGGACCAACGGCGCCGGAAAGTCCACCCTCCTCAAAGGGGCCAGCGGGCTCGTCAAGGTGGGCGGCGGGGCCGTGTGGCTGGACGGCGCGGCCATCACGGGGGAGCCGGCCGAGACGGTGGCCCGCCGGGGGCTCTCCCTGATGCCGGGTGGTCGGGGCGTCTTCCCGACCCTGTCGGTGGACGAGAACCTTCGCCTCGGCACCTGGATGATCCGCAAGGACCACCGCGCCGTGGGCGAGGCCCGTGGGCGCGGTCCTCGACCTCTTCCCGATTCTGCGCGAGCGGGGCCACCAACAGGCGGGCAATCTCTCCGGTGGCGAGCAGCAGATGCTGTCGCTGGCCATGGCTCTGATGGTGAAGCCCAAGGTGCTCATGATCGACGAGCTGTCCCTCGGCCTGGCGCCGACGGTGGTGGCCCAACTGCTCGACGTCGTCAAGCTGCTCCACGCCGACGGCACGACCATCGTCGTCGTGGAGCAGTCGGTGAACGTGGCGCTCGAGCTGGCCGAGCGGGCCGTCTTCTTGGAGAAGGGAGAGGTGCGCTTCAGCGGTCGCACGCGCGAGCTGCTGGACCGGCCCGACATCCTGCGCTCGGTCTTCATCGCCGGGGCCGGCTCCGTGGAGGGCACGGTGGTGACCCCGGACGCCGGGCCGACCGACCTGCACGTCCACGCCAGCGCGTCCTCGGCGCTCGTCATGGCCGACCCGGGCAAGCGGATACCGCCGTCGGCGGAGGCGCCGGCCATCCTCGAGTGCAACGGCGTGCGCAAGACCTTCGGCGGCATCACCGCCATTGAGGACATCAGCCTGACCCTGCGCGACGGGGAGATCCTCGGCCTCATCGGCCACAACGGGGCGGGCAAGACGACCTTCTTCGATTGCGTGTCCGGGTTCCTCCCGCTCGACGGAGGGCGGATCCGGCTCGGCGGCGCCGACGTCGACACCTGGCCGGCGCACATGCGCGCCGCGGCGGGACTGGGGCGCACGTTCCAAGAGGCGCGGCTGTTCCCCTCGCTGACCGTGGCCGAGACGATCGCGGTGGCCCAGGAGCGGCACCTGCGCTCGCGCGACATGGTGGCGGCCGGCCTGCGCCTGCCGGCCTCGCTGGACTCGGAGGCCGATGTGGCCGTGAAGGCCGAGCAGCTCGTCGACATGATGGGGCTCGACGCCTTCCGGGAGAAGCTCGTCGGGGAGCTGTCCACCGGCACGCGCCGCATTGTGGAGCTGGCCTGCGTCCTGGCGCAGGAACCGGGCGTCCTGCTGCTGGACGAGCCCTCCGGCGGCGTGGCCCAGCGCGAGACCGAGGCCATGGGGCCGCTGCTCATCCGGGTCCAGCAGCACACCGGGTGCTCCATTCTGGTGGTGGAGCACGACATGCCGCTCCTCACGGCCATCTGCGACCGCATGATCGCGCTGGAGCTCGGGCAGGTGATCGCCGAGGGCACGCCGGCCGAGGTGCTCGAGCATCCGGCGGTGATCGAGTCGTATCTCGGCACCGACGAGTCGACGATCAACCGGTCGGGCGCGCCGGTCTAGCGGCCCCTGGTCCGCTCCGCTTGCGGGCCGGGCCGCACGCGGACGAGAGTCGGGTCCGTGGACGTCCCGGTCACCGGCCACTGCGACGCCCGCTTCGGCGCCGTGCGGGAGGAGTTCGTGCGCAATTTCGCCGAGCGCGGGGAGGTCGGCGCGGCGGTGTGCGTGTCGGTCGACGGCGTGCACGGTGGTCGACCTGGCCGGGGGCACGGCCGATCCGGCGACCGGCGCGCCCTGGCGGCTCGACACGCTGGTCGACTTCTACTCCGTCGGCAAGGCGTTCGTGGCCCTCCTGGCGCTGCAACTGGTCGACGCCGGGCTGGTCGCACTGGACGATCCGATCTGCACCGTCTGGCCCGAGTTCGCCGCCGGCGGCAAGGAGGGCGCGACCCTGCGGCACGCGCTGTGCCACCGGGCCGGGGTGCCCGGCCATCCGCCAGCCGCTGACCGACGAGGACCTGTGGGACTGGGACCGGATGACGGCGGCGCTGGCCGCCACCGCGCCGTGGTGGGAGCCCGGCACGCGCCACGCCTACCACACCAACACCTACGGGCACCTGATCGGCGAGATCGTGCGCCGGGTGGGCGGCCAGCCCTGCGGGCGACGGCTGGCCGCGCTGGCGGGCCCGTTGGAGGCGGACCTCTTCGTCGGCGTCCCGCCGGCGGAGCAGTCCCGCTGTGCCGAGGTGCTCTTCGAATCACCGGGGCCGCCCGCCGCACTGGACGAGACGCTCGAGGGTGACGCCCGCATGGAGATGCTGAGCTACTTCAACCCGCCGGGGTACTCGTCCATGGGCGTGGTCAACACCGCGGCGTGGCGCAGCGCCGAGGTCCCCTCGACCAACGGGCACGGCTCGGCCCGGGGCGTGGCGCGCCTGTACGCCGCGCTGCTCGAGCCCGGCCGCCTCCTGTCGACCGACCTGCTGGCGGAGGCGACCTCGCCGCAGTCGACGGGCTACTGCCCGATCCTCCACGAGGACGTCACCTTCGGACTGGGCTTCAAGCCGACGGTGCCTCGTCGTCCCTTCGGCCCCAACCCCGGCAGCTTCGGCCACTTCGGCACCGGGGGAGCGGTCGGCTTCGCCGACCCCGTCGGCGGCGTGGCGTTCGGTTACGTGATGAACCACGTCATCCCCCGTTGGCAGAGCACGCGCAACCGATCGTTGATCGACGCCCTCTACCGATCGCTCTGATCACGGGCGTGACCGGCCGGACGACACCGGGATTGCGCCGCCGACGTGGCGATCGGCGGATGGGCGGGTCGATCGGATGCGTCCGCGGGGAGAAAGCACCGCGCGCGCGGTACCGATGCTCTAGCGTTCCTGCTGAAGCGGCGTCCGGCGGGCGGGTGCCGTGCAAGGGGGTGACATGACGAACGCTTCCATGTCCATGCCGACGAGGCGCGTCGAGATGTGGTTCTCGGGGACGGCGCCCGCAGCGGCGGGCGACCGTGGTCTTCCGGCTCATCCTCGCCATCCCGCAGTTCTTCGTGCTGTTCTTCCTGGGATCGCGGGCTTCTTCGTGGCGGTGATCGGGTGGTTCGCCGCGCTGTTCACCGGCCGGCTGCCGGACTTCGCGCACAACTACCTCAGCGGGCTGGTCCGCTGGGAGATCCGCGTCAACGCGTACGTGCTCCTCCTGACCGACCAGTACCCGCCCTTCTCGTTCGACGACGTGGACTACCCGGTGCGCCCGATCCTGCCGGCTCCGGGCCAGTTGAACCGCGTCGCCGTGTTGTTCCGCATCATCCTCGCCGTCCCGGCTGCCGTCTTCGCACAGATCGTCGACTACGGGCTGACGGTGCCGCTGATCATCGCGATGTGGGTCGTCGTCATCGTCACCGGCCGCATGCCGCCGACGCTGTACACCGACCTACGCCGCGTTGGTGCGCTACCAGGCCCGCTTCCATTCGTGGTTCAACATGCTCACGTCGGAGTACGCCTGGGGCATGTTCGGCGACTTCGTCCCGCCGCCAGCCGCCCTCGCCGCCGCCGCCGATCGGCGCGGTCGCCGGCGCAGGGGCGCAGCGCCGCCGCCGCCACCGCCACCGCCTCCCGTGGGCTCCGCCCCGCCCGCACCCCCGCAGGACCAGCCGCCGGCGCAGCCGTTCTCGTACCCGTCGACCGGCGAGCAGACGGCGACACCCCCGGCGTACCCCGGGGCCGCCCCGCCGGGCCGTCCGGATGGTCACCCCCGCAGCCGCGCCGCCGCCCGCCGGGCCACCCGGCGTTCCCGGGGCCATGCCGCCGCCCTCCTCCTGGGAGCGCACCTCGATCCCGTCCCAGGTGGAGCCGCTGCCGCCCTGGGGGATCCTGATCCTGCAGGGTGCGGCGAAGGGCTGGATGATCTTCGCCGTCGTCTGGGGCTCGATCGTCTTCATCGGGCGAGAGCGCCGCCCGGGGCCACCGCAACAATCACCACACGACCAACGGGTTGGTCACGACCGCGCCGGCGCACACGTCGGGCCCGGGGTCGAGCCACATCGTCGTGCAGTTGCCCGCGGACCTCTGAGCGGGTCCGCGGCCGAGCGCGCCCGGTCCTCTCGGCCCCTGACCGACCAACCGGCCGGCCGGACAGCGGCGCGCGTGACCCGCTTCGAGCAGCTCGTGGCGGAGGGCGCGGCGGTGCCGCTGGAGGGTTGGGACTTCTCGTGGTTCGAGGGTCGCGCCACGGAAGAGCGCCCGCCCTGGGGCTACGCCGCGCCTCATGGCCGAGCGCCTGGCCCGTGCTGCAGGCTGCGCTCGACATCGAGACGGGCGGCGGGGAGGTGCTGGCCACAGTGGCGCGGCCGACCGTCGCTGCTGGTGGGCACCGAGGGATGGCCGCCGAACGTCGCGCTGGCGAGGACGCGCCTGTTGCCGCTCGGCATCGGGGTCGTTTGCGCATCGGACTCGCCCGGCGCTGCCCTTCGCTGACGCCTCGTTCGACCTTGTCGTCAGCCGCCATCCGGTCGTCGTCCTGTGGTCGGAGATCGGTCGCGTGCTGCGATCCGGCGGCACCTATCTGTCCCAGCAGATCGGCCCGGGCACCAACCGCGAGCTGACGGAGTTTCTCATGGGTCCCCAGCCGGTCAACGAGAGTCGCAGCGCGGCGAGCGCACGGGCCGGCGCCACCGCCGCCGGGCTCGACGTCGTCGACCTGCAGGAGTGCGCGCTGCGCGTCGAGTTCTTCGACGTCGGTGCGGTGGTGCACTTCCTCCGCAAGGTGTCGTGGACGGTTCCCGGCTTCACGCCGGAGGCCTACGAGCCGCAGCTCCGTCGCCTGCACGAGCGGATCGAGCGGAACGGCTCATTCGTGTCGACGGCGCAGACGGCTCCTGGTCGAAGCGCGACGCCCGAGCGCGGTCGAACGGCCGGCCCGAGCGCGATCCCCACGAGCGGGACCCCGCCCGCGTAGGGTCACTCCGAGTGACCTGGCCGCCCGAACCGCCTCCGCCGCCCCCCTCGCCGTCCCTGCCGCCGCCGGGGTGGTATCCCGACCCGTCCGGGCAGCCGGGGCAACGGTGGTGGGACGGGTCGCAGTGGACCATGCACATGGGCGCGCCGGCACCGCAGTCCCGCGAGCGGGCCCTCCATCAACACGGCGGCGGGACCGGCTGCCCTGGCGGGTTGGTGGCTGCGCTTCGGCGGGTACGTGCTCGACGCCATCATCATCGGCGTCCCGAGCTTCGTCATCGGGGTCCTGATCGGGCTCACGCAGCGCAACAACACGATCCCGGGCTTCACCGGCTACCGCATCGACGCGGCGGCGCAGGCGGCCATTGTGATCACCACCCTGCTCATCACGCTGGGCTATCCGTATCTCCTGCTCCGCTACAAGGGTCAGACGGTCGGCATGATGGCGGTGGGCGTGCGTGCGGTCGATCGGACCTCGGGGGCGACCCTGTCGCACGGACAAGCGGGTCGCCGCGTCCTGGCCTTCTTCGTCATTGTGGAGGTGTGGGAGCAGATCGCGGCGCTGATCGGGTACCACCACCTGTACGGGCCGACGCCCGTCGGCGCAGTGCTCTTCCGGCTGTTGGCGGTCGCCGCCCTGATCACCACGGCGCTGTGGCCGCTGGGCAATCCGGTGAACCAGACCCTGCAGGACAAGGTTGCCGACACCGTGGTCGTGCGCACCCGGCCCTGAGGAACCGAGCCCGGACCGGCAGAGCCGGCGTCAGCTGGCCTGGCTCACCGAGCTCATGTTGAAGTCGGGGATGCGCAGCGGCGGCATGATCGTCCGGTTCAGGTACTCGCCGAGCTCGCGTCCGAGCGAGCGCACGGGGGTGCCGACCTCCGTGGCCCGCTGCAACAGGTCGACGGGGCTCTCGTTGAAGCGGAAGTTGTTGGCGGCCCCGACCACCGCGCCGTTCTCGACGACGTAGACGCCGTCGCGGGTCAGCCCGGTGCACAGCAGGGTGGCCGGATCGACCTCCCTGATGTACCAGAGGCAGGTGAGCAGGAGGCCGCGCTCGGTGCGCGCCACCATGTCGTCGACCGATCCGCCACCGGCGCCGCCGCCGCCACCGCCGCCGCCACCGTCCCCGCAACGCAGGACCAGGTTGTCGATGTAGGGCGCCATGGCCACACCGGACCGCGCCGCGCCGGCCCGGTGGTAGCGCAGGCGGGCCAGCACCCCGTCGTGCAGCCAGTCCGTGCGGGCGCTGGGCAGCCCGTTGTCGAAGACGGAGGTCTCCGAGCCGCTGGCCGAGGTGGCGACGAACGGCGTGCAGGCGATGCCCTCCTCGAAGGGGTCGCTGGAGAGCGTGAACGGCAACGTCGTGATCGTCTCGCCGACCCGCGTGCCACCGCCCTCCCGGGAGAAGACCGTGCGGCCGTCCTCGGCGTCCTGGCCGCCGAACGCGTCGAAGGCGAGCATCCCCATCATGTCGCTGACGGCCGACGGCGGCATGATCACCTCGTAGCGGCCCGCCTCCAGTGCGACCTGCGTCGTGGCCCAGTCGAGCCGGCGCCAGACCTCCTGCTCCATGCGCTCGAGCGAGGGGGCGATGGTGGGCTCGCCGACCCAGGCCGAGCCGGTCCCGTCCGCCGTGCGCCCGACCAGGCTGACCGCCCCCGTCGGCTGGACATGGGAGAGCCGCACCCCGGTCGAGCTGCCGAGATACAGCGTGACGATGTCCTGCTCGGCGAAGCCCGCCAGGACGGCGTCGCGGGCGCGGGCCCGCTCGAAGGCGCCCGACAGGGCCGACAGCACGACCTCGAGCGCGCGCCGGGTCCGTCGCCTCGGGATCGAGCCCGAAGTCGCGTCCGTCCGCCGGCCGGGTCTCGGACGGCAGCACCAGGGGGAACGCATCGGCCGCCGGCGGGGCCGCCTGGGCGTCGGCCAGGGCGGCCGCCGCCATGTCGGCCACGCCGTCGGTGCCGACCTCACCGCGTCCGCCGGGCGGAGCCGAACGACGTGCCGGCGAGCGCGATGACGCTGACCGAACGCCCGCGCTGCTCGCCGTTGGTCGTCGTGGTGTTCAGCGCGTAGCGCACGTCGACGTGGCTGCTCTCCTCGACCAGCACGATGCACCCGTCCGCCCCGAGCGCGTCCGCCGCGGCGATGCCGCGCTCCACCAGCTCCTGGGCGGGGATCACCGCATCACCGTCCGGACTCTTCGCGCGTGTTCGAGCAGCCGCACGCCGCGCACGAGGACCGACGGGCAGCCGTGCGACACCGGCGCCACCTGACCCGGCTGGCCCTTGCCGCAGTTGAAGGCACCGCCGAGCACCCAGGTGGACTCGCCGCCCACGGCCTCCATGGCGCCCCAGAAGTCGGTCGTGGTGGCTTGATACGCCACGTCCTTGACCTGCCCGGCCAGCTTCCCGCCCTCAATGCGGTAGAAGCGCTGCCCCGTGAATTGGAAGTTGTAGCGCTGCATGTCGATCGACCAGCTCTTGTCGCCCACGATGTAGACGCCCCGGTCGACGCCGGCGATCAATTCGTCGGTACTCGGGCCGTCCGCCCCGGAGTGCGCCAGCGACACGTTGGCCATGCGCTGTATCGGCACGTGCAACGGCGAGTCGGCGAAGGCGCACCCGTTGGAGCGTTCGAAGCCCATGGCGGCGGCGATGGAGCGGTCGAGCTGGTAGCCGACCAGCGTGCCGTCGCGCACCAGGTCGAACGACTGGGCCTCGACACCCTCGTCGTCGATGCCGACGGTGGCCAGGCCGTGCGGCACCGTGCGGTCCCCGGTGATGTGCATGACGGGGGAGCCGTAGGCGAGCGAACCGAGCTTGTCGAAGGTGGCGAAGGAGGTGCCGGCGTAGGCCGCCTCGTAGCCGACGGCCCGGTCGAGCTCGGTGGCGTGCCCGATCGACTCGTGGATCGTGAGCCACAGGTTCGACGGGTCGACCACCAGGTCGTAGGTCCCCGCCTCCACCGACGGGGCGCCGAGCTTCTCGGCCAGCAGCTCGGGCAGTTCCGCCAGCTCGGCATCCCAGTGCCAGCCCCCGGCCGAGGCCGGACCGGTCGAGGAACTCCCAACCCCGCCCGACGGGCGGCGCCAGCGTGCGCATCGTCTCGAAGCCGTTGTCCGAGAGCGCCAGCGCCTCCAGCTGGGCCTGCAGGCGCACCCGGTGCTGCGTGGCCCGGGTCCCGTTCAGGTCGGCGAGGTAGGTCTGCTCCGACACGGCGAGGAGCGAGGCCGACGTGTGCGAGACCGACCGGGTGCGCCTCGAGGCGCCGGCTCCACTCGCCCAACAGGTCGACCTTGTCGGCCAGCGGGACGGTCGAGGGGTCGACCTCGAAGGCGCTCGACCAGGTGACGTCGCCGTGCGCCGGCTCGGGCGCCAGCTCGACGCGCCCGCCCCCGGCCCGGCTCGTGACGCGTCGCCATCTCCCGGGCCTGGCGCACCAGGTTGGCCGCCTCTTCCGGCCGGACGTCGACCGTGGCGGCGAAGCCCACCGCGCCGTCGACCACGACGCGCACGCCCATGCCGAAGTTCGTGTCGTCGGCCGTCGTCTCGGGCTGCGCGTCGTGCAGGCGGACGGTCTGGCTGCGGATGCGCTCGACCCGGAGCTCGGCCGCCTGGCACCCGGCGGCCGCGGCGAGCGCGGCATCGGCCAGGGCCGTCAGGTCGTCGGCCGCGAGCGGCATCAGTCGACCGGGGTCGGCTGGCGCAGGGGCAGCCCGGCGGAGGTGTAGATGGCGTCGATGAGCTCCATCGTACGGATGGCGTCGACCGCTGTCGTGGGGAACGACGCCCCTTCCTCTACCGCGGCGACGAACGCCTCGAGTTGGAAGTCGTAACTCGCCTTGCGGCTGAAGCGCTCCTTGCGGGTGCCGAGCGACGTCGTGACCTTCATGCGGTGGAAATGCTGGGGCGCGAAGGGATTGAGGACCGAGATCTTGCCGTTGTCCCCGGTGATCTCCGCGCCGAGGCGCAGCACCGAGGACGAGAACATGGAGCAGCCGATGTGCGCGCTCCCGCCGTCGGGCAGCGAGAAGTGGGCGTCCATGGCGCGGTCCACGCCGGGGGAGGAGAGCTTCGCCTCGGCGCTGATGACACGCGGCCCCGGAGCCAGCAGGCGCAGCAGGCTGATCGGGTAGCAACCCATGTCCATCGTGGCGCCACCGGCCAGGGCAAGCTGATAGCGGATGTCACCCTTCTTCCACAGCGGCGCCGAGAAGGCCACGTCGACCCTGGTGATGTTGCCGAGCTCGCCCGAGCGGACGATCTCCACCAGTCGCTTGGTGAGCGGGTGGTACTGGTAGTGGAAGGCCTCCATGACGACCACACCTGGGTTGCCGCTGGCCGCCTCGGCCACGGCCCGGGCCTCGTCGGCGTTGGCCGTGAAGGGCTTCTCGCACAGCACGTGCTTGCCGGCCCGCAGCGCGGCGATCGTCCAGTGCCCGTGGAGGCCGTTGGGGAGCGGGTTGTACACGGCGTCGATCTCGGGGTCCTCGACCAGCGCGGCGTAGCTGTCCAGGACGCGGGGAATGCCCTGCTTGCGGGCGAATTCGGCGGCCCGCTCGCGGTCGCGTGCCGCCACGGCGGTGACGACGGCCACCCCCGTCCGGCGGGCCGGCTTGATCAGTGCGGAGGGGGCGATGCGGGCCGCTCCCAGGATGCCGATTCTCAGCACGCGGCGGTCACCGGGCGGCGCGCCCCGGACGACAGTGAGATGAGCGCCCCTGCGACGTTTCCCCAGTATGGGACGGAGGGGCTGCCACCGGGGACGGTGGGGCCAGACGCTGCATGAGCACGGACGCTAACGCACCTGGGGCACGCCCGACGATGGGTCACATCCGGGGCCTCGACGGCATCCGGGCCCTGTCGGTGCTCGCCATCATCGCGTTCCACACCGGGCTCAACTCGGTGCCCGGCGGCTTCTACGGCGTCGACTCCTTCTTCGTCCTCTCGGGCTTCCTCATCACCTCGCTCCTCGTGCGCGAGTGGAACGGCACCGGGACCATCCGGCTGCGCCGCTTCTGGGCCGGGCGGCGCCCGGCGCCTGCTGCCGGCGCTCTTCCTCCTCATCGCGGTCATCGGGATCGTGCTCGCGGTCGTGCCGGCCGTGCTGGCCACGCCGAACATCCTCGGCGACGCGCTCTCGACGATGTTCTACGTCTCGAACTGGTACTCCATCCACAACGGCGTGACCTACTTCTCGCTGTCGACGCAGCCGTCGCCGCTGCTGCACACGTGGTCGCTGGCGATCGAGGAGCAGTTCTATCTGGTGTGGCCCCTCGTCGTGCTGGGCGTGCTCAAGCTCGGCACGAGCGCCGGCCGGCCGTGCCGCGCGCCGGCCGACGCGTGCCGGACGCGCCGGGACGACGGCGCCGCGCCGTCGACGTGCTCGGCGGCGGCCAGCTGCTCCTCGTCGGCCCGGCCCCGGTCGACGACGATCCGGCGTGGACGCGCCGCCGCCGCCTGCACGTCCTCTTCGCCGTGGCCTGCCTCGGCTCGCTCGGCTCGGCCCTCCTCATGGCGGTCCTGGCGCCCAACGGCTACACCACCCGGGCCTACTACGGCACGGACACGCGGGCGCAGGCGCTGCTCGTCGGCGCCGCCATCGCCATCGGGCTCACGCTCTGGAAGGACGGCAGCGCCCGGCGCTGGTTCACCCGGCTCGCCTCGGTCCTGGCCCTGGCCGGCGTGGCCGGCACGGCCGCGCTGTGGGCCACGACCTCGGAGACCTCGACGTTCGCCTTCAGCGGCGGCTTCATGGTGGCCAGCCTGGCGGCCGGGGCCGTCGTCCTCGGCTGCGCCACCGCGCCGCGCTCGCTCGTCGTGCGCCTCCTGGAGCTGCCGCCCCTGCCGCAGTGGGGTCGCATCTCCTACGGCGTGTACCTCTGGTACTGGCCGGTGCTGCTCGTCATGACCGGGCAGCGGCTGCACTGGGGCGTCTACCCGCTCTTCCTGGCCCGGGTCGGCGTCACGGTGGCCATCGCCGCCCTCAGCTACGACCTGGTCGAAATGCCCGTCCGCCGCGGCGCGCTCAAGCGGTGGCGCTCCTGGGTGGCCGCGCCGATCGGCGCCGCCCTCGCCATCAGCGCCGTGTTCATCAGCACGCTGGTGCCGGTGGGGGCGGCCGAGCTGCAGGGCTCCCAGCTGGCCGTCACGGGCCGACGTCCACGACGACCTCGACCGTCGCCCCGGCCGCGGCACCGCCACCGCGCACCGGCTCGCCGGCCGCCGACCACGCCGCGCCGACCACGACCACCACCACGACGACGGTGCCGTCCCTGCTCTCGCCGGCACTCGCCCGCCACGACCGCGTCCCCGCCCGCCACCAGAGCCCGTCAAGGTCCTCCTGGTCGGCGACTCCATCGCCGGGACGCTCGGGGTCGGGCTGGCACTCCAGGCGCACCAGTACAACGTGCAGATCGCCAACGAGGGGACGCCGGGCTGCTCGCTCTCCATGCAGGCGCAGATCAAGGTGCTCTTCTACACGGTGGCGCCGGACGCGCCGTGCGACGTCGGCAAGAACCCCGCCTCGCTCTTCGACACCTGGCGCAAGTGGGTGGACGCCTACAACCCCGACGTCGTGGTGTACCTGGCCCGCGGCGAGACGTTCGACCAGCAGGTCGGGGGCCGGTGGCAGAACATCGGCCAGGCGGGCTTCGACAGCGCTCTGGTCGACCGCTACCGCCAGGCGGTGTCCGTCCTCGGCTCCAGGGGGGCCAGCGTCGTCCTGCCCACGACCCCGTACTACGACAGCGGGACGTCGCCCGCCGGCACGCCGTGGCCCGAGGACGCGCCGGCGCGGGTGACGGCCGACAACGCCACCATGCGCCAGGTGGCCACGCACCACGCCGACGGGGACCGACGGGAGCCGGGTCTACGTGTACGACCTCAACGCCGTGGTCTCGCCCGACCACGCGTTCTCGCCGACGGTGGACCAGATCAATGTGCGCTGCACCGACGGCGTGCACTTCACGCGCTCGGGCGGGATCTACGTCGGCCAGCGGCTGGCGCCGGAGCTGGCCGCGCTGGGGCAGGCCCATGCCGGCGCGTCGCCGGGTGGCGCGTGGCCCGGTCCTCTGCCACCATCGACCCCGTCATGGTTCACGAACCTGCCCTGCCAGTAGTCCGGCGTGCCACGGCGGACGACGTCACCGCCATGGCCGCGCAGATGGCCAGGACCTTCCTCGATGACCCGGTCACGTCCCACATCTTCCGCAACGAGGCCCGCCGCGAAGCCGGCCTGCGGGCCTACTTCGGCACCCAGATGAAGGCCGACTACCTCCCCTTCGGTGGCTGTTACGTCGCCGAGGGCTACGCCGGCTCGGCCATCTGGGCGCCGGCCGGGAAGCCGATGCACGACGGTCGTGGCGCGGGATGCTCACCATGCTGCCCGTCCTGCCCTACGTGATCGCCAACATGCGCACGACGTTCCGCCTGTTGGCGCTGATCGAGTCGCAAGCACCCGCGCGAGCCGCACTGGTACCTGGCCAGCCTGGGCACGGCCGTGGAGCAGCAGGGCAAGGGCGTGGGGGGCGCCCTCATGCGCCCCGTGCTCGAGCACTGCGACGCCGAGGGCATCCCCTGCTACCTCGAATCGTCCAAGGAGCGGAACCTGCCCTTCTACCGGCGCCACGGCTTCGAGGTCGTCGAAGAGCTGTCCGCTGCCCGGCGACGGGCCGACGCTGTGGACCATGTGGCGGGAGCCGCAACCCGTCGGCCTGAGTGACGAGGTCGGCCTCCGGGCAGGCCGACCACGCCGTGCTGCGCCGGCCGGTTCAGGTGGGGTGGATGCCCTCGGGCATGGAGAGCACGTCGTTGACGACCACCCCGAGCACGTCAATGACGGCGCGGGCCGGAGCCGACGGCAGACCCCGCCGCCGCTGGGCCACGCCGACCCGGCGGCGGGGGAGCCCGGTCGACCGGGAGCACCGAGAAGCGCCCCCGCAGGTGGCCGGGGACGGCGGTGGCCGGGAGGATGGCCGCCCCGTAGCCGTCGAAGGCCAGCGAGGCGATCAGGCGGACGCCGTCGAGCTCCATGGCGGGCCGCAGCACAATGCGGGCCGGGCCGGTGGCGCCGTCGATCTCGGCCCGCAGCGCCGTGCCCGGCGCCGGCAGGAGCAGCTCCACCTCCGCCAGCCGCTCAATGGGGATGGAGGACTCCTGGCCCAGGAAGTGCCCGGCCGGCAGCACGGCCACCAGGTCCTCGTCGAAGAGCTGGGCCGCCATGATCTCGTCGCCGCTCAGCGGGAAGGTGACGACGGCCAGGTCGAGCTGGCCCGTGGCCAACTGCTGTTCGAGCTGGACGCTCGAGCCCTCGGCGACGTTCAGGTGGATGTGGGGGTGGCGGACCCGGAGCAGGTCGAAGAGCTGGGGCACCAGCCAGCGGCCGGTCGTCCCGATCATGCCGAGGCGCACCGTCCCGACGACCTCCTCCCGCAGGGCGGTGACGTCGGAGACCATGGCTTCGAGCTCGTTCATCACCTGGCGGGCCCGGGTCACCACGACCTCGCCCTCCTCGGTCAGTCGGCCCGAGGCCCGGTCGACCAGCTGCACGTCGAGCTCGCGTTCGAGCCGGGCCACGTGGGCCGAGACGTTGGACTGCACCGTGCCGATGGACGTGGCGGCGGCGGAGAAGCTGCCCGGTGTCCGCGATGCCCAAGAGTGCTTGCAAGTGTTTCAGTTCCATGGACCCACCTCTCCTGGAAGTGCTTGCCGGAGTATCGCTACTCATCACTATAACTGATACAAAGTATCTGCTAAAGCTGCTTGACTGATCGCCGAGGTACCGGCAAAATAGATCTCAGACCGCAGGTAATCGGAAGCCCCCCCTCTGAACCTGATGAGTCTTGAGAAGGGATCGCCCTCCCCCCCGGCGATCCCTTCTCCTAATTCCGGGGCCTTTTCGCGGGCTCCAGCGTGTCCGCTGTCGCGCTCTTTCCGGGCAGGTGCGCCGTGACCCCTCCGACCAGCCAACGAACTGCTTTAGGCTCCCTACCCGTGGCGAAGAGCGCCGTCTTCATCGACCTCGACCGCACCCTGCTGTGCCGGGCCTCCGGCCAGATCCTCAACCGCGCCCTGATGGAGGAGGGGGTGCTGCCCGAGGGCCGCTCGCTCCCCGGCGACAAGCTCCTCTATGCCGTCAACGACCGCCTGGGCGAGAACCTCGTCTCCATGGGCCTGGTCCGGGCGGCGGCCCGGGTGGCCAGGGGCTGGCACCAGGAGCAGGTCCAGGCGGCCGGCCGGCGGGCGGTCTCCGCGCTGAGCGAGATCGTCGCCCCGTTCGCCCCGCAGCGCCTGGCCGCCTTCCGGGCCGAGGGCCACCGGCTGGTGCTCTCGACCACGACGCCGGCCGACATGATCGCCCCCTTCGCCGAGGCGATCGGCTTCGACGACCTGATCGCCACCAGCTACGAGGTCGAGGACGGTCGCTACACGGGCCGCCTCTTCGACGGCTTCGTCTGGGGGACCGGCAAGCTGCGCGCCGTGCGCGCCTGGGCCGAGGAGAACAGGATCGACCTGGCCGACTGCCATGCCTGCAGCGACAGCATCTTCGACGTGCCGCTGCTGGCCAGCGTCGGCACCCCGCACGCCGTGAACCCCGATCCGTCGCTGACCGTGGTCGCCACGGCCCGCTGCTGGCCGGTGGAGCACTGGGACCGCCCGCCCGGTGTGCCCGAGCGTGGTCGGGCTCGAGCCGTACCACATGCTGCGCCCGTTCGTCCGCAAGCTCTCGTTCCCGTACGCCCGCTTCGACATCGCCGGGCGTGGAGCACGTGCCCCGACAGCGGACCGGTGCTGCTGGCCTCGAACCACCGCAGCTACTTCGACGTGGCCGCGCTGGCGCTCGTGGCGCGCGACATCGGGCGCCCGGTGCGCTTCCTCGGCAAGAAGGAGATCTTCGACGCCCCGGTCGTCGGGTCGATCGCCCGGGCCATCGGCGGCATCGCGGTCGACCGTGGCAGCGGGTCGGGCGAGCCGCTGCGCGCCGCCGAGTCGGCCCTGAAGGCGGGAGAGGTGGTCGATCGTCCTGCCCGCAGGGCACCATCCCGCGTGGCTACGACTTCTTCGACCCGGAGCTGCACGGCAAGACCGGGCACGGCGCGGCTGGCCGCGTCGACCGGCGCCACCGTCGTCCCCGTCGGGCTCTGGGGTACCGAGAAGGTCTGGCCGCGCTCGGCGCGCGTGCCCGACTTCACGCTCGTGCGGCATCCCCCGACGGTCACGGTGCGGATCGGACAAGCCGGTCCCGCTCTCGCTCACCGACGCCAAGGCGGACACCGACCGCCATCATGGAGGCCATCAGCGCCTTGCTGCCGCCGGAGGCCAGGGTGCGCCACGAGCCGACCGCCGAGGAGCTGGCCCGCAGCAAGCCTCCTCGGTGAGGGCGCGGCTCGCCAGCGCGACGACGCGCGTCGTCAACGCCACGTCGCGTCGCCTCGGACGCGGCCAGGGCACCGTGGCCGGCGGCCGGGCGGGCCTCCGCCTCGATCCGCGTCTGCTCGAGCACCTGAGTGCCGGACGGCAGATCGCGCTCGTGTCACGGGCACCAACGGCAAGACCACGACGACCCGCCTGCTCACGGTGGCGCTCGGCGCGACCGGTGACGCCGTCGTGAGCAACGAGACCGGTTCCAACATGCCGCCGGGGCATGTGGCCGCGCTGGCCGGGACGGAGGCACGCCGGGCCGTGCTCGAGACCGACGAGATCTACCTGCCGCGCGTCCTGACCGCCACGGCGGCCGCCACGGTGCTGCTGCTGAACCTCTCCCGCGACCAGCTCGACCGGACGAACGAGGTGCGCATGATCGCCGGGAGCTGGCGGGCCGCGCTGGCGGCGGCACCGCACACACACGTGGTGGCGAACGCCGACGACCCGCTCGTGGTGTGGGGTGCCGGCGCGGCGCGCGACGTGCACTGGGTCGGTGCCGGCCTGCGCTGGCAGCACGACGCCGTCGGCTGCCCCTCCTGCGGGGGCCGCATCGCCTTCTCCGAGGCGGGCTGGTCCTGCGCCGCCTGCGGCTTCGCCCGTCCCGACCCCGAGGCGACGCTCGTCGTGGCGGCGGACGGGACGGCCCGGGCCGAGTGGGCCGACGGGAGGACGGCGCCGGTCCGGCTCGCGCTGCCGGGCCGTTTCAACCAGTCCAACGCCCTGATGGCGGCGGTCGCCGCCGAGGCGTCCGGTGTCGACGCGCTCGAGGCGCTGGCCGCCATGGAGGCGGTGCAGGAGGTGGCGGGCCGCTTCACGGTCCGTGCCTTCGGCGACGTGCGGGCGCGGCTCATGCTGGCCAAGAACCCGGCGGGCTGGGACGAGCTGCTGGACCTGGTCGCGGACTCGGACGCGCCGCTCGTCGTCAGCATCAACGCGCGGATCGCCGACGGCGCCGACCCCAGCTGGTTGTGGGACGTGCCCTACGAGCGCCTGGCGGGGCGCGCCGTCGTCGCGACCGGCGACCGCTTCCGCGACCTGTCGGTGCGCCTGCACTACGGCGGGGTCGCGCACACCACCGAGCCCGATCCCGTCCAGGCCGTCCGCGTCGCCGCCGCCGCTGCAGCCGCGACGACCGCTGACGGCGTCGGCGCCGGCCGGTCGGTGGTCGACGTCATCGGCAACTACACCGCCTTCCACGACCTGTTGGGCGCGCCGGCATGACGGCGCCGCTGCGCATCGCGGTCGTCTATCCGGACCTTCTCGGTACCTACGGCGACGGCGGGAACGGTCTGGTGCTGGCGCGGCGGGCCGAGTGGCGCGGGCTACGAGGTCACGCTGCTCCAGGCCGCCTCCGACCGCCCGCTCCCGGAGGCCGACCTGTACTGCCTCGGTGGGGGAGAGGACGGCCCCCAGGTGCGCGCCGCCCGGACGCTCATCGACGACGGCACGCTGGCGCGGCGGGTGGCGGAGGGCGCCGTCGTGCTGGCGGTCTGCGCCGGCTTCCAGATCGTCGGGCGGACCTTCCCCGGCGCCGACGGCGAGCCCCACGAGGGGGTCGGGCTCCTCGAGGTCGACACGGTGAAGCCGGCCACGCCCCGCGTCGGTGGGGGAGGTGCTGGTCGAGGTGGACCCCGACGTGCTGGGACCGCTGCCCACGCTGACCGGCTTCGAGAACCACGGGGGCGCCACGTCCCGAGCGGAGGGCACGCCGGCACTGGGGCAGGTGGTGGCCGGCGTGGGCAACGGCGTCGGCGACGGGAGCGAGGGAGCCGTCCAGGGTCGGATCGTCGGGACCTACCTCCACGGTCCGGTGCTGGCGCGGAATCCGGTGCTCGCCGACCGGCTGCTCGTCCTGGGCGCTCGGCGACGTCGCGCTGGCTCCGCTCGACGACAGCGAAGCGGAGGAGCTGCGCGAGGAGCGGCTGCTCAGCGTCGGGGGCAAGCGGCGCCGGCGCCGGGCGCTGACAGCGTCGCCGTCGAACGGGGACGGGAGAGGACTCGATGCGGACAGTGCTCAACCTGATCTGGTTGCGTGTTCTCGGGCCTGTGGCTGGCGATCGGCTACGCGGTGGTCGGCGCTGCGTGCTGTGCGTCCTGATCATCACCATCCCCTTCGGCGTGGCCTGCTTCCGGCTGGCCGCCTTCGTGCTGTGGCCCTTCGGACGGGCCGTCGTGCGCAAGCCCGAGGCCGGTGCGCCCTCGACCCTGGCCAACGTCTTGTGGTTCGTCCTGGCGGGGGTGTGGATGGCCATCGCCCATCTCATTCTCGGCGTGGTGCTCTGCCTCACCATCATCGGCATTCCGCTCGGCCTCGGGAACTTCAAGCTGGCCGCGGTGGCCATCGCCCCGCTGGGCAAGGAGATCGTGCCGGCGAGCGATCCTCGGGCCCAGGCCGGAGCCATCGTCTTCTGAGTGCGAGCCGCGCCGGTCCCGTCGACCCCCGCCGGCTGCGCACTCAGCCGGCCGCACCCACCTCGAGTGCCAACAGGTCCTGGGCCAGGACCACGGTGCCGTCGAAGTGCGCGCCGGCCAGTGCCAGCCATTCGGGCTCGGTCCCGGGCTGCGGCGCGGGCACCGGGTGCGTGAGGACCAGGGTGCCGACGCCGTTGCGGGCCGCGGTCTGCGCCGCGGCCTCCACCGACGAGTGGTAGTCGAGGACGTCGGTCAGGCGGGGCAGCCCGATCGGGGCGATCAGGTCGGGTCGGACCACGGTGTGCACGAGCATGTCGGCCGCCGTGCAGAGCTCGTCGAGTCCCTGACACGGGACGGTGTCGCCCGCGATGACGACCGACCGGCCTCCTTCGTCGATCCGGAAGCCCACGGTGGGGCGCACGGGCGAGTGGTCGGTGGGGGCCGCCGTGACCCGGACATCGCCCTTCGTGGAGCACCGGCCGCGCTCGCATTCGACGACGTCGGCCGACGGCCGCCACTGCAGATCGTCGTGATGGGACAGGCGGTAGCCGATGTCGAGCTCCAACATGGCCTCGGTCGCCTGCACGAGTGACGCCGTCCCGACCGGGCCGTAGACGGGGAGCGGATGGGGCTGGAACGACGTGATCCAGCGCGACGTGACGATGTCGTTGAGGTCGGTCGTGTGGTCGCTGTGCAGATGGGTGAGGAAGAGCGCCGCGCAGCGCGCCGGCCGCCGATCCGGCAGCCGCCGCCCGCATGAGGACCCCGCGCCCGCAGTCGAAGAGCAGGTCGCCGATGCCGGTCCGCACCAGGGTCGAGGGCCCGGCGCGCTCGGGGTCGGGCAGGGGGCTGCCGCTGCCGAGGATGATCATCTGCATGGGCGTCGCCTCCTGGATTTGCGGGCTGCCAGCACCGTAGGCCGGGTCGGCGCCGGGCGCGGGCACCGTTGCTACCATCCGGCTGACCGCCGTCGGGGAGGAGCCCACATGTCGCAGTGGAGTGAGCAGGACGTGGCCGCGCTGCTGCGTGAGCTGGGATCGCACGGCTTCGGGGGTATCAACCCCGACGAGCAACAGCTCCGGGCGCTGTTGGCTTCGGGCGAGCCGGGACCGCTGCAGTTCGTGAACCTCTTGTCCTACTTCGTCGAGGCGCGCTATCCCGACGGCCACGAGCTGGCCGGCGCCGGTCTGACCGGCGCAGAGGCGTACGGGCGCTACGGCGCGGTGGCACTCGACCAGGTGGTGCGGCGGGGCGGCACGCTCACCCTCTACAACGACGTGCTGCAGGTCCTGATCGGACAGAGCGGACCGTGGGACCAGATCGCGATCATGCAGTATCCCGAGATCGAGACCTTCGTCGACATGATCCGGGACCCGGACTACCAGGCCGGGCTCGTCCACCGCGACGCCGGCCTTGCCGCCACGGCCATCCTCGTCTCGCGGCCGCTGCTCTGACGTCGGCGCCGCGGGCGGTGCAGCTCAGTTCGGCCACTCCGAGTCCCGGTCCCGCGAGGGAGGCTCGTCGAGCGCCCAGGCGCGGCGCCACGGTGAGGCGGCGGGCCCGCGATGCGCGGTGGTCGCGCCCTTCGACCGGTGCCACTGCGCTGACCGACCGCCGGGCCTGCCACCAGTCGGAGTGGACTTCGCGCGACAAGGTGGCGACGGCGGCTTCGATGCGGTCCGAGAAGCGATGGGTGTTCTCGCCTTCGTCGGGCGAGAGCGGGGAACCGAACAGCACGGCGATGGGGGCCCGGCGGAGGCGGCTGCTCCGGCGCGACTCGGTGCCCGAGCCCCCCGGTGCCCGCCCCTCCGCTTCGGCGCTCTTGGGTTGGACGTGCCGCGTCCCGTGCAGGTACACGGGGACGACCGGCCGGCCCGTGCGCCGGGCCAGGTAGGCGGCGCCGGCCGTGAAGGGCTGGGTCCAGCCGTCGGGCGAGCGTCCGCCCTCGGGGAAGATGACCAGGTTCCACCCGTCCTCGATCAGCTCGGCGGCGGTGTCGCCCGACTTGCGGTTGACCCTGCTGCGCTCGATCGGGATGGTGGCCAGGGTGAACGACGACAGCACCGCCTTCCAGGTGCGGTCGAAGAAGTAGTCCGAGGCCGCCGCCACGACGGTGCGGTGGCGGAACTCGACGGGCAGCGTGGTCAGCAGCAACGGCGTGTCCATGTGGCTGAGGTGGTTGGAGGCGAAGATCACCGGCCCCTCCACGTGTTGGAGGTGTTCCAGCCCGCGCACGGTGGCCGGCGCCAGCAGGCGCGCCGCCGGCCGGGCCAGGTTGTCCATCACCACGGCCCGGGCCAGGCGGACCGGGTAGCGACGCGACCACTCGTGGTCGTAGTCGAGGCCGACCTTGCGCTCGGGATCGGGCCGCTCGACGGTGGCCGGCCACGAGGGGGCGGCGAAGGGGAAGCGGGCCGATCGGACGCGGCCGCGCAGCCCTGCGCCCGCCATCAGCGGACGTCCGACATGAAGATCGGTGGGTTGTGCATGTGCGTCAGGGTCGGCGACGGCCCGACGACGTCGGACGCGATCTCCAGCGCATCGTTGAGCGAGCTCGCCGGCGAGAAGCCGAGCCGTCGTACCGCCTTGGGGTCCCCGCCGACGACGATGACGCGCCCGAGGTGTGCCAGCGCGTGCGCGCACCAGTACCACATGTAGAAGGGGTGGACGCCGTGGTAGGCGTGCCCGGTCCGGTAGAGATGCACGTACCACGGGTCGGTGGCGAAGGACTCCTCGAACTCCTTGTGCATCTGCACGGGATCGACCGTCTGCGTCAGGACCTGCTCGTAGAAGTCGATGTAGCTCGGGTGGTGCCCGGGGTGGAATTCGGGCCGGGTCGGGTGCTTCATGATCACGACGCCGCCCTCGCGCACGAGCGGCTTGCCCCGGTACATGTTGAAGAAGTAGCCGAGCCCGAGGCAGGCCACCAGGATCGGGTTCATGATCGAGTTGACGTTGTAGGGGCAGATGTACGGCAGCCCCATGGTCAGGATGTCGGTCTGTCCGTCGACCTCAATGCCCTGCTGGGCCCAGACATTGGCCGTGGTGAGCGCGTGGACCGCCTCCACCTCGCCGGCCTGCACCGAGGTCATCGCGTGGGGGGAGCGGATGGAGTGGAAGATCTGGCGGGCCAGGCGCGGCGGCACCTTGGACAACGCCTTGGAGGTGGCCGCGTAGGAGGCCCGGTCGCGCAGTGACCACTCCCATTCCCGCTTCTGGAGGAAGGAGAAGTTCGACGGGAACGTGTCGTTGTTGAGCGTCGTCTCGATCTGGAAGATCTTCACGCCGGATTCGGCGATGAGGCGGCCCATGCGCCAGTTGGCCGAGTGCAGCTCCGAAGCCGGCTGGTCCATGAACGACTTCGAGTGCTGCATGGTGTGCGGATTGTGGTGGTGGCGCAGGCTGCGGTAGCTGGCCAGCCCTGTGGCGACGCTCTTGTGGCCGCCGTCCATGGAGACGAGATTGATGTTGACGTACACCAGCAGGTCCGAGGTGGCGGCCCGCTTGTTGATCTCCACCTCCTCGCCCTGGTCGGTCTCGCCGATGAAGAGCAGGTTGTCGGGATCTTCGGCATCGTGCTGGGTCAGGAGGCCGTGGGGGGCGAAGGCGTCGTAGACCCGGTCACCGAGGGCGTGCCGCAACTCGTCCTCGGTCATGCGGCGGTGCAGCGCCAGCGCGGCAATGAGCTGGACGTCGTCGACGCCGGCCTCCGCCGCCATGTCGAGCACGGTCTCGATCACCATTTGGCGGATGTCGGGCGCCTCCATGGGCGGGAGCGGCAGCGAGATGTCGTCGAAGCAGATGGTCAGCTTCATGCCCGGACGGAGCAGCGCCGGCAGCGGGTCGCGGTCGCCCTGGGGCTGCAGCAGCGCCTGGCGGATCGCCCGGTAGGGGTCCTCGATCGCCTTCATGGGCTCGGGGGCGTACACGACGCGACTGCCCTCGGGCAGCGTCTCGAGCCCGAAGGACTCGCCGCTCCAGAACAGGGTGGGTGGGGTCGACTTGTCCACCTCGAGGACGAAGCCTGGACGGCGACTCATCGGATCGGTCCTTTCCGTACGTCGAATGCGATCTTGACGGCCCCGCGGCGTCCGGCCGACCCGGCGTGGGCCACGGCGTCCTCGAAGCGGGTCAGCGGGTAGGTGGCCGACACCAGGCGCCCGGTCTGCTGGGCGGCGGCCACGTCGAAGGCCAGGGCGAAGGTCGAAATGGCGTCGTCGGCACCGGGGCCCCGCTCGGTCCCGTAGGCGTACGCACCCGCCAAGCGGACCTCGCGGTGCCAGAGGGGCGCCAGGTCGACGGTCACCTTGCCGGGCATGCCGACGAGGGCCACGGTGCCCCGGGGTCGGACCATGGCGAGCGACTGGGCGATCGATTCAGGGCTGCCGACGCAGTCGAAGACGACGTCGGCGCCCCCGGAGAGCGTCGCGGTCACTCCCGAAGCGCCCCCATAGGACAGCGAGCGCGAGTGCCGGCGCACGGCGCGGCCGAGCTGGTCGGAGGGCAACGCCTCCGTGCCGCCCAGCTCGCGAGCCAGACGTTGCTGGTGCGGATAGCGCGCCCCGACGAGCACCGCGCCGGGCGTGGCGCAGCGGCCGGCGGTGGCGAGGTGCCCGAGGGCGGCGGTCACGAGCAGCCCGAGCGTGCCGGCACCGATGACGGCGACGACGTCGCCCGCCGCGATCGGGGCCCCGAGCACCGCGTGCACGGCGCAGGCCACGGGCTCGACGGTGACCGCGTCCTCGTCGCTGAGCTGATCGGGAACGGCGTAGAGCTGCGTCGAGTGCGCCACGAGTCCCGCGCTCGACCAGCCGCCGCCGGTATCGGCGCAGAAGCCCGTCTGGAGCCCCGGCCGGATGTGCCCGAAGGCGATGTAGCCGCAGTTGCCCACGTGGCCGGCCTGACAGGCGGGGCACTGGGGCTCGATGCCGCGGGCCGCGCAGCCCAGCACCGGCTGCAGGACCACCCTGCTCCCGGCCGGCAAGCAGCCCGCCGAGGGCTCCGGTGGTGTCCTCGGCCAGGGTGCCGACCACCTCGTGACCCGGCACGAAGGGAAACGAGACGATGTCTTCGAAGTAGCGCGAGCTGCGCCCGTCCAGCGTGGCCAGGTCCGACCCGCAGATGCCCGAGAGGATGGGGTCGACGTGGACCCAGCCGGCCGACGGGCACGTCGGGTGCGTCGCGCTCGACCAGGCGCAACGGGCCCACGCCAGCACCCCGTCCCGACCCGAAAGCCGACGCCACGCGTGCCGCGGCGAAACGGGGGAGCGACCGTTCGAAGAGGAGTGTGCTCATCGGCCCATCACGGCCTTGGGCTGGCGGACGTCGAAAGGCCCGAGCGGGAGCGGGCGGTGCGACCCGCCCTCGGCCTTGGCCCAGTGCTCGACATGCCAGCCGCGCCGGCGGGCGATGGCCGACAGGCGCGATTCGGGGTTCACGGCCACCGGGAAGCCGACCGCTTCGAGCATGGCCAGGTCGCTGGCCGAGTCCGCGTAGGCCACGGACTCCTCGAGGGAGAGGCTCGTGCTGCGCCGCGTAGTCGGCCAGCACCAGGGCCCGGGCCTCACCGATGGGCGGAAGCGTCGTGAGGTGACCGGTGAGTCGTCCGTCGTGCGACTCCATTTCCGCGCAGATGATGTCGTCGAAGAGCGGCCTGATGGGGTCGATGATGAAGTCCAGGGCGCCCGTGATGAGCAGCGTCCTGTGGCCGGCGGCGCGGTGGGCGCGCACCCGCGCGAAGCCGTCGGGGAACGATCGTGTGAGGAGCTGACGATGGAAGAGCTCCCACGAGTCCTCGCGCAGTTGCTCGAGCGGCGCATCCTCGAAGCGCCGGTAGAAGGAGCGAAGGAAGTCACCGCGGTCACGCCGGTCCGAGCGCGAGGAGGGATGGCGCCTGCCGGACGAGGTCGGCCACGAAGCGCGCCCGCCGGGCGGGGGAGAGGTGGCGGCTGGCCAGCCAGGCGTAGGTGTCGACCACGTTGGAGGACATGAGCGTGTGCTCGAGGTCGAAGACGGCGAGATGCCGGTCCGGGGACAGGATGGCCCGCCGTTGCCGCTCCGGGCGTTTGTCCACCACCGACTTCCCGGGCTTGGTGCGCACGCGGGTGTGCTCGAGCACCGAGGGCAGGTGGATCTCGTGGACGTAGTGGTCCCAGTCGATGACGCCGGGATCGAACTCGAAGTGGGCGTGGTCCTCGTCGTCACCGGTGTTCCACATCTCGATCAGGTTGTCGACCCGGTAGCGGGCATCGGTCTCCGTGTAGGCGCCGTAGAGCTCGACGTAGCCGAGGGCTCGCTTCGCCAGTGCGTGACGGTCCTCCATCCGGGCGGCCAGCTGCGCCTGCTTGCCGCGGATCGGCAAGGCAGTGATCACCTTCTCCACGAACGTCATGGCGGCATCGGCGCGTTTGAGCTGGCGCTGCACGCGTCCGCGGCCCGGGAAGGACCACTCGGGCACGTTGATGGGCTGGCCGCGCTCGTCATAGAGGGGATTGCGGCTGAAGAAGTCCTCCGAGAGCTCCACCAGGTGTCCGTAGCGCAGCGGGTTCCGGACGCCCGATGCGACGTGGTACACCTTCGGCCGCCCCGGCTCGGGACCCCGTGCCGCGACGGCGAGGATGGCCGCCACGACGAGATCGACCGGGATCACGTCGACGATGCCTTCGGGCACGCCGGGGAACTCACGCAGGAGGCCCCGGGCGTAGGAGACGATGATCGGCTCCGCCATGCGGAAGCCGCGGATCCATCCGGGTCGCGGCTCCGAGAGCGCGGACTCAATGATGGAGGGCCGCACGAAGGTGATGGGGACCCGGCCCTCCCACTGCTCGACCAGGGCGCGCTCACCGAGCGCCTTCGTGAAGGGGTAGGCATCGGGCCATCCGAGCGAGAGCGCCCGGGCCGTGCCGGCCGTGACCAGCTCGTTGCTGACCCACTCGTCGCGCATCTTCTCGGCCTTCGACGCGATCAGGTGATCGCCGGCGGCGCCGATCTCCGCCCGAGCCTGCTTGGTGAAGCCGCGCAGCTTCTCGGGCCGTCGCGATTCGGCCTCGAGGTCGTCGCGCAGGCGCCGTGCCGAGGTGACCTCCGCCTCCCACGGGACGTCGAGGGTGAAGCGGTTCTCGCTGAGCAGCTCTTCCTTGGCCTCACCCTGGTGAGTGCTGGCGACGTAGGCCGTCGAGACGGCGACGAGGTGAGCGGCCGATCCGGTCTCGGCGATGGCCGCCGCCACCCGTGACGGGCCGAGGAGGTTGATCTCGACGGCCTGGGTCAGCGGCGCGTCGAAGGAGACGGTGGCGGCGGAGTGGATGACGACGTCGGCTTCCGCCAGGGCGCTCCGGCCTGCCTCGTCCATGCCCAATCCGTCCCGGCTGACGTCACCCGGCACGGCGCGGACCCGGCGGGCGACCTCGGCGCCGAAGCCGTCGCCGAGTTCGGAGCGCAGGCGGTCGAAGCAGTCGTTCTTGATGACCTCGCGGGCCAGCCGGGCGGCCGCGTCGGCGCGGCGACCGGGCCGGACCAGCACGGTGATCTCGGCCTCGGGGACGCACCGGAGGATGCGTTCGACCAGTGCGGTGCCCAGGAAGCCCGTGGCGCCGGTGATGAAGAAGCGTTTCCCACGGAGATCCCGCTCAATGGGCATCAGGAATGTCTACCACCGCCCGCCGATTCTGTCTACCATTTGGTAAGTGCCCAGCCCGTCGACCAAGGAGCGCATCCTCGATGCCGCTCTCGCCTCCTTCGCCAGCAGGGGATACGAGGCCACGTCCCTCGACGCGGTCGGCAAGGGGCTCGAGCTCACGAAGCAGTCGATCCTCTACTGGTTCCCGTCCAAGGACGCGCTCCTCGAGGCCGTGATCGCCCGCAGCGCGGACGATCTTGTCGCTCGCTCTCGAGACCGCGCTCGAGGGAGCGGGGGAGGGCTGGGGACGGGTCGAGGCGGTCGTGCGCTCCGTCTTCCGGGTGGCGGCCCGGCAACCGGACCTGCTCGGTTTCCTGCGGGAGGTCGGCCGGCTGGGGCCGCCGGCGGCGACGCAGATGACCCTCGCTCTGGACCCTCTGGTGCAACGAGCTTCGTCCTTCTTGGAGGCCGAGATGGAGGCCGGCGCGATGCGCCGGCACGACCCGCGGCTGCTGCTGCTGGCGATCTACTCGACGGTGATCGGCATGGTGACGGAGGTCGAGGTGCTCAGGGCCCTGGGGGAGGAACCGACCGCTCGTTCACTCGTGCGTCGCCGGACGGACGCGCTCGCGTTGCTTCGCTCGGCGCTGTTGATCGAGCCCGCGGGCTGATCCGATCGCTCACGATCGCACGCAAGGCGGCCTTGGCGACGACTATTCCGTCGGCTTCGGGATCTTCTTCCGGGGTGCCGACTTGGGCGTGTAGCGCTTGCTGGCCGTCGGTGGCTTCTTCACTCCTGGAGTGGAGGCCGACTTCGAGCTCGACCGTGCCGCGGCTTCCTTGCGCTGGCGTCCCCGGGGCTGGGCCGCGGCCTCCCGTCGGATCACCTTGGAGTCGGTCGTCCCGTACTTGTTGATGCGCCAGGCCCTGAGCAGGAGAAAACCACCCAGGAAGATGTACGCGAAGCCGAAGAGCTGGATGAATTGCGTCAACGCGAAGCCGGTGAGGAAGAGGACGAAGGCGAGCAGTGTCCGCTTGCGCTTCCACAGGGCAACGAACCCGATGGCGCACAGCACCAGCAGGACGCCACCGATCAACACGGCGTCCGGGGAGACGGCGACGTACTTGCCGTCGACCTTCGTCTTCGGATTCGCCACGATGTAATAGGCCGGGAAACCGATGCCCGTCAGCGTCGCCACGATCAGAGCGGCCAAGCTCCACTTCGCCTCCATCGGGTCCAGGGCCGACATGGCGGCCTTGCGCTCCTCGGGAGGGAGGATCTCGGGCTTGTCGGATTCGCCCTCCGGCGCTCGCGGCCGGCGTCGGCCCGATGAAGGCGGCCTTGATGCGCCCGGTCAGGGTCTGCGGCTCGCTGCTGCCGTTTCCTGGGGTGGGCGTCATGTCGACTTCAGGGTACCGGGGCTGCTGGGGCACCCCAAATCTCGCCAGGGCCGCAATCGGCCGTGTTCTCGCAGGCTACGGTTGTGCTCCGGCAAACCGCCAGGGCGCTTAGCTCAGCTGGTTAGAGCGCAGCCTTCACACGGCTGAGGTCGTGGGTTCGAGTCCCGCAGCGCCCACTCGTTTTCCCTGGTTGCAGAGTTGATGTCGACGATGGGTGCCGATTCCGTGCCCCGAGTCGTGCCCCGAGATTCCGAGCGATTGGTCCGTTGCGGCGTCCAAAGCATTCAAGAACGCATCCCCATTGTCCGGGTAGAGGTGGCCGTAGCGATCCAATGTGAATGCGACCGAGGTATGGCCGGCATGGACCGACACATCCTTCACGTTGATTCCGGCCTTGATCCACAGGCTGATCGCCGTGTGGCGCTGATCGTGAATACGGAACGATGGATCAATGCCTGCCCGCTTGAGTGCAGGCGCAAATTGTGATGTCGAAAGTTGCTTAGGCGCATTTGCATTCCCTCATGTGTCAGAAAAGACGTAGTCATCGGCTTCGCCTCCAAACATTTCTACATGGGCAGTTAGTGCTGCTGCGAATTCTTGAGACAGAGGCACCCTTTGGGATCGAAGTTGCGGTTCACGAGGCTGGTGCCGGTGCGGTGTCGGGCTTGCCGGTGCGCCAACGGCGGCGAGCAATGGGCTCCGACCAGGCCCTTGCTCGCCATCATGCTGCCTATCGAGAAAACGTCCGCTCAGTGGATCGACATGTTCGAACGAGAAGGCGTCCAAGTCCTACCGCCCACGTCGAATACCTGAACTTCAGCAAAGGCAACTTGAAGCGCATTGCCAGGCCGAACTGGCCCTAGCAGTCTCCTGCCTGCGTCGCTCCATATGTAGCCTGAGCGACCGTGAACTGGCTACCGTACGGCGAGTCCAGTTGATTGGATCAGGTCGGCGCATGAAAAGGGCTGAATCCTGCAGATAGCTCTCAGCCGCCAGGACCGCCTGGGCATTCCAATCCACGTTCATGCTCTCAACGGCGACAGTCGCATCGTTGACCGAATATCCACTGCCGTACGGCGAGTCCAGTTGATCAATCAAACCTTGCTGCGAGAAGCCCACACCTAAGGCCAGGTACTCCTGGGCTGACTCCTACTGCGCTCTGCTGCTGCTGCGTCAAGGTGGGACCGACCGCGGCAGGCGGGACTGGGGTGGGAGGCGCTGGCGGAGCGGGAGGTAGGGCGAATGCCGGGGTTCCATAGAACTGGGAGGACCCGTAGGAAAATATGCCTCCGTCAGCGGCGACGAAGCGATAACCGCTACCGGTTGAAGTGGCTTCCATGCCAACGATGGGATGGTTCAAGACGATGCTCCCTGTTGAGCCATAGAACGGAGCGTTGTAGGCGAAGATGCCCCCGTCAGACGCAACGAGCCAATAGCCAGAAGTCGACCCATCTGAGGCCATTCCGACAACGGGCTGATTGAGATGGATGGAGCCGGTCGATCCAAAAAATGGAACGCCGTAGGCGAAGATCCCGCCATCAGTGGCCACGAGCCAATAACCGCTTCCGTTGGTTGCTGATGCCATCCCAACGACAGGTTTGTTGAGAGCGATCGATCCCGTCGAACCTAAGAAGGGAGCGTTGTAGGCAAAGATCCCGCCGTCCGTCGCCACCAACCAGTAGCCCCCAGTTGCGGGGTCGACTGTCATACCGACAACCGGCTTGTTGAGTCTGGTTCCACCTGTCGAGCCCTGGAACACGGCGTCACCGAAAGTGAAGATCCCGCCATCAGAGGCGACCAGGTAGTAGCCCCCACCATCAGGCGTAGCCGCAATGCCGACAATCGGAGCGTTGAGAGTGGTCTGCTGACCAAGATAAGGAGCGTCACCGCATGCGGCGACGTAGCCGCCACTGGATACGACCCAATAGCCGCCGTCATCCGGCGTCCTCGCTATTCCAACAACTTTGCTGGGAAATGGGAAGGGAGCGGTCTGAGTGCACGTTCGTGCCGCTGTGCGGGCTGAAGCTGGCGCCGGCAGCCGGAGGGGGAGAGCCAGACAGCACGCAGCAAACTCGTTCCCAGCAGTGAGAGAGCGAATCCCACCTTTGCCCAGTACGTTACGAAGCCCTGATTCACGCCAATCTTCCCACGAATAACCCCCGTTGACTCGCCAAGATGACGCAGAGCATGCCACCTCGCTGCGACGCGATGCACGGGTGCGACTCAACGACCAAGCGACCAGGTCGATCAGCGAATGCGGACCGATAGAAGGTCGTCAGAACCCAGTGCCCTGAAACGTGCCCCGAAGCACTTTGACCGGAGAGTGCGGCCAATGCCGTCTGATGACGTATTCGTGCTTGGCTACGGGTCTTCCTCGTCCGATAGCTGGTCAGAGTGCGTGCTGACCTCGCCTTCACACGGCTGAGGTCGTGGGTTCGAGTCCCGCAGCGCCTCCCTAGTTACGCAGTTCAAACAGCCTTTGAAACGTCAGAACCGTCGAACTTCGCCATCTAAGCCTCGGAATCGCTCTGCGATGAACACCGTCGCGATCTTGCGTTCGTACCCTCGGCGACGGCGGTCGACAGTTCACCTCCGAGGAGCATGGCCAGGCCAAAGAGGACCCGGCCGACTCAGTGGCGATTCGCATGAGCTCGTCGGATGGTCTGATGGCCCGTCGAGACGGTGGTCGCCTCGAGGACCCATTGGCGCTCAGGATGGCCTCGTTCATGTGCGACCAAGGTCAGCGGCAAGGATGCCGGCGATCAAAATGGCCCTGTCGCGTTTCAAGAAGCGGTCGTCGAGGTCGAGCACAGTGGCCGTATTCGTGTCTGATCACCTTGCAGCGTCCTCCGGTGCATCGTCGCACGTGATGACCCGGCGCGCCCGTTCGCTGCCGAGAGCTAAGTCGGTGAAGCGACCCAACGCCGTGATCCGTTTTGGACCATGGGAGCGCCCCAGTTGCAGGCACCGCCGATCGCCGCTCCGGCCACTCCTTCCTGGATGGTCGCTAGGTGTCGCCGTCGTCGCCGTCGTCGTTCCCACGCCGGTTACGGAATAGACGACGGTGTGTTCAGTGGTGGTGACATGCGCGACATGGTTCGCCGTGCCGGCGACGATGCCGATGCGACCACCGAGAAAGACGAGGATGACGATGCCGACCCAAAGAGGGGCCGACGAGTCAGCTTCTTCTTAGGGGTTGGCTGCTGCTGGTACGGCTGCTGCTGGTACGGGGGCGGCGGGGGAGCTGCAACCGGTGCCTGTTGGGGTGGGTAGAACTTCCCGTCGCTGGCCTGCCTCCAGCCCGGACCTTGTCAAACGTCGCTCATTGCCGACCCTTCCAATCGCCCCTCTGGTCAGAATGTTCTATCCGTCGCCCGAACGGATGCTTGGCTGTGCACCTTTCCACCCACGTGCGGACCCCGACATCAGCGCTCAAATGAGGAGATGTGGCACCGTGCTCGACAATCTCGGCCACTCCGTCGGGGCCAGGATCCAACTCGTGTGCGACGATCCTCTAGCCCCCGGGCGGGCACCTCGAATCGGACTGGCGCTCGAGCGGGCCGTGGTGCGCGAGCTGCCGGAAGAGCTTCGGCGTTTCCTTTAGCGGAGCCACCTGGTCATCATTTCCTTTCCCGGCTCGCTGAGGAATCGACATGCGGGGTATGGACCCTCGGAGAGGACTCCATGAGATCGGTTGGCTCAATGTGGCCAGACGTGCTGTCATTGCGGCAGACCGAAACCGCCGACTGAGCTTGGATCGCCCAGGCCTGACTTCGGACGATCCGGATGCCTGAACGAGCAACTCGAGAGAGAGTGAGAAGCAACATGGCCAAAAGCAGCGACGACATCCCCGAGATCGAGGAGCCGGACCCATTGGATCCCGAAGATGCCGCGGACATCGCCCCGTTGGACAGTGAGACCGACTTCGACGACGAGCAGGAGGAAGACCAAGTCCCGCTCGACGAGACGGAAGCTGCCGAAGCGGGCGTCCTGCTCGACGATCCCGAAGCCCTTTCGGACGAAGACGCGTAGCGCATGTCATGGACCAGCCGACGGCGGACGACGCGCTGAGAAGACTGGACCCACTCGTCGGTGTCTGGACGCTCGAGGCTCGCCCCCCGGACGGAGAACCGTGGCCGGGGGGCGGTCGGTCCACGTTCGAGTGGCATCCTTCCGGCGCCCACCTGGTGCAGCACACGACCGTCGAACTGCCCGAGGCTCCCGACAGCACCTCCATCATCGGCTGTGATGGGGCCAGCGGGAAATACATCCAGCTCTATTCCGACGAGCGTGGTGTCTCACGCGTCTACGAAATGAGCATCGGAGACGGTGAGTGGAAGCTCTGGCGCACCGGTGAGCCTTTCGCGCAGCGCTTCAGCGGGACGTTCAGCGAGGACGGCAACACCATTCTCGGCCGTTGGGAGATGTCCGAGGACGGTGTCGACTACGTCACCGACTTCGACCTGGTCTATCGAAGGTCGCTCGGGTAGCGATCCGGGCACCGAACATGCTCCTCGTTGATGCAGCGAATGTCATCGGGTCTCGTCCGACGGGTTGGTGGCGCGATCGAGCAGGAGCCGCCAGTTCTTTCGTGACCAAGGTCCGAGCAGCCGCCGCTGCAGGTCGGATCGATCAACCCGTCGTCGTGGTCCTCGAGGGCCAGTCTCGCCAGGGCGCGCCTGCCGCCGAAGCCGATGGCGTCACCGTCATCCATGCCGACGGAAGTGGTGATGACGCGCTCGTCGACGTCGTGGGCGGAGCAGTCGACCAAGCCGTCACCCTCGTGACCGCCGATCGCGAGCTCCGGCGACGAGCCGAGGACCTGGGAGCCGAGGTGGTCGGACCGAGCTGGCTCCTCGACCGGCTGGAGGGCTGAAGCAGCCCAGATCGTGCCGGGCGAGAGGCGCTCTCCGGGCGGCGGAGTCGATGGAAAAGCCGGAACCCCGCCGAAAAAGGGGGCGGGATGATGCGTGTACCCGTACACAAGGGCATCGGCCATCACCCCGCCCCTCGGAGATTCTGGTGGCGGAGCCCTCTTGCGCAATAGAGCCATCCGACCCCGCTCGGACAACGGAGCGACAACAACTCGACCGCCGCGGCCGCCTCTGCATCGATCAAAGACACCGTTGACCAGGGCAACTTTCAGGCCAAGGCGTATGGCGGCGAGGAGGATCCCTTAGGATCGGCCCGGTTTCGGGACAGGAGGGCGCGGTGACGCGAGCAGAGGAGAACCGGCGGCTGATCGAGGGATTCTGGGTCGATCTGTATCGGCAGGACTTTGCCGCCCTCGGGGCACGCTTCGACGAGAACGGCGAGTACACGGACATCGTGACCCCGGCGGACGACGTCGCCCGCGGTCCGGCCGAGATCACCGCCCGACTGCGGCTTGCCTTCGATCAACTGTCCAAGTTGTTCGACGAGCCTCGTCACCTCGTGGCCGGCGAGGACGTGGTGATGACGGAGCACATCGAGCACTGGGAGTGGCCGACAGGCGAGACGATGGCGCTCGACGTCGCATCGGTGCACGAAATCCGGGACGGGAAGATCATCCGCTGGTGGGACTACTGGGACATGAACGTCCTCACCGCTGCAGCGCCGCAGTGGTGGTTCGAGCACGTGATGCAGGGTTGGAAATAGCGCCTTCAGCTGCGTCACAGGCACGCAACGCTCGGACAATGTTGCTGTATTTCGCGTCGACGGAAGCCGAAACAACGGTTGTCCGAGATCGATGCGGAGGAATGGATCAATGTTCGAGAGGCACCTGGATTTCGATTTCGAAGTGGGGGAGGCCGAGCGTCACAACGTCGCCTTCACGTGGGACCAGCTCTGGGGACCGATGAAGATCTCGGTGGACGGGAAGCCCGTCATCCGCAAGCTGGGATGGTTCTCTCTGCGGCGCACGTCGGGATACGAGTTCTCGGTGGGCTCGAGCGAGACGCACCAGGTCCGCATCGCGAAGACGCGCCAGGCGCCGCTCGGCGGCTTCCAGGCGCAGGAGTGCGTGGCCTACGTCGATGGCCAGGAGATCGGTCGCTACTCCAACGCCGCCTGAGGGCTGCGACCTTCGCCACCGAGCACGACACCGACCTCGACAGCCCCGGGCTGAGCAAAGGGCGTCGGTGTCAGCGCCCCGTCCAGACGGGCGGCCGCTTCTCCAGGAACGCGGCAACGCCTTCGCGGGCGTCGGCTGACGCAGCGGCGCTGCGCAACGCTTGATCGGTCTGCTCCCAGCCCAAGGTCGTCATCGACCGCGATGATCTCGTTGACCGCGTTCAGACAGGACTGGACCGAGACCGGCGCGTTGGCGCAGAGCTGGCGGGCGAGGTCCAGCGCCTCGTCCAGGGCCCGCCCGGGTGAGGTCAGGACGTTGACGAACCCGACCTCGTAGGCGCGTGCCGCCTCTATCGGACGCCCGGTGAGGATCAGCTGCCTGGCGACGTTGAGGGGGAGCGTCCGCGGCGCCCGGAACAGGCCGGCGCAGGTCGGGATCACCCCGATGGTGACCTCGGGCAGGCCGAAACGCGCCGAACTGGCCGCCACCACCAGGTCGCAGGCGAGGACGATCTCGAGGCCCCCGCCGAGCGCCGGGCCCTCGACGGCGGCGATCAACGGCTTTCGGCGCCGACGCCGGATGATCCCGTACTCCCCGCCGCGCGCCGTGCTGTAGTCGCCCCCGGCGGTCAGGTCGCTGCCCGCACTGAAGACGTCGGCGCCTCCGGTCAGGACGCCGGCCCACAGGTCGCTGTCGTCGTCGAGCTCGTTGAGGGCATCGTCGAGCGCGTCCGCCATCATCCGGTCGATGGCGTTGCGCTTTGCCACCCTCTCCATGGAGATGACCAGCACGTGGCCCTCACGGCGCCTCCCGACGCGGTGGTCGATGTCGTCGGTCTCCTTCACGCGTACCCCCGGTCCGCTGAGCTGGGAAGGGAGGTCAGGCTACAGCCGTGCGCCGGGGCCGAGGGCCCGCCGCACCGGCGCCGCCTCTGGAAGCAGAGCTACTGCTCGTCGTTCGGATTGGGCATCGCAATGTGCGAGCCCCAGGACGCGCCGAACTGCCCGCCTCCTGCAAGCGGTCGTGAAGCGACCCGCTGGCGGGATCGTCCGAGCGGATCAGGTCGCTCCCGTCGCTCGCCTGTCCTTCGGCGATTCTCGTCGGCGTCACCGTCGGCTCCTCGTCGGGAGGAGCGTCGTAGGACTCCTCGTCCCCGTCGCGGACCAGCTTGGTGGGGGAGCCGTCCGACATCCAGCGGGCCTCGTGCCGCCCGAATGGGTCGGTGTACCAGCCCTCAACGCCTTCGTCCGCCACCATGCCTCCTCGGAAGGGCTGATCCCCGTACGGCAGAGCGTACCGAGGACGGCGACGGCCCGCGACCAGGCGTCAGCGGGCGGGCATCACGTGCCCGCCATGGAGACGACGGGCCTGTTGAGGGGCTTGCCACCCATGGAGCCGTAGAAGAGCGCGTTGTAGCTGAAGATGCCGCCGTCGGACGCCACGAAGCGGTAGCCGGCGCCGCCGCCACTGGCCTCCATGCCGACGATGGGGGCATTCAGGCGGATGCTGCCGGTCGAGCCGTAGAACGGGGCACCGAAGGAGAAGATGCCTCCGTCGGCGGCCACCTCCCAGTAGCCGCCCGTGCGGGCGTCAGCCGCCAGCCCCACGACGGGGGAGTTCAGCGGGTGGCCGCCCATGGAGCCGGAGAATTTCGCGTCGCCGTAGCTGAAGATGCCGCCGTCGGACGCGACCAGCCAGTAGCCGTTGCCGCTCGGCGAGGCCGCCATGCCGACGATCGGACGATTCAGACGGATGCTCCCCGTACTGCCGAAGAACCTCGCATCACCGAAGCTGAAGATGCCGCCGTCGGACGCGACCAGCCAGTAGCCGCCGCCGTCCGGTGTGGCCGCCATGCCGACGATCGGCTGGTTGAGCGGTTTGCCGCCCATGGAGCCGTAGAAGTTCGCATCGCCGAAGGCGAACATGCCGCCGTCCGACGCGACCTCCCAGTAACCGCCGCCGTCGTGCGTCACCGCCGAGGCCACCACGGGGCGGTTCAGGTGGATGCTGCCCGTCGAGCCGCAGAACGGGATGTTGCCGTAGTTGAAGACGCCACCGTCGGAGGCGGACAGGACGTAGCCGTTGGGTCCACCCGCCGGCGCGTTGCACGGCACCTGCAGCGTGGGCTGCGGTGTGCCGGCGTCACCGGTCAGCTGGGGGTCGTGGTGGAACTGCGGCCACGCCCCGGCCTCGTTGACGGTTGCGCCGGTCCCGGCGGTGTTGTCGATCTCCCAGTGGCCGATGTACCCCGTGGCCGCGCCGCCGACGCTCACGTATCCGGCACCGGTGATGCCGATGTGGCCGTCAGGGTCGTTGGTCACCAGCGGTGAGCTCTGGAACCCGTAGTTGGTGCCCAACGTGGCCACCTCTGCCCCCGACTTGCCGTCGAAGATGTCGATGCCGTCGGTGGTCGGCACGATCACGTCCTGGTAGCCGCCCCCGGTGAGGTCGGCCGTCACGGGCGAGCCGATGACCTGGCCGGTGGTGGCGGCGGACCAGATGGCGGCGCCGTTGGTGCCGTTCAGCACGTAAATGGTGTTGGCGGCGGTCCCTTCGACGACATCGAGCTGCCCGTTGCCCGTGACGTTGGCCAGAGCGGGGGAGTCGGCGGTGACGCCGTTGAGCTGATCGCTCCAGGCCAGTCCGCAGCCGGTATTGATGGCGAAGACCTTGTTCGAGTCCGAGGCACCCGAGTAGTAGCTCCCGTCGCCGATGACGATGCCGACGGCGCCGCCGCCGAGGAACTGCCCGACGGCGGGCGAGGAGCGGTCGATGTTCTGGGTCGTGTTGTACTGGCAGATGAGCCCGCTGGTCGGATTGATGGAGCCCGCATTGCCCGCGCTCGACATGATGCGGATGTGGCCACCGTTCGAGTAGGTCTGCCCGTAGGCCAGGCCGGCGCTGGAGTCACCGCCACTGATGAGCTCGTTGTCGCCGTCGGCGTAGAGGTCGGCGACGGCGGCGGTCGAGAAGACCGAGTCCGCCGAGAACCAGGGGAACCCGGCCAGCATCGCCCCGTTGCCGGCGCCGAGGGCATCGGTGTTCTGGCCGAGCGAGCCGGCCTCGACGCCGTAGCCGCCGGCGTAGGAGCCGACCGTGAGAGAGGCGGCGATGCCCGAGTGGGGTGTGGGGTCCGTTCCGGGGTTCGTCTCCTGGACGAACCACTGGTCACCCCCGGTGTTGGTGATGGCTTGGTAGCCACCGCCGGTGGGGTCGGTTGACCCGCCGCTGCCGACGAAGACCGAGTCGGTGCCGTTGGGGGAGATGGGAGCGACCGACGGTGAGGAGTCGACCGGCGCGCCCGGCGTTGTACGGCCAGCCGGCCACGCCCGTCCCGTTGCTGAGGTGGTACGCGTAGACCTTCCCCGCGCGGTCGCCGACCACGACGGACGACTGCCCGTCGAGATTGGCCACATTCGGCGAGGAGAGCGCGATGGGGTTGCCGCCGTCGGGGAGCGTCTGGCTCCACGTGAGGTTGGCGGTGAAGCCGGCGGCATGGGCCACTTCGTCGGCTTGTGCCGCCGGCGCCGCCTGCAGCGTCGCCGTCAGGCTCAGCGCGGCCGCACAGCCGGCCATGGTCAAAGGGATGGAGAACTTCAGCGCACGACGTTTCACGTCACTCCTCTTGCGTCCGGTGCGGTCCGCGCCGCGTGATGTCGGCGCGTCACCGGTTGCCCCGGGGCGCCGGAAAGGCGTGTACCCGGGTCGGCGAAGATCGACGCCCCACAGAAGAACAATCGGCATGGCGGCGTCGCTCCTTGACCTCCCGTCCCAGCTCGCACGGGCTCGTACGGGCGTTGCCGCCGAACGGGAACGGTCCTCTGCCTGGTTGCACGGGGGATGGAGGGCGCCGCAAGGGGGATGAAGCCATTCCGGGAGGACCTGCCGCCTACCATGCTCCAAGTGATCCGGTCGTCCACGAATTGGTTGGCGGGCTGATGGGCCGCCGGATCCGCTGGCTCGGCGTCATCATGGTCCTCTGCCTGGGCCTCGTGGTGGCGCAGCTGGTCAATATCCAGCTGGTCAAGGCCAAGCAGCTGCAGTCATCGCCCTACAATCCGCGCATCGCGTCACAGCAGTACATCAACCCGCGGGGCACGATCTACGCCGCGGACGGCACCGTCCTGGCCAAGTCGGTCAAGACGCCGGCCGGGACGGACACCTCGGCCTACCCCTATCAGTACGTCCGCCAATACCCCCAGGGCCCGCTGTACGCGGGCATCACGGGGTACGACTCCTCGCTGTACTACGGGACGTCCGGCATCGAGGAGCAGTACGACTCGTTCCTGAGCCCGCACCAACAACCGCCGCAGACGCTGAGCCAACTGCTCTTCCGGCAGCAGCAACCGCGCACGACCGACAGCGTGACGCTCACCGTCGAGCCGTCGCTGCAGAACGCGGCCGAGCAGGCCCTGACCACGCTGCCGCCGGGCGCCAACAAGGACGGGGCGGTCGTCGTGCTCCAGCCGTCGACGGGCAACGTCCTGGCCATGGTCTCGAATCCCACCTTCGATCCCAACCCGCTGGCCAGCCCGTCGCTCCAGGCGGAGCAGCTGGCCTATTTCAGCTACACCCAGAAGGACCACGAGGGCTTCTTCCCGCTGCGGCCCCTCGCCAACCGTGAGACCTTTCCGCCCGGGTCCACCATGAAGGTGGTGACGAGCACCGCCGCCTACAACCTCAAGCCCAGCCTGGCGGGCTTCAACTTCCCGGTCGCGCAGTGCGTCAAGTTCTCGGACTCCAATGTCCCGCTGTGCGACCAGTCCGGGCCGTGCGGCGGGACGATGACCCAGATGCTCCCGTTCTCCTGTGACCCCGGCTACGCCGAGCTGGGCGTGCAGCTCGGCGTCCCGATCATGACCAGGCAATCCGAGCTGTTCGGCTACAACTCGGTGCCCGGCATCGACCTGCCGGACACGTCGAAATCGATCTTCCCGCCGCTGGCCCAGAATTCACAGGCCTTCTTGGGGCAGAGCTCCATCGGCCAGTACGACGTGCAGACCACCGCGCTCCAGAACGCCATGGTGGCGGCAGGGATCGCCAACAAGGGCGTCCTCATGACGCCGCACCTCATGTCCTCCATCCATGACTCCCAGGGCTCGTTGGTGCAGACGTACACACCGAAGCCGGAGTCGACGGTGGCCACCGCCCAGGTGGCGCAGCAGGTGACCTCCCTCATGGAGGGCGTGATCGCCAGCGGCACGGCGTCGGGCGTCGGGTTCCCGTCGTACCTCTGCGCCGCGGTCAAGACGGGTACGGCGCAGACGGACAAGGCCACCGGCCAGACCGACACTTGGATGATCGGCTTCGCCCCGGCGAACAATCCCCAGGTCGCGGTCGCGGTCGTCGTGCCCCAGCAGGCCAACAGCTCCGACGGTGCCAGCGTGGCTGGGCCCATCATGAAGGCCGTCCTGACCGCCGCCGTGCCCCAGTCGTCGGTGCAGCAGCCCTGTTCGGTGCAGCCCGTTCCCACGTCGAGCTTCGCCTCCGCCCCCTGATCCCATCGGGTCCATCGCCCAGGCAAAAGACCGGTATAGCTATCTGCATGCCTACGCAGGTAGTTAGAAGTGCGGCGGGTGAGGAGATCCACTCGGCCGTCGGGATGCTGAAGCTCCTGGCCGACGAGACCCGGCTCCGGGTCATCTGCGCCCTGCTCGAGGGCGAACATCCGGTCAACGAACTGGCCGAGCTGGTCGGGGCACAGCCGGCAGCTGTCTCCCAGCATCTGGCCAAGCTCCGGCTGGCCCGTCTGGTCCGCAGCCGGCGTGAGGGCACCCGGATCTACTACGTGCTCGATGACGCCCACGTGCGCCGGCTCGTCGAGGAAGTGCTCTCCCATGCGGACCATGTGACGGCCCATGACTGAGGGGCAGGACCACTCCCACGCCCACGCCCATGCCGGGCATCCCTCGGTGGAGACCGACCGCCGGGCCCTGACCACCGCGCTGGTGCTGCTCGTCGCCTTCATGGCGTTCGAGATCGGCGCCGCCGTCGCGTCGAACTCCCTCGTCCTCCTGGCCGACGCCGGCCACATGCTGGTCGACGTCGGTGCCATCGCAGGCTCGCTCGTCGCCATCCGGCTGGCGGCGCGGCCCGAGACGGGCTCGCACACCTACGGCTTGAAGCGGGCCGAGATCCTCGCCGCTGCCGGCAACGCCATCGCACTCCTCATCGTCTCGGCGCTCGTGACCTACGACGCGGTGGTCCGGCTGGTCCACCCGTCCCCGGTCAACGGCACCGTCCTCATCGTGGTTGCCGCCGTGGGTGTGGCCGTCAACCTGGCCGCCACCATGGCCATGGCCCGGGCCAACCGCCGTTCGCTCAATGTCGAGGGTGCCTATCGGCACATCCTCACGGACCTCTACGGCTTCGCCGGCACGTTGATCGCCGGCATCGTGATCGCAATCTGGGGCTTCGACCGCGCCGACGCCATCGCATCGCTCGTCGTCGTGCTGCTCATGCTGAAGGCTGCGGCCGAGTTGCTCCGCCCCGCCCTGCGCATCCTGCTCGAGGCGACGCCCGATGACATCGACGTCGAGGAGGTGCGCCAGCACCTGATGGAGCTCCCCGAGGTGCAGTCCGTGCACGATCTGCACGCATGGACCCTCACCTCATCCCTTCCCGTCCTCACCGCCCACGTCGTGGTGACCGACGAGTGCTTCACCACGGGTCAAGCCGGACGCGTGCTCGATCACCTCCAGGAGTGCCTGTCGGATCACTTCGACGTGGCGCACTCGACGCTGCAGTTCGAGTCGCCCGGGCACATCGAGCACGAGCTGGGTGGGCACGCCTAGCCCGGAGGATTCAGCTCCCGGCCCCGGCCGGCGGCTCCAGGCCCGCCACGAGCTCGACGTGCTCGGTCATGGGGAAGATGTCGAAGGCGCGCAGTCCCGTTACATGCCACCCGCCGTCGAGGAGCACGCGGATGTCGCGCCCGAACGAAGCCGGATCGCACGAGACGTAAATCAGGTGCGCACGACCGCCGCATGGTCGGCCAACGCCCCCATCACCTCGGTCCCGGCGCCTTCGCGGGCCGGGTCGAGCACCACGATGTCGGGCCGGCCGAGCGCGGACTCCACCAGCGCCGGCGTGACGTCACCTTCGAGGACACGCAGATTGGGGAACGTCGCCCCGTTGTGCCGGGCGTCGGCGCACGCACGTCGGTCCCGCTCGACGGCCAGGACGGAGCCCGAAGGGCCCACCGCCTCGGCCAGGGGCACGGAGAACAGGCCGGCGCCGGCGTAGAGGTCCGCCACCGCAGCGCCCTCGCAGGGTCCCGCCAGGTCGAGCACCGCCGAGAGCAGTGCCCCCGCCGCGCCCGCGTGAACCTGCCAGAAGACGCCCGGCGAAATCCGGTAGGTGCGACCGGCGACGACGGCGTGCACGGCTGCGGGGGGTCGCCGGACCTTCCCGCCCACCACGACGCCGACGCCGCGCCCGAGGTCGGGCAGACGTGGCGCCGATCGACGGCGTGGCGTCACCGAGACCATGGTCTCGGCCGGGTCCGTCCCGGTCACCACTTCCAATTCGGTGGCGCCGGGCCACAGGACCTCCAGGGCGCCGGTGGCGGACGACGGCCGGGCTGGCGATCGGGCACTCGCGGACGTATTCCATGCGGTGGGAGCGGTGGCGACGGAACCCCACCGCGCCCCGGCCGTCGACCGCCACGCGCACCCGGGTGCGGTAGGCCAGGCCGTCGGCGTCCCCCGGGACCGGTTCCACCTCGACGCCCAGCTCGAGTCCCGGCCAGGCGTTCCAGCTGTTCGGCGATGCGGAAGGCCTTGAGGCGGCGCTGGGCCCCGATCTCCACGTGCTGGAAGTCGCAGCCGCCGCAGCGGCCGGGACCGGCGTGCGGGCAGGGGGCCACGACGCGGTCGGGGGACGGGGTGAGGATCTCGACGGCGTCGGCCCGCAGGTAGGAGGAGGTACTGGCCGTGACCTGCGCCCGGACCACCTCGCCAGGGAGGCTGTGGCGGACGAAGACGACCTTGCCGTCGGGCGCCCGGCCCACGCAGCCGCCGCCGGCGGCGATGGCCCCCACCTGCAGTTCCAGCAGCGCAGGTTCCCCGGCCAGCCCCGGCCTCGCCGCCCCGGTTCCCGTCTGCCGTGTCGCCGGGCGCCGATGGGTCGGGCAAGGTGGACACGCCGCCAGAGCGTAGAGCCGGCCGATCGGACAGAATTTCCCTCGAGGTGTCGATTCGGGCTGGTCCCGATCGTCGTCAGGGCGAAACGGTCAACCAATCGATCAAGGAGAACCATGCGATACCTGCTGATGATTGCCCTCGAGGAAAGTGCCAGCTCCCGCACCCCCGAGGAAGACGGCGAGGAGATGCAGCCCGAGTACGCCGCCTTCATGAAGGACATCGCGGAGCGGGGCGTCCTGCTGGGGGGCGAGCGCCTCCGACTGACGAGCGACGCCACCACCGTGCGGGTGCGGAACGGTGAGACCCTCACCACCGACGGTCCCTTCGCCGAGACCAAGGAGCAGCTGGCGGGTTACTTCCTCGTCGACTGCAAGGACCTCGACGAGGCCATCGAGGTGGCGGCGCAGATCCCCGGCGCGAAGGACGGTTCGATCGAAGTGAGGCCGATCTGGGAGATGTGACGGCCGATGTTGAGGCCGCAGTATCCGAGGCGTTCCACGCCGAGTGGGGCCGGGTCGTCGCGACCCTCGTGCGGCTCACCGGCGACTGGGACCTCGCCGAGGAGTGTGCGCAGGATGCCTTCGCGACCGCGCTCGAGCGCTGGCCCCGCGACGGCATCCCGCGCCGCCCCGGCGCATGGCTGACGACGGTGGCCCGCAACCGGGCCGTCGACCGCGCCCGGCGCGAGCGCGTGGGCGAGTCCAAGACGCGGGAGGTTGCCGTCATGGCGGCGGAGAGCGATGAGAGCGTGACCGCGGAGGAGGACGTGCCCGACGATCGGCTCCGCCTGATGTTCACCTGCTGCCACCCGGCGCTGACCTTCGAGGCCCAGGTTGCGTTGACCCTGCGCACCCTCGCCGGCATGACCACCCCGGAGATCGCCCACGCGTTCCTGGTCCCCGAGGCCACCATGGCGCAGCGGCTCGTCCGGGCCAAGCGCAAGATCCGCAACGCCGGCATCCCCTTCGCCGTGCCACCACCGCACCAGCTGGTCGAGCGCACCGCCGCCGTCCTGGCCGTCATCTACCTCCTCTTCAACGAGGGGTACTCCGCCAGCTCGGGCTCGGACCTGGTCCGGCGAAGCCTGACGGCTGAGGCCATCCGGCTGGGTCGGGTCCTCTGCACGCTGATGCCCGACGAGCCCGAGGCGTTGGGTCTCGTGGCACTGATGCTCTTCCACGATGCGCGCGAGCGCGGCGCGCGTCAACGACAACGGCGACATCGTCGTGCTGAGCGAACAGGACCGGACGCTGTGGGATGCCTCTGCCATTGAGGAAGGTCGTCTCCGGCTCGACGCGGCGACCCGGCTCGGGCGCCCGGGCCCCTTCCAGATGCAGGCTGCCATCGCCGCCTGCCACGTGAGCGACGGCAACCAGACGGACTGGGTGGAGATCGCCAACCTGTACGACCACCTGTTCGCCATGACGCCGTCGGCGGTCATTGCGCTGAACCGGGCCGTCGCGGTCTCCATGTGCGAGGGTCCCGAGGCCGGCCTGGTGCTGCTCGACCGGATCGCGCCCGACGGCGAGCTGCGTGAGTACCACCTGCTCCCGGCCGCACGGGCCGACATGCTGCGCCGCCTGGGCCGTCGTTCCGAGGCCGCCGAGGCCTACCGCCGGGCCTTCGACCTGGCGGGCACCGACGCCGAACGCCGCTACCTGGAGCGCCGCCTGCTCGAGGCGACCGCCTGACGCCTGCGCCGGTTGCCGGTCCCGGTTTGCCTGCCCCGGTTTGACAGGTCCGGGTGCCGTTGCAATCGTCTCGCCCGGACCACCGCCTGCTGGCGGTCGGTCCCCGACGATGCGAGAGGACGGCTGGACCATGTTGCAGGACAGAGTGGCGATCATCACCGGAGCGGGGCGCGGCATCGGCCGGGAGCACGCCCTCCTCTTCGCTTCCCTCGGGGCCAAGGTGGTCGTCAACGACCTGGGGGGAGCGGTCGACGGATCGGGTGCGGACATTTCGGCGGCGCAATCGGTCGTCGACGAGATCACCGCGGCGGGCGGACAGGCCGTGGCCAACACCGACAGCGTGAGCTCGTTCGACGGCGCCAAGGCCATGGTCGAGCAGGCCGTCTCGACCTTCGGCGACCTGCACGTCGTGGTCAACAACGCGGGCATCCTGCGCGACCGCATGCTCGTCTCCATGAGCGAGCAGGAGTTCGACGACGTCATCGCGGTGCACCTGAAGGGCACCTTCAATCTCACCCGTCACGCGGCGGACGTGTGGCGCGACGCGGCCAAGACAGGCACCATCACGGACCGGGCCATCGTGAACACCAGCTCCGGTGCGGGGCTGCACGGCAACGTCGGCCAGACCAACTACTCGGCCGCCAAGGCCGGCATCGCCGCCATGACCGTGGTGAACGCCATGGAGCTCAATCGCTACGGGGTGCGGGCCAACTGCATCGCCCCGGTGGCGCGCACACGCCTCACCATGCAGACGCCCGGGATGGGTGAGTCGATGCAGCAGCACCTCTTCGACCCCGAGAACGTCTCGCCGCTCGTCGCCGTGCTGGCATCGGAGGGGTGTCCCTTCAACGGACAGGTCTTCAGCGTGTACGGCGGATCGGTCGGGATCTACGCCGGATGGTCGATCGCCGACTCGGTGGACACCGACGACCGCTGGACCGCCGAGACCCTGGCGACGGCCATGGACAAGCTGCCCCGCACCGTCGAGGTGAACAGCCAGATCGCCGAGCTCGGCAAGCACATGGGTCGCTGACAACCCCGCGGGGCGCGCCTGCGTAGGCTCGTCCGCATGGGTGGGGGACAGCCGGGCGGCGAGCGCAGGCCCGGTCGATGAGGAGGGCCTCCGGGCGGCCTGCGCGGCCGCGGACGTGCATCCGCTCCTCTGTGCGGTCGCGCACCTGACCGGCGACCTCTCCCTGCTCCGGGAGGAATTCGCGCCCGATCAGGGCCAGCTGCTCGTGGCCGGATGCGGGCTCGGGCCCGAGGCGATGGCCGAGGCGCGTGCGCTGGCGGCGAGCACCCTGGCGGCCCACCTGGCCGCAGGCCGGCCCGACCATGAGGTGACGGCGGACGAGCGCCGCCGCATCTTCGGGTTCCTCGTCGGCGCCGGCGCCGCGGAGCACTGGGAGACCTTCTTGACCGAGGAGCTCGCGCTCGAGGGCAGCGACCCGCGGCAGCCCTCATGGCATATGAGCGGCCTCCAGGGCGCCTTTCGGTGCGCGGTCATCGGTGCCGGCGCCTCCGGCCTGGCCGCGGCGCACCGGCTCCGGCAGGCCGGGGTGACGGTCACGGTCTTCGAGAAGAACAGCGACGTCGGCGGCACCTGGCTCGAGAACGTGTATCCCGGGCTGCCGCGTCGACGTCCCCAATCAGCTCTACAGCTTCTCGTTCGCGCAGTCCAACGACTGGGTCTCGCGTTTCTCGGCCCAGCCCGATCTGTTGGCCTACCTGCAGGCCACCGCCGAACGCCTGCATCTGGGGGAGAGCATCCGCTTCGGGAGCGAGGTGACCGAAGCCCGCTTCGACGACGCCACCCGGGAGTGGTCGCTGACCGTGGTGACCGGTGACGGCGCCGGGTCTCGGGAGTCCACCGAGGCATTCGACGGGATCATCTGCGCGGTCGGGCAACTCAATCGCCCGTCCTTCCCGGCCATTCCCGGCCTGGAGCGCTTCGCCGGCCCGTCCTTCCATTCGGCGGCCTGGGACGACACCGTGGAGTTGGCCGGGCGGCGGGTCGGGGTGATCGGGTCCGGTGCCAGCGCAGCCCAGTTCGTCCCGCACCTGGCCGGCGTGGTCGGGCATCTCGACGTCTACCAGCGCACCCCGCCCTGGTTGTTGCCGACCGCGAACTACGGCGACCCGTTCCCGCCCGAGTTCCACCATCTCCTGCAGCTGCTGCCGAACTACGGGCGCTGGGACCGTCTCTGGCAGTTCTGGCTGCTGCACGAGGGACTGCTCGTGGCCGCCCGCGTCGACCCCGAATGGGACGAGCACACCGAGGCGGTGAGCGCGGGCAACGATTTCGTGCGGTCCATGCTGCTGGACGTCCTGCGGGCCCAGGTCGAGGACGACGCGCTGTTCGAGAAGATGGTCCCGCACTTCCCACCCTTCGCCAAGCGCGCCCTGCGCGACGACGGGCGCTGGCCGGCGGCGCTGAGCCGCCCCGATGTCGACCTCGTCACGACGCCGATCGCCGAGATCACCGCGCACGGCGTGCGGACCGAGGACGGCGAGGAGCATCCGACGGACGTGCTGATCTACGGGACGGGGTTCCGGGCGTCGGAGTTCGTCACGCCCATGAAGGTCTACGGCGCCGGTGGCGTCGAGCTGAGCGAGGAGTGGGCCGGCGACGCCCAGGCCTACCTCGGCATGACGGTGCCGGGGTTCCCCAACTTCTTCTTCCTCTACGGGCCCAACACCAACCTGGTCATCAACGGCAGCATCCTGATCATGGTCGAGTGCCAGGTCCGCTACGCCGTGGAGGCGATCGGGCGCCTCCTCCGGGACGGGCATCGGACGATGTCGTGCCGGCGTGACGTCCACGAGCGCTACGGCCGCGAAATGCAGGAGGGCAACGCGCACATGGTGTGGGGGGTGGCCGACGTCCCGACCTGGTACCGCAACGCGCACGGCCGCGTCACGCAGAACTGGCCCTTCGACCTCTACACGTACTGGTCCCGCACGCGTGAGCCGGACCTGGCCGACTACGAGGTGGGCTGAGGACCCATGCCCAGCCGGGAGCTGACGGAGATCCTCGCGCTCGTCCCGGCCGGCTTCGCCGACCCCGAGGCCGACTACCGGGCTGTGCGCGAGACCATGGCGCCCTTCCACGGCCACCCCGTTCCGGCGCACGTCACGGTGACCGAGGTGGAGCTCGGCGGCGTGCGCTGCGCCTGGTACGAGGACGGGCGCCAGCCCCGGCGCGAGCGGGTCGTGTTCCATTGCCATGGCGGCGCGCTCGTCTCGTGCCCGCTCGACGACTATCACTTCTACGGGGCCATGCTGGCGGAGCAGCTCGAGGCCCGGGTGGTGATGCCCGACTACCGGCTCGCCCCCGAGCACCCCTTTCCCGCGGCGCACGACGATTGCCTCGCCGCCTATCGCGGGCTCGTCACCGGCGCGGCCGATGCGGCCGGCGCGGCCGATCCGGCCCACGTGGTGGTCAGCGGCGATTCGTGCGGCGGCCTGCTGGGACTCGGCGCCGTGCTCGGGGCCCGGGACGAGGGGCTGGCGCTCCCGGCCTGCTTCGTCTCCATCTCCGGCTGGTTCGACGTCTCGGTGCCCGAGCCCATCGCGGATCGAGGGGCCGGTCGCGACCCGTTCCTGACGGCGGACTGGGTGCGTCACCGGGGCGCCGACTATGCGGCGGGCCGGGTCGAGCTCGAAGACCCGAGGATCTCGCCCGTGTACGCCGACCTGGCGGGGTTGCCTCCGCTGTACCTGCCCTCGGGGCAGCACGACACCGTTGCGCCGGGGCGCCGAGGCGCTGGCCCGGGCGGGACTGCGGCCGGCGTGGCCGTGACGGCGGAGTCGTGGCCGGGAATGGTGCACGGTTGGCAGGGCCTCGTCACCGCCGGCGTCCCCGAGGCGATGGCGGCCTTCGCCCGGACCAGGGCGTACCTCGACGCGCTCGGCGTCTGACGCTGGGCGGCCGTTCAGGCGCCGAGGATGGTCAGGTCGAGCGTTCGCAGGCGTTCGGGGTCGGCCAGGATGTCGAGGGCCACGATCTTCCCGCCGCGCACGGTGAACGCGCCCACCGAGAAGGCCACGCCGTCACGCGTGCTCACGGCGCCGGCGACGCCGTTGACCAGCGCGGGGTGGGTCAGCAGGCCGATCTGGGCGAACACCATGGCGCGACGGGCGACATTGGCGGCGCCGCGCACGGGTCCGCCGGCGTCCGGCCGGGACGGCGCCCTGGTCGGCCCGCACGACGACGTCGGGGTCGAGGACGGCGAGCAGCGCTTCGAAGTCACCGTCGCGCGAGGCGGCAAGGAACGCGTCGACCACCTCGCGCTGGCGCTTGACGTCGACGTCGGGAACCGTCGGCTCCCCCTGGACGCGTCGGCGGGCCCGGCTGGCCAGCTGGCGCGCCGCCTCGGGCGACCGCTCCACAATCGGGGCGATCTCGTCGAAGGGGACGGCGAAGATGTCGTGCAGCACGAAGGCCAGGCGCTCGGCGGCGCTGAGCGTCTCGAGCACGACGAGGAGGGCCACGCCGACCGAATCGGCCAGGAGCGCCTCGTGCTCGGGATCGGTCCCGCCGGGGCGGTCCAGAATGGGGTCGGGCATGTGCGGCTGCAGCGAGTCCTCGCGCCGGGTGCGGCGGGAGCGCAGGATGTTCAGCGACACCCGGGACACCACGGTCGTGAGCCAGGCCCGCAGGTTCTCGATGTCCGCCGTGTCGGTCCGGTCGAAGCGGATCCACGTTTCCTGGACGGCATCGTCCGCCTCGCTCAGCGAGCCGAGCATGCGATAGGCCACGGCACGCAGATGGGCCCGATGTTCCTCGAAGCGCTCCGTCTTGGCGTCCATGGTCCCTTCCTCCAGTCCTCCGGGTCCCTCATGCCCGGGTGTCGGGAGACTGAACCGCCACGCCGCGCCGATGTGACACGCCATGCGAAGTCCCTGCTCCGGGCCAGGTGGCCACCACCCGGGCTGCCGCACTGCACCGCCAGGGCCGGCCGCACCTGGCGAGGAGATCAGCTGCTGACGATGTCGATCGGTGTGCCGGCGGGAATGATCGACAGCTGCGCCAGGTCGGCGTCGTGCAGCCGGATGCACCCGTGCGAAATGGCGGCGCCCGTCGTCCCGATCAGCGAGTCGTCGTAGGACGTGATCGGCCCGTGGATACCGATCACCGCGTCACCGGAATTCTCCCAGTCGGTGATGGTGTCGGAATGGTCCGACGTCACGAGCACGAAGGGCCCGTAGCCGGGGCCGGGGGAGGGGTACTGCATGGGCATGAAGTACTGCCCGGTCGGCGTGGGATCGTCGGGCGCGCCGATGCCGGCGGCGAAGTCGAACATCTGCGTGCCGTTGTCGAAGACCTGCAGGTGCATGGTCGTGAGGTTGACGACGATGGCGTACGTCGTGGTCGACAGCGTGACGTCGCTCTGGCGCACCCAGATCGTCGACCCGTTGGGCCGCTGCGCCAGGCGGACGTAGAGCCACCCGGGCTCGGTGGTGATCACGGGCAGCTTGGAGGGGTAGCCGTACCACGAGCCCGGCACGGTCATCGACGGCGTGGCCGACTCGGGCGACGCGAAGCCCGGGATGTCGCCGTTCAGCGTCGCCACCGTGGTGCTGGCGGGAGGCCCGGCCGGCGGCGGCGCGTGGTGCGTCGTGGTCGTCGTCGGGGGCGGCAGCGCGACGTGATGGTGCTGCGTGCTGCTCGGTGCGGCCGGAGACCCGGTGAAGACGCCCACGGTGGCGATCACGAGCGCGGCGACACCCACCACCATGACCCCTGCTCCCGCCAGGACACCGATCCGCCGCCCGCTCGACCCCATCCGACCTCCGATGGGCGACAAGCGTACCGGCCGTTCAGCGGCGGCCGGAGTGCCTCCAGCCGGGGAGTCGCCGGGGGTGGGAGGATGCCGGGCATGGCCGAGCGTCAGCGCATCTCGTCGGGATCGCCTTTCGAGCCCACCATCGGCTTCAGCCGGGCCGTCCGGGTCGGGGATCGCGTCATCGTGTCGGGCACCGGCCCGGTGGTGCGCGGAGGCCGTCCTCCCGACGACGCCGGCGACCAGACGCGGCGCTGCTTCGAGATCATCGCGGCGGCGCTGGCCGAGGCCGGAGCGTCGCTCGACGACGTGGTGCGGACCCGCATGTACATCACCGCGGCCACACATGCCGACGCGGTCGGCGCGGTGCACGGCGAGCTCCTCGGGCACGTCCGACCGGCGGCGACGATGGTCGTCGTGGCCGCGTTGCTCGACCCCGCCTGGAAGGTGGAGGTCGAAGCCGAGGCGGTGCTGCCCTAAAGGCGGTGCTGCCCTGAGGCGGTGCTGCCCTACGCGGTCTCCTACGAGGCGAGCCCCTCGACGGTGGCCGCCGCGATGTTGGTGCCACGCAGATCACCGACGAGTCCCGACTCCATACGGTTCATGACGTAGCAGAAGGTGAGCTCCGCGTCCTGGTCCATGATGATGACCGAGCCGCCGTAGCCGCCCCAGTAACACGCACGCGGGCCGAGCGGCATGTCGGGCGGGTTGCTCAGGCCGTAGCCCATGCCCATGCGCTCGGGCACGCCGAGCACCTTGTCGATCCCTTCGGCCTGCACCTCGAAGATCGGGTCCGTCCCCTCCGCCGAGAGCAGGCGCACGCCGCGGGCCTCACCCCGTCCGGCGATGATCGATTGGATGGCGGCGACCGAGCGGGCATTGCCCTGGCCGTTGGCGGCGGGGATCTCGGCGCGCCGCCACCATTCCTGATGCGCGTTCGTGGCGTCGATGGGCGGGTTCATGAAGGTCTTCAGCATGAGCTCGGAGACCTGTCCCTCCATGGCGGCGACGTCGATGGGCGGCGGGCGGGATGACGTTGGAGACGCGGTTGTCCTCGCTCGCCGGGAGGCCGATGAAGAAATCCGCATCGAGCGGCTTGGCCACCTCGCGGGCGAACCAGGTGCCGATGCTCTCGCCCGTGATGCGGCGGACGATCTCGCCGATGAGGTAGCCCTGCGTGACGGCGTGGTACCCCGATGCCGTCCCCGGCTCCCACCACGGCGCCTGCGCGGCCAGCCGCGTGACGCAGAGCTCCCAGTTGGCCAGGTCCTCGGGAGCGAGGGGCTCCTCCCAGCCGCTCAGGCCGGCGGTGTGCCCCATGATGTGGCGGACCTCAATGTGCTCCTTGCCGTTGGCGCCGAACTCGGGCCAGTACGTCGTCGACGGGCGCGTGGAAGTCGAGCTCCTTGCGGTCGTGCAGCATCAGGGCGACGAGGAACGTCATGGTCTTGGTGGTGGACCAGACGTTGGTGAGGGTGTCGCGCTCCCACGGTCGCGTCTTGTCCTCGTCGGCCCAGCCGCCCCAGATGTCGACCACGGGCTCGCCGTGCAGGAAGACGGCGACGGAGGCGCCGATGTCGGCCCCGCTGTCGATCTGGTCGGCGAGCGTCCGGCGCACGCCGTCGAAGCGCGGCTCGCAGGTTCCGTGCACCTCTGCCATGGGACCCCCTCTCTGTCGGTTCGGCCGCTGGGATCGTCCGGCCGCCGGGCGCCACCTTATTGACCCGGCGGCCTGCTGCGCCAGCGGGCATCACGCCGTGGCCTGGGGGCCCCTGCGGGCGATCGCCGGAGCGTCGGTAACGTCGGTCCATGCCGGGTCCTGACGCCGTCGTCGTCGGCTCTGGCCCCAACGGCCTGGCCGCCGCGCTGACCCTGGCCCGGGCCGGGCGGGCGGTGGAGGTCTTCGAGGGCGAGCCCACCATCGGGGGCGGCACCCGGACGCAGGCCCTCACGCTCGACGGTTTCCGCCACGATGTGTGCTCGGCGGTCCACCCGGCGCTGGTGGCCTCGCCCTTCTTCCGCTCGCTGGACCTGGCCGGCCTCGGGATCGTGCTGCGCCAGCCCGAGGTGGCGTTCGCCCATCCGCTCGGGGGCGGTCGCGCCGCCGCGCTCTACCGGGACGTGGACGAGACGGCGGCGCATCTCGGCGGTGACGCCGCCGCCTACAAGGACCTGGTGGGTCCGCTGGTGGACTGGCTCGACCGGATCGTGCCCTACGTCCTCGGGCCCGATGCGCAGCGTGCCGCGTGACCCGCTGGCGCTGGCCCGCTTCGCGCTGGTCGGGACGCCCTCGGTGCAGCACACGGCCCGCCGCTTCAGCACCGATGCGGCGCGGGCGCTGCTGGCCGGGACGGCGGCGCACTCCATGGAGCCGCTCACGGCTCCGCTGACCTCCGCCTTCGGCCTCCTTCTCACGGCGCTCGGCCACGGCGCCGGCTGGCCGGTCGTGGCCGGAGGCAGCGCGGCCATCACCCAGGGGCTGGCCCACGAGCTGCGCCGACTGGGGGGCGTGGTGCACACCGACAGCCCCGTCACGTCGCTGGCTGAGCTCCCGCCGGCCCGGGCGGTGCTGCTCGACACCTCGCCCAGGGCGTTCGTCGCGCTCGCCGGGGCGCGGACTCTCCCGGCGGGCCGCCCGGCCCTGGGCGCGCTTCAAGCCCGGTCCGGGGACCTGCAAGGTGGACTGGGCGCTCGACGGCCCGGTGCCCTGGTCGGCCGAGGCCTGCCGGCGCACGGTCACCGTCCATGTCGGCGGCACGTTCGACGAGGTGGCCCGTTCGGAGGCGGCGGTGCGGGCGGGGCGGCACGCCGAGCAGCCCTTCGTCCTGGTGGCCCAGCCCTGCGTGGTCGACCCGACGCGGGCGCCGGAGGGCAAGCACACCCTGTGGGCCTACTGCCACGTGCCCAACGGCTCGTCGGTCGACATGACCGAGCGCATGGAGGCGCAGATCGAGCGTTTCGCCCCCGGCTTCCGGGACCTGGTGCTGGCCCGCAGCGTGCGCAGGGCCGACCAGGCCGAGGCGCACAACCCCAATCTGCTGGGCGGTGACGTCAACGGCGGGGCGGCCACGCTGCGCCAGACGATCTTCCGGCCGGTGGCGCGCTGGAACCCCTACCGGACGCCGGTCGACGGTGTGTATCTCTGCTCGGCCTCGACCCCTCCCGGCGGCGGCGTCCACGGGATGTGCGGTGTGCTGGCGGCCGAGGTGGCCCTGCGGGAGCGCTTCGGGTAGGTGGGACGAGCCGTCCCGGATCGTCCCTTGATCAGGCGATGACGGTGACCGGGCCCTCGGCGGTGAGCCGCTCGAGCAGGTACCAGGCCTCGATCTCGTCGGCCACGCAGCACTGGAACTCGCCCTGGGCGACGACGTAGCGCAGCCAGCACGGATGGATCCGGAGCGTGTGGTGCCCCGGCTCCGAGACCACCTCGATGTTGTCGACCTCGCTGGTGAGCTCGTAGCTCCAGCTGCCACCGACGTGGGTGCGTTGGCTCGGGCGATCAGGCGCCGGACCATGCCCTCGGCCACGGTGATGCTGTTCGTCATGGTGTTCCCCCCATGTGCTGCCCGGCCCGTCGGCGGGCCGGGACTTCCACCCTGGAGCCCTGCCGCCGTGTCCGACACAGGCGCCTCGCTTCAGGATGACCTGTTCCAGGAGGAAGAACGGCGCCGGGTGGTTGCAATCACGGTGCGACAATCAGATTGCTGGCGGGGGAGCCTCCCAGCGGTACCCGCCACTGCAAAATGGTGCCCCGGGGCGTGTTGATCGCCCAGGGCGAAGGACCCGCCGAGTTCGGCGGCGCGGGAGGCCATGTTCCTCAGCCCGAAGCCCTCGCCCCAGTCCGACGACGCACCCTGACCGTCGTCGGTGACCCGGAGCACGAGCTCGTGGCCGGCCGTCACCTCGACCTCGACGGTGCTGGCCGCGGCGTGACGGATCACGTTGGACAGTGACTCGCGCAGGACGGCGAGCAGCTGCTCCCGGCGCTCCCGGTCGACCACCGTGTCGACGGGTCCGGAGAAGCGCACTCGTGGCGGGAAGCCGAGGCGCTCTCCTGCATCGGCCGCCAGGTCGCCGCACGCCGGTCCGGAGCCCGCTGCGGACGGCGGCATCGGCCTGCAGGCCGAAGATGGTGGTGCGGATGTCGCTGATGACGCTGTCGAGCTCGGCGATCGACCTCGCGCAGCCGTTCGGCCGTCGGATCCTGCGCCGTCGGCAGCATGGCGTTCAGCCGCATGCCGGCCCCGAACACCCGCTGAATGACGAGGTCGTGCAGATCGCGGGCGATGCGATCGCGCTCCTCGGCCGTGTGCAGGGCGCGCAGGTTGAGCCTCGGCCCGTCGCACCTTGATCAGGTTGTCGGCCCGGGCCCGGAGCTCGGGTTGGAAGAAGGGCTTCAGCAGGTAGTCGTTCGCACCCTCGCGCAGGACATCGATGCGGGCCGCCGCAGTCGTTGCGCGCCGTGAGGATCAGGATGGGCGTCCTCGTCGATGCCGTGGCTCGGCGCGCACGGCCCGGACCAGCTCGTCGCCGCTCATCTCGGGCATCATGAAGTCGCAGATGATCAGATCCGGCCGCAGCGACCGGGCCAGCGCGAGTCCTTCCTTGCCCTCCAGTGCAGCGCGCACCCGGTACGGTCCGGCCAGCGCGTCGCAGACGAAGCGGTTCATGTCGGGGTTGTCCTCGACGACGAGGATCAGCGGCGCTCCCGTCTTCGAGGCTGCGTCGGCATCCGATCCGGCATCGGACTCGTCCGGCCGCGTCGGTCATGGTACGGCTGCGGGCGTCATCCCGTGCCCGTCGAGCAGCGCGGCCGACGGTCGTTCCACCGCTACCGCGCTTCCGAATTGCACGGCGGTGCCCGGCGGGCGCCACGACCGGGAGCTCCAGCATGAAGAGCGCACCGCCCTCGGGTGCGTCGCCCACGCCCGAGGCGTGCCGCCGTGGAGGTCGACCAGCTCGCGGGCGATGTGCAGGCCGAGCCCGGTGCCCCCCAGCTTCCGGGTGGAGCTGCCGTCGAGCTGGTGGAAGCGGCTCGAAGACCTCGTCCCGCCTTTCCGCCGCAATGCCGGGTCCGCTGTCGGCCACCTCGAGATATGCCGTGCTCCCCGCCCGGGGCCCGTCCCGCAGCTCCAGGCGGATGCACCCGTCGGGCGGCGTGAACCTGAAGGCGTTCGACAGCAGGTTCAGCAGGACCTGCTGAATCCGGACCGGATCGACCTGGGCCGGCACGGCGTGATCGGGCGCCCGCACGGAGAAGGTGACCTCGCGGTCGAGCGCCAGCGTCTCGAAGTTGCTGGCGACCAGGCGCACCAGGTGCCCCAGATCGAGCTCCGCATAGTCGAGGTCGAGCTTGGCCGCCTCGATCTTGGAAGTCTCGAGGAGGTCGTTGACGTGGCCGAGCAGCAGGCGGGCGTTGCGCAGTATGACCTCGAGCTCGTGCCGGTGCGGGTGCGTCGGGCGGGCAGCTCGGCCAGGATCCGCTCGGCCGGTGCGAGGATCAGCGTCAGCGGAGTCCGCAGCTCGTGGCTGACGTTGGCGAAGAAGTTCGTCTTCAGCCGGTCGAGCTCCTGCAGCCGGGCGTACAGGGTGGCCAGCTCCTCGTTGGCCTCCTTGAGGTCCCGTGCCAGATCGGCCGCCTCGCGGGCACGCCGCACCACCTCGACCTCGATCACGTCGAGGCGGTCCGGATCGGACCGTGCGGAGTCCTGGGGCGGCCGCAGGATGTAGTCGGTGACGTCCTCGACGGCGTGCACGATGTAGGTCACCGAGCCGTCGGGCGCGAGAACGGGTGAGTTGGAGACGGTCCAGAAGCGTTCTTCGAAGCCGCCGCCGTCTGCGGCCGGCCGCGGGATGTCGTACTTCTGCACCGACATGGTGTCCCGGGTGCGTTGGCGCAGGACGCGGGTCAGCGATGCCCTGAGGTTCCTCGTCCCTTCGGTGGCCGGATCATCCGGATTGTCCGGGAAGACGTCGAAGAGCGGGCGGCCCACCATCACGGCGCGTTCGGTCAGGGTCGCGTCAGATAGGCATCGCTGACCGCGACGATGACGAAGTTCCCGGTCGATGACGAGGTACTTCTCGGGCAACGCCTCGAAGAGGGCCTGGAAGTCGGGCGGCCGGCCTCCGCGGGTCCGGCGCCGCCGGCTGCTTCGACGAGGGCCGGGCGCACGGCCGGCAGAGCCTGACGTTGGCCACCGCGCATGCGCTCCTGTCTCCGTCTCGGCTGCCGGCGTCCGCGGGCGGCGCCCGCCAGCTCCGGCCCGCCCCTCTGGGAACGGGGGCGCTCGTCAGCCCTTGCGCAGCCCTCTGGACGGCGCATCCCGCTCGGGAACTCCACGCGGCGGGTCGTGGTCACCGTCTCGAGCAGGCGCCGGTCGTGGGAGACCAGGAGGAGCGTCCCGCCGTAGTCCTGCAACGCCGATTCGAGCTGCTCGATGGCGGGCAGATCGAGATGGTTGGTGGGCTCGTCCAGCACCAGGAAATTGACGCCCAGCGCGGCGAAGGCGGCCAGCTCGGCCCGGGTGCGCTCGCCCGGCGAGAGGGTCGAGCCGGGCCGCTGGACCGCGTCGGCCCCGAGCCCGAACTTGGCCAGTTGCGAGCGGGCCTGGTCGCGGGGAGGCCCGTCGCCGCCATGAAGGCGTCGCCCAGGCCCGGGACGTCGCCCAGGATGCGCCGGTCCTGGGCGAGCTCGCCCACCACGACGCTCGGACCCAGCCGCCGGGTGCCGGCGGCGAGGGGCAGGCGCCCGAGGACGGCCTCGACGAGGGTGGTCTTGCCCGACCCGTTGGGACCGACGAGCGCCACCCGCTCGGCCCAGGCGATGTCCAGCGTGAAGGGCCCGAGCGTGAAGTCGCCCCGCTCGCACGACGGCATCCTCCAGCCGGACCACGACGTCGCCCGAGCGTGCGGTCTCGTTGATGGCGAAGCGGAGGTCCCAGCCCTCCCAGGGCTTCTCCACCGCCTCCAGCGCGTCGAGGGCCCGCTCCGTGCGCCGGGCCCGTCCCGCCAGCTTCTCGGTGCGCTCCATGCGGAAGTTGCGCTGCGACTTGTCGTTGTCCCGCGGATGCTTCTTCTCCCGGGCGACGCCGCTGGTGGCCCACTGGCGCTCGCGCTGGGCCCGGCGGCGCAGGTCGGCGCGCTGCGACTCGTAGACCGCGTGGTCCTCGACGGCGTGGGCCTGGTCGGCGGCGCGCTCGTTCTGATACGCGGCCCAGCCGCCCCCGTAGACGGCGCCCCGTCGCGGAGTGCTCGTCCAACTCGAGGACGTCGGTCACCGTCCGCTCGAGGAAGGCGCGGTCGTGCGAGACGATGACCATGCCGCCGGTGCGGCGGGCCACCATGTCCTCGAGCCGTGCCAGGCCGTCGAAGTCGAGATCGTTGGTCGGCTCGTCCAGGAGGGTGAGGTCGAAGCGGGCCAGGAGAATGGCGGCCAGCGCCACCTTCGCCTCCTGCCCGCCCGACAAGCGTCGACACCGGCTGTGCGCCGACGTCGGCCGGGAGCGCCACCTGCGCGCAGCGCGCTGACCAGCCGGGCCTCGAAGTCCCCGGCCGAGACGGCCTCGTAGCGCTCGAGGGCGACGGCGTAGCGCTCCTCGGCCGCCGCTCCGCCTCCGGCCAGGCCCGAGGCGGCCGCGGCCAGCTCCGTCTCGACGCCCGCCACGCCGGCGCGCCGGGTGAGGGCGGCCGCGACGGTCTCGTCACCGTCGCTCGCGTGCTCCTGGCCGAGGTAGCCGACGGTGGCGGTGGGCGGGTCCACCCGCACCTCCCCGGCCGTCGGGACCAACAGGCCGGCCAGGATCTGCAGCAGGGTCGACTTGCCGACCCCGTTCGGGCCGACGACGCCCAGACAGGTGCCCGGACCGACGGAGAAGCGACACGTCGTCGAGCACGGTGTGACCCCCACGCTCGTGGTGCAGGTGGCGGGCGACCAGGGTCGCGTGAGGTGCGGAGGAGGCAGGGGTCATGGGGAACTCCGGGAAGGGGTGAGCGGACGGCGGATGGACGTGGTCACAGCGTGGTGTGACCGTCGGACGCGTCGGGCTCTAGCGCACGATGAGCAGTGTACCGCTCCCGCCCGTCGACGCTGCGATGCGCCGCGCCGTGCGGGACTGTGACCGATCCACCTCCCGGAAGCCGCCGGGTCGTGGGACTGAGGTCGAAGCGGTCGCGCCTCGTCGCCATCGTGGTCACCTCGTCGGCGGTCGTGGTGGTCCTGGCCTTCGTCGCGTTGACACTGCGGCTCTTCGTCTTTCCCGACCTGAACGCGCCCGAGCGCGCGAACGCCATCGTCGTCCTGGGTGGCAACGGCGCCGGCCCCTTCGACGAGGGCGTGGCGCTGGCCCGGGAGCACTATGCGCCGACCCTCGTGTTGTCGCTCGTGCCCGGCTACTCGTGCCGCGGCTCCCCCTGCCGCAGGTGCCCTCCGTCCACCTGCTGTGCTTCCGGGCCGATCCGCTGACGACCCAGGGCGAGGGTCGTGCCATCGCACACCTGGCCACCGTGCACCACTGGCGCCGCATCATCGTGGTCATGCCGACGACGCAGGCCACGCGGGCGCGGCTGCGCATCGGGCGGTGCTACCCGGGTCAGGTGCTCGAGGTCGGGGTCACGCCCGCCGGGATTCTGGGCCTGGGTGCGCGGCATCGTCTACGAGTGGCCCTCTTGCTCAAGGCGCTCGTGCTCCAGCCGACCTGCTGAACGGACGAAGCGACGGGATCGCAACCGTCCTGCGACGCCGCCGTGTCGGGGCGCGTTGTACCGTGCACGCAGGGATGCCGGTGGGGGACCGGTGTGAGGGGGGAGCAGTGCAGGCGAGCGCCCGGGTCGTCGAGACATTCGATGTGCCGACGACCGGCGCCGCCTCCTGTCGGAGCAGGTTCCGGCCGGACAGGGCCGCCGCGCCGACGGCCGCCCGATTCCCCGGCGTGCCATCGAGCTCGTCGGCATCGTCATCGGGATCGCCCTCGTCGCCGCGGTGGCCCGCGCCCACGACCTGTCCAACGACGAGTTCTGGTCGCTGGCGGCCGGCCAGTGGATGCTGGCCCACCACGCCTTCATGGGCCTGGACCCGTTCAGCTACACGGAGTCGCACCGCCGCTGGGTGACCGACGAGTGGGGCTCCGAGATCGCCCTCGCCGCGCTGTTCCGGGCCTTCGGGAACGCGGCCTACAGCATCTACGCCATCGTCCTCGGTGGCCTGTGCCTGGTGACGACGCGCGGCCTACGCCCGGGCCCTGGGGGCGCGGGGCGGCCGGGTCGCCGTCATCGTGCTCCTACTCGCCATCGGCATCGCCGGCATCGTGGCGGGCGACCGCGGGCTCGACTTCTCCCTGGTGTGGCTCCCGCTCGAGCTCCTGCTCCTGACCAAGGCGCGGGCCAACCCGCGCTGGCTGCTGCTCCTTCCGCTGCTCTGCCTGGTCTGGGTCAACACGCACGGCTCCATCCTCCTGGGGCTCTTCGTGCTCGCCGTCGAGTTGGGCTGGTCGCTCATCCCGGAGCGCTTCGTGCGGCGGATCGGCGGCGTCAACCAGTCGTCCCACACCGGCTCGCTGGCCTGGCGCTGCTGGGAAGCGTGCTCGCGTCGTGCATCACGCCGTACGGCCCGGGCCTGCTGGCCTACGACGTCGGCGTCTCGCGCAACGGCCAGATCGCGCAGTACATCAGCGAGTGGAACTCGCCCGAACTTCCACTCCGTCATGACGCTGCTCGTCTACTGCATTCCCCTGGCCGTCCTGGTGGCCGTGCATCTGGACGCGGCGGATCGCCCTGCTGGAGGTCTCGCTCGGGCGCGTTCCTCTTCGTCGAGGCGATCCAGACCCAGCGCCTCGCCGTGTACCTCCTGGTCGTCGCGGCCGGCGCTGGCGGCCACCCTGCCGGCGCGCGCGCCCGTGGGGGACGACGGCCCGGCGCTGGGCGGGCGGCGGGACTGGTCGTGCTGGCCATCGTGATCCTGGCCCTCCCGGCGGTCCCGGCGGGACAGGTGGCGTCGGCCCAGCCCGTGGAGGCCTTCAACTACCTGAGGCGCACCCGGGCCGGATCTTCACGGAGTACACGTGGGGTGACTACTCGGTGGCCCGCCACCGGGCCACCTTCGTCGACGGTCGCACCGACCTCTTCGAGGGCACGGTCCTCACCGAGTTCTTGGCGGTGACGAACCTGACCACGAACCCCGACCCGGTCCTGTCCGCGCTACCATGTGGCCTACGTGGTGTGGGCCCCGCACACCCCGCTGGCGCTCTACCTCGCCCGTGACCCACGCTGGCACGTGGTGGACCGCTCCCCGGTGGCGCTGGTCTTCGCCCGGCGCTGACCGCCGGATCGAGCCGCCGAGCGGCGACCGCAGGTCAGCCGAAGGTCGCCTGCAGGCCCCGCAGGTCCCCGTCCTCGTCGGACCAGGTCTCGACCGAGGTGAAGCCGTACCGAGCGAGCACGGGGCCGAGCAGCTCGGCCTGGTCGCCGCCCACCTCGAGCAGCAGCGCCCCACCCGGGCGCAGGAAGTCCGGGCGCCTCGGCGACGACCCGGCGCAGGACTCGGTGCCGTCCGGACCGCCGTCGTAGTGGGCGGCGTCCTCGAACGCGAGCGTGTCGCGGGGGAGGAGGTGCAGCTCGGGGACGGGACGTAGGGCACCACGGCGACGACGACGTCGGTCGCGCCCGCGAACGACGCCGGCACGGCGCCGAAGAGATCGCCCTGCCAGGTCTCGACGCCGTTGGCCCGGGCGCAGGCCACCGCGCGGGCGTCATTGTCGGTCGCCACGACGCGGGCGCCGGGCCGGGCGGCCCCGACGGCGGCGGCGATGGCGCCCGAGCCGGTGCACAGGTCGATGGCCTGCCGTCGTCGGGCAGGCGGGCGGCGGCGCGCCGGGCCAGCTCCAGGCTCTGCCAGCGGGGGACGTAGACCCCGGGGTGGACCGCGAGCGTGGTCGCCGAATGGGGCGTGGCCGGTGATCCAGGCCAGGGGCTCGCCGGCCAGACGCCGCTCGGCCAGGGCTCGCAGAGCAGCGGCATCGCCGCCCGGCACGGGCGACCAGCTCCCGGCCTCCTCCTCGGCGGCGACGCAGCCGGCCCGGGACAGCGCGCCGTCAACATCGGCCAGGAGGCGTTCGGGTTGGGTCGTCAGTCGAGCATCGCCCCGGCGACGGGCGTTCCGCCGCCAGCCGCCCTCGCCCTCGCCCTCGGCCACCGTCACCGCCCCCGCCTCGCCGCGCCGTCGCCGTCGCCGGCGGCACCGCCGCACGGTTGGGCAGGAACAGGGTCGGGATGAAGGCGATCAGGATCGCGCCGATGGCCCACCAGAAGGTGTGGGCGAATGCGGCCGCCACCGGGTCGGCCACCTGGGGCGGCAGCGTGCCGGTCGACGAGATCACGCCGGTGCTCCCGCCGGCCTTGGCCGCCGCCGGCCCGAGCTGGCGTCACGATCTGGCGCTCGAGCACCACGGCGAAGAGCGCGGTGGCCACCGAGCCCCCGACCTGGCGCACGATGTTCATCGTCGTGCTGGCCTTGGGGATCTCGGCGTGGTTGAGGCCGAAGTAGGCCGCGGCCGTGACGGGCATCATCGTCAGCCCGAGCCCGAGGCCGCGCACGAAGAGCGTGCCGGCCAGCAGCACCTCGCTGGTCGAGCTGGTGACGAAGGCGAAGGGGATGGTGGCCACCGCCATCAGCAGGATGCCGAACGGCACGATGCGCCGCGGCCCGACCCGGTCGGTCACGCTGCCGGCCCAGCGCATGATGCAGGCGGCACCGATGCCCTGGGGTGCCATCAGCAGCCCGGCCACCCAGGCCTCCTGCCCACGGGCGATCTGGTAGTAGAGCGGCAGGAGGAACATGGAGCCGAACAGCGTGAAGCCCAGCATGAAGATGCAGATGTTGGCGATGGTGAAGCTGCGGTCCTTGAACAGGTGCAACTCCAGCAGCGGGTTCTTGATGTGGAGCGCGTGGAGGATGAACCCGGCCATCAGCACGACGCCGAGCACGAAGCTGACGACCACCGACGGGCTGGTGAAGCTGCCGGTGGTGCCCGACCTCGGCCAGCGAGTAGACGAGCGCGGCCAGGCCGGGGGAGAGCAGGCAGAACCCGAGCGTGTCGAAGCGGGAGGCGAAGCGCTCGTCGGTGTCCCACTTCGGCAGCCAGCGGCTGGAGAGGAGCAACGTGACGATGCCGATCGGCAGGTTGATGTAGAAGATCCAGCGCCAGCTGAAGTTCGACACGATGAGGCCGCCGATGACCGGCCCAGGATCGGCCCGAGCACCATCGGCACGCCGATGATGCTCATGACGCGGCCCATGCGTTGCGGGCCGGCGGCGCGGGCCAGGATCGACTGGCCGACCGGGAGCAGCATGCCCCCGCCGATGCCCTGGATCACGCGGAAGGCGATCAGCGAGTTGGCCGACCAGGCCACGCCGCACAGGCACGAGCCGATGATGAAGAGGGTCAGCGAGGTCATCCAGACCAACTTGGCGCCGAAGCGGTCGACCGCCCAGCCCGTCACGGGGATGACGAGGGACGAGGGCCAGCAGGTAGCCGGTGGCGACCCACTGGATCGTCGTGACCGACACGTGGAAGTCCCGGCCCAGCGTGGCCAGCGCCACCGCCACGATGGTGGTGTCGAGGATCGACATGATCGATCCCAGGACGACCACGCTGGAGGTGCGCCGGAGCTCGGGCGTGAGGGTGAAGGAGGGGGGTTGCTTGGGTGGAGGCCATGGCGATTACTTCATAATACTCAAAGGTATGGAGTTGTCAAAGAGTTTCCCCGGTGGGACAATCGGTCCATGGGAGTGGCCGAGGACGCCTTCGAGCGCCTGCGCCGCGTCGCCTTCGACGGCGAGCACGTGGAGCGGATGGCCGCCCTCGGCGCGCGCTGAAGCTCTCGCCCGGCGTGATCAAGACGCTGGTGCGCCTGGCCAAGCACGACGGCGTCTCCATGGGCGAGATGGCCCGCGGCATCGGCTGTGACCCCTCGTACATCACCGCGCTGGTCGACGACCTCGACGAGCGGGGCCTGGCCCGCCGGGAGCCCGCGCCCGACGACCGGCGCGTCAAGATCATCGTGCTCACCGATGCCGGACGCGCCGTGGCCGACGAGATCGACGAGATCCTCTCGGTCCCTCCGTCGGCCTTCTCGGCCTTGTCGCAGTCGGAGCTGCGCCAGTTGCGCGACCTCCTCGACAAGGTCGTCGAGGCGAGCGCGGCAGGAAGCTGGCCGCGCCCGGCGCGCCGAGGAGGTCGCGGCGGCCTCCTGACGTGCCGCCGGCCGCGGCACCGCGGCCCGTAGCGTCGGCTCTCATGGTGGGGCTGACGCCGGAGCGGCACGTCTGCCTCGGGCCGTACGTCGGGGTCGGGTGTCGATGCCGGCGATAAGCGTGGAGCACCTGTCCAAGTCCTACGGGGACACGGTGGCCGTGCGCGACGTGAGCTTCGAGGTGCAGAAGGGCGAAGTGTTCGCCCTGCTCGGGCCCGAACGGCGCCGGCAAGACCACGACGGTCGAGATCCTCGAGGGATTCCGGGACCGGAGCGGTGGCGCGGTGCGGACCCTCGGCGTCGACCCGGCAGACCACAGCACGCAGCGCTGGCTGCGCACCCGCATCGGCGTGGTGCTCCAGGAGTTGGCGATCGAGCCCTACTACTCGGTGCGGCAGGTCCTCTCGCGCAACGTGGGCTACTACCCGAACCCGCGGCCCATTGACGAGGTCATCGATCTCATCGGCCTGCGTGAGAAGGCGGACGAGCGGATCAAGAAGCTCTCGGGCGGCCAGCAGCGTCGCCTCGATGTGGGGCTGGGCATCATCGGCAATCCCGAGCTGCTGTTCCTCGACGAGCCGACCACCGGACTCGACCCGGCCGGTCGGCGCGATACATGGGACCTGATCAAGCGGTTGTCCTCCGGCGGGACGACGGTGTTGCTCACGACGCACTACATGGACGAGGTCGAGGCGCTGGCCCATCGGGTGGCCGTGCTGTTCGGCCAGGAGATCGTGGCAAGCGGAACGCCGTCGTCCATCGGCGGCCGTGACCTCGGTGCGGTCACCATCCGCTTCCGACTGCCGGACGGCGTGGCACCCAGAGAGCTGCCGCTGCCGGCCGAGCCGACCACCGACGACCATGTCGTCATCCACACCGAGGACGAGCTGCGCGTGCTCCACGACCTGACCGGCTGGGCGTTGGAGGGCGGCTACGCCGCTGGCGGGGCTGTCGGTCCTGCGCGAGTCCCTCGAGGACATCTACCTGGGTCTGACGAGGTCCGACGGGTGAGTGCCCCCATGTCTGCAGCCAACAGCGCACGACGTCCGCCCCGCTCGACTTCGGCGTCCCCGAGAAGGGTTCGTTCCGCGGCCTGAGTGATCTGCCGCTCGTGGCGCGCCAGGTGGGTTTCGAGCAGCTCTCGTTCTGGTTGAACCCGATCGGCGCGCTCGATGACCATCGCGTTCTCGGTCGTGTTCCTGATCCTGCTGGGCGCGACTGCGGGCACGACGACGGTCAGCTCGTACGGCCACATCAAGCTCATCGACTACTACGTGGCGGGGTTCTGTGGCTATGGCGTCATGGCCGCCTGCTTCACCATTCTCGCCATCCAGTTGGTCAATCGGCGTGAGATGGGTCTCTTGAAGAGACTCCGGCTGAGCCCGCTGCCGACCTGGATGGCGATGGCCGCCGTCCTTCTCAACGCCATGATCGTCGCCGCGCTCGGCGTCATCTTGTTGCTGGTGATCGGTCGGCTCGGGTACAGCGTGCACGGTCCGGCACATTGGCCGCCGTTCATCGTGACGCTCCTCGTCGCCATGCTCTGCTACAGCGCGTTGGGCGTGGGAATGAGCACACTGGTGCCCAACGCGGACGCCGCCGGCCCGATGGTGAGCCTCACGTTCTTCATCCTCGTCGCGTTGTCGGGGCTGTGGTTCCCGATCGCTCCGGGTTCGGGCCTGGCGACTTTCGCCGACTTCTTCCCGATTCGCCATCTCATCGACGCGCTGGTGGGTTCGTTCACCGGCCAACCCGGTACGCCCCTGTGGCCCTGGCGTGACCTGGGCGTGATGGTCATCTGGGGGGTTGCGGGCGCCTTCGTGGGCCTCCGCCGCTGGACCTGGTCGCCCAAGCGGGGCTGATCGAGCCCGGTCATCAGTCAACAGGTCAGCCCGCCGTCGACCACCAGCACCTGACCGGTGAGGAAGGTGTTGGCGGGGTCGATCAGGAACAGCACGGCCCGCGCGACGTCGTCGGGCTCCCCGAGTCGGCCGAGCGGCGTTCGCCGGGCGATCTGCCCGAGCTGGTCCTCGTCCAGCCCGTGGCTCATCTCCGTGCGCAGGTACCCGGGCGCCACGCTGTTGACCGTGATGCCGCGTGACCCGAGCTCACGGGCGAGGCCCGGGTGCAGCCCGTCGAGCGCCGCTTTGGTGGCACCGTAGACCGCGAGTCCGCGGTAGCCGGACAGGCCGACGACCGAGGAGATGTTGACGATGGCCCCGGCGCGCCGGGCCAGCATCACCCGGCTTGCCGCCCGCGTCACGTAGACGGTGCCCTTGAGGTTCAGGTCGACCACCTGGTCGAGCGCCTCGTCACCGAACAGTCCGATCACACCTTCGCGGGCGACGCCGGCGTTGTTCACCAGGACGTCGATACGGCCCCAGCGCGCCGCGGCCTCCTTGACGAAGCGCTCCGCGTCGGCCGCGGTCGGAGACGTCGGCCGGGGTGAAGTGGAAGCGTTCCTTGCACTCGGGGTCGTCCTCCCAGGCCCGGACCTCATCGGTGGTCGGTGCGGGCGCAGGTCTCGACGCAGTAGCCCGCGTCGAGGAAGGCCTCGACGAGCCCGGCGCCCAGGCCCCGGCTGCCACCGGTCACGAGGGCGACACGCGGCTGTCGGTGCTCGCTCATCGCTTCCGTCCCCCTGACCGTCTTGCCGCCCCGGGTCTCGAGCACGTCGACGAAGGTCACGCTGCGCGGCTGCCAGGCCCGCGGCAGGTCGGCCACCGCCTCCTTGACGCTCGCCGGATTGTCGTCGACGTCTGCGGTCCCGACGCCGCCGACGGGCACGATGTCGACGGCGACGATGGCCCCGGTCAGCTTGCTCGGGCGCCCGAAGACGCGGGCGGCCTCGACGGACTCCAGGCCAGGATCCGCCCCTCGACCGGCAGCGGGTGCACCTTGACGCCGCCGACGTTGATGATCTCGGACTGCCGGCCCCGGAACAGGACGCGGGTCGCCGACGATCTCGACGAGGTCACCGGTCGGCCGCCACGCCGTCGCACTCGGCGTCGGTCGCCGTCGGCGTCGCCGTGCGACCGTCGACGTAGCCGAGCATGCCGGCCTCGGCCCGCACCCACAGCTCGCCATTCTCGGCTCGCACGTTGGATGCCGGGTTCGCCGCGCTCCAGAGTGACGCGATCGAGATGCCCGGCATCCCGTCGCGTCACCGAGGTGATGGAGCCGAACTCGGTCGAGGCGTAGACCTGGGACACCCGGGCCAGAGGGAAGGCGGCACAGAGCTCTTCGAGGAGGTCGCCGGGACCGGCCTCGCCGCCCAGGGTGACCTGCTGCAGCAGCGGGAGCCGCACCTGTCGGCTGCGGGCCTCGGCGAGGAGGAAGCGCCAGAAGGTCGGTGTGGCGCTGACGCAGGTGACGTCCTCGGACAGGAGGGCGTCGAGGCCGTTCTTGGGTTGACGCGGAAACGGTGCCACGAGTGTCGCCCCGCTGGCCACCACGTGCAGCAGCACCTGAATCGCCGGCGAACTGCTGCGGGCCGTAGGCGAGGAGCCAGCGCTGGTCGGGTGCCGGCCGCGACCTTGGCCACGGTCTGGCCGAGGACGCGCCAATCGTGACGCGCCGCCTTCGGCGCTCCGGTGGTGCCGGTGGTCCGGATGACGAGTGGTTGGGGCTCTCGTCGGGCCCACGTCGCCGGGGTCGGATCCGTCGACCGCGTCCGTTCCGGTGCCGTGAGGTCCGTCGGCCCCGACGGGTGCAACTTCAAGAGCGCCTCGGGCCGCAATACGTCGAGCGAGCCGGTCGGAGGTCGTCGCGTCGGGTCACGACAACGGTGTGCCCGAGCGCGCCGATCTCGTCGACCAGTGCTCGGGCGTCCGTGTCAGGTTGGTACTGGCACGGTTCCGCGCCGGCCAGGGAGGCGCCCGCCAGCAGACGCAGTACCCAGCCGCATCGGGTTCGGCCACGGCGAAGCGTGTGATGCCGCGTCGCCGCAGGTTCGATGCCACTCGTCGGGCATGGTCGAGCAGCTCGCCGTACGTCAGTGAGGACCTCTGGTGTGACGACCGCCACTCGGTCGGGACCAGAGGCGGCTGCCGCCTCGAGAAGACTGATCATTCGGTCCGGACGGCGGCATAGAAGTGCGACGATGTCGCCGACGGTCTCGGGCAGTTCACCGCCCGCCGAGAAGGGGTCGGAGCCGAACTCGTCCTCGAGCATGGCCGAGAGCTCCGCCGCTTCGAGGGAGTCGAGGCCGAGCCCGTCGCCCCAGAGTCCCGTGTCGTCGGTCCATCCCTGCCGCGCCCTTGTCGGTGCGCCCGAGGAATGCGGTGATGACGGCATGCGCCTGGTCCTGTCGTACTTCCATGTGTTCCCCTTCCTGTGTCGATTGGTCGAACGTCGGAGTCGCGTCGCGACCCTCAGCGACCCTTGATGGCGGCAAGGATCCCGTAGCCGAGGGTCTCGTCCTTCCAGAACCCCTCGAGGACGTTCGTCGACTCCACGAAATCGTCCACGCCCTGCCTCGCCGATCAGAGTGAGCAGGAGGTCCTCGTGGGTGTCGACGTTCGCCCGCCAGGCCGCGAACGTCGGCAGGGTCGGCTGGCTGATGTCCGTGGCGTCGCGTGATGGTCATCCCGAGCGTCGGCCAGGGTCGAGGCGTAGTCGTCGAGCGGTTCCATGTGGGCATCACCGAAGGCTCGCCGGAGCAGCGCAAAGTCCTCGCGCCGGGCCCCCGACCTCGGAGAACGGGATGTCGCGCTTGCGCATGATGTCGCACAGCACAAGTCGGCCTCCCGGAACGAGCACGCGCACGCACTCGCGCAGCAGCGCCGGCTTGTCGCGCATGAGATGCGACGACTCGAGGACCCACGCGACATCGAACGTCTCGTCCTCGAGCCCGTTGTCGGTGCCGTCGCGCTGTTCGAATCGTGCGCCGGGCAGACCGCGTCGGCAGCGAGTGCCGTCGCTGCCGCCACCCCGCTCGCGCTCGTCGTGATGCCCAGTACCGATGCCCCTGCAGCGGCGACGAGGTCGCAGGCCTGGCGGCCCGTCCCGCATCCGACGTCGAGGACCCGCTCACCCGCGCTGGGTGGCGGCCCGATCGAGCATCGATTGCGTCAGCGCGTGAGTGGCCTCTTCCAGGGAGTGTCGCCGTGGATCTGAAGAACCCGTAGTGGAACTCCTCGCCCATGATGAGCTGCCAGGCGCGGTGGACGCGGTCGTAGTGCGCTGCAGGCGCGTAGATCTCCGTGTTCTCAGTGCCCATGACCCGTTCCTCCGTCCCGAGCGACGACGCTGCCTGTCCCCGCGGGGGCAAGGTTTGGCCATCACGGGCTGTGGATAGAGTTGCCGTCTCCACCTTCTACAAACGGACCAAAGGGGGGATGCTTGCGGCTTCTCTTGGCTTTTTGCATGCTCGTGCTGCCCTCCCGAATGAAGGGCTACCTGGGGCGATGGCTCCTGGGGTGGGACATTCGACCCGACGGCGTACATCGGTCGGAGTGTGATCCTTGTGCGGCATTTGTCCATGGGCCCGGGTGCGAGCATCGGCCCGCTGAACGTGATCAGGGATCTCGAGGAGCTGCGCCTGGCCGAGGGTGCGAGCATCGCCGCCCGGAACTGGATCACCGGGTTCCCCCGCTCGGCCGACCCGGCAGCCGACCCCTTCCCGCATTCGCCGAACCGGCGTCCCTCGCTGGTCATGGGGAAGCACGCCATGATCACCATGGCCCACGAGATCGACTGCGCCGATCGGGTCGAGATCGGCGACTACAGCTCGCTGGCCGGGTTCCGCTGCACGATCCTCACGCACAGCCTGAACCTGGTGCGTGACCGCTTCGTGACGGGTACGGTCGAGATCGGCGCCCATGCCGCCGTGATGTCAGGGTCCACGCTGCTCAGCGGGACCAAGGTGCCGGCCCGCTCCATCGTCTCTGCCGGGCTCCGTCATCAACACGCCGCTGACCGACGAGCTCACGTTCTACAGCGGGAACCCGGCCGAGGCCGTGCGCACCCTGCCCGAGACCCTGGGCTTCTTCCATCGGGGCGAGCAGGTTCTGGAGGTCGAGGCGTAGGACTCCCGCCTGAGTGGTCGTTCCTCCTGCGTGACGCTCGACCGAACCACCGCGGAAACGTCCCTCTATCTGGACCTGCTCAAACGAAGCCTGACCGGGTCCCTGGCAGAGGACAACGACAGCATCCTCGGCGGCGTCCGTACCGCCGGCTCGGCCTCGTGGAAGCGACGTGTCGCCAATCTCGTGGGCGACGTGGCGGCGCGGGTCAACGTCGAGATCGTCTACAAGAAGCCGTACGACCCCACGCTGCGGGAGATCGGACGGGACTGGCCGTCGCGGGCGGAGTCGATGATCGGCCTGCGGCGGATGGACAACATCGAGCACTGCGTGCAGACGGTGCTCAATGACGACGTGCCGGGCGACCTGCTCGAGGCCGGCGTCTGGCGCGGTGGAGCCTGCATCTTCATGAAGGCGAACCTGGTGGCCCGCGGCGACACGAGCCGCGTACGTCTGGGTCGCCGACTCGTTCCAGGGCCTGCCCGCTCCGAACGCCGCGCTGTACCCCGCCGACAGGGTGACGATCTGCACACGCGCGGCGGGCTCAGCGTCGGCGCCGATCAGGTGCGTCACAACTTCGAGCGCTACGGCCTGCTCGACGAGCGGGTGCGTTTCCTGGTCGGTTGGTTCAAGGACACGCCTGCCCACGCGCTCCGATCGAGGCGCTGTCGGTGATGCGGCTCGACGGCGACATGTACGAGTCGACCTGGCAGGCCATCGAGGCGCTCTACCCCAAGCTCTCACCCGGGTGGTTTCTGCATCATCGACGACTTCGGGAGCCACCAGTCGCAGGCCGGGCAAGCGGTGCTCGACTACCGCCAGGCCCACGGGATCGACGAGGAGATCGTGGACATCGACGGGTTCGGCGCCTACTGGCGGAGGCGCTGGTAGGCGCCCCGTCCTGTCCGTCCCTGCACGGTCCCGTCCTACCCCCAGCTCCCGCTCCCGCCCCCGAAGCGGTCCTGCAGCCTGCCGGCCAGTCGCGGGAAGCGCTTCTTGATGTGGTCGTACTCCTCGGGCAGCACGATCCGCACGCACTTGGCGCCCTCGTGCAGCAGCCCGCGGCCGATGGCGAGCCAGGCCCGACGCCGCCAGCGCTCGTAGGCAGCCGCCTCGGAAGGCTCGAAAGGCGACGGCAGCGGGCACGGCGCTCGCCTGGCGCTCCCGGCCGTAGGCGCGGCGGAGCTGGCGCGAGATCGTGCCTGCCCCGGGTGTCCGTCGCATACGGGTACGGCGGGGCCGGCGGGAGCTGCTCCTCGTAGAGCGACAGGACGGCGGCGTACTCCTTGCACAGCTGCAGGAGCACGCTGTCGTCCTGCGACCAGGTGGGCGTAGGAGTCCTGAGCGCGCGGACCGACAGCTTCTCGGGCGCGCTCGAGTCGAAGGCGTGGAAGTGGAACAGGCGGAGCCGCTCGCCGGTCGAGGCGATCCGGTAGCCGTCGCCGTCGAGCGCGAGCGGACGCTCCCACAGGTTGGCGACGCTGACGTTGTAGCCGGCGTGGCGGAAGCTGGCCGCCTGGAAGTGCGAGCGCCGATGTCCATCCACTTCTGGTCGACGAAGAGGCCGGCCAGCGGGTCGTAGAGGCATTCGGTGCCGAGGTGCGACCACCACCAGTCGAGGGCGGGCATCGGACCGGCGGTCGACGGCGCAGAAGCCGAGGTTGTTGACGCCCACCAGGAGGAGGTGGCCGTCGGAATGGTCCGCGCCCGGACGGCGGCGGCCCGAGGAAGTGCGGCGTGAGCAGGATGCCCCGCGGCGACGCCTCGAGCGCGCCCGGCAGCTCCACCATGGGCGCGGTCAGATAGGTGTCGGGGTCGAGGTACACGGCCTGGTCGGCGTCCTCGCAGCAGCCGCTGCAGCAGGAGCGGTTTCACCGCGGTGGCGAACTCGACCAGGTCGTAGGACATGGCGAGCTCCATGACTGGTGCGCCGGGACAGACCGAGCGAGGCCGTGCTCAGGCAGTCGACACCCGCCAGCTCGGGCAGCTCGTCGTCCTCGGCGCATGTCGATGAACAGGATCCGCAGGATCGCCCCGTCCTCGTGGCGGCGCAGGCTCTCGGCCAGGGCGAGCGCCTTGGGGAGGTAGTTCGTCGAAAGAATGGTGCAGTAGGTGCGCGTCACGGTGTCGCGACGGCCTCCGACGGCGTCGGTGGCGTCGATGCGGTCGCGGCCTCATGGCCGTACCTCGAGAACGCAGGTGAGCGCCCCGGACTACGGCTCGCCGCGGCCCGACCCGGGTGGGCGCCCGAGCCCGTCGCCTGGGCTAGAAGAGGGCGGTGAGCCCCGACGACGACCAGTCCGACCCATTTCCGCCCCGCCACCTATGCCGCCAGCGACGGCGAGCGCCCGGCGGTCATCACGGCCGCCGGCCAGGTCGTCACCTTCGCCCAGCTCGAGGAGCGTTCGAGCCGCCTGGCCCAGGCCCTGTTCGCCCACGGGCTGCGGCCCGGCGACCACGTGGCCGTGCTGCTGCCCAACGACGACCGCACCCACGAGGTGGCGTTCGCCCTGCAGCGATCCGGCCTCTACTACACGATGGTCAACACCCACCTGGCCGCCGACGAAGCGGCCTACATCGTCGTCGACTGCGGCGCCCACACCCTGATCACCTCGGAGGCGCTGGCGCCGCTCGCGACGGAGCTGGTGAGCCGCACCCCCGCCGTCGAGCTCCGGCTCATGATCGGCGCCACGCCCGCCGCCGCGGCCACACGTCGTACGACGAGTTCGTCGCCGGGGCGCCCGCCGAGCCGCTGGCCGACGAGGTCGAGGGCTCGGCCATGCTGTACTCCTCGGGGACCACCGGCCACCCCAAGGGCATCCGCCGCCCGCTGACCGGCCAGCCCTTCGGGTCCGACGTCGTGCTCTCCGGCATGCTCGGCGGCATCATGGGCTTCGCCCCGGGGACGTCTACCTGAGCCCGGCGCCGCTCTACCACTCCGCCCCGCTGGTCTGGTCCATGACGGCGCAGCGCATGGGCGGCACGGTCGTGGTCATGGAGCACTTCGACCCCGAGCAATGCCTGGCCCTCATCGAGGAGCACAAGGTCACGCACGCGCAGTTCGTCCCGACCATGTTCGTGCGCATGCTCAAGCTCCCCGACGAGGTCCGGAACAAGCTACGACCTCTCGTCGCTGCGTTCGGTGGTGCACGCCGCCGCGCCCTGCGCGCCCGAGGTCAAGCGGCGCATGATCGAGTGGTGGGGCCCGGTGATCCACGAGTACTACTCGGGCACCGAGGGCCTGGGCATGACCTGGATCACGTCCGCCGAGGCCCTGACCCACCCGGGCTCCGTCGGGCAAGGCCATCTGGGGCGAGGTGCACGTCTGCGGTGACGACGGTGAGGACCTGCCGACCGGCGACGACGGCGTCGTCTACTTCGGCGCGCGCAGCCGGCGCCGCCACCTTCGAGTACAACCACGATCCCGAGAAGACCCGCCAGACGTTCAACGACAAGGGCTGGTCCACGTTGTGGGACGTCGGCCACGTCGACGACGACGGCTACCTGTACCTGACCGACCGCAAGCTCTTCATGATCGTCTCCGGCGGCGTCAACATCTACCCGCAGGAGATCGAGGACGTCCTGGTCGCTGCACCCCGCCGTGGCCGACGTGGCCGTCTTCGGCATCCCGGACCCCGAAATGGGGGAGGAGGTCAAGGCCGTCGTCCAGCCCGCCCCCGGCATCGTGCCCGGCCCGGAGCTCGAGGCAGGAGATCATCGCCTTCTGCCGGGCCAACCTCTCGCACTACAAGTGCCCGCGCACGGTCGACTTCACCGACCTGCTGCCCCGGGGCGAGAACGGCAAGCTCTACAAGAAGGCCCTGCGCGAGGCCTATTGGGCCAGCTCGGCCCCCAGCACCACCTGAACCTCGGGCGGCGTGCCGCACGTCGGCGTACCAGGCCAGCCCCAGCGCGACGACGGCGCCGAACAGCAGCACGCTGGTGATGCCGACCGCCTCCACCACCGGCCCGATGAGCAGGTTGCCCGACGCCGACCGTCCCCCCGAAGCCCATCATCCACAGCGCCATGACCCGGCCCCGCACGTTCTCGTCGACCCGGGCCTGCAGGGTGGTGTTCAACGCCGTGATGAAGGCGAAGTAGAAGGCGCCCGTGATGGCCACGGCCACGTCGGCCGGCACCGGGCTGCGCTGCAGGGCGAAGGCGCAGAGCGACAGCGAGTAGCCCACGAGGCAGACCCGCACCAGCATCGGCTTCGAGGTCCGGGCGAAGACCGTCCCGATGGAGATGGCACCGATGCAGCGCGCCGGTGCCGAACGAGGCGTACAGGATCCCGTAGTCGGCCGACTTGGAGAGGTTGATGCCGAGGTTGTGCGCGGCCACCACGGGCATCTGCCCGATGAAGGCCAGGGCCAGGAGCGAGAACACGAAGACGGTGACCAGGCACCGCCCGACCACCCGGTCGTGGCGGGCCACCGTGATGCCGGCCGTCAGCTCCGCCACCGGCTCGCCCCTGTCGGCGTCTGCCGCACCGCCGGGCAGCGTCACCAACATGAGCGCGGCGATCACGAAGAGGTAGGTGGCCGCGTTCCCGGCGAAGAGCCAGGCCGGCCCGACCAGTGAGTACAGCACGCCGCCGATGACCGGGCCGATGACCCGGGAGGCGTTCATCTGCGCCGAGTTCAAGCGAGATGGCGCCCGGGCAGGTCCTCCTTGCCCACCAGCCCGGGCAGGACCGCCGAGTAGGCCGGGCCGAACATGGCGCTGCCGGCGCCCACGCCGAGCACCATGACGACCAGCAACACGTGCGAGGGGTGGGGCGAGGCCGCGACCAGCGCCACGCCGAGGGAGAACACCAGCTGCTCGAGCGACAGGATGATCAGGAAGCGCTTCCGGTCGATCTTGTCCGCCAGCAGGCCGCCCACCATCGGCAGGACCAGGGTCGGCCCGAGCTGGGCGAAGATGATGACGCCGACGAACGTCGCCGAGTGCGTGAGGTCGTAGGCGTAGGCGCCGAGGACCACGTTCTGCATCCAGGTGCCGATGTTCGAGGCGAAGGCGCCGAGGAAGACGATGCGGAAGGTGCGGTGCGACAGGGCCGCCCGGGCCGTGCCGCTGTGGGCGGGGACGACGGCGTCCCCGTCGACGACGGCGTCCTCGATCTCCTCCAGGGAGATGGACGTCCCGTCGTCGCCGCCACCGCCATCATCGGGCGGGATGGCGTCGGGCGAGGGCGGCACCCGCCATGGTACGGGAGGCCCTCAGGCCCCCTGCCCTGGTCAGGGGCCGGCGGCGGAGCAGATCGGACCCGCAGGGCACGCGTGAAGGCCGACGCCGGGGCCAGCGGGACCGTCAGCGAGGACGCCGCGCCTGCGTTGCGTTGTACCTGGTAGATGCCCCCGACCAGCTTGGGCACCTGGGCCAGGGTGGGGAAGAGGTGCGGCGTGTCACCCGTCGTGATGGTCACCCGCAGGCGCCAGCCGGCCGGGAGCTCGGCCATGGTCGGGAAGATGGCGATGTCCTGGCGGGTCACCTGCCCGGCGACGATCGGCGCTGCGACGCCTGGGTCAACGGATGCACCGGCAGCAACATCTGCCCGCTCGCCGTCGTCCAGCTCCGGCTCTGGTCGACCGCCCGCATGGTCGCCGTCGAGTGCGCCCGACGACAGCGGCACGCTGTCACCCGAGGGCGAGACGGCCTCGACCGTGGCCGCCAACTCGGTGTCGGTACCCGGTCGATGTCGTGTACAACGTCGCGTCGATCGGTCCCGCCACGCACCTCGGGCGAGTCGACGGGCGCCGTGGTGTAGGTCAGCGCGCCCGGCCCGGTCCCGAGCGTCACGTCGTTGAGGTCGCAGGGGTCGTTGGTGTCCAAGGACTGGAAGCCGAGGGCGAGCGCCCCGGCACCCCATTGGTCCGTCTGAATGTCGCACGGGCTCGTCGTCCCCGTCCAGGCGACCGTGTCGGCGCCCGCCACCGCGGTGGGCGCCTGCGGCGACAGGACGCCGTCGTTGGGCGAGACCGCGTCGCTCCCGCTCCGACCGGCGCCGAAGTAGTACGAGGTCGGCGTGGCGGCGGGCAGCGGCCACTGCGCGCGCGTCGACCCACGAGCCGCCCGAGTTCTCGATGTCCAGATGCAGCGGCGTCGTCGTCGTCGACAAGCGGCGTGTGCTCGCCCAGCAGCCAGGTGTCGAACCACTCGAGCTCCAGCGCCGAGATGTTGACGCCGGTCCCGGTCGTGACGTGCTGCCACGGCCCCATCAGCAGCTGGTAGCGGGGCGTGACGGCCTGCGTCGGGCGTCATGGCGGCGTACTGCGAGCGGCCGTCGTAGAGGTTCTGCAGGCCCGACGTAGTTGAGCGGCTCGCCCTGCTCGAAGAGGTCGTTCCACCCGCCGACCAAGAACGCGGGGATCTTGTCCTTCACGACAGACGCCAGGTCCTGGGCCGGGCTGCGGGCGGCCCAGTAGCTCTGGTCGAAGGCGTCGTCGCCCTGTCCGGTCTCGACGTCGAGGACGAGCTTGAGGAACGAGACCAGGACCTGGCTGTGCGCGGTCTCGGTGGGCGTCAGCGCCGCCAGCCCGCTGGCCAGCGTCGGCGGAATTGCCGCTCTCGGCCGCCTCCACCAGCGGCTCCAGCGCCGGGTTGGTCAGGTTCAACCCCGACAAGAGCGCGACATAGGTGGCGGCGAATTCGGTGTCGGGGATGCCGCCCTGCGTCACGGTGTCGGCGAACAGGTCGTTGCCCGAGATGATGGGGAACATGGCCTTGATCGGCGAGCCGTTCCCCGCCGCCTGCACCGTCTGGAACTGGTTGATGCCCATGTAGGACTCGCCGAAGAGACCGACCTCGCCGTTCGACTGCGGCAGCTTGGCGGCCCAACGGGCCAAGGTGACGCCGTCGGTCGACTGCACCGGGTCGAACAGGTCGAAGGTGCCGCCCGAGTCCCCGGTGCCGCGCACGTCGGCGATGACGACGATGTAGCCGCGGTCGACGAGGTACTCCACGTTGGTGTTGGCGATGGCCGAGGCGTCCACGATGAACGCCTTGCCGTACGGCGTCTGCTGCAACAGCACGGGGAAGAGCCCGTTGGCCGCCGTGGTCGTCCCCGGCGTCGTCGGGAAGTAGACGTCGGCGCGCAGGACGGTGCCGTCCGCCATGGTGACGGGCATGTCGAGCAACGAGCCCGTCCCGTACGTCGCCGGCTTGCGGTGCCCAGGTGCTGGCGTCCGGCGTCGTGCGCCCCGGTCACGGTGTCGGCCGCGGCTCGTGCTCGCCCCGAAGCTCTGCGCCGCCCTGGCCGCGGGGGCCGGGCTGCTTCCGCCGGGCATGAACGGCGCCACCACGAAGGCCGACAGCGGGATCAGCATGGCGCAGGCGCCCATCACCAGGCGCCACGGCACCGTGCCCTTCCAACGGGCCACGTACGTCGTGATCCGGACATCCCCCCGACCTCCATGTTCTGGATGGGAAACGGCCGAGAGGCGCCCGACCTGCGGTCAGCCTCCGTTTGGGTCAGCCGGCGATCGGGTCAGTCCGTGCGGGGCGGGGCCAGGGCGTTCACCAGCAGGGCGACGCCGATCCCGAGGATCAGGCCGAAGATCAGGGCCAGCACCGTCCACTCGATCGTCTTGGGCGATACCGGCTTGCTGGGTGCCGTGGCCGTCGAGATGACCTGACCCGCCTCCGTCGTCACCCCCTGCGAGGCGTAGAACTGGTAGTTCTGCAGCTGGTTCTGCAGCGTCGGCGAGTTGGCCCTGCAGGTCCCCGAGCTGCGTCTCGTCCGGGCGTGCACGTTGGTCGTCGCCGGGGCGGAGCGGATCTGGGAGTTCAGGTTGGCGATGGCCAGCTGCAGGGTGTCGATCTTGTTCTGCACCTGCGCCTGCGCCGAGGTGAAGGTGTCCTGCGTCTGCTTCTGCTCGAAGGCGATGTAGGCCTTGGCGTAGGCGTTGGCCGCCGCCGCGGCGGCCTGCGGGTCCTTGGAGCGGACCGACACCTGCACCACGTCGGTCGTGCCGACCTGGGTCGCCGTCACCGCGGGGGCGCCCGGCAGCGTCTTGGCCACGAGCTGGGCCACCGACGAGCTCTCGATCACCTCGAATCCCGTCGGGCACGTTGGCGAGCGGGGCGATGCCGGCGGGGGAGTTGGCCTCCACGAGCGTCTGCGAGATCGGCGGCTCCAACAGCACCGACGCCGAAGCCTGTAGGTGGGCTTGGTCAGGATGCAGTAGGCCAGGGTGGCTCCGACGCAGATGGCGGCCACCACCAGGATCGTGACCCGCTTGCGCCACAGCAGCAGGGCGTACTCGCGCAGCCCGGAGGGCTCGTGCGCCGGACCGGCTCCGGGCCGCCGAGTAGGCCCGCAACCCAGGTTGCTCAGTCTCGAGTGGATCACTCATCGGTTGCGGAACGTGCCGCAGCGCGCGGTTCTTGCTCCCATTCATCCGATCGGATGAGCCGTAGGCAACGGAGGCGCCTGCAGTTTCCGTTGCGTGGGGACGAGCACGGTCGGCACGAGCACGTGGGGCACGTGGGAGCACGTGGGGACGAGGATGGTCAAGGAGGACCTCTTCGTGGTCGTGGCGCGCCGCCTCGTCTACGTCGGCCTGGTCTTCCTGCCCCTGCTGCACTACCGCATCGGCAAGGCCTTCGACCTCAGCGATCTGTGCTTCCTGATCGCCGCCGTGTTCATGGTCCTCACGCGGCGCCCCCCACCGAAGGCGCCACCGGCACCCGCCTGGTACTTCGGCTCGTTCGTCTGGATCCTCGCCGGCGTCGTGGCATCGGCCCAGGCCGTCTCGAAGACAGCCTCGCTGCAGGTGGTCTTCAACGCCATCTTCGTCTTCTTCGTGCTGCAGTGGATGCTGCGCCAGCTCCTCGACAACGCAGACCGCATCCGGGCCGGCATGGTGGCCTTCATCGTCGGATCGTCCGTCTCGGCCTTCGTGGCCTTCCTCCAGACCGAGTTCCACGTCCTCGGCTACAGCCACCAGGCCAGCCTCGAAGGCTCGCGTGCCGTCGGCCTGAGCAACCAGCCCAACATCGCCGCCGTCACCTTCGCCCTGGGCCTGGTCTTCGCCATCGGGCTCGTCGTCGAAGTGGGACTGCGCCGGTACTGGTACGTGGGCGTGTGCATCGCGGTGCTCGCCAGCGCGCTGATCTTCAGCGCCAGCGTCTCGGGCATGTCCAGCACGCTTGGTGGGCTGTTTCGTGCTGTTCATCACACGGGGCTTCCGTCTGCGCACCGTCCTCGGTGTGGTGGCCGCGCTGGCGGTGGTCTACCTCGTCGCCGTCTCGGTGCAGTCGAACGGGAGCCACTTCGACCTGAACCCCATCGCCCGCATCGAGCAGACGACCGGGACGAACACCGGGTACAACACGGTCAACCCGCGCGTGGCGACCCTGGAGCATTCGTGGAGCGGGATCGTGCAGAGCCCGATCATCGGGCACGGGCTCGATCAGACGACCATCGCCGTGTACTACGACGCCGATGTGGGCGTGTACTACCCGGCGCACAACATCGTGATCCTGTACTGGTTCGCCGGCGGCATCTTCATGGTGGCGGCCGGTGCGTTGATGATGGGGTCGTGCTTCAACCGCCTCCTGCACGGCCGTCTGCGCCAGGGGCGGCGCAAGGGCGGGGACCGCGCCCTGCGCGACACCGTGCTGGCCGGTTGCGTGACCGTCCTGTTCTTCTCCCTGCAGTCACCCGAGCTCGTGGATCGTTGGCTCTGGCTCCCGTTCCTGCTCGCCCTCTGCTTCCGCAGCCCCCGGCCGGCTGACGATCCGGGCCCGGGCCTCGACGCTGTCCGCCGCCGAGCCCCTGCCGGTTCGGGCGGCCTCGACAGAACCGGCGCCCCCAGCCCCGGCCTCGACGAGCGCGCCGAGCCCCTCCCGGTCCTGCGCCGGGTCAGTGGCACGGTGCCGGCGGCGGCCCGCACGAGGCGCCCGACATGACGGCCCAGAAGCCCGCTCCCATGCCCACACCGGCTGCCGCCTCCGCTCCCATGCCCACGCCCCAACGCCTCGCAGAACGGGGAGAGGGCCCGACCTGCCGGTGCCCCCCTCGGCCTGGGCGAGATGTTCGACGACCGCATCCTCGGCCTCGACAGTGCCCACGTCTTCATGGTGAGTGCGCAGGCCGTCGCCGCCCGTTCCCGGCTCGTGGCAGAGGTGGGCTGCGGCCGCGGCGTCCTGGTCGACCTCGACGAGCCCGGTGGCGCCTGGCAGGACCTGCGGGGCGAGGGCCGCACGGTCATCGGCATCGACATCGAGCAGACCGGGGAGGAGAACCCGGTCATCGACGAGTTCCGTCTCATCGGCGAGGACGGGCGGTGGCCGCTCGACGATGCCTCGGTGGACCTCGCCGTCAGTGACTTCGTGCTCGAGCACGTGATGGACCCGGAGGACTTCGTGCGGGAGCTCGCCCGCGTCCTCCGGCCCGGCGGCGTGTTCATCGCCCGCACCATCAGCCGTCACTCGCTCCTGGCCGCCGCCGCCCGCATCGTCCCCAACGATCACCATGCCAAGGCGCTCGAGCATCTGCAGCCCGGAGCGGGAGGAGCGAGACGTCTTCCGCACCGCCTACAAGATGAACACCCGCAAGGACCTCGCCCGCCTCTTCGACGGCCGATTTCGACCTGGCCCTGGCCCGCCGGACGGGGCTGGAGCAGTACTGCAAGCCCTGGCCCCGCCTCCGGCGAGGCGTGGCGCAGGTCGAACGCCACCTTCCGACCTCCATGTGGATGGCACTCGTCGTCTTCGCCCGTCGCCGCGGCTGAGCCGACCTGAGCCGGCACGGCGCGGACCTACCCGATGCAGGCCGCCAGCGCCGACCGGACGTCGCTCGCCATGCGCTCCCACGTGAACGTCGACGCCTGGTCCACCCCCGCCTGCAGCTCCGGCGCGCCTGGTCTGCCGCGCCGACGGGCACGGCACGAGCCAGGGCCGCGGCGTCCCAGCCGTCCATCACCGTGGCCAGACCGCCCGTCACCTCGAGCAGGGCAGGGTCGGGTGTCACCACCACCGGGATCCCGAGGCGCATCGCCTCGACGGCGGGCAGGCCGAAGCCCTCGTAGTCGGAGGGGAAGACGACGAGCGAGGCCGAGGTGAACTGCTGCTGGAACTCGTGGTCGTCCAACCAGGGCCGCAACGTGACCAGGTCACTGATGCCCCGGGCGGCCGCTCGGCCCGACACGGCTGCTCGCGCCTCCGCCGACAGCCCGACGACGACGAGCGGCAGTGCCTCGCCCCGAGGAGTGGAGGATCGCCCAGGCGTCGAGGACGAGGTCGACGTTCTTGTTCATCCACTGGCCGAAGGCGAGCGCGTACCCGGGACCGTCCCGGGCGGGCGGCGGCCAGGCCAGGACGTGGTCGGCGCCGAGCGGGCCACCGTCACGCGGCGTGCACGCAGGAACGGATGGGCGGCCAGCAGGTCGTCGTGTGTCCGCTGCGAAATGCACACGATCGCGTCAGCCTGGCGGTACCCGATGCCGTAGCTGACCCGTCGCAGCAGGCGCCGCCGGGCCGTGAACTGCTGCGGCCGGACCTCGTGGCGGAGATCGAGGGCGATGATCGCCCGGGGGCAGGGGAGCGGTGCCACGGTCGTGGCGGGCGTCACGCCCAGCATCGCGTCGGCCCCAACCGACGGCACAGCGCGGGGACCCCGATGCTCCATGGCGGCCGATCGGGAGCCGCCGACCCGGTGCACCCGCACCGCGTCGGGGACGTCGAGTCGACACGCCGGACCGGAGCACCAGGTGGAGCTCGTCGTCGAGTCCGAGGCTCGCCCCACCCCCTGAGCAGGTTCTCCGTGACCACGCCGAGGCTCGTGCCGCGGGCCGGCACCGCATTGACCACGACGCGCACGGCAGCACGGTATCTGAAGCCCGGCCCGCAGGCATTGGGCGCCGCCGCCGTTCTGCAAGGCATGGCGACCACACCGCGGCAGCAAGCTGACGGCTCCCCGAACGTTCACTTGGTATGACGACGGAGGACGGACCGAGGCTCGAGGCGGGCGACGGCGTCGTCCCAGCGGGTGATGGTCCTCACCATCGCGCGACCAGGGCGCGTCGAGCGTCTCGAATTTCGCCCTGGCCCTGATCGTCGCCCACTACAGCTCGGCCAGCGCCCTGGGGGTCTTCGCCATCCTGACCTCCACCTATGTCCTGAGCCAGGGACTGGTGCGCAGCCTCTCCAGCGACTGCCTGCTGACCCGCTCGGAGGCCGACGCCGGCCTGCGGTCCAACTACGAGCGGGGCGGCTACCTGGCCGCCATCGTCCTCTCGGTCTCCGTGGCCGCGCTGATCGCCGCGGTCAGCGGGGCCTGCTCCCGAGCGAGTTCACGCTGCCGTTCGTCATCTTCGCCGTCACGTTCCCGCTGATGGCCTGCCAGGACTTCGCCCGCTTCATCGGGATCAGCCGCTACGACCCCGCCTACGCCATCCGGCTCGACCTGGCCTGGCTGGTGCTCTTCCTGGTGGCCTACGTCGTCGCTGAAGCAGGAGGGTCTGACGTCACCTGGCCTGGCTCTTCGGGGCCTGGAGCGGCGCCGGCGCGCTGGTCGGCCTGTGGACGCTGCGGGCCCATTTCGCCCGGACGCGGCGGCGCCAGCTGCTCGAGTTCTGGGACAGGAGCGAACGAGGTGTCGGCCTGCGCTTCGCCGGCCAGTTCATGCTCGTCACGTCATGGACGTACTTCGTCTCGTACCTGCTGCTCTTCGTCCTTCCGCTGGCTTCCATCGGCGTCTTCAAGCTGTCGCAGCTCGCGCTCGGGCCCATCACCGTGCTGCTGGCCGGCGTCCAGTCGGCGCTGATCGCGTTGGCCACCAAGCGCTTCCAGCTCGACACGCACAAGGCCGTCCGCTTCCTCCTCATGGGCGGCGTGGGCTCCTTCGCCCTGACCATGGCCTGGACGGGCATCGTCTACGGCGCGCCGCTCCATGCCATGGCGAGCCTGTTCGGCCGCAACTGGACGGCGGCCCGGGCGATCGTGCCCTACGCCGGCCTGGCGGTCGCCTTCGCCAGCTTCGCCAACGCCGCCGTCTCGGGTCTGCGGGCCATGCGGGCCGCCAGCGAGAACCTCCGGCTCTCCGTCGTCATGGTGCCCTTCCTGTTCATCTTCTGCCTCGGGGGCGCCGAGCTCTTCGGCACCCGGGGTGCCGCCGGCGGGCTCGCACTGGCCGGCGCCATCTACTCGGTTCTGAGCTGGCGCCTGCCTCGTCAAGCTGGCGCAGCACCTTCGTGCCCGGGACCAGTCACGTGATCGAAGACGTCGTGGCGGAGGTCTCCGAGCCGTGACCGCGGTCAGCGGTAGGCGACGTCCACCCGCACGGGCGGCACGGCCGGTGCGCCGCCGGGGGACTCGAGCCGCCGCCCGCACCGCGGCGATGTCACGGCAGGCGATGACGTTCAAGGTGGGCGGCAGGTCGTCGGAGTGCCAGGGCGTCAGGCACCGTCGAGCAGGTAGATCGTGTAGCCCACCTCCCGCAGGAAGGCGCGCACCTCGGCCGGCGTGATGCCGAAGTGCGGCGCAGTACCCGGCGTGCTCGAACAGCAGCACCGGACCGGCCCCGGCGGGCCGCTCGCCGAGCAGGCCCCGCGCCCCTTCATGACGCAGCAGCTCCGACCCCTCCACATCGATCTTGATCAGCGCCGGCGGATCGCCACCCACCAGCTCGTCGAGCGTGGTGACGGGAACGGTGATGCCGGTCGTCCCCGTCGTGCCATCGTCCCGGCGCCAGCCCGGTTCAGCACATCAGCCGGTCGAGCACCTCGAACGTCGCCTCGCCCGGTCGCAGTCGCTGAGGCGCGGAGTGCCGACCACCGTGACCACGTCGCTCCACGTGACGAGATCGTTCAGCGCCAGGTTGGCCAGCAGGTCCTCGCGCACCGGCGGGAACGGCTCGACCGCGGTGATGCGCACGCCCGGGATCCGCGTCCCGACCAGCGTCGAGAAGACGCCCACGTTCGCGCCCACGTCGACGAAATGGTCGCCGGGCGCGCAGGTAGCGCAGGCAGAACTGCAGCTCCTCCCATTCGTGCACGCCGTCGTAGATCGTCCACACCCCGCTGAACTGGTGCGGCCGCGCCATCAGCCGGGTCCGGCCGTCCACCGTGACGACGGCCTCGCGCGTGCCCCGCCCCGCGTGCGCCAATGCCATTCGATGGCGCGCCGTTCGGCCGCCACCCGGCCGCCCTTGTTCGCTGGGTGGCGAGCGATCGCCCACACCCAGTGCACCGATCGCCGCGCCCGGTGCGCCACCTGCCGGAGCGCAGTGGCGTCCTGCGCCGCTGCCCGTGACTGCCCCCGCTCACGCGAGGTTTCTAGCAGATAGGCCGCAGTACCGCGGTGACCCGGCTCCCGAGCGCGCTGCGCCCGCTCTTCCCCTTCATCAAGTCGGGCGTGCTGCACGCCACGCAGGCGCTGAGCCCGCTGACCCGCCGCCTCCCCGCGTCGACGCCGCCGCGCCACGCCGCGCCGATTCCGAGTCGGACTACGCGCGACCCATCCCGACGGGGGCGTGGAGGTCGTGGAGGTGGTCGCCGCGCTGGATCTGCATCGACCGCTTCCGGCGGGGCTCCCGGCCGACCACCCGCAATTCGCGGCGCACCGCCACGCGCACATCGCGCCGAACGTCGTGGCCACCGTCCGCGCACGGTCGCGTGCTCGACGCCGTACGGGGCGGTGATGACGGAGGACGACACGCTCCTGTTCGACCTCTCGCCCTACTACGGAGCCACCAAGCCGTCGCAGCACCCGGTCTTCTTGCGCTGCCGCCCGCCGGCGGTCACGGACGTCCCGGGCTCCGTCGGCGTCCTGACGACGCGGGGGAGCGAGAACTACTACCACTTCGTCCTCGACGTCCTGCCCCGGCTGGAGCTGCTGCGGCGGGCCGGCGCGACGCCGGACGCCTACGTGGTGAACCGCTCGACGCGCTTCCAACGCGACCTGCTCGACCACCTGGGCCTGACCGCCGACCGCTGTCTCGGCGAGGAGAAGTACCCCCACGTCCGGGCCGACGAGCTCGTCGTGCCGTCGCTGCCGGACGACCAACTGCGCACGCCGCCCTGGATCGTGCCCTGGCTCCGCTCGCAGTTCCTGCCCGACGACGTGCGCCCGCCGCACCGCCGTCTCTACGTCACGCGGGGCCGGGTGAAGCACACCCGCCGCGTCGAGAACGAAGCGGCGCTGGTTGGCCGCGCTCGCCCCGCGGGGCTTCGAGGTCATCGACCCCGGCGCGCTCTCGCCGGCGGAACAGGTGCGCGCCTTCGCCGAGGCCGAGTGCATCGTGGGGCCGCACGGCGCCGGGCTGACCAATCTTGCTTTTGCCGCTCCCGGCACGGCGGTCGTCGAGTTGTTCGCCCGGGACTACGTGAACGAGTGCTTCTGGGCCCTGGCGTCGACCGTCGAGGGATTGCGGTACCGGTACCTGGTGGGCGACGGCTCCCCGGTCCGATCCCGGCGGAACCGCGGGGTGGCCTCCGACATCACGGTGGAGCCGCAGCAGGTCGTGCTCTGCTCGCGAGCTCGTCGAGGAGCTGATGGCGTGACGCGCATCGTGGTGCACGACTACTCGGGGCATCCGGGACAGGCGCAGCTGAGCCGGGCGCTGGCCCGCCGCGGGCTACGACGTGACGCATCAGCACTGCCCGTCGTATGCCACCGGGAAGGGCTCGCTGCAGGTCGAGCGCGGGCGACCCGCACGACGCTGTCGTTCGAGCCGTGCGCCATGGAGGGGGCGTTCGCCAAGTACTCGATCCTCACCCGCATCCGCCAGGAGCTGTCCTACGGGCGCCGGGCGGCCCGTTCGATCGCCGCCAAGGATCCGGCGGTGGCGGTCATCAGCAATGTGCCGTTGCTGGCCCATGCGGTCCTGGCCCGCCGGCTGTCACGTTGCGGCGTGCCGATGGTGTTCTGGCACCAGGACATCTACTCGGAGGCCATCGGCTCGGCGGCGCGCCGGCGTCTGCCCGTCATCGGGGGACTGGTCGCCCGTCTGGCGGAGCGTGTGGAGCGCACGATCGCCCGCCGGAGTGGCGCCATCGTGGCTATCTCGCCGACGTTCCTCGATCGGCTTGCGGCCTGGGGCGTGGCGGACAAGACCATCGTGGTGCCGAACTGGGCGCCCATCGACGAGCTCCCGGTGTGTGACGGCGATGTGGTCGACGCGTGGCGGTCGCGCCACGGGCTGCGCGGCCACCCCGTGGTGTTGTACTCGGGCACCTTGGGGCTGAAGCACGATCCCGGCATTCTGGCGATGATCGCCGAGCGCTTGGGGGAGTCGCATCCCGCGGTCCGGGTGGTCGTGATCTCGGAGGGCAAGGGGCGCGACTGGCTCGAGGAGTGGAAGCGCGAGCGGGGCGGCGATGTCGACAACCTGGTGCTGTTGGACTTCCAGGCCTACGCGGATCTGCCCGCCGTGATGGGGAGCGCCGACGTGCTGATGGCGGTGCTCGAGCCGGACGCGTCCCGCTTCTCGGTGCCCTCGAAGGTGCTCACGTACCTGTGCTCGGGCCGGCCCATCGTGGGCGTGCTGCCTCCGGACAATTCGGTGGCCGAGATCCTCCTCACCCACGGCGCCGGGCTCGTCGTCCGTCGTGAGGACGCCGCGGCGGCGGTGGCTCGGCTGCTCGACGACGAGGGGTGCCGGCGGGCGATGGGCCGGGCGGGGCGACGATATGCCGAGGGGGCCTTCAGCCCCGACACGGCGGCCGACCGCTTCGTGGAGGTCTTCAATGACCTCGCTCCCGGTTCGGCCCCGGATCGCGTCCATCGGACCGGCGATTCGGTGCCGGATTCCGTGCTCCGATGGCCGCCCGGTTACCGGCAGACGAACAGTGCGTGACCAGGATATGTCCTGGTCGGACCGCAAGTTGATCACCACCACCCCGTCATCCACCATGGGCGACGTGGCGGCCGACAACAAGGTGACCGCCTCTCGTCCGTTCCCCCATCACGTTGGCTAGTCGAGGGTCAGGGAGGGTCATCCGATGACGAGCGTGTTGGTGACGGGAGCGGGCGGCTTCATCGGCGGCCACCTGGTTGCTCGCCTGCGCGAGCAGGGCGTCGAGCACATCAGGGGAGTCGACCGGGTACCGGTGCGCGAGTGGTACCAGCGCTTCGACGATGTCGACAACCGGAGTGCGGACCTGCAGGACCTGACGGCATGCCAGAGCGCCTGCGAGGGCATCGATGTCGTGTACAACCTCGCCGCCGACATGGGCGGCATGGGGTTCATCGAGAACAACAAGGCGCTCTGCATGCTGTCGGTGCTGATCTCCACCCACATGTTGGAGGCGGCCCGCCAGGCCGGGGTGCAGCGGTTCTTCTATTCGTCCTCGGCTTGCGTCTACGCCGCCGGCAAGCAGGAGTCGCCCGAGGTCGAGCCACTGCGGGAGGCCGATGCCTATCCGGCCATGCCCGAGGACGGGTACGGCTGGGAGAAGCTCTTCAGCGAGCGGATGGCCCGTCACTACTTCGAGGACTTCGGGCTCGAGACCCGGGTGGCCCGCTACCACAACGTCTATGGACCCCACGGGACGTACGACGGGGGGCGGGAGAAGGCCCCGGCCGCCATCTGCCGCAAGGTGGCGGCGGCGGTGCTCGACGGATCCGAGACGATCGAGATCTGGGGCGACGGGAAGCAGACGCGCAGCTTCACCTACATCGACGACTGCGTGGAGGGCACGCTGCGACTGACCGCCAGTGACGTGCGGGAGCCGCTCAATGTCGGCTCCGAGCAGCTGGTGACGATCAACGAGCTGGTGGACATCGTCGAGGCCATTGCCGGGATCTCGCTCAAGCGGAACTACAACCTCACAGCGCCCCAGGGTGTGCGGGGTCGCAACAGCGACAACGCGCTCATCCAAGAGCGCTTGGGCTGGGCTCCCTCGGTCAGCCTCGAGAACGGTCTGCTGGAGACATATCGGTGGATCTTCAACGAGATGTCCGAGTCGGCGGTGGCCGGTCGTCGTCTCAGTGCCTGACCCGGTCGGCGGGGACCGCGGCTGACATGCGGCTCGCTTTCGCCTACGTGTTTGCGTTCTTGCCGATGCCGCTCAAGCGGCTCGTCGCCCGGTGGGTGTACGGCTGGGACATCCATCCCACCGCGTACATCGGGCCCAGCGTGCTCACGGTCCGGCACCTCTCCATGGGCCCGGGCGCGTCCATCGGTGGGCGCAACACCATCACCAACGTCAACGAGCTGCGGCTCGGCGAGGGCGCGACCATCGGCTCGGGCAACATGGTCAAAGGGTGGTGGGACCATCCGACCCAGCCGCTGGCCGATCGGGACCCCTCCCTCCTGCTCGGGGACCACGCCCAGATTGCCTCGTACCACTACATCGATTGCGTCGACACGTTGGAGCTCGGGCCGCTATGCGGTGATCGCCGGGTTCCGCTCCACCGTGCTGACCCACTCCATCGACCTCGTGCGCGACAAGTACGTGGTCGGGCCGATCGTCTTGGGGGACTACGCCGTGGTGATGTCCGGCTGCATGTTGCTGGCCGGCACGCGGGTCCCGCCCCGGAGCATTGTCGCCGCCGGTTCAGTCGTCGATACGAGGTTGTCCGCCGAACTGACGCTGTATCGCGGCAACCCTGCTGTGGCGGTACGCGAACTCCCGGAGCGGCTGGGCTTCTTCCAGCGGGGCCGGGTGCCGTTCGATGCCGAGCGCCTGACCGATTCCGTTCTCTGACGGCTGCGCCGGGGAACGGCGACCTCAAGCAGCAGGCGTACCCGCCGGCATCGGGTCTTCCGCCCGCCGGGTCTTCTACCCGCCGCTGTCCGCCCCCGCCCCGCCGTCACCCTGGTCCAGAGCACCGAAGGGCGCGAGAGCGTGACCCGGCCCCCGGGATTCTCGATCCGCAGCTCCTGATTGGGGTTCCCCGTCATGGACCAGCCGTTGCGGTGCACCACCCCGTGGTGGTGTTTGCAGAGAAGGACCAGATTGTCGAGGTCGGTCCCGCCACCGAGGCTCCAGGGCACGACGTGGTGCACGGCCACGAAGGTCCCGTTCGCACAGCCCGAGAACCGGCACGCTCGGTCCCGGCGGATCACCTCTCGTCGCTGGGCCCCGGTCGGGAAGCGCTTGGCCCGCCCCTCGTACATGGTGTGGCCCGACGTCGTCGTCGACTGCCACCACGACGGTGGCGTCACAGGCGATGCGCCGCACCGTCTCGAGGTCGATCAGGCCACCGTGCTCGAGCTCGGCCGCCAGCTCGCCCGGCTCGACCTGATCCCTCGACCAGGTCCTGCGAGGGGCACATGGGCCACCACCAAGAACGGGTTGGGGGCGGCTGCGGCCCTCGTTGGCGGAGCCCGAGGCGGAGCCCGGGTGCCGGCCCGGGGTGGCCGAGTCCACCATCGCCAAGAACCCGTCGCAGCGGCGCTGGTCCAAAGGGACCTTGTCCTCATTGGACAGCGTCTCGCTCCCCTCCGCGGAGAGAGAGCCTTCGCCCAGGCGTCCACACAGGCCTTGGTCTGGGCATAGGCCTCGGCCGGCAGCTGCATCGACACGGTGCGGTGCCCGTCGTTGAAGCGCAGGTAGCGACGCGTCGTGCTCAGAACGAGACGGCGAGACCGAAGCCGCCCGGGCCCGGGCGGCGCGTGGTGCGGGCCACCTCGGCCAGTTCACGGACACCGAGCTCCTTGGCCTGGGCGCACAAGCGCCTGATCGGTCCGGGGCGTGGCCACGTCGACCACGGCCCGCACCTTGTCGAAGGAGATCTCGCCCGCACACAAAGACCCCACCAGATGGGGCAGGCCGGGCGACTTGCTCGGCCACGTGGCAGTACGAGCGGGCCGTCGCCACGGACAATCCGAAACGCTCCGCCAGCCAGGCTTCGACCGAGGTCGCCCCGTCGTCGCGGAAGGTCCCGGCCTGCGAGACCATCGCCACGGCGGCGACGATGCGCCCGTCGGCCATGGACCGCTCCCGGAAGGCATCGGTCAGTTCGGCAGCGACGTCGCTGCCAGAGACCCCGGCCACACCGCCGGCACCGAGCGCTGATGCCGGCGGTGTGGGACGTCTGGGCCGTCGCCTGGGACGGACCGGCATTGGGAGGTGCGGTGGAGTCCCGGGCATCGTGAAAGAGAATGGTCTCGCCGTCCGACGCCTGCGCGCCGAAATGGAGCCGAGAAAGTGTGATCAGGTCGTGGGCAGATCTCCCCACAGGATCTCGGTGCTCGCCCGGATGTCACGGGAAGAGGCGCCGACGAGCACCTCATAGCGACCGGGGTCGGATCGCCATGCGTGGGTCTCCACGTCCCAGTAGCGGAAGGCGGCTGCACCGAGCGGGATCTGCACGGTCTGGCGCTCACCGGGATCGAGCACGACCTTGGCGAAACCGACCAGCTCCCGGTCGGGGCGCCGGACGAGAGACTCGGGTGACCGCACGTAGACCTGCACGACCTCGGTGCCCCGGCGACTGCCTTCATTGACGACGGTGAGCGAGACCCCGTCCCCGTCCGCCGACATGTCCTCGAACGCCATGTCGCCGTAGGAGAGCCCGAACCCGAAGGGGAAGAGTGGCGCCAGACGCGTCGTCTCGTAGAAGCGGTAGCCCACCTGGACACCCTCGCCGTAGACGACCTTGCCCTCGATCCCCGGGTAGCGCTCTCCCTCCACGCCCAGCCCCGCCGGACCGTCCTCCACCCGGGCCGGGAACGTCACCGGCAGACGGCCCGAGGGCTCCGCCAGCCCCACCAGCATGTCGGCCAGCGCGTCCGCACCCTCCTCGCCCGGGTACCAGGTCATCAACACGGCGCCCGCCCGCGACGCCCACGGCATGTCGACGGGGGAGCCTGCGTTGACCACCACCACGGTGCGCGGATTGACCTCGAGCACCGCCTCGACCAGCTCCCGCTGGCGGCCTGGCAGGGACAGGTCGGGGCGGTCGTGTCCCTCGGACTCCCACTGCCCGTTGGAGCCGACGACGACCACCGCGACGTCGGCCGACGCGGCCGCCGCCACCGCCCGCTCGAACTCGTCGCCCGTGTCCGGCGGGGCCGCCCCGATGCGCGCCCCCATGATCGGGGACGAGCCCGAGCGCGGCCAGATGTCGACCGCCAGCTCGTACGAGTGACCGGCCGCCAGGTCGAACGTGACCTCGACCGGCTCGCTCCCCGCGCCGTAGAAGCTGGAGCCGCGCACGGGGTCCGAATTGTCGACGACGACGTCGCCGTCGAGGCGCAGGACCGCCCGCCCGGCGCTCTCGAGGCCCGAGCCGCCACGCGCCGGAGACCTCGGGCACGAACGTGGCCGCCAGCCGGACCGAGCACGCGCCCGATGGCCAGGTCGGGATGCGGTGGACCGATCCACAGCACCCGGGCGGTGTGGGCCGACTCCGTGGCGACCGGCGCGCCCTCGAGGTCCGGGTTGTCGAAGTACGAGACGTGCAGCGTCTCGTCGGCGAGCAGGCGCAGGTCGATGGCCGGCAGGCCCCGGTCGATCCTGCATCCCACCTCGGAGACGACGGACAGCGTCGGGCAGCCGCTCCGCCACCGCCTCGTCGACCCGCCGCCGGCGATGCGGGGTCACCTCGGAGCTGCCGCCACCCATGGCCAACTGCGCGGCATTCGGACCGATGACGGCGACGCTGCCGACGGCTCGCCGCGTCCAACGGCAAGCAGCCCGTCGTTGACCAGCAGCACCGTGCCCTCGGTCGCCACCCGGCGGGCCACCGCCCGGCGCCCGGGGTCGTCCGCCTCCGCCTCGTCGGCCGCGACCGCGCCGCCGCCCAGGATGCCGACCCGGCCCATGAGCCGCAGCACGTTGCGCACCTGGCCGTCGACCACCGACTCGTCCACCTCGCCGGCCCGCACCGCCGCGGCGAGCGTGGGGCCGAGCCAGGCGGAGGGCCCGGGCATTTCGAGGTCGAGCCCGGCCAGCGCGGCGGGCACCGTGCTGTGCGTGCCGAACCAGTCGGACATCACCAGCCCGTCGAAGCCCCAGTCCCCGCGCAGCACGCCGCCGATGAGGTCGGGCTGCTCGCCGCAGTACACACCGTTGACCTTGTTGTAGGCGGTCATCACGGACCAGACGCCGGCCTCCTGTACGGCGTGTTCGAAGGGGACGAGGTGGACCTCCCGCAGGGTGCGCTCGTCCACCTCGGCGCTGATCGTCATCCGCTCGTGCTCCTGGTCGTTGCAGGCGAAGTGCTTCACGCAACAGGCCACGCCGCCGTCCTGCACGCCCTCGATGTAGGCGCCGGCGATGCGGGCGGTCAGCCGCGGGTCCTCCGAGAAGGACTCGAAGGTCCGTCCGGCGAGCGGCGTGCGCACGATGCACACCGTCGGCCCCAGCAGCACGTGCACGTTCTTGGCGCGGGCCTCGGCGGCCAGCACGGCGCCGAGTTGACGGACGAGCTCGGGGTTCCACGTCGACCCGACGGCGGTTCCGCAGGGCAGCGACAGGGAGCGCCGGCCGATGAGGCTGTCACCCCGCACGCCCGACGGACCGTCCGAGACCTTGAGCGCGGGGATGCCCAGGCGTTCGACGGGCGGGAGGTACCACATGTCGGCGCCGGCGGTCAGCGACGCCTTCTCGTCGAGGGTCATGGCGCCGATCAGGCGGTCGATCTCGCTCTCGGTCTCGTCCTGCTTGGTCATGCCGTCCTCCTCGGGCTCACCACGTATCGACGAAGGGTCGTCCCCGTCCGTGCGGCCGCCCCCGCCCGCACCCGACGCCGCCGACGCCGACGCCGACGCCGCCGCCGCATCGAGCGCATGCACGAAGCGCCGCCGGGTCACCGCCGGATCGATCACGTCGTCGATCTCGAAGTGCTCGGCCACGTGCACGGCCTTCCCGTGCTCGTACGCCCGAGCCACCATGGCGTCGAAGGCGGCCGCCCGCTCGTCCGGGTCATCTATGAGGTCGAGCTCGCGCCGGAAGCCCAACCGCACCGCGCCCTCGAGACCCATGCCGCCGAGCTCGCCGGTCGGCCAGGCCACGGTGAACAGCGGCCGGCGGAAGCTGCCACCGGCCATGGCCTGGGCGCCCAACCCGTACGCCTTCCGGGTGATGACACAGGCGAAGGGGACCGTGAGCGAGGCCCCCACGACGAACATGCGGCTGACGTGGCGCACCAGCGCCGTCTCCTCGGCCTCGGGCCCGACCATGAAGCCGGGCGTGTCGCACAGCGAGAGGACGGGCAATCCGAAGGCCTCGCACAGCTGCAGGAAGCGCGCCGCCTTGTCGGCGTTGGCCGCATCGATCGCACCCGCCAGATGCACGGGGTTGTTGGCGATCACGCCGACCGCCCGCCCCTCCACCCGGGCCAGTGCCGTCACCAGCCCCGGCGCGAACGACGGCCGCAGCTCGAGGACCGACCCCTCGTCGGCCAGCAACTCGATCGCCCGCCGGATGTCATAGACGCGCCGGCGGTCCGGCGGCACGACGTCCCGCAGCCGCTCCTGGTCGGGCGCCGTCCAGTGCTGCACATCCCCTTGGAAGTACGACAGGTATCGGCGGGCCACCTCGACGGCTTCCTTCTCGTCGGCGCAGAGGACATCGACGACCCCGTTCGGCACCTGCACCGATACCGGCCCGATCTCCTCCGGGCGGAAGACGCCCAACCCGCCACCCTCGATCATGGCGGGCCCACCCATGCCGATGTTGGCGTCGGGGGTGGCGATGATGACGTGGCAGCACCCGAGGAGCGCGGCGTTGCCGGCGAAGCAGCGTCCGGACACGATGCCGACGAGTGGCACCTTGCCGCTCAGCGCGCCGAAGAGCGCGAAGGCCTCCGTGTCGAGCCCGGTCACGACCGCCATGTCCGTGTCGCCGGGGCGACCGCCGCCGCCCTCGGCGAAGAGCACGACGGGCAGGCGCAGTCGTTCCACGAGCTCGAAGAGGCGGTCCTTCTTGCGGTGGTTCATCTGCCCCTGCGTCCCCGCCAGCACCGAATAGTCGTACGAGAGCACGGCGCAACGGGACCGCTCGTTGTCGAAGAGGTCGCCGTTGACCCGCCCGATGCCGGCCACCAGGCCGTCGGCCGGCGTGTTGGCGACGAGATCCTCGGTGCTGCGGCGCGCCCGCTGGGCGGCGATGACGAGACCGCCGTACTCCTCGAAGCTGTCGGGGTCGCACAGGTCCTCGATGTTCTCCCGCGCCGTGCGGCGGCCGCCGGCGTGGCGGCGCTCCGTGGCGGCCGGGCGCCCGGCGTCGAGGGTGCCCTTCGATGCGTTCCCGGAGCTCGGCCAGCTCGGGGCGGACAGTGACCCCGTGCTCGCCCACCGTGGGCGCCGTCGCCGCCGCCGCCGACGCCGTCCCATCGGAGGCCTCGGGCGCCGCGTCGTCCTCGTCGATCAGCAGGAGCACGTCCCCGGCCTGGACGGCGTCGCTCACCGACACGGCCACGGCCCGCACGGTCCCTGCGGCCGCCGCTTCGACGACGTGCTCCATCTTCATGGACTCGAGCACGACGAGGACGTCGCCCGCCCGCACCTGGTCGCCCGGGCCGACGTCCACGCGGAGCACGGTGCCGGCGAACGGCACCGTGAGGTCGGTCAGCCCTCCCACAGGGGTCGGGGCACCTCGAAGCCGACGTCGGCGCCCCAGGTGTTGCGGTACGCGACCTCGTGGACCGGGCGGCGCTGGGCCACGCCCCAGGTCCCCGTCGGGTAGCCGAAGCTGACGGTCCCCGAGAGGATCCAGCCTTCGTCCTCGGGCACGCCGAGGATCTCGAAGGTCTCGGTCGGGTGGAAGAACTGCAGCAGTGCGGTCAGGCAGCTCCCGACGCCCTCGGCCCGGGCGGCCAGCATGGCGTTCCACACGGCGGGGTAGATGGAGCCGCCCGTGGGGTCGTACTGGCAGAACGGGAACAGGAACAGCGGCACCGTCTCGAAGTTGTCGGCCAGCCACTGGGCCGAGCGCTGCACCTTGAACATCTGCACGGACTCGGGTGCCTCGGGGTCGGCGTGGGCGGCCTCGAGCTGGTCCTTGTAGACCGTCTTCCAGAGCTCGCCCATGGCGTGCTGGTAGAGCGGGGCCAGCGCGGCCCGCTTGGCCGGGTCGTCCAGCAGGACGAAACGCCAGTTCTGCTGGTTGCCGCCCGACGGGGCCCGGATGGCCGCATCGAGGATGCGGGCCTGGACGTCGTGGGGGATGGGGTCCGGCCGGACCCGGCGCATGGCCCGGGTCGTGTACAGCGCTTCGTGGAGATCCATAGCCGGCGACATTAGGCCCGCCCGGGCGTCTGCCGCGAATGTCGATCGACGGGCCGAACTACCCGACGGCGGCCTCGCAGATGTTCGGGTTGGAGGGCGAAGTCCTGGCCCTGTTGTAGGGCCCGTAACGCCCCGGGAGGCGCGACCCAGACGTGGCCGGCCGAGTCGTACTCAATGACGTAGAACTTCGTTGCGGGGGCACGTGCAGGAAGGGACCACCGCTCGAGCGCCGCCGGTCAGTGGCCCGAAGTTGGCGGCATAGGTGGCGGCGCTCCACGGCGCAGGGGGCGAGGGGTAGGCGTCCTTCCCGGCCATGTAGGCGGCCAGCGCCGTCTCGACGGTCTGGGCGTCGGCGGCACAGGCGGCGAGCTCCGCCGGGTTCTGCTCCGGCACGGTCACCGAGGACGTCGTCGATGTGGCGTCGGCACTCGGGGGCGAGCTGGTGGTCGAGTCTGCGGTCGGAGTCGACGAGGAGCTGCAGGCGGGAATGAAGGCCAGCAGGGCCGCGGCCGCGATCGCCAGCCCCAGTGTCCGCGAAGGAGTCCGCACGGCGGGACCCGTTCGAATCCCGTCCGGCTCGATCTTCCACGCTGTCTCCTCCACCCGGATTCGACATCATGGCTGATCGGGTCGCAAGGCTGACATCGGTCGACGATTTCTTCAGCCCGAGACGGCCAGCTCGCAACCTTCGGCATTGCCGGCGAGCGTCTGGTCCGGCTGCATCTCGGACTCGAAGTTGCCGGGAGGGGCAACCCACACGTTGCCGGACGAATCGTATTCAATGACGTAGCTGCCGGTGGCAGGTGGCACGTGGATATAGGGGCCGCCGTCCGCTCCCGAGGTGAGGGGTGCGTAGTTGCTCGTATAGGTCTGGGCGGACCACGGGGCGGGTGGCTCCGGGAAGGAGCCTTTCTGCGCGTGGTATGCGTCCACGGCAACTGCCACCGACCGGATATCCCCTTGACACTGGCTGACCGACGACGAGGCCGCCGTGTCGACGCTGTTGTGGATCGTGGCGAACAACGCGATCCAGATCGTGATCATCAGCGCCCACAGGGCGAGTGTGACCCACCCGATGATGATTCCCGCCGAGCGCGAGGCCGTCGCCGCCCTGGTAACCGCCTGATTGCCGAATTTCGCGGCGGGCCCGGTGGCCGAAGATGATGCCGAGCAGGGAGCCGATCCCGCACAGCCCCACGACGGAGAGCACCAGCGAAGCGACGGCGGACCCGTTGGTCGTCTGCACGATCGGTCGGGGCATCATCGGCGGCCCGCCCATGGACGGCGGGTAGCCCGACGGGGGATACGACGAGGGCGTTCGGGGAGACGGTGGCAGATAGCGCGAGACCCGGGGTGGGGCCGCACCTCCTGCGCCTGCTCCCGCCCCCATGGCGGACCCCGCTCCCGCGCCGACGACCGCCGAATCGTCGGAGTCCTCGACCCAACCCGTGCCACGCCAGTGCGCGCGTCTTGGCCCAGCGTTCGCCGTCCCAGTAGGACTGGCTGTTCTCGCCCTGATTGACCGAGTACCACCCCGGAGCGACCATCACCTCGGGCGAAGAGGGCGGGGCGGGCGTTGCGCCCGCCGCTTCAGAGGGTTCGTCCGGCATGGAAGCCGACCTCGCTGTGTGCACGCCATCCCGCCATGACCGAGTCCTCCGCCGCCGCTTTTCAACGCACCGTACGCCGAAGGTGCGACCTGCAGCAGGTCCCGAAAGTCACACAAATTGTCTACGAAATGACAAATTCTGCGTGTGCCACGCCATCGGCCGTGCGTGGGAGGAAGCTCAGGCCGTGACGCCCTCGTTCATCGCCTGCAGCCGGTCCAGCGCGTCGATGTAGTCCTCGACCATCCCGAGCACGACGTCCTTGGTCCGGCGCACCGAGGTCGCGGCGCCGATGATCTGGCCGGCCGGGTTGAAGTTCACGTCCCGGGCCTCCTCGGGGAAGGCGTGCCCACGCGACACGCAGTCGATGGCCACCATCATCTGCAGCGGCATGCCGAGCGGCTTGGGGTTGCCCGGCGCCTCCCAGGCGTCCGTCCAGTCGTTCTTCAGCAGCCGGCACGGCTTCCCGGTGAACGAGCGCGAGCGGACCGTGTCGCGCGACGTCGCCTTGAGGTAGGACTCCATCTGCTTCGGCGGCACGTCGGCCTCCTCGACGGTGAGCCACAACGAGCCCGTCCACACGCCGGCGGCGCCCATGACCATGGCGGCCGCCATCTGGCGTCCCGACCCCACGCCGCCGGCGGCGAGCACCGGCAGCGGCGCCACCGCGTCGATGACCTCGGGCCACAGCACGATGGAGCCCACGTCGCCCGTGTGGCCCCCGCCCTCGGAGCCCTGGCAGATGACGATGTCGACGCCGGCCGCCTTGTGGTTCAGCGCGTGCTTGACCGAGCCGGCCAGCGCGGCGATCAGCATCCCGTGCTCGTGCACCTGCTCGATGACGTCGTCGGGAGGCGTCCCGAGCGCGTTGGCCACCAGCGCCACCTTGTCGTGGCGCAGGATGACCTCGACCAGCGGCGCCGCCGTGGCGGCCGTCCAGCCGAGCAGCTCGCGCCGGGGGCCGCCCTCGATCTCGGGCACGCCGTGGTCGGCCAGGATCTTCTTGGCGAAGGTGCGGTGCTCGTCGGGGATCATCGCCCGCAGCTCCTCCTCGAGCTTCACCGGGTCCAGCTCGCCCATGCCCTCGTACTTGCCGGGGATGACGATGTCGACGCCGTAGGGGCGGTCGCCCACGTGCTCGTCGAGCCAGGTCAGCTCCACCTCGAGCTCTTCGGCGCTGAAGCCGACCGCGCCGAGGACGCCGAGCCCGCCGGCGTTGCTGACGGCGGCGGCGACGTCACGGCAGTGCGTGAAGGCGAAGATCGGGAACTCGATCCCCAGGCGTTCGCACAGTTCGTTGTGCATGGTGATGCCTCCTTCGGGTAGTTGGCGAATCGATCGGCGACCGGTTGCCCGGGGCGCCCCCGGGAACTAGAACAGATTCTACTTTTTAGCGGCCAGCCCTGCAGATCCGGTCGAGGCCGGTCCCGCAGCGGCCAGGGGAGGAGCAGCCAGCAATGCCCATCCGCACCGACCCGGTGCTCCCCGAGGAGGACTGGCAGCTGCGCCTCGAGGCGCCCGAGGACGGCTCGGGCGTCGGCACCCTCACGCTCGACTACCCCGAGAAGCTGAACATGTGGTCCTGGGAGGCCACGCGGCAGCTGGGCGTCCTGGCCGACCGCGCCCGCTTCGATGACCGCATCCGCGTCCTCCTGGTCAAGGCCGAGGGCCGGGCCTTCTGCGCCGGCGTCGACCTCGGCATGCCCGAGGACCGGGTCACGGGCCGCTCGCCGGCCGAGAAGGTGCGCAACTACTACGAGGGCATCCGCTGGGTGCACGAGCGCTTCCGCGTCTTCCACGACCTGCCCCAGCCGATCGTGGCCGCCGTCCAGGGCTACTGCCTCGGCTTCGGCTTCGAGCTCGCCCTCATGTGCGACATCCGGGTGGCGGCCGACGACGCGCTCTTCGCCTTGCCCGAGGCCCAGGTCGGCGTGTCCATCGATGCCGGCGGCGACCTCCGGCTGGCCCACGAGATCGGCGCCGGCCACGCCAAGCTGCTCGCCCTGACCGGTCGCCGCATCACGGCCGCCGAGGCCGAGCGCCTCGGCATCGTGCAGCAGGTGACGACCCGCGAGGACCTCGTGCCCACGGCCGCCACCATCGCCGCCGAGATCGCCGCCAACGCCCCCCTCGCCGTGCAGTCGATCAAGCGCACCATCGACGCCTTCGCCTACCGCGGGCTCAACGAGGCGCTGCGCTTCGAGGCCCTCGAGCGCGTCGGTCGAGTTCGTCAGCGACGACATGCCGGCCGGCTACGCGGCGAAGGCCAAGAAGCAGCAGGCCGAATTCGAGGGGAAGTAGCCGCATGGGTCTGCCCGAGCCGCCGCCGGCGGGGTCATCCTTCCTTCCCGCCGACACCTTCGCCGGCACGACGGCCATCGTCACCGGGGCCGGCACGGGACTGGGCCGGGCCATCGCCGTCGAGCTGGCCCGCGCCGGCGCGGCCATCGGGGTCATTTCGCGTTCGGAGGAGCACCGGCTGGCCGGCGTCGCCGCCGTCGAGGCCGTCGGCGGCAGGGCGGCGCATGCCGCCGCCGACATCCGCGAGCCCGAGCAGATCGCCGAGGCGTTCGAGTCGGTGGAGCAGGCCCTGGGGCCGGCGACCGTGCTCGTCAACAACGCGGCCGCCAACTTCCCGGTGCTGGCCGCGTCCATGCGGCCCAACGCGTTCCGGTCGGTGACCAACATCGTGCTGGACGGGACGTTCTTCTGCAGCCAGGAGTTGCAGCGCCGGCTGGCGGCACGGGGCGCGGCGGGGTCGATCGTCAACATCCTGGCCACCCAGTCCTTCACGGGCGGGCCCGGCATGGCGCACAACGCCGCCGCCAAGGCGGGTGTGGGGAACCTGACCAAGTCGCTGGCGGTGGAGTGGGCGCCCGACGGCATCCGGGTCAACGCACTGGCGCCGGGCCTCTTCCCCCACGAGGACATGCGCGACGACCTCAAGGCCCTGCGTCCCGACGGTGAGTCGGTCGACGCCAGGAGGAGCCCGGCGGGACGGCTCGGTCGGCTGCACGAATTGGGCTGGGCCGTCACGTGGCTCTGCTCGCCCTATGCGGCGTTCGTCACGGGCCACACGCTCGTGGTGGACGGGGCCAACTGGCTGCGCCGCGACTTCGTGATGCCCGAGTTCACGCCGGTGGCCGAGCAGCTCTCGCAGGTGCTGCGCCCGTCCGAATACCACGCCACCGCGGCCGACTGATCAGGCGATCTGCTCCTCTTCCTGCTCCTGGTCGGCGAACTGGGTGCGGTAGAGCTCGGCGTAGAGGCCGTTCTCGGCCAGCAGGCTGGCGTGGGTGCCGCGCTCGACAATGCGGCCGCCGTCGATCACCAGCAGCTCGTCGGCCTCGCGCACGGTGGAGAGGCGGTGGGCGATCACGAGCGAGGTGCGGCCCGCCAGCGTCTCGCGCAGCGCGCGCTGCACCGCCGCCTCGGACTCGGAGTCCAGGTGCGCCGTCGCCTCGTCGAGCACCACGATGTCGGGCGCCTTGAGCATGAGGCGGGCCAGGGCGACGCGCTGCTTCTCGCCGCCCGAGAGGCGGTAGCCGCGCTCGCCGATGACGGTGTCGAGGCCGTCGGGGAGCTCGCCGACGAGGTGGCCCACCTGGGCCTGGGCCATGGCGTCGAGGAGGTCGGCCTCGGTGGCCTCGGGGCGGGCGTACAGGAGGTTGGCCCGCAGCGTGTCGTGGAAGAGGTGCGGGTCCTGGGTCACCACGCCGACCACGTCGCGGATGGAGGCCATGGTGGCGTGGCGCACGTCGACGCCGCCGAGGCGCACCGTCCCCTTCGTCACGTCGTAGAGGCGGGGGACCAGCATGGAGATCGTCGTCTTGCCGGCGCCGGACGGGCCGACCAGCGCCACCATCTGCCCGGGCTCCACGGTGAAGGAGACGTCGTGGAGGATCTCGTTGCGGGCGCCCGATTCGAGGACCGCCACCGACTCGAGCGACGCCAGCGAGACGTCCTCCGCGCTCGGGTAGGTGAAGCTCACGTGCTCGAAGGAGACCGAGCCGCGTCCCCGCGGCACGTCGACCGCGTCGGCGTCCTCCTGAATCATGGGGACGATGTCGAGGACCTCGAAGAGGCGCTCGAAGGAGACGAGGGCGGTCATCACATCGAGGTTGACGTTGGAGAGCTGGGTCAGCGGCCCGTACAGGCGGGTCAGGTAGGCGGTCAGGGCGACCAGGGTGCCGAGGGTGAGCGTGCCGTCGATGGTGGCCACGCCGCCGAAGCCGTAGACGAGGGCGGTGGCCAGCGCGCCGGTCAGCGTCAGCGAGACGAAGAAGATGCGCGAGTAGGTGGCCTGCGAGATGCCGATGTCGCGCACCCGCCCCGCCTTGGCCTCGAAGGCCGTGGCCTCCTCCTCGGGGTGCCCGAGCAGCTTGACCAGCATGGCGCCGCCCACCTGGAAGCGCTCCTGCATGACCATGTTCATCTCGCTGTTGAGGTTGTAGCCCTCCTTGGTCAGCGAGCCGATGCGCTGGCCCACGAAGCGGGCCGGGATGAGGAACAGCGGCACCAGGATGAGGGCGGCCAGCGTGATCTTCCAGCTCAGGAAGAACATGGCGGCCGAGGACGATGACGACGGTCACGAAGTTGCCGACCACGTTGGAGAGCAGGTCGGTGAAGGCCTGCTGGGCGCCGATGACGTCGTTGTTGAGGCGGCTGACCAGCGCGCCGGTCTGGGTGCGGGTGAAGAAGGCCAGGGGCATGCGCTGGATGTGGCGGAACACCTTGGAGCGCATGTCGTAAATGAGGTTCTCGCCGATGTAGGCCGAGATGCGGCGCTCGGTCAGGACGAGCCCGCCGTCGACGAGGGCGAGGACGGCCACCAGGATCGGACAGCCAGATGACCAGCTGCGTGTCGTGCTTCTCGATGCCGTTGTTGATGATGGCCCGCAGGATGAGCGGGCTGACGGCGCCGACGGCGGCGTCGAGGATGACCACGGGGAGGAAGACGGCCAGGATCTTGCGGTAGGGGACGGCGAAGGTGAGCATGCGCCGGGCCGTGCCCTTCTTGACCCGGTGCTGCAGGACGGCCCGGTCCTGGCGCATGGAGCGCATGCCGCATGCCACCTCCACCGCGGCCGCCACCCATGGCGTGACCCCGCATACCCATGCCTGCAACCTACCGTCGGCGCCCCCGGTTCCCGGTTGGCGGCCGGCTGTGGGGCGTGCATGGGGCGAGGGCGTCAGGCCGGCGTGGCGACCGGGCGACCGGTCGGGTCAGGCGGCGGTGACCCGGCGCCGGATGAAGGTGACGATCAGGAAGGCCAGGGCGCACAGCGGCCAGGACGCCCACGATGGCCGCCATGACAGCACGAGCCCTTCAGGGCCAGGCCCGACGAGAGGGCATTGGCGCCTGCGCCCGTACCGGCTCCGGCGGAGACGTGGCTCACCAGCTGCGCGTGCAGGGTGCCCGAGCGGAGCCGGGTGCTGGCCGAGGCGACGCCGGACCCGACCGTGACCATGCACGATCACCGCGGCCAGGGTCGCCGTGCCCACCAGTGCAGCCCGAATCCGTGCCATCACCATCTCCTTCATCTCCCTCAGGAGTGAAACGGAGGCTGCCGGTCGGTCTTACGCTCCGACATCATGGGCAACCCCCATGGGATCGCGAAGAGCCAGTTGGGAAGGGTCCGCAGTGTGACCCGGACGCGAACGTCAGTAGGCGCCGATGCCCCGGGCCATCGTCTTGGGCGTCTCGAACATGATCTTGAGGTCCCACCACAGTGACCACGAGGCGACGTAGAGATAGTCGAGCTGCACGAGGTCGTTGCGGGTCAGGTCGTTTCGGCCCGAGACCTGCCACAGGCCGGTGATGCCCGGGCGCACCTCGAAGCGGCGGGTGGCCCAGCCCTCGACGTCGGACTCGCTCGGGATGAACGGCCGCGGCCCGACGACGGACATGTCGCCCTTGAACACGTTGATGAATTGCGGGATCTCGTCGATGCCGGTCCGGCGCAGGAAGGCGCCGAAGCGGGTGATGCGGGCGCTCTCGTCCATCTTGTGTCGCACTTCGTGCAGGGGCCGGTCGGGATCGACAGCCGGCGCCGGCGGCATCGGACGGCGGCGGCGTGGCTTCCGGATTCGGTGCCTGTCGTCATGGAGCGGAACTTGGTCACCGTGAACGGCTCGGTCTCGCGTCCGAGGCGCACCTGGTGGAAGAACACCGGGCCGGGGGAGCTCAGCTTCACCCCGATGGCCACAATGAGGAGCAGGGGCGATGTGAGCAGGAGCACGGCGGTGCTGATGCAGAGGTCGAAGGCCCGCTTCATGCACTGGTCCCAGGGGCTCAGGTGGGGCTGGGCGATCTCGAGGAAGGGCAGCCCGGCCAGGTCGGTGAGGCTGGAGCGCCAGCTGATGAGCTCGTAGTAGCGCGGGACCATGGCGAGGTGGACGAAGTCCTGCAGCTCCCGGTAGATGTCCAGGGCTTCGACGGAGAACTCGTCGCGGGCCGCCACGAGGACCCGGTGCACATCGAGCTGGCGGCAGAGCCGGGGGAGATCGGCCACCTGGCCCACCGCATCGGCATCGCCGTCGTCGGCGATACGACCGACCAGCGTCATCCCGGCGTCCTGGCGCACGCTGAGCATGATGCGGTCGGCCGTGGTGCCGGCGCCGACCACCAGGACGCGGGTGGTGGTCAGCGTGTGCAGGAAGTAGCGCAGGACGATGCGGCCGACCGTGATGGTGCCGATGGTGACGATCACCGCCATCACCAGCTGGGTGGCGTACGGCTCGGACGTCGCGAAGAGCGACGTGGAGCAGCGACCCGATGGCGAGGGCGAGCACGCAGCCCTCGCCGACGCCGAAGGAGAGCTCGCGAATCTCCAGGAACGCGCTGGGCTGCAGCCGGCGATGGGTGACGCGGTAGACGCCGCCCGAAGCCAGCGCGATGACCACGGCCACCGGGAAGAGGGAGTCGATCTGGATGTTCGTCACCAGCTGCCCGGGGGCGTTCACCGGCACGGCGGAGAGGTGGGACAGCAGGATCAGCGACAGGGGGAGGGCGATGCAGGCGCAGACGAAGTCGCAGCGAGATCTGGACGAGCGTGAGCTCCTTGTCCGTGATGGTGCGGTAGGGCGACGGTGAGGCGGCGGCGAGCCGAGCCGGCTCGCTGACCTTGACCTCTTTCTCCGAGATACTCATCGCCCACTCTCCGCCGGCGGCGTCCCCGCCCGACAAGGGAACAGGCGAAACGGGTGCAACTGGCGGCGGTTCGTCGGACCCGCCGGAGGGTCAGGGCCAGGTCGAGGCAGGGTCAGGCCGAGGTCAGGCCGAGCCGCCCATGGCGTGGACGCCCCCGTCGACGTGCAGGATCTCGCCGGTGGTCATGGGGAGGAGGTCGCTGAAGAGGGCGAGGCAGGCCTTGGCCACCGCCGTGGCGTCGTGGATGTCCCAGCCGAGCGGCGCCCGCTCGGCCCAGGTGTCCTCGAAGGCGCTGAACCCCGGTATGGACTTGGCCGCCATGGTGCGCACGGGGCCCGCCGCCACCAGGTTCACCCGGATGCCGGCCGGCCCGAGCTCCTTGGCCAGGTAGCGGGAGAGGGATTCGAGCCCCGCCTTGGCCACGCCCATCCAGTCGTAGACGGGCCAGGCCACGGACGCGTCGAAGTCGAGGCCGACGACGGAGGCGCCGCCGTCGCCGCCCGCCGCCTTGAGGAGGGGGAGGACGGCGTCGACGAGCGCCTTGAGCGAATAGGTCGAGATCTGCATGGCCGTCGAGACGTCGTCCCAGTCGGCGGCGAACATGCCGCTGCCCAGGCAGTCCGGCGGCGCGAAGCCGATGGCGTGCAGCACGCCGTCGAGCCGGTCCCACTTGGCGGCCAGCGCGGCGCCGGCGGCCTGCAACTGCTCGGGTGACGTGACGTCGATCTCGAGGACCTCGGGTTCGTGCGGCAGCTTGCGCGCCGTGCGCCGGGTCAGCGACAGGGCGCGGCCGGCGCCGGAGAGCACGATCTCGGCGCCCTCCTCCTGGGCCAGGCGGGCCACCGAGAAGGCCAGCGAGGCGTCGGTGAGCACGCCGGTGATGAGGAGCCGCTTGCCGTCGAGGAGTCCCACTGCGCCAGGAGGTTATGCGAAGGTAGGGGCGTGCACGTGGGAATCCTCGGTGGGACCGGTCCGGCCGGGCGTGGGGTCGCGGTCCGGCTGGCCGAGGCCGGCATCCGGGTCACGCTCGGATCGCGCGAAGCGGAGCGGGCGGCCACCGTGGCCGCCGACGTGGTGGCTCGCTGGCCCGATTCGGACCTGGAGCTGGGCGGGGCGGAGAACGCCGACGCCGCCGCCGCCGACCTGGTCGTCCTGGCCACGCCCTGGGAGAGCGCCATCCCCACGGTGCGGTCGCTGCGAGAGCCCCTGGCCGGCAAGGTCGTGGTCTCCATGGTCAATGCCCTGGTCAAGGAGGGCCGCGAGATGCTCGCCCTGATCCCGCCCCGGGGCTCCATGTCGCGCCGCCGTCCAGGCCGCCCTGCCCGAGAGCCTGGTGGCCGCCGCCTTCCACCATCTGCCCGCCTCGGAAATGGAAAACCTCGAATCGGGGTTGGAAGCTGACGTGCTCGTGTGCTCGGACTACCCGGAGGCGACGGCGGCCACCGTGGCGCTGGTGGAGCAGATGCCGGGGCTGCGACCGCTCGACGCGGGCAGCCTCAGCCAGGCTGCCGCCATCGAGGCGTTCACCGCCGTCTGTATCACCCTCAACATCAAGCACAAGGCGCATTCCACGCTGAGGATCGCCGGGCTCTAGCGGTGCAGCTGTACGACACGGCGCGCCGCGAGGTGGTGGCCTTCGAACCCGGGCCGCTCGTGACCATGTACTCGTGCGGCATCACGCCGTACGACGCGGCGCACCTCGGGCACGCCGCGGTGTACCTCTACTTCGACATGCTGCAGCGCCGCCTGCGCGACGCCGGGCACGAGACGAAGTGCGTGCGCAACGTCACCGACGTCGACGACGACATCCTGCGCAAGGCCCGCGAGCTCGGCGTGCACTATCTCGACCTGGCCGCCGAGGAGATGGCGCGCTTCGACTCCGACATGGGCCTGCTCAACCTGCTGCCGGTGTACTCCGAGCCGCGGGCCACCTCGGCCATTTCGGAGATCCTGTCGCTGATCGGCGCCGCCCTCGAGGGCGGTTTCGCCTACGAGTCGGGCGGCTCCGTCTACTTCAGCGTGGCCAGCTTCGGCGAGTTCGGGCGCATCAGCGGCTACGACCGGGAGCGCATGCTGGAGCTGGCGGCCGAGCACGGCGGCAATCCCGGCGACCCCAACAAGCGCGACCCGCTCGACTTCGTCCTGTGGCAGCCGTCGCTGCCCGACGAGCCGGCCTGGGAGTCGCGTTGGGGCCCGGGGCGGCCCGGCTGGCACATCGAGTGTTCGGCGCTGGTCCTGCGCGAGCTCGGCAAGACGATCGACATCCACGGCGGCGGACGCGACCTCGTCTTCCCGCACCACGAGTGCGAGACGGCGCAGTCCGAGTCCGTGACGGGCCAGCGCTTCGTCCGGCTCTGGTTCCACGTCGGGCTGGTGGGCCTGGACGGGACCAAGATGTCGAAGTCGCTCGGCAACCTCGTGTTCGTGGGCGACCTCTGCAAGGAGTGGGACCCGGCCGCGGTGCGCCTCGCCCTGCTGGCGCACCACTACCGCCACGACTGGGAGTGGCGCACCGACGAGGACATGCCGGCGGCGGCGGCCCGGCTGGCCCTGTGGCGCAGCGCCGGCGACGGCGACGGCGACGGCGACGGCTCTGCGGGTTTGGCGGCGGTGCGGGCGGCCCTCGACGACGACCTCGACACGCCTGCCGCCCTGCGTGCCCTCGACGACGAGGCCACGGCCGGGCGGTCGGTGGCCGACGGGGCACGCCTCCTCGGCGTCGAGCTGTGACGGCTTGACGCTCTGACCTTCCGACGGCCCGACCGCTCGGACCGGTCCCACAGCGCCGACCACTTCCACCGCTCCGACGGGCGGGCCGATGGGCCGGGGCGCGCAAGGTGGTCCAGTACCCTTGGTGGACCACGAACGGAGTCCGGACCAGGGAGTGAGAGCGCCCGGCCGGCCAAGCAGGAAAGGGTGCACACGATGCCAGGCGTCATCTCGGTTGGTCTTCCCGACGGCTCGACACGGGAACTGGCTGAGGGCACGACGGGCATTGAGCTGGCCCAGTCCATCGGGTCCCGCCTGGCCAAGGCCGCGGTCCTCGTCACCGTGGACGGCCGGGAGACCGATCTGGAGCTCCCGCTGCCCGACGGGGCGCAGGTCGCCATCGTCACCGCCGACTCCGACGCCGGCCGCGAGGTGCTGCGCCACTCGACCGCGCACGTGATGGCCCAGGCGGTCCGCCGCCTGTGGCCGGGCGCCAAGTACGCCATCGGGCCGGTGATCGAGAACGGCTTCTACTACGACTTCGAGCTGCCGGGCGGGGCCCACTTCAGCGAGGACGACCTGGACCGCATTGACGCGGAGATGCGGGCGATCGTGAAAGAGGACCAGCCCTTCGTGCGCCACGAGCACACGTTGGAGGAGGGCCTCGAGATCTTCGCCGACCAGCCCTTCAAGCAGGAGATCATTCAGGCCGTCGGGACCGGGGCCGACGAGGTCGACGCCGCCGGCTCGGTGGTCAGCACCTATCGCAACAACGACGCCTTCATCGACCTGTGCCGCGGACCCCACGTGCCCTCGACCAGCCGGCTCGGCCACTTCAAGCTGATGCGGGTGGCCGGGGCGTACTGGCGCGGCGACGAGAAGCGCGAGCAGCTCCAGCGCATCTACGGCACGGCGTGGGAGTCGGAGAAGGCGCTCGCCGCCCACCTGCACCAGTTGGAGGAGGCCGAGCGGCGCGACCACCGCAAGCTGGGGGCCGAGCTCGACCTCTTCAGCTTCCCCGAGGAGATCGGGTCGGGCCTGGCCGTCTTCCATCCCAAGGGCGGGACCATCCGCCGCCTGATGGAGGAGTACTCGCGGCAGCGCCACGTGGAGTCGGGCTACGAGTTCGTCAACTCGCCGCACATCACCAAGAGCGCCCTCTTCGAGCAGTCGGGCCATCTGGACTGGTTCGCCGAGGGCATGTACCCGCCGATGGAGCTGGACGGCGGGCAGCAGTACTACCTCAAGCCGATGAACTGCCCGTTCCACATCCTCGTCTACAAGAGCCACCAGCGCTCCTATCGCGAGCTGCCCATGCGCCTCTTCGAGTTCGGCACGGTGTACCGCTACGAGAAGTCGGGCGTCCTGCAGGGCCTGACCCGGGTGCGCGGCATGACCCAGGACGACGCGCACATCTTCTGCACCCGCGAGCAGATGGACGCCGAGCTCGTGCGCACCATGCACTTCGTCCTGGACCTGCTGCGCGACTACGGCCTCAACGACTTCTACCTGGAGCTCTCGACCAAGCCGCCCGGCAAGGCCGTCGGCTCCGACGAGGACTGGGAGGTCGCCACCGAGGCGCTGCGCACCACCGCCCTCGAAATGGGCCTGGAGCTCGTCATGGACGAGGGTGGCGGCGCCTTCTACGGGCCCAAGATTTCGGTGCAGGCCCGTGACGCCATCGGCCGCACCTGGCAGATGTCGACGGTGCAGCTCGACTTCCAGCTCCCGCAACGCTTCGGGCTGGAGTACACGGGCGCCGACAACCAGCGCCACCAGCCGATCATGATCCACCGGGCGCTCTTCGGTTCGGTGGAGCGCTTCATGGCCGTGCTCATTGAGCACTACGCCGGCGCGCTGCCGACGTGGTTGAGCCCGGAGCAGGTCCGTGTCCTTCCGGTGACCGACGCGCACGCCGACTACGCCCACACGGTCGTCGAGGCCTGCGCGGCGGCCGGCCTGCGGGCGACGGTCGACGGCAGCGGCGAGAAGATGGGCGCGCTCGATCCGCCGGGCCAAGCTGGCGAAGATCCCCTATGTGCTGGTGGTGGGCGACCACGATGTCGCGGCGGGAACGGTCGGAGTGAACCGGCGGGGCTGGACGACGAAGCCCGAGCAGGGCGTGCCGGTGGCCGATCTGGTCGCGGAGGCCGTGGCCGAGGTGGAGCGCAAGGGCCTGCCCGAGGACAGGGCGCCGGAGGCGCCGGCGGCATGAGCGGGCGGCGGGCCGCGCCGTGAGCCTCGAGCACCTGTGGGCCGGGTGGCGCCGCGAGTACATCGTGGAGGCGACGGCGCGGGAACGGGCGGGACGCAGACGCAGCGACTGCGTCTTCTGCCGCTTGGCGGCCAGCGGGCCACCGTCGGAGGACAATCTCGTGGTGTGGCGCGGGGAGAAGGCCTTCGTCGTCATGAACGCCTACCCCTACGCCAGCGGGCACGTCCTGGTGCTGCCCCTGCGCCACGTGGGATCGCTGGCCGAACTGACCGGGGACGAGTCCGCCGAGGTGTGGGCCGCCACGCAGGCGGCCGTGGCCGCGATCGAGGCGGCCTACGAGCCCGACGGCCTCAACATGGGAGCCAACCTCGGCCGGGCGGCCGGGGCGGGGCTGCCGTCGCACGTCCATCTCCACGTCCTGCCGCGCTGGTCCGGCGACACCAACTTCATGACGGCGGTGGCCGAGACGCGTGTCATGCCCGAGACGCTGCAGCTGTCCTGGAAGAGGCTCAGCGACGCCTGGCCCGGATAGCCCGCCGACCCGGGGAGTCCGGAGAGGAGCCGGGGCCGGGGCCGGGGCCGCCGAGCCGGTCCTCGCCGTCGGCACGCGCCCCGGTGACGAGCTGGTCGTCGCGGCGGCGGCATCGATCGACGGGACCGCGCCGGGCGACCCGACCGTCCCCGCCGCCCGCCGTCGCCTGCGCCGCTTGCTGCGCCGGGCGTGGCCGACGCTCCGCATCATCTTCGGCTTCGCGCTCGCCGTCTTCGTCGCTGTGGGCGCTCTCGTCCAAGACCTCCGAGCTCCAGGGCTTCCACACCGCCTTCCGGCACTTCAACTGGTGGTGGGTGGCGCCGGCCGTCATCGTCGAGATCGCGTCCTACTTCTGCTTCGCCGCCATGCAGTTCGAGCTCCTCAAGGCGGGCCACCTCCGGGCGCCCTGGTCGCCGCTGGTCAAGCTGACCTTCGCCTCGCAGGCCATCACCAACTCGCTGCCGATCGGCAACGCGGTGTCGTCGGTCTACGGCTTCCGCTGGTTCCGCCGCTTCGGCGCCGACAACACCCTGGCCGTCTGGGCCCTGGCCGGGACCCTGGTGGCGGCGATCGTCAGCCTGTCGCTCGTCGCCATCCTCGGGCTGGGCGTGGCGGCGCAGGAGGGAGCATCGCTGGACCTGGTCCCCGTCCTCATCGGGACCTTCGTGGTCACCGTCGCCATCGGGTCGCTCTTCGTCTACGAGCGCCCGCTCCATGCCGTGTTGTCCTGGGCGGTGAAGGCTGTCGGTCGCCGTCACCCGCCGGCCCCGGGGCGACACCGTGGCCCTCATCGACCGCATCACCGCCTGGATGACCGCCGTGCGCCTCAACTGGACAGAGGTCGGCCGCATCGTCACCTGGGGCACGCTGAATTGGCTGCTCGATTGCGCCTGCTTCGCCATGATGTTCCTGGCGCTCGGCGCGCCGATCCCGTGGAAGGGGCTGCTGCTCGCCTACGGCGCCGGCCAACTGGCCGCCTCGCTGCCCATCACCCCCGGCGGCCTCGGTGTGGTCGAGGGCTCCATCACCGTCGCGCTCGTGGCCTTCGGCGCGCCCAACGAGAGCACGGCCTACGCCGTGTTGCTCTACCGCCTGATCAGCTTCTGGATGATTCTGGTGGTCGGCTGGTTGTTCATCGGCCAGCTCGCCCTGCAGGTGCGCCGCGGGCGCTGGACCCGCCAGGCCCTGGCCAGCGAGGTCGAGGCCGGGCCCGAGGCCTACGGGACGCCGCCCGCGGGAGGTGCCGCATGATCCGCCCGGGTCCGCCTCCCTGGCCGCCGCCCTCGTCCTGGCCGCCACGCTCCTGGCCTCGTGCTCGAGCGCCCGCACCGACTTCGGCACGAACGACGCGTCGTGTTATCTGGCGCTGCCCACGGCGGCCCAGGCGGTGGGCGGGCACGGCCACCTGGAGGGCGTGCGCAAGTACACCCTGAGCAGCCTGCGCAACGTGGCGCCGCGGCTCTACGACCGGCTGGCCAAGGACGTGTCGAAGAAGCAGGGGGTCTGCATCGCCGGGTACACGGGCCACTTCACCGCGGCCGAGGTCTCCAAGGCGATGGGCAAGCCGTCGGGCACCCTGGCGGTGGCGGTCGTGACCACGCCGGGCAACAAGCTGCTGGGGACGCTCATCCTGACCAAGCTCCCGGTGCGCTTCCAGCACACGCACCTGTTCTGACGGTCGCCGCTCCACCGCCGGTCGCTGTCGATGTCCGTTCGCGCCGGGGCCGCCCGGCGGCGATCGGCCAGCGCCGACGTGCAGCGCAGCGGCGCAGTTGCTCAGCCCCCGCCGGCCGGAATCGACGCCAGGAGGTGGTCCGGCACGGCGTCGTAGTGGTCGTAGGTGACGGTGAACGAGCCCCGCCCGCTGGTCAGCGCCCGCAGGTCGACCGCGTACCGGGTGAGCTCGGCCGTCGGCGCCGTGGCGGTCACCGTCTGGTAGCCCTCGTCCGCCGCGCCCTCGGTCCCGATGATGCGGGCCCGGCGGGCGTGCAGGTCCCCGAGCACGTCCCCCTGGCATTCGGCCGGGATGGTGACCGACCAGCCGCGAAATCGGCTCCAGCACCACCGGACCGGCCTCGGCCATGGCCGCCCGCACGGCCAGCGCCGCCGCCATCTTGAAGCTGACCTCGTTGGAGTCCACCGAGTGCGCCTTGCCGTCGTCCACCGTGACGGCGATGTCGACGACCGGATAGCCGTGGACGCCTCCGGCGGCGAACGTCTCGAGCACGCCCTTCTCCACGGCGGGGATGTACTGCCTGGGAATGGCACCCCCCACCACCTCGTCCCGGAAGTCGAAGCCCTCGCCCCGGCCGAGCGGTTCCAGGCGCAGATGGCAGACCCCGAACTGCCCGTGGCCGCCCGACTGCTTCTTGTGCTTCCCTTCGGCGTGGGCCGGCCGCGAGATCGTCTCCCGGTACGGGATGCGCAACTCCTCGCGTTCGACGTGCACATTGCACTTGCGACCCAGCCGCTCGAGCGTCACGGCCAGGTGCACCTCGCCGCTGACGCCGAGGATGGTCTGATGCGTCTCGTCGTCGCGGGCCACGGTGAGGGTCGGGTCCTCCTCCTCCAACCGGTGCAGCGCCGACATGAGCTTGTCGTCGTCGGCCCGCGTCGCCGGCTTGACCGCCACCTGGAGCGCCGGCGCCGGCAGCGACGGCGGCGGCACGACGACGGGCTGGCCCTTGGGGGTGAGCGTGTCGCCGGTGTGGGTCCCGTTGAGGCGGGGGACGGCCACGAAGTCGCCTGCCGTGATGGTCGGCGGCCGGAGCGGTGGCGTGCCCGGCGATGCTCTGCAGCGCGTGCAGCCGCTCCTCTTCCCGGGTGCGCACGTTGACGAGGACGGCGTCGGGCTGCAGCGTGCCCGAGAGCACCTTGCACAGGGAGATCTTCCCGGTGTGGCCGTCGTTGAACGTCTTGGTCACGGTGAGCAGCGTGGGGCCGCTCGGGTCGCAGGGGATCTCGGCCGTCTCGGTCCCGGCGGTGGCCAGCACGGGCGGGCGCGAGGCCGGCGTCGGGCACAGCTCCTCGATGAGGCGGGCCAGGCGGTCGACGCCGACGCCGCTGGCGGCCGAGCAGCACAGCACCGGGAACACGCTGGCCGAGGCGACGCCGCCCGCCAGGCTCTTCTCGAGCTCCCCGTAGTCGAGCGTCTCCCCGTTGAGGTAGCGCTCCATGAGGTCGTCGTCGCCCACGACGATGCCCTCCACGAGTTGCTCGTGCACGGTGTGCTCCTCGTCGACCAGGTCGTCGGGGATGGGTCCCTCGTGGCCGGCGGGCGGCACCGTGCCCGTCGACCGCGCCCCGGGTCAGCGGAGCAGGTCGTAGTGCGTGGCCGTGTCGTCGAGCAGGTCGATGACGCCGTGGAAGTCGGCCTCGTGCCCGATGGGGAGCTCCACCGGGGCCACCCCGGCGCCGAAGGCCGCCCGGATCTCGGCCAGGGTGCGGTCGAAGTCGGCGCGCTCGCGGTCGAGCTTGTTGATGACGATGACCCGGGGCACGCCGAGCCGGGCCGCGGTGCGCCAGGCGTCCTCGGTCTGCGCCTGCACGCCGTCGGTGGCGCTGACGACGACGACGGCGAGGTCGACGTTGGCCAGCGCGGTCACCATCTCGCCGGCGAAGTCGGCGTACCCGGGCGTGTCGAGCAGGTTCACCTTGACGCCGTTGACCGTGAAGGGGGCCAGGCTGGTCGAAATGGAGAGCTGGCGCGCCACCTCCTCGGGCTCGAAGTCCATGACGGTGCTGCCCTTCTCGACCGAACCCCGCCGTGCGATGGATCCGGTGGCGGCCAGCAGTGCCTCGGCGAGCGTGGTCTTGCCGGCGCCGTGATGGCCGACGAGAGCGACGTTGCGGATAGCGGTCGGGTCGTGTGGCACCTGGTCCTCCGTCCTCCGTCCGTTCAGGTGTGGGCCTGAACCGGCTCGTTGACTGGAGTGTACGACCGCTTCTGCGCCGCCGCTCGGGCGCCGCTCCGGGTGGTGCCGCCCGGCCTCAGCCCGGAGCCCGGCTGCGGCGGTGCCACCCGCCGTCTCCGCCAGGGCCGCCAGCTCGGCGTCGTACTCGTGGCGGATGGAGTAGCGGATGAAGAGGGCGAGGGTGTCGACGAGGAGCAGCCACACGGCCTTGAGCGAAATGGTGCTCCCGAACCGCTCGCGGATGCGCACCGGCGCCTCGACGATCCGCGTGTAGCCGAGGCGCCGGGCCAGCACGAGCAGCTCGAGGTCGAGTGCGAAGCGGCTCTCGCGCAGCAGGGGCAGGACGTCGGCGATGACCTTGCGATCCACGAGCTTGATCCCGACCTGGGTGTCCTTGACGTGCAGGCGGAAGAGCACCCCGATCAGGTGCTGGTAGCCCCACGAGTAGAGCCGGCGCAGCGGCGGGTAGTGGACCGAGGAGTCGGGGTGGCGCTTGCTCCCGATGATGATGTCGGGCTGCTAGCGACTGCATGATGGACACGAAGGGGGCGAGCAGCTCGGGTGAGATGTCGCCGTCGGCGTCGATGAAGCCGAGGTAGCGCCCGCGTCCCATGCCCAGCCCGGCCCGCAACGCGTGCCCCTTGCCGACGTTCGTGGCGAACGACACCCGGCGCACCACGCTCTCGGGGAAGCCCTCGAGGGTGAAGGGGCTGCCGTCGGTCGAGCCGTCCGACACCGTGATGATCTCGAACGTCATGCCCGACGCGTCCAGCACGCGCACCATGTCCTCGACCGTCGTGCGCAGCCGGTTGCCGGGGTTGTAGTACGGGACGACGATCGACACGTCGAGCGTGGGTTCGGGGAGCACGGGTCTGCTCGGAGGCGGCGTTCTCCGATGCGGTGCCCTCTTCCGCACTCCTCGGCTCGGACACCGGCACCATCACCTCACGTGCGCCCACCCGAGAGGCGGGCGATCCCGGCTGGCGAGGCTACCCGACCCCGTGCCGGTTCAGAAGGCCGCCCCTCCGCCTCCGGCGGTCGATCCACCGCTGGTCCCGCTGCTGCTGTTCTTGGAGCTGGTCGTGCTGGCGCCACCGACGTTGATGTTGACGTTCATGCCCAGCGCCTTGTGGCCCGGGACGGGGCAGTCGATGTCGTAGGCGCCCTTCTTGAGGGTCACGGTGAGCTTGGCGCTCTGCCCCGGCGAGATGTCCTTGGTCATGGCCATCTTGATCCCGGGGCCGCTGATCATCAGGGCGTGGGTGGTCTGGCCCTTGTTCTGGGCCACGAAGGTGTACTTGCCCGGCCTTGAAGGTGTTCTGGGAGAGGGCGATGTGGAAGTCGGTCTCGACGGCCTTGACCGTGGTGACGCTGGCGGCCGCGGCCGGCCCGGCCGACACCACGGTGGCCCCGGCGGCGGCGGCCAGTGCGACGAGGGAGGCGGAGGCGGCGTTTCGGATGGAGTGCATGGGGGTCCTCTGCGGTCGTTGTTGCGTTGATGTCACGGTTGTGCAGTACGGCCCAGACCGTGTCCGGGATTGGGTCCGGCACGCCGCCGGTCGGACCGGGGTCCCGAGAAGGGCTGCGACCAGGTGCGGAGCACCCTAGCGGCCGTCCTGGCCCGGTCGGGGCCAGGCCCGGCGGGCGTGGGCCGGCCCGCTGGGCCACCGGCTCTCGGGGGCCGGATGGTAAACTTTTGTTTGCAGCGCCCGAACCCTGTCCTGGGCCTGCGCACGACGAGGAGCTTCATGTTCGACGGTCGTTGGCGAACAGCCGTCGACCGGACCACCGGTCCGGTCGGCGAGACACTGCACCGCCATGGCATCACCGCAGATGTGCTCACCGCGACCGGCCTCGTGTCGGCGACGGCCACTGCCGTCCTGGTGGCGTCGGGGCACCTCCACCTCGCCATCATCTTCCTGATCATCACCGGCATGCACGACCTGTTCGACGGGCCGGTGGCCAAGGCGGCGGGCACGGCGTCGGTCCGCGGGCGCCTTCTTCGACTCGGTCACCGACCGCATCGCCGATGCCGTCCTGATGTTCGGCTGCGCCTGGTACCTGCTGAACCGGGGGGACGGCCACCTCGCGCTGCTGCCCATGGCCATCCTGGCGGTGACGGCGCTCGTCTCCTACGAGCGGGCCAAGGCGGAGTCGCTCGGGCTTTCGGCCAAGGGCGGGCTCATGGAGCGGGGCGAGCGCATGTTCCTGCTCGGCGTCGCCTTCTTGAGCACGGTCATCTTCGTGCCGGTGCTCTGGATCCTCCTCGTCCTCATTTCGTTCACCGCCATCTCGCGCTTCGTCAAGGTCTGGAACGCCGCCTCGGGACGGGACGCCGTCATCCGGCGCCGCATTGAGGCCTGGCGTGAGGGCCGCGTCGACTCGCGTTGGCGGGCCTGGCGCGAGTCGCGCGAGTCCACCGGCGTGCCACGCGGCGAGCTGGCCCGGACGACGGGCCGCCGGCGGGCCAGGGCCCGCCGCCAGGAGACGGTCAGCAGCCGCTCGGGCCGCACCCTGCGTGAGCGTCGTCGTGCCACCCGGGGCCAGCATGCCGGCGGCACCAGCGCGCGCCGCACCGCCCGCCGCACGCCTCCCGCGGCCTGATCAGCCTCCCTCGAGCGGCCGTCGTGACCGCCCCCGGCCGCCGTCGCGCCATGACCAAGTACCTCATGTACCGCGGCATGGCGGCCGGCATGGGCCACATGCCCCTGCCCCTGGCCGACGGCATTGCGCGCGGGGTGGCGCGGTACCTGGCTCTGCGGGGCGGTCCCGCCCTGGCCATGAACGAGCGTCACATGCGCCGCGTGCTGGCCAGCGAGTGCGTCGACGGCGTCGAGCCCGACCCGGCCCTGGTGCGGCGCTGGAGCACCCGCACCTTCGACTCCTACGCGCGCTACTGGTGCGACGGGGCCCGGCTGCCCTACGAGAGCGAGGCCGGCGTGCGCGCCCGCTGGCAGCTGCTGTCGGGTCACGAGCACCTGCGCGCCGCCATCGACCGCGGGCGCGGCGTCGTGATGGCGTTGCCCCACGTCGGGAGCTGGGAGTGGGGCGGCTACTGGCTCGGGCTCGAGGGCATGCCGATGACCGCGGTGGTGGAGCGGCTGGAGCCCGAGGAGCTCTTCGAATGGTTCGTCGGGCAACGGGCCGCCATGGGCCTGACGGCGGTGCCGTTGGGCGACGGCTCCAGCTCGGCCCTGCTGCGCGCCCTGAAGGCGAACCAGATCGCCGGCCTGGTCAGCGACCGGGACCTCGTCGGCAACGGGGTCGAGGTCGAGTTCTTCGGGGAGAAGACGACGCTGCCGGCGGGTGCCGCCACCCTGGCCCTGCGCACCGGGGCGCCGCTCCTGCCCGTCGTCGTCTACTCGGGCCCGGGCAACTGGCATACGGGCGTGGTGCACCCGCCGCTCGACACCTCGCGCCAGGGCCGCATGCGCGAGGACATCGTGCGGGTGACCCAGGACCTCGCCACCACCTTCGAGCACGACATCCGGGCCCATCCCGAGCAGTGGCACCTCTACCAGCCCAACTGGCCGAGCGACCCCCGATGAGGATCGCCATGGTGTCGCCCTACGCCCTGGGGAGCGTCGGCGGCGTGCAGGGTCAGGTCGTCGGGCTGGCCCGCACGTTGCGCGCGCACGGGCACGAGGTCACCGTGGTGGCGCCCGCAGCGGACCCCGCCGCGGTCCCGGCCGACGTGGGGGACCACTTCGTCATCGGGAGGCCCGTCGGCCTGCGCTCCAACGGCTCGGTGGCGCCCGTGGCGCCGTGGCCCACGGCGGCCCGCCGCGCCGAGCGCTTCGTCGCGCCGCGGTCGCTTCGACGTCGTGCACGTGCACGAGCCCCTGGCGCCGATGGCGGCCTACGGGCTGGTGCTGCGCAGCCCGGTGCCCATGGTGGGGACCTATCACCGGGCCGGCGTCAGCCGGTGGGTCGGTCCGCTGCATCCGTTGACCCAGCTGGTGGGGCGCCGCCTGCAGGTCCGCGTCGCCGTCTCGGAGGCGGCCCGCGAGACCGGCCTGCGTGAGGGCGGGGGCGAGTTCGAGGTGCTGTTCAACGGCGTCGACATGGACCGCTTCGAGTCGGCGCCGCCGCACCGGGACCCCGAGGGCCGTCCGACCGTCCTGTTCCTCGGCCGCCACGAGCCGCGCAAGGGCCTGCCGGTCCTGCTGGAGGCCTTCGCCGGTCTGCAGCGGCCCGCCGTCCTGTGGGTGTCGGGCGAGGGGTCGGGGACCGAGGTGCAGCGCCGGCGCCAGCTGGCGTCGGACCCGGTGCAGTGGCTCGGGGTGCTGAGCGACGACGAGGTGGCGTCCCGGCTGGCCGGGGCCGACGTGCTGTGCGCCCCGTCGCTGTCGGGCGAGTCCTTCGGCATGGTGCTCCTCGAGGGGATGGCGGCCGGGTGCGCCGTGGTGGCCTCCGACATCGAGGGCTACCGCACGGCGGCGGGCGGCCACGCCACGCTGGTGCCGCCGGGCGACGCCGGGCGCCCTGGCCCGTGCCCTCGACGCCGTGCTGGCCGACGCCGCCGGCGCCCCGTCGACCGAGGCCCGCAAGGCAGGCGACCGAATACGCCCGGGGCTGGTCGATGGAGACCCTGGCCGAGCGCTACCTCGAGCTGTACGGGCGGGCGATGGAGGCCTACCGGGCGTCGCGCTGATCGGGCTGGTCGGCGCGCCCGGGCCGGAGCGGGTGACCGCCAGGTCGTAGGCTGCTTGGCCTCATGGCCGATCAACAAGAGGGAGCCGGGGCCCGCCGCCGGCGGCGGGAGCCAGTCCGGTGGCGGCAGCGGCGGGAGTGGTGGCAGCGGCGGGAGCGGTGGCGGGGCCAACCGCAGCCGGAACCGCAACCGCAACCGCAATCGCAGCCGTTCGGGTTCGGGCGGGAGCGGCGGCGGGGGTGCCAACGCCAACGCTTCGGGCGGCGGCGGCGCAGCGGGAACAGCGGAGGCGGCAACCGTTCCGGGCGGCGGCAACAACCAGGGCAGCCGCAACGGCCAGCGCAAGGGTCAAGGACAAGGTGGCAAGGCGGCGGCGGTGGCGGTGGCCGTCAGCGCTCGCCCCAGGGTTCGGGCCGGGGAGGCGGCGGCGGCGGAGGCAACCGCTCCCAGTCCCGCTCGGGGTCTCGCCCGCGCAGCGGCGGTCCGTCACGGTCCGCCGTCGCACTGGCGCCGCCCCCACCGCTCGAGCCGCTCGATGTGCCCCCGACCCTCGGCGCCCCCCAGGTCTTCCCGGCCGAGGTGGCGGCCAACCGCCGCCGGGCCATCACGCTGTGCGCGGTGTCGGCCGTCCTTCCGGCGCTGCTGCTGGGCGCGCTCCTGGGGGTGACCCTCTCCGTCATCGTCGGCGTCGTCGTGTTCGTCGTCGCCGGCGCCGCCGTGATGTACGCGCTGTGGCGCCTCGCCCCGTCGGTCGCCCTCAACCGGATCGGCGCGGTGCCGATCGACGAGCAGGACGAGACCCGGCTGTGGAACGTGACCGACGGCCTGTGCGCGACGTTCGGCCTCAGCATGCCGTCGCTCTACGTGCTGGACGACGACGTGCCCAACGCCTGCGCGCTCGGGCGCGACGCCCGGCGCTCCGTCGTGGTGGTCACGACCGGGCTGCTGCGCCGGCTCGACCCGATTGAGCTCGAGGGCGTGATGGCCCACGAGCTGGCGCACGTGAAGCGGGGCGACAACGGCGTCGCCTGCATCGGCATCACGCTGGCGCGGATCTTCGGTGGGTCGTCCACGTTGCGCCGCTGCGTGGGGGAGAGCCGGGAGTACCGGGCCGACGTCGTGGGCGCCTCCGCCGTCCGCTTCCCCCGCGGCCTGCTCGGTGCCCTGCGGATCATGATGGCCGCACCCGCCCCGGCCGAGGGCTCGTTCTTCGCCTCCCCGGCCCGGTTCGGCCCCACCCGCTGGGTGTGGATCGACCCCTCGGTGGGCCACCGCGACGATGCCGTGGCGCCCGGGGACCTCGACGCCACCTCGGTGCGGGCCGCCGCGCTGAGCGAGTGGTGAGAAGGGGCGGCCAGCCCTCGTAGACTGGGCCGATGACAACCGGGACCTTCACCGTGAAGCGGGGGTTGGCCGACATGCTGCGGGGCGGCGTCATCATGGATGTCGTCAACGCCGAGCAGGCCAAAATCGCCGAGGACGCCGGTGCCGTCTCGGTCATGGCGCTCGAGCGGGTGCCGTCCGACATCCGCCGGGACGGTGGCGTGGCGCGCATGAGCGACCCGGTGCTGATCGAGGGGATCATCGAGGCCGTCACGGTCCCCGTCATGGCCAAGGCCCGCATCGGGCACTTCGCCGAGGCCCAGGTGCTGCAGTCGCTCGGTGTCGACTTCATCGACGAGTCCGAGGTGCTGACGCCGGCCGACGAGGCGTACCACATCGACAAGTGGCCCTTCACGGTCCCCTTCGTCTGCGGCGCCACCAATCTGGGTGAGGCGCTGCGGCGCGTCTCCGAGGGCGCGGCCATGATCCGCTCCAAGGGCGAGGCGGGCACCGGCAACATTGTGGAGGCCGTGCGCCACCTGCGTTCGATCCTGGGCACCATCCGCGCCCTGACCCAGGCCGACTCCGCCGAGCTCTACGGCTGGGCCAAGGAGCTGGGCGCGCCGATCACGCTCGTGCAGGAGATCGCGCAGAGCGGGAAGCTGCCGGTGCCGCTGTTCTGCGCCGGCGGGATCGCCACGCCGTCGGACGCCGCGCTCGTCATGCAGCTGGGTGCCGAGGCCGTCTTCGTCGGGTCGGGCATCTTCAAGTCGTCGGACCCCGCCCGCATGGCCTCGGCCATCGTCGAGGCCACGGCCCACTTCACCGACCCCGAGCACGTGGCCAAGGTCTCGCGCGGGCTCGGTGAGGCGATGCGTGGCCTCGAGGCGTCGCAGTACGGCGAGCACCTCGCCGACCGGGGGTGGTAGCGCCGCTCGTCGGCGTCCTCGATCTGCAGGGCGACGTGCGTGAGCACGTCGCCGCGTTGGCCGAGGTGGGGTGCGGGACCACGGCCGGTCAAGCGGCCGGCCGACCTCGACGGGCTGGCCGGCCTGGTGCTGCCGGGCGGCGAGTCGACGACCTTGTCCATGCTGCTCGAGTCGTCGGGCCTGTTCGACGCCGTGGCGGCACGGATCGGCGCGGCCAGACCGGCCGCTTCCCCTGCTCGGGCACCTGCGCCGGGCTCGTCCTGGTCGCCCGCCAGGTCCTCGACGGGCGCCCCGACCAGCGCACCTTCGGCGTCCTCGACGCCGTCGTCCGGCGCAACGGCTACGGGCGCCAGGAGCAGTCGTTCGAAGCTGATCTCGTGTTCGGGTCCGGCGAGGGGCCGCCCCTGCCCACCGTCTTCATCCGCGCCCCGCTGGTCGTCTCGGTCGGGGACGAGGTCGAGGTGCTGGCCACGCTCGACGGCGTTCCCGTCCTGGTGCGCCAGGGGCCGGTGCTGGCGTCGTCGTTCCATCCCGAGCTCACACCGGACCGCCGCGTCCACCGCCTCTTCGCCGGAGATGTGCGGGGCCGGACGGCGGGCGGGCGGTTCGGACTGGCCGGCTGTTCGGACAGGCCAGGTGCAGGCGGACGGGTCGCGCCGTCCGAGCGTCACGGACCTCGTCAGCGCCCGAGCGTCAGCGTCCGAGGTGCGCCACCAGGGCGCCGATCCGATTGCTCACGACGGCGTCGACGCCGGCCTCGAGCACGCTGTCATGTCCTCGGGCGTGTCCACCGTCCAGGTCGACACGCGCAGGCCGGCGTCGTGCACGGCGGCCACCCCTTCGGCGGTGAGCAGCCCGAACCACGGGTTCCAGTACTCGGCCCCCAGCTCGCGCAGCAGGGCCAAGGGTGGCTCCGGCCCGTCCAGCCAGGTCAGCCCGATGCGTGCCTCGGCCGACGCGGCCCGCAACTGCTGCAGGGCCGCCACGTTGCCCGTCACGAACAGGCAGCGGTCCAGCGCGCCGGCTGCGCGCACGGCCTGCAGGCCACCGGCCACCACCTCGCGCCGGGTGAAGTCGACCATCATCGGCAGCGGCACCGCCGCCGAGCACGTCGGTCAGGGTCGGGATGCGCACGTCACCCTCGCCGAGCGCCGCGCACCTCGGCCAGGTCGACGTCGCCGACCGAGGCCTCGAGCCCCCAGAGCCGCTCGAGCGTCTGGTCGTGCAGCACCACAATGGCGCCGTCGCGGGTGCGGCGCAGGTCGATCTCGACCATGTCCGCCCCGAGGGCCACCGCGGCGGCGAAGGCGGGCAGCGTGTTCTCCCGGTGGCCGACGGGCTCGCCCCGGTGGGCGATGGCGACGACGCTCACGCGGCCGATGGGCGCCTAGGCGTTGCCGGCGTAGACGGCGCCCGCCACGTTGGCGATGATCTGGTTGAGCGCGGGCTCAATCAGGTTGTCCACGCCCGCCGCGGTGATGTGCACCCCGTCCGAGCCGCGGGCGAGGATGCCGTTGACCACCGAGGAGTAGGCCCCGCCGGGATCGAGCACCGTGAAGAGGTCGTCGATCGAGACGTAGGGGAACTCGGCCGCCACCGAGTGCACAATCTGGTTGTAGTCGCTCACCAGCGTGGTCGGCGTGCCGTCGGCGAAGTAGGGGGACGTGGACAGGATCACCGCGCCGCCGTCGGAGTGGGCGATCTGCACCGCCTGGGCCAGGTTGTCCTGAATGAAGGCGGCATAGGCCGGGTTGGCCAGCGTGGTGTAGGCGCCGTTGAACATGCGGTCCTGCGTCTCCCAGTACCCGGTCTGAATCACCGTGACGTCGGGATGGAAGCGCGAGACGACCCACTGCAGCTGGGACGCCCACAGCGCGCACGCCCCCGGGCTGATGTAGGTCGATCGTCGGGGTCGCTCCAGGGGATGGTCGGCGCGCCGTCGGTGTAGCCGCAGCCGGCGGCCGCGCCGTTGTCGATGTCATAGGGCGGGTTGGTGGCCTGGATGTAATTGCCCTCGTAGAGGGAGAGCGAGTCCCCCGAGAAGGCCACCCGCTGCATGCCCTGATGGGTGGCCTGGGAGCCGGGCGCCTCGTTGATGATCGACACCACGGCGGGGATCGGATTCGACAACGGCTTGGGGAAGAGCGGGGGATGGAGCGGCGACTGCGCGCTGCCCGAGAACCCGGCGTCGCCGTAGTCGAAGACGCCGGCGTCCTGCGCCACCAGCCAGTACCCGTTCCCGTCCTGCGTCGGCGTCATGGCGACGATCGGCTCGTTCAGGTGGATGCCGCCGGTCGAGCCGTAGAACTGCGCGTCGCCGTAGCTGAAGATGCCGCCGTCGGAGGCGACGAGCCAGTACCCGTTGCCGTCCCCCGTGGCGGCCATGCCCACGACGGGCTGGTTCAGGTGGATGCCGCCGGTCGAGCCGTAGAACTGCGCGTCGCCGAAGGCGAAGATGCCGCCGTCGGAGGCGACGAGCCAGTAGCCGTTGCCGTCCGCCGTGCTCGCCATGCCGACGATGGGCTTGTTGAGCGCGATGCTCCCCGTCGAACCCCAGAACTGCGCGTCGCCGAAGGCGAAGATGCCGCCGTCGGAGGCGACGAGCCAGTAGCCGTTGCCGTCCGGCGTCGGAGCCATGCCGACGATCGGCTTGTTGAGCGGCGATGCCGCCGGTCGAGCCCCAGAACTGCGCGGCCCCGAAGGAGAACACGCCGCCGTCGGAGGCCACGAGCCAGTAGCCGCCCTGGGGGTCGGCCACGCCGCTCGACGATCGGCTTGGCCAGTGGGACCTCGAGGGTGTCGCCGTCGTAGGCGGCTCCGCCGAAGGTCATGACGCCACCGGCGGCATCGACGATGGCGTAGGAGCCGTTGGTCGCGCCCGGGATCGGCTACCGCCGCCGACGCCGGCGGTCGGCGCGAGCGAGGTCGGTCCTCCCGGCGCCAGCACGACGAGCGCCGAGGCGGCCAGGAGTGCCGCCAGCCCCACGGCGGCCCGGCGGCTCGCCCTCCACAACGACGGTCCGCCCGGCATGAGTCCGCGATCATAGGGAGCACGACGCCGCCTGGTTGACGCGCCCCCTCAGAGAAGGCGCAGCTGCTGGCCGCCGGTCGTCCCGGCCCCGCCCTGGCCGCCGCCATCGCCCGGCGCTGTGCGCCCGCCGCTCCGCCGCGCCGTGCCGCGGTAGCGGTTCCGGCCCGTCACGCCGCAACGCCGCGCCGCCACCTTCACGATCCCCTCGATGCGCTGGCGCTCCTCGTCCTCCTGGTAGGCACCGCGCCGGAAGCGCTCCCGGTGCAGGCGGACGAGATCGGGCCGCTCCCGCTCGAGCCAGTCGAAGTAGTGGCCCCGGACCGTGCCGCGCAGGTGCAGCGCCACGCCGGAGATCGACTCCGCCCCGGCCTCGGCGCAGGCCTCGACGACCTCGGTCAGCTGTGCCTCGGAGTCCGAGAGCCCCGGCAACACCGGTGCGACCAGGACGCCGCACGGGATGCCCATGGCGGTCAGGCGGCGCAGGGCCTCCACCCGCCGGTCCGGCGGGGGAGTGCCCGGCTCGGTCAGCTTCCAGACGGAGCGGTCGAGCGTGCCGATGGAGAAGCTCACGCCGACGTCGGTGCGCTCGCTGGCGGCGGCCAGCACGGCGGCGTCCCGCAGGATCAGCGTCGACTTGGTCAGGATGCTGAACGGGTTGCGGGCCCCCGAGAGCGTCTCGACGATGCCCCGGGTCAGGTGGTACTTGCCCTCGGCGTGCTGGTAGGGGTCGGTGTTGGTGCCCATGGCGATGTGGTCGCCGTCCCAGGACGGGGCCCGCAGCTCGGCCCGCAGGCGCTCGACCGCGTTGACCTTGACCACGATTTTGCGCTCGAAGTCGGTCCCGATCCCGAGTCCCAGGTAGTCGTGGGTCGGCCGGGCGAAGCAGTAGACGCAGGCGTGGCTGCACCCTCGGTACGGGTTGATCGTGTGCCGGAAGGGCATCCGGCTCTCCGCCGGCACCGTGTTGATGATGGTGCGGGCGTTCACGTGGAGGAACTCCATCCCGGCGTAGGCGCCCTTGCCCACGTGGCGCTCGGCCACCCGCTCGTCGGCGAAGAGCGTGCCGCCCGTCTCGTTCTCGGCCAGGGCCCAGCGCAATGCCATGGAGGGCTACGATAGCGAACATATGTTCGTAATTCAACGGGCTGGGGTGTCCACAAAAAGCACCAGGTCAGCCAGTAATCTCGACGGCACTGTGGTGACGAAGACCCGCGGGGGCACCGCGGCGCGCCCTGCCGCGCGCAAGACCACCAAGAAGATCGACGAAGAAGGCGCCGGCCCGCGCCCGGCGCCCCGAGCCGGCGCGCCCGCCGTTCTGGCGGCGCCAGGCCCGGGACCTGTGGGCCGTCGGGCTGATCACGCTCGGCGTCCTGCTGTTCCTGGCCCTCTGGGGCAAGCAGCTGGGCCCCATCGGCCACGGCCGTCGATACCGGCCTGGCCCTGGTGGCCGGCTGGGTCCGCCTGCTGCTCCCGCTCGTGATCCTCGGCGCCGGCGCCGCCCTGCTGTTCGACCGGCCGGGCCCGCGACGCGACGACGAGGACGAGGAGGACACGAAGGGGCCGATCCCTGGCGCCTGGCCGTCGGGTCGGTGCTGGGCGTGCTCGGCATCTGCGGCGCTGGCCGAGCTGGCCAAGGGGTCGCCGCCGTTCTCGAACTCGCGCTGCGCTCAAGGACGCCGGCGGCTTCCTGGGCGCCGCCGTCGGCCGCCCGCTGCACGCCGGCATCGGCTCGGCCGGCGCCGGCGTCCTCCTCGTCGCCGTGATCTTCGTGGCCATCCTGGTGGCGACCGGCGTGTCCCTGGCCACCGCCGGGCACGCGCTCGGCGCGGCCGGCGCGGAACGATCGGCCGCACGTTCTCCGCCCTGTGGCAGGGCAAGCCGTTCGTGATCACCTCGGATCTCGGCGCCGACGCTCCGGCGGAGGACGCCTCGTCCCGCCGTGTGCCCTTCGACGCGGAGGCGGACGACGCTGCCGCCGGACGACGACCGAGTCGACGAGGTGGACGTCGAGCCGACTCGACGACCTCGACGAGCCCGATCCCATGCCGGTGCCCGTGGCGTCGGTGCCGTTGCCGCTCGCCCCCGCGCCGGCGCGGGCCCCCGGCGAGTGGGCGCTGCCGCCCATGTCCCTGCTGCAGGCGTCCAAGAAGATGCGCCAGGACCAGCGCCAGATCGACGCCCTCGGCGAGGACCTGGTGCGGGCCCTCGAGGCGCACGGCGTCGAGACCCGGCTGGTCGGGCTGCCGGGTCGGGCCCACCGTGACCCGCTACGAGCTCGAGCTCGGGCCCCGGGGTCAAGGTGGCCCGGGTCACCAGCCTCTCCAAGGACATCGCCTACGCCATGGCGTCGCCCGACGTGCGCATCCTGGCGCCGATCCCGGGCAAGTCGGCCATCGGCGTCGAGGTGCCGAACCGCACGCGCCAGCTGGTCTCCCTGCGCGACATCCTCGAGTCGAACGAGGCCACGCCGACCGCCGACCACGCACCCGCTCGAGGTGGCCATGGGCCGTGACATCGCCGGCCGCGCCGTGATGGCGAACCTGGCCGAAATGCCGCACATCCTGATCTCGGGCTCGACGGGCTCGGGGAAGTCCTCGTGCATGAACTCCATCATCACGTCGATCCTCATGCGGGACACCCCCGACAAGGTCAAGATGATTCTGGTCGACCCCAAGCGCGTCGAGCTGGGTCAGTACGACGGCCTGCCGCACCTCCTCAACCCGGTCGTCGTCGACCCCAAGAAGGCGGCCAACGCCCTCGCCTGGGCGGTCAAGGAGATGGAGCGCCGCTACGACATGCTCGCCGAGAACGGCGTGCGCGACATCACGGGCTACAACCAGCTGGTCGAGCAGGGGCTCATCGCGCCGCCGCCGCAAGTCCGACCGCCGTCGCATGCGCGAGGTGGCCGCCCGGGCCCTGGGCGAGGAGCACGCCGCCGTCGACGACGAGGCCGACCTCGATCCGGAGCCCGAGCCACCGCAGCCCCTGCCCTTCATCCTCGTCATCGTCGACGAGTTGAACGACCTCATGATGGTGGCGGCCCGCGACGTCGAGGACTCCATCGTGCGCATCGCCCAGATGGCGCGTGCCGTCGGCATCCACCTCGTCATCGCCACCCAGCGTCCGTCGGTCGACGTCATCACGGGCGTGATCAAGGCCAACATCCCGAGCCGCATGGCCTTCTCGGTCTCGTCCCTGGCCGACAGCCGGGTGATCCTGGACCAGCCCGGCGCCGAGCGTCTCATCGGCAAGGGCGACATGCTGCTCCTGACCGCGTCCTCCAACATCCCGCGCCGCCTGCAGGCCCCCTGGGTCTCGGAGGAGGAGGTGCGCGACGTGGTCCGCCACTGGCACGCCCAGGGCGGCCAGCCCGAGGCCATCGTCGGGATCGAGAACGTCACCGAGGGCCCGTCGGGCACCGACGGGATGGGTGACGACGACGACGAGCTGCTGACGCAGGCGCGTGATCTGGTGGTTCGTTCGCAGCTAGGTTCCACCTCCATGCTCCAGCGCAAACTGCGCGTCGGCTTCGCCCGGGCCGGGCGCCTCATGGATCTCCTCGAGCAGGCCGGTGTGGTCGGCCCGAGCGAGGGCTCCAAGGCCCGCGCCGTCCTGATGACCCCCGAGGAGCTCGACGGGCTGAGCGGGACGTGAGCCCCGAAGCACCGGCGCCACCGTTCATGGTGGCGCCGTTCCGGCTCGACTCGTTGCACGAGCCGGCGCCCCCGCCCCCACCCGCCCCCGAACACGCCAAGCACGGCACCTCGTCGCACCGCCGACGTCGGCGGGGCCGCCGCCGGGCCTTCCTGCTGGTGCTCCTCCTGCTGGTCCTCGCGGCCGGCGCCTACGTCGGCGTCAAGCTGACCACGCCCGAGCCGGCGCCGGCGGTCACGTCCGTCCTCACGCCGGACCGTGCACGTCCCGGCCAGGACCGTGACGCTTCCGTGGCCGACGGTCGGCCAGGCCGCCGTCGCCATCCCGTCCATGGGCGTCAACGTGGCCTCGGGCCCCGAGCAGGCGGCGCCGGTGGCCAGCCTGACCAAGCTGATGACCGCCTACGTGGTGCTGCACGACCACCCGGTCGCGCCGGGCCAGCCCGGACCGACCATCACGGTGACGCAGGCCGACGTCGACGACTACGACAACGCCACCGTCGACGACGACTCCAACGCGGCGGTGGCGCTGAACGAGCAGATCAGCGAAGCCGATGTGCTGGGCGGGCTGCTGGTGCACTCGGCCGACAACTACGCCGACCTCATGGCCACGTGGGACGCCGGCAGCATTGCCGGCCTTCGTGGCGAAGATGAACGCCGCGGCCGTCCGCCTCGGCATGGACCACTCGCACTTCGCCGACGCCAGCGGCGTCAGTCCCGGCTCGCAGTCGACGGCGTCGGACCTCTTGAAGGTGGCGGCCCTCGACATGGCCAATCCCACCTTCGCCGCGCTTCGTGCGGCAGTCGTCCGTCACGCTGCCCGTCGCCGGGACGATCTCGACCTACACGCCGCTCCTCGGCGTGCAGGGGGTGATCGGCGTGAAGTCCGGCTTCACGTCCCAGGCCGGCGGGGGAGACGTGCTCGCGGTCGACCGCACCGTCAACGGCAAGCAGGTGCTGCTGTTGTCGGCCGTGACCGGGCAGACCGGCCCGCTGGTCCTGGCCCAGGCGGGGCTGCACGCCCTGGCCCTGGTCGACGCCATGACCCCGTTCATCGGCTCCACCGAGGTGCTGCCCCGACAGCACGTCGCCGCCCAGGTGAGCGAGGCCGGCGCGACCGTCGACGCCAGCACGGTCGTCGTCGGCCTCCATGCTCACCTGGCCCGGCGTCACCGCCACGCGGGTCTTCGTGCCGGCCCGGCACGTGCCGAAGCAGGCCCGCCGGGGCACGCACGGTCGGGAACGTCGTCGTCACCCTGGGCACGCAGCAGCTTCGTGGTGCCGGTGCAGCTCGACGGGGACATTCCACCCCAGACGCTCCTCCAGCGCCTGTCCTGACTCGCCTAGCCTGACGCCGTGCGCGCCCGGGCCCCAGCGTCGTCGGCCAACCTCGGGCCGGGGTTCGACACGTTGGCCGTGGCGCTGCAGTGCTACGTCAGCGTCGAGGTCGAGGAGGCCCCGTCACTCAGCGTCCACAGCGAGGGGGAGGGAGCCGGTCTCTTCGACGACGCCTCACACCTGGCGGCCCGGGTCGTCGCCGAGGTCCTCGGTCACGACCGCTTCGCCGTGACCGTGCGCTCGCAGATCCCCGTCGCCCGCGGCCTGGGCTCCTCCGCCGCGCTGGCCACGGCCGCCGCCGCCGCCGCCGGTGCCGAGAATCCGTTCGCCGTCGCCGCCGTCCTATGACGGGCACCCCGAGAACGCAGCCGCCAGCGCGTTCGGCGGCCTCGTCGCCGCCACCATGGTGGAGACCCGGCCGGTGCACGCCGCGCTCCCCCTGAGCGAGGGGCTGGCCTTCGTCGTCGTCATCCCCGAGCGCAACCTGGCCACCCCCGAGGCCCGTGGCGTCCTCCCCGAGAGCGCTGTCGCGGGCCGACGTCGTCTTCAACCTCGGCCGCATGGGCCTGCTCGTGGCCGGTCTGGGCGACCTCGACGCACTCGTCCCCGAGGCGACCGACGACCGCGTCCACCAGCCGGCCCGCACCGCGCTCTTCCCCGAAGCGCCGCAGATCCTCGACGCCCTCGTCGAGGCCGGGGCCCTGGCGGCCAGCTGGTCCGGCGCCGGGCCTTCCCTCATCGGCATGGTCCGGACGGATGCGGCCGCGTCGGTCCTCGCCGGCGCCGAGGCCGCGTCTGGCCGCCACGGGCGTGCCGGGCCGGGCGATGGTGCTGCGGCCGGACCGCCGCGGCATCGTCTACGGGGACGAGGCGGCCGTCAGCCTCTGAGGTGCTACGCGGCCGAGCGCGCCGGCCAGCGTGCTGACGTCGCCCTGCAGGGCGGTGATGGCGGCGTTGACGTTGAAGGTGTTGAGCACCTGGTTGTAGTTGGCCTGCGTCGGCTGGGCGTCGCCGAGGATCTCCAGGCTGTTGGCGAGCGTCTGGGCCGAGTTGAGGGCCGTGGTCACGTCGGCCCGCGGCGCCGTGAAGGGCTCGTGGCGGGCCAGCAGGTTGGCGTAGGCGTGGATCTTGTCCCCGAGCGTGTGGTCGGCCGCCTCCAGGCACACGACGGGGCTCGGCTTCTGCGCGCAGCCTCCCACCGCGGCGAGGTAGAGCTGCATGGCGGACTGGACGGTCCTGCCGGCGCCTGCCAGAGCGCGCATCGGCCTGCTGGGGCGTCGTGCTGGGGGTCGTGCCGTCCCCCGTCGCGGTGCGACCCACCACCGCTGCTGCACCCGGCCAGCGCCAGCGCCAGCGGGACCAGGGCCAGACCCCGGCGGCCCCGGCGGACGAGCTGGGTCATCGGTCGATCCACGCTCGGAAATCTAGGCGTCGCTGTTCCGTAGACTTCGGGCAATGGCCCGCTCCTATTTCATCCGCACGTTCGGGTGCCAGATGAACGAGCACGACTCGGAGCGGCTGGCCGGGCTGCTGGTGGCCGACGGCCTGGAGCCGGCCGCCACCATGGAGGACGCCGACGTGGTGGTGCTCAACACCTGCTGCATCCGCGAGAACGCCGACCAGCGCCTCTACGGGACGCTCGGCCGCCTCAAGGAGCTGGTGGACGCCAAGCCCGGGTTGCAGATCGCCGTCGGCGGCTGCCTGGCCCAGAAGGACCGCGAGCGCATTCAAGAGAAGGTGGGCTGGGTCGACGTCGTCTTCGGCACGCACAACCTGACCAGCGCGCCCGGTCTGCTGCGCCGGGCCGAGACCGAGGGCCCCGTGATGGAGATCCTCGACGCGCCGGCACCGGAGTCGGGCAGCAATCCGCTGCTGGGGCCCGGCGCCGTCCGCGAGCTCCCGTACGCGGCGTGGGTGAACATCCAGACCGGGTGTGACAACTCGTGCGCCTTCTGCATCGTCCCGTCGGTGCGCGGACCGGAGGTGAGCCGGACGCTCGACGACATCGTCGCCGAAGTGGAGCTCCTGGCCCGCAGCGGGGTCACCGAGGTGACGCTGCTCGGCCAGAACGTGAACTCCTACGGCCGCGACATCACGAAGCGACGCCCGCTCTTCGCCGACCTGCTGCGCGCCGTCGGCGCCGTCGAGGGCATCGGGCGTATCCGCTTCACCAGCCCGCACCCCAAGGACCTGCGCCCGGAGACGATCGAGGCCATGGCCGAGACGCCCGAGGTCTGCGAGCAGCTGCACCTGCCCCTGCAGTCGGGGAGCGATCGCGTGCTGCGCGCCATGCGGCGCGGCTACACCGCGCAGCGCTACCTGGAGCGGCTGGCCGCGGCGCGCTCGGCCATCGCCGACCTGGCCGTGACGACCGACATCATCGTGGGCTTCCCGGGCGAGACGGAGGAGGACTTCGAGGACACGCTGGCGGTCTGTGCCGAGGCGGCCTACGACGGCGCCTACACGTTCATCTTCTCGCCGCGTCCGGGCACCAGGGCCGCCGACATGGAGTCCAGCTTCGTGCCGCCCGATGTCATCGCCGAGCGGTTCGCACGCCTCAAGACGGTGGTCGACCGCTCCGCGCTGGCGCGGCACCAGGCCCGGGTCGGCCGCAGCGAGGAGACGCTGGTCGAAGGCGTCAGCCGGCGCGACGAGTCGATGCTGAGCGGCCGCACCCGCCAGGGCAAGCTGATCCACTTCCCGGCCGGGACCGCTGCGGGCACGCCGCCGGCGGGTGCGCTGGCCCGGGTCACGGTGACCGACGGCCATCCGCACCACCTCTCGGGCCGGCTGGAGGAGGTGGTGGCGCGGCCCCGGCATCGCGTGCTGATCCCGGTGGCGAGCGCTTGACTGCGGTCGCGCTCGTCGGCGTCACGGCGTCGGGGAAGTCGGAGGCGGCACTGGCGCTGGCCCTGCCGCCGGGGTGACTGCGAAATCGTCTCGGTCGATTCCATGTGCGTCTACCGCGGCATGGACATCGGGACGTCCAAGCCCGGGCCCGAGGCGCGGGCCGCCGTGCCGCACCACCTCCTCGACCTGGTCGATCCCGACGAGGACTTCACGCTGACGCAGTTCCAGGGCGCCGCCCGCGCAGGCGCTGGCGGGCATCGCCCGCCGGGGGCACCACGCGCTCCTGGTCGGGGGCACGGGCCTCTACCTGCGCGCCGTCGTCGACGATCTCGAGATCCCCGGCCGCTACCCCGAGGTGGCGGCGGCGCTCGAGGCGGAGCTGGACGAGGGCCGGGCCGGGCCGGCCGACCTGCACGCCCGCCTGGTCGCGCTCGACCCGGTCGGTGCGGCCCGCATGGAGCCGGGCAACCGCCGGCGGGTCGTCCGCGCGCTGGAGGTCACGCTGGGCTCGGGCCGACCCTTCTCGACCTTCGGTCCGGGGCTCGAGGCCTACCCCGAGAGCGGCACGGCCCAGGTCGGGCCTGTCCCGTCCGACCGAGGAGATCGACGCCCGCATCGCGGCGCGCTTCGCCCACATGGTGGAGTCCGGCCTGGTGGAGGAGGTGCGGGCGCTGGCCGCCCGCCCCGCCGGCCTGTCGCGGACGGCGCGCCAGGCGCTCGGCTACCGGGAGATCCTGGCCCACGTGGAGGACGGCGCCCCCCTGGCCGACTGCCTGGAGGAGGCGCTGCGGCACACCCGCCAGTTCGCCCGGCGCCAGGCCTCCTGGTTCCGGCGCGACCCCCGGGTGTCGTGGGCGGCGAGCAGCGAAGAGGCCCAGGACCTGGTCGAGAACGCCCTCGGCGTGCACGGCTGAACGGCCCCGGCTGCGAGAATGGTGGGATGCGGGCCACCAAACACGAGGGCGCCGGCAACGACTTCCTGGTCGTGCTGGACCCCGAGGACGCCATCCGGTTCTCCGTGGCCCAGGTCCGCCTCCTGGCCGATCGGCGCCGGGGGATCGGGGCCGACGGCATCATCAGGGTCGGCCCCGGCCGCGACGGCGCCGACCTCTCCATGGAGCTGCACAACGCCGACGGCGGGCAGGCCGAAATGAGCGGCAACGGCATCCGCTGCCTGGCCCAGGCCGCCGTCGACGCCGGCCTCGTGTCGCCACCGCGCTTCACCGTGGCCACCGCCGGCGGCATCCGGACGATCGAGTACGAGGCCGGGGGCCCCGGGCTGGGCGACGGCCAGCGTCGACATGGGCCCCGCCCGGCTCGGGCCGGACCAGGCGCAGGAGTTCGACGACCGGCGGGCCCGCACGGTCGACGTCGGGAACCCGCACCTCGTCCTGCTCGGCCCCGACACGGCGGCCGTCGACATCGCCGAGCTGGGCCCCAAGCTCCAGGCCGCCTTCAGCGGCGGCATCAACGTCGAATGGATCACCGCCGCCGAGGACGAGCGAGGGTGAGCTCCTCGAGTTCCGGGTGTGGGAGCGGGGGGCCGGCGAGACCCTGGCCTGCGGCACGGGGAGCGTGGCCGCCGCCGCCGCGGCCCGGAGCTGGGGCGCCGTGCACGCCGACGGCAGCGTGCGCGTGCGCAATCCGGGAGGGACCCTGGAGGTGACGCTCGGCGCCGACGAGGAGGCGACGACCTACCTGGCCGGGCCCGTGCGCAAGGTGGCCGACATCGACATCCATCCGGGGATGCTCTCTTGAGCAACGTGTTGCCGGGGACGCTCATTGAGCGCACCTTCCGGGAGCGGATCATTCTGGTGGGGGTGATCTTTCCGGGCTTGACCGAGGAACAGGTCGGCGAGGAGCTCGACGAGCTGGCCCGGCTGGTCGACAGCGCGGGCGCCGACGTCGTCGGCCGCGTCGTGCAGCGGCGCAACGCCCCCGACGCCGCCACCTTCGTCGGTCGGGGCAAGGCCGAGGAGATCGCCGCCCTGAGCCAGAGCCTCGACGCCGACACCGTCGTGTTCGACGACGACCTGACGCCGGCGCAGCACCGCAACCTCGAGAAGCTCTTCGGCCGCACCGCCATCGACCGCACCGCGGTGATCCTCGACATCTTCGCCCAGAACGCGCGCAGCCCCGAGGGCAAGGCGCAGGTGGAGCTGGCCCTGCTCCGCTACCGGCTGCCGCGTCTGCGCGGCCGCGGCACCGCGCTGAGCCAGCAGGCCGGGGGCATCGGCACCAGGGGACCGGGCGAGACGCAGCTCGAGGTCGACCGCCGCCGCCTGGTGCGGCGCATGCACAAGCTCGAGGCCGACCTCCGCGAGGTGGAGCGCACGCGGACGCTGCAGCGGCGCAGCCGTGCCCGCGGCCGGCACCGCGAGCTGGCGCTCGTCGGCTACACCAACGCGGGGAAGTCGACGCTGCTGAACCGTCTGACCGATGCCGGCGTCCCGGCGGAGAACCGCCTCTTCGTGACGCTCGACCCCCGGACCCGTCAGCTCTCGCTCCCGGGCGGCGAGACGGTGCTCGTCACCGACACCGTCGGCTTCGTGCGCAAGCTGCCGCACGAGCTGGTCGAGGCGTTCCGTTCCACCCTGGACTCGGTGCGCCTGGCCGACCTCGTCGTGCACGTGGTCGACAGCACCGCCGTCGACGCCGAGGGGCAGATGGCCGCCGTCCGCGAGGTGCTGGCCGAGATCGGCGCGGCCGACGTGCCCGACCTGGTCGTCGTGAACAAGGCCGATGCCGCGCCCGAGGAGGCCAAAGTGCTGGCGCACGCCAACGAGGGCGCCGTCGTCATTTCGGCCCGGACCGGCGAGGGGGTCGACGAGCTCCTGCGCGTGCTCGGCGACCGCCTGCGTGGCTCGGACCGCGTCGTGCAGCTCGTCGTGCCCTGGGCCCGCGGCGACGTGCTGGCCGCCATCCACCGCGAGGGCGAGGTGGTGGGGCAGAGCGACGGCGAGGAGTCGGCCACCCTGCAGGTGGTGCTCGACGACGTCGGCCGGGCGCGCTTCGCCGAGTTCGTGGCGGCGCCGTGACGTTCCGGCTGCCGCCGTATCCCTACGACCGGCTGGCCGGGCTGGCCAAGGTGGCCGAGGCCCACGAGGGCGGCATGGTCGACTGCTCCATCGGGACGCCCAACGACCCGCCACTGCCCGCGGTGATTGAGGCGCTGGCGTCGTCGGGCACCGAGCGGGGCTATCCCGCCTCGGCCGGCAGCGCGGCGCTGCGCGAGGCGGCCGCGGCGTGGCTGGTGCGGCGCTTCGCGCTCGAGGATGCCCCGGCCCTCGCCGCCTGCGTCGGCACCAAGGAGTTCGTCGCCTCGGTGCCGCACCTGCTCCGCCTGCGCACGCCCGACAAGGACACGGTCCTGTACCCCGCCGTGTCGTACCCGACCTACGCCATGGGAGCGGAGCTGGCGGGCTGTCGCGCCGTCCCGGTCCCGGTTCCCGCCGGGCGGACGGGGGGCCTCGACCTCGACGCCATCGCTCCCGACGACGCGGCACGGGCCCTGTTGCTCTGGTCGAACTCGCCGTCGAATCCCACCGGGGGGCTCGGGGATCTCGGAGCGGAGGCGGCCTGGGGGCGGGCCCACGGCATCCCCGTGTTCTCCGACGAGTGCTACGCGGAGTTCACCTGGGACGGTCCGCCCCGCTCGGTCCTGCAGCACGGCAGCGAGGGCGTCGTGGCGGTGCACTCGCTGTCCAAGCGGTCGAACCTGGCCGGCGTGCGGGTCGGCTTCTACGCCGGCGACCCCGAGCTGGTCGAGTTCCTGCGCGCCGTCCGCCAGCACGCCGGGCTCATGGTGCCCGGACCCGCCCAGGCGGCCGGGGTGGCCGCCCTGTCCGACGACGGCACGTCGAGGCGCAGCGGGAGCCGCTACCGCGAGCGCCTGGCCTTCCTGGCCGGCGTGCTCGGCGGCTACGGCTGTCCGGTGACCCTCCCCGAGGGCGGCTTCTACCTCTGGGTGCCCGTGCCGGCCGGTCGCTGGCCCGATGCCTGGGTCATGGCCGAGGCGCTGGCGACCGACGGCGGCCTCCTGGTCAGCCCCGGGGACCTCTACGGCGAGGACGGCGCCGGGCACGTGCGGGTGGCGGTCGTCCAGCCGATGGAGCGGTTGGCGCTGGTGGGGGAGCGCCTCGCTAGGGTGCGGCATGGCTGATCTCCAGGCAAGCATCGAAGAGTTGTGGGAGCGCCGCAGCGAGCTCTCACCGGCAGACACCGACGCCGCGAAGCTGGTCGAGGAGGCCATTGAGCTCCTCGACACCGGGCAGGCCCGGGTGGCCGAGGTCGACCCGACGACCGACGAGGTGGTCGTCCACGAGTGGCTCAAGAAGTCGATCCTGCTGCTCTTCTCGCTGCGGGGCATGGAGACGATCGAGACCGGGCCCTTCGAGTACGCCGACAAGCTTCCCCTCAAGCACGGCTTCGCCGAAGCGGGCGTGCGCGCCCTGCCCGGCGCCTCGGCCCGCTGGGGCTCGTTCCTCGGCCGCGGCGTGGTGCTGATGCCCTCCTACGTCAACATCGGCGCCTGGGTCGGGGCGGACTCCATGGTCGACACCTGGGCCACGGTGGCGTCGTGCGCCCAGATCGGCGAGCGGGTGCACCTGGCGGGTGGCGTGGGCATCGGCGGCGTGCTCGAGCCGCCCAATGCCGTGCCCGTGGTCGTCGAGGACGACGCCTTCGTCGGCAGCCGCTGCATGGTGACCGGCGGCGCCCGCATCGGCAAGGGCTGCCGTGCTGGGCGCGGGGAGCTTCCTCGACCCCTCCATCCCGGTCATCGATGCCGAGACCGGCGAGGAGATCTCACGCGGGCGTCGTCCCGCCCGTGGTGCGTCGCCATCCGGGCCAGCCGCCGCCGCGAGTACCCCGGCGGGGAGTTCTTCGTGCCGTGCGTCCTCGTGATCAAGCGGCTCAGCGAAGGGGAGCGACACGACAAGGCACAGCTGAACCAGGTCCTGCGGGACCACGGCGCCAGCACCTGATCCGGTGGGCGATCTCCTCGCGGCCACCCGGGACCTGATGGCCGTCCCCTCCCCGAGCCGGGGTGAGGGCCGCGCTCGCCGACGTGGTGGAGGACGCGCTTGCGCGCCTGCGCCGTGGCTCGACCTCGAGCGCATCGGGGACAACGTCGTCGCCCGCACCGACCGTCGGCCACGGCCAACGCCTGGTCCTGGCCGGCCATCTCGACACGGTGCCCGCCAACGGGAACGAGGAGCCGAGGCTCGAGGGCGACACCCTGTGGGGGCTCGGGGCGTCGGACATGAAGGGCGGCCTGGCCGTCATGCTCGAGCTGGCGACGACCGTGCGTGAGCCCGCGGTCGACGTCACCTGGTGCTTCTACGCCCGCGAGGAGATCGGCCGCGCCGACAGCGGTCTGGTCGAGCTCTGGCGGGAGCGGCCCGAGCTCCTGGCGGGGGACGCCGCCATCCTCGGTGAGCCGACCGGTGCGCTGGTGGAGGCGGGCTGTCAGGGGACGATGCGGGTGCGGATCACGTTGCGCGGGGTGCGGGCCCACACGGCCCGCCCCTTCACCGGCCGCAACGCCATCCACCGGCGTGGCGCCCCTGCTCCAACGCGTCGCCGATTGGCCCGGCCGCGAGGTCGTGCTGGACGGCTGCACCTACGCCGAGCAGCTCCAGGCCGTGGCCGTCGAAGGGGGCGTGGCGGCCAACGTCGTGCCCGACGAGGCCCGGGTCACCCTCAACCACCGCTACGCCCCGGACCGGGGGGCGAAGGAGGCCGGGGCGTTCCTGCTCGAGCTCCTGCAGGGGACCTGGGATCCCGACGACGGCGACACCTGGGAGGTGCTGGACACCGGCGACGGGGCGCCGCCGTCCCTCGGGCACCCGCTCCTGCACGCGCTGGTGGAGAAGAGCGGCGCCGCGCCCAAGGCGAAGGTGGGCTGGACCGACGTGGCCTCGTTCTGGGAGCACGGCGTGCCGGCCGCCAACTTCGGCCCCGGCGACCCGCTCCTGGCCCATCACCCCGACGAGCGGGTGTCGGCGGCGCAGCTCGAGCAGGCCCACCGGGTCCTGCACGCCCTGATCACCTGACGACGATCGTCCCCATCATGTACTGGTGGATGTTGCAGATGTAGCTGTACGTCCCGGCCTTCGACGGCGCCGTGAACGTCTTGGTCTGGCCGCCGTCGATGTCGCCGGTGTCGAACTGGCCGCCGGTGGCGGTCAGCGTGTGCGTCACGGAGTCCTTGTTGGTCACGTGACCGTCGAGCCCGGTGCGACCGAGACGCTCATGGGCGAGAACATGAAGTTCGAGATGGTGATGGCGTTGGACGACGTCGCGCCGCGCCGCGACCCGACGTCGACGTACTCGACGAGGCCGAACCCGACGAGCCCGACCCTCCGCCGCTGCACGCGGCCAGGAGCAGTGCGCCCGCCAGGACCAGGACGAGCGCACCACCCCTGAACCGTCGTGTCGGTTCCCGCACAGCTCAGACCGCCTGGGACGTCGGGTTGAACGCCAGCGGCGTGCCCGAGGAGGTCTGCGCGCCGGGGTACATGCCGAGCACGTAGTAGAGGATGGCGATGTGCTGCATCTCCACCGGTTGAATGGAGGACGACAGCTGAATGGCCGCGCTGCTCTTCAGCTTCGACGTCTCGGCCTGATAGGTCTGGGCCGCAATCGTCTCGAGGGTCACGGCCAGCTGCGCCAAGCCCGGTGATGTCGGTCACCTTGGCGAAGTCGGACTGCACGGTCGGCGTCAGGGTCGGGTTCGTCACCGTGACCGGCGCCTTGCCGTGCGACTTCAGCACCGCGTTCCACGCGTCGGCATGCTGCTGGTGCTGCCCCTTGACCGTGGTGGCGAAGGTGGCGACCGCCGGCGGCACCGTGCCCAGCTTGCCCTGCGTCGCCGCGGTGAGGCCGGCGGTGTAGGCGAACACGGCCAGGTTCTCCAGGCTGGCGGCCACTGCGGCCACCGCCAGGTCACCTTTGAGGCCGGCGGGCGGGAAGGCGGACGCCTTGACGCCGACGACAGCCGACGGGTCGAGGCCGCAGCCAGCGTGGGGCAGCGCACCGCTGCCCACGGCGACCGCCGCACCTCCGGCCACGGCGGCGCCGGCACCGAGGAGGAAGGTGCGGCGGCTGGTGCCGCGCATGGCGCCCAGAGCTTCGGCCATGGCGGGCATGCCGACGTCGTGGTGCAGCTCGTCGAGCTCGACCGTCCGGGCCACGCAACTCCTGCTCGGTGCCCTCGTACTTCTTCGTCTTGTTCTTGCTCACTTGACGGCTCCTTGTGCCGCCGGGGCGGCACTGTTGGTCTTGTAGAACGCGTTGGGGAAGCCGACGCTGCCGGCCGCGGCCGGCAGCATGGCGGCGGTGCCGGGCGCCAGCGAAATCAGCTGCGGCGCGCCGGCCATGAGGAGGGCCTGCACCGCCAGGAGGACGGCGACGTGCTGCGCCTCGATCCCCATGATGCTGGCCAGCAGGGCCTTGTTCTTCTCCGTTCTTGGCCAGGACCGTGTCCTTCACGTAGGTCTCGGCCGCGATGTTCTCGAGCTCGAGCGCCAGGGCGACCACGCCGAGGGCTCCCTGGGCCGGCGTGGCGGAGCCGAGGCTCGCCACCGCCTTCTTGACCACCGGGACGAAGGCCGGGTCGGGCTTGTGTCTGTGCCTTGCCCCCCAGGCTCTTGATGGCCGCCGTTGAACGCGTCGTCGTGCTGGACGTGCTGGCCCATGGTGACCTGGGCGAACTTGGTCACGACGGGGTTGGCCGACGAGCCGCCGATGTAGGGCAGCGTGAGCGCGGTCTTGTAGGTCGAGACCGCCAGGTTCTCGATGGAGGCGGCCGTCTGCAGGATCTGGACGTCGCTGGAGCTGCTCGCCGACGCGGCGGAGGCGAGAGCACCGACGAGCACCGCGCCGCCCGCTGCGCCCAGAAGGGCGGCACCGGCCAGGCTCGACGTGAGCGCCTTGGTGTGCGTCTCGTGGAAGGCCTGATTCGCTGCCGCGTCATCCTCTTGCTGCGCGTGCGCAGTCTCGACGAGTTCGTCGAGCGCCTCGTGGGTCGGGCGCAGTGCGTCCGCCTGCAGGTCTTGGGATTCTTCGAGCAGCTCGGCGAGCGCTCGGGGATCTGCCGTCATGTGGCCTCCTCGTGAAATGGATTGACCACTGTTCGGAGGCAACGCGCCCGTGGATGACAGAAAGCCGTCAGAAAGATGAAAGAGGTGAGACGTCGTGCGACGGCGAGAGACCTGCCACGGCGCGCGTGAGCAGATGCAGATCGCCCTGTCCCGGCAGGCGGTCGACGCGCCGGTCGATGCGCGCCGCCGACGTCGGCACCCTTGTTCCCGTCGAAGAGATAGTTGACGAGGAACCCGACTTCGCGCTTGGGCATCACGCCCGAGCCGACCGGCCGCCACCAGTGCGACAACGCGAAGCGCGTCATCTTCTGCGCCTTGGGGCTGTCGCCGAGCCGGCGCGTCGCCTCGGACGCGTAGAAGTCGATGTGCCCACCTTCCTGCTTCATGATGCGGCGCAACAGCTCGCGCAACGTCGGGTGCCCCGCCGCGTCGGCCAGGCGGGAGTACCCGGCCTGGGTCGTCCATTCGTTGATGGCGCCCCACGTCATGTGCAGGGCGATGAAGGCCCGGCCGGCGAAGGCCGCCGAGGCGATGGTGCTCAACGTGCTCGTCGCCTGCCGGCGCCGGCGGCCGTGGCGCAGCGCCGCGATGCGCGGCGCGCCCGCCTCCTCGCCGTGGGCCTCGAGCACCTGCCCGATGGCCTCGCCGTGCCACATCTCCTCGAACACCCAGCAGGAGAGGAAGGAGGTGATGGCGGGGTCCTGGTGGGCCGGCGTCAAGAGGAGGTCGCGCAGGTAGCAGACGGTGTGGTGCTCGACGTCGTGCATGTAGCGCAACGAGCGCAAGGCGTCGGCGGGCAGCGGCTGGTCCTTGAAGTCATCGAAGTCGATGCCCTCGAGGTCGAGGCGGCCCGCCCTGGACTTGTAGGAGTCAATGGTGGTTCGCATAGCGCCTACTGTTCGTTTCCCAGGTTATGCCCGGATGGGCGAAATTTCGGACATCCAGCGTGGAAGGCGGCTCCGAACAGGTCCGATATGCCGCGTATCGACGAAATGAGCGACGCCCAGCTGGTGACGTCCATCGCCCGCTACAGCGAGGTGGCCCTGGCCGAGGCCTACCGGCGCCACGGTGGGGCGGTGTTCGGCCTGGCCAAGCGGGTCCTCAACAACCCGACCGAGGCCGAGGACGTGACCCAGGAGGTCTTCCTGCGCCTGTGGAACCAGCCCGACCGGTTCGATGCCGGCCCGGGGCTCCCTGCGCTCCTTCCTGTTGGCGCAGGCGCACGGTCGCGCCGTCGACGCCGTGCGCTCCTCGAGCTCACGGCGCGCCCGGGAGGCCCGCGACGCCCTGCGCACGGCGGAGTCGCCCTACGACATGCAGCGCGAGGTCTGGGACCTGGCGGTGGCCGACCAGGTCTCGAGCGCCATGGGGGAGTTGCCCGAGGAGGAGCGCCGGGCGATCGAGCTGGCCTACTTCGACGGCCACACCTATCGCGAGGTGGCCCAGCTGCTGGACCAGCCCGAAGGAACAGTCAAGAGCCGGATCCGCAACGGCATGCGGCGGATGCGTGCCGTCCTGGCCGACGCCGGCATACGGGGGGTTGACGCGTGATGACGCACGACGAAGCCAGCGACCTGCTCGGGGCCTACGCGCTCGATGCCGTCGACGGCGACGAGTTCACCGAGCTCGAAGCGCATCTCGAGACGCTGCCCGCGCTGCCGGGCCGAGTTGGACAGCCTGCGCGAGGTCGCGGCCGCCATGGGCAACTCGGTCGAGCCGCTGCCCGAGGGGCTGTGGTCCCAGATCGCCGTGCGACTGCCCGAGCGCCAGGAGGACCAGGAGCCGCCGCCGATGCCGCGGCTCACGCCCGAGGCGGGCTCGCCCTTCCGGTCGCCGGCTCCGAACGGCGGCTCGTCGCCGCGGCGCCGCACCATGCTCACGACCATCGGCGCCATTGCCGTCGCCGCGGCCGCCGTGGCGATCGTGCTCGGCATCGGTCTGGTGCGGGCCGACAACAAGGTGTCCAACCTGCAGTCGGCCCAGGCGGCACCGTCGGCGGCCGCCGCGGCCGCGCTCAACACGCCCGGCCACCGGGTGGTGACCCTCGACGCCGGCACCCATGGGCAGCAGGCGCAGGTCGTCGTGCTGCCGTCGGGGCAGGGCTACCTGGTCTCGTCGTCGCTGCCGGCGCTCGACAAGGGCCGGACCTACCAACTGTGGGCCATCGAGGGGAACCAGCCGATCTCCCTGGGCCTGCTGGGCGGTTCGCCCAGCCACGCCGCCTTCACCATGGCCGGATCGACGCGGCCCTCGCACCTGAGCATCACGGCCGAACCGGCGGGCGGGTCGGTCTTCCCGACGGGCCCGATCGTGGCCACCGGGACTGTCTGACGCCGGCGCGCAGCTGTTAGGTTCGCTCCTCATGTCCGAGGAAGAGGCACCCAAGAAGCGCAAGCCCATTGAGATCTTCGCCGAGGCGGAGCCGATCAAGCTGGGCTCCATGTTGCTGACCCTCGTGGAGCCGCACCGCGGCCACGAGGTGGCCTACAACCGCTGGTACGAGCGGGACCACTTCTACTCGGGCTGCATGGTCGGCCCGTACAACTTCGCCGGGAAGCGCTTCGTCGCCACGGCGGACCTGAAGGCCCTGCGTGACCCGGACCCCTCGGCCATCACCGGCGAGCCCGCACGGGGCTCCTACGTCTCGGTCTACTGGGTGCTCGACGGCTACTTCGACATGTGGAACCGCTGGGCCCTGCGCCAGGTCAACGCGCTCCACGCGGCCGGCCGCATGTTCGAAGAGCGCGACCACGTGCACACGCTGCTCTACCACTACCAGTGGGAGCACCGCCGTGAGCCCGACGGCGTCCCGGTCGAGCTCGCGCTCGACCACCCCTACCGGGGCTTCGTCACCACCTTCATCGACCGCGCCGACGACATCTCCAACGAGGAGTTCTGGTCCTGGCTCCGCGACGGAGCACCTGCCCGGCGCTGATGCCGGGCAGCGATGCCGACCTGGTGGCCGCCTTCACGCCGGTCGCCCTCGAGGTGGATGCGCCCGGCGACGTGCCCCGCGAGAAGGCCCGCGACAACCGCACGGTCCTGCTGTGGTTCCTCAACACGCCGCCCGAGGTGGCCTGGGAGCCGGTCATCGCCGAGCACCGGCGCCAGCTGGAGGCGGCGGGCAAGGGCACCGTCATCGCCGCGCTCCCGTTCATCCCGACCATCGTGGGCACGGACACCTACACCGACAAGCTCTGGCTGGACTGACCGGACCGACTGGACGGCGCCGACCCGCCCGGTCAGCCCCGGGCCAGGATCTCCACGTGGGGGATGACGATGACCGCGTCGTCTGAGTCGGCCCAGCGGAGCCAGGCCTCGGCAATGCGCTGCAGCTCGTCGCTGTCGCTCAGCCCGTACTCGACCGCCTGCTCGGCGAAGCGCGAGTAGCGGACCCGGTCGGCCCACAGCCCGCCCCACCAGGCCCGCGACTCGGGGTCGGCGTAGGTCCAGGTCGAGCTCGACACCGTCACGTCGGAGAAGCCGGCCGCGTGGGCGTGCCCGAGCAGTCGGGGCCCGATGCGGGCGTCGTGACCGTTGCGCTCCGTCACCGCGAAGTACAGCTCGAGCCAGCGGTCCAGGACCGGATCCGACGGGGCCCAGGCGAAGGCCCCGTAGTCCGAGTCCCGTGCGGCCAGGACGCCGTCGGGGTCGAGGACGCGGCGGAGCTCGACGAGGGCGGCGACGGGGTCCTCCAGGTGCTGGAGCACCTGGTGCAGGTGGATCACGTCGAAGGAGGCATCGGGGAAGCCGAGAGCGAAGAGGTCCGCCACCTCGAAGCGGAGGTTCTCCAGGCCCAGGCCCTGGGCGTGCTCCTGGGCCTGGGCCACCACGTCGGCGGCCGCGTCGATCCCGACGGCCTCGCCCGGCGCCACCAGCAGGGCCAGGTCGGCGGTGATGGTCCCCGGGCCGCAGCCCACGTCGAGCAGGCGCTGACCCGGGCGCAGGTCGGGGAGGAGATATGCGCTCGAGTTCTCGGCGGTGCGCCAGCTGTGGCTGCGCAGCACCGACTCATGGTGCCCGTGCGTGTAGGTCATGCGTACATTGTGGCGTGCCCGAAATGCCCGAGATGCAGGCGCTGGCCGAACGCCTGGACGCCCTGCTGGCCGGCATGGCCCTGCGCCGGGCCGACATGCTCAGCTTCTCCTCCCTCAAGACGTACGACCCGTCGCCGGACTCCCTCAAGGGTCGAACGCTCCTGTCGGTCGGCCGCCGGGCCAAGTACCTGGTCTGGGAGTTCGAGGGCGGGACCCGTGTCGTGCTGCACCTGTCGCAGGCGGGCCGCCTCGATGTCGAGGAGCCGCCCAAGAAGACGAAGCCCCGGGGTTCGGTGGCGCGCTTCGTCTTCGGCCAGGGCGACGCCGGGCTGGACGGGGAGGGCGTGGGCATCCTCGTGCGCGAGTACGGCACGCAGCGCAAGGCCTCGTGGTGGGTGCTGGCGCCGGGTGACGAGGGCCCCCTCGACGGCCTGGGACCCGAAGTCGGCAGTGAGGCCTTCGCCGAGTTCATCCGCACCAGCGACTCGCGGCGGCACCTCACGACCGATCTGCGCGATCAGCATGTCGTGGCCGGCATCGGGCGCGGCTGGGGCGACGACATCCTGCACCGGGCCAAGCTGTCGCCCTTCGCCTCCCTGCGGTCGTTGACGCCCGAGCAACGCGAAGCGCTGCTGACCGCCGCCACCGACGTCCTGGCCGAGGCGCTCGAGCTCGAGCGCGGCCGCAAGGGTGGCCTGTCGGAGGCCAAGCTGGGCGGTCGCTTCAAGGTGCACGGCCGCGTCGGCGAGCCCTGTCCGACCCCGTGCGGCGACACGCTCAGGCGGGTGTCGTTCGAGTCCTACGAAATGGCGTACTGCCCGACGTGCCAGACCGGCGGCAAGGTGCTGGCCGACCGCCGCCTCTCCAAGTTGCTCAAATAGCGGCTAGTTGAGCTGCCGCACCACGGTGACGACCTTGCCGAAGATCGTCACCTCGTCGGGGGCATCGAAGATCATCGGCTCATAGGCCGTGTTGGCCGGCGTGAGCACGACCCGGCCGCTCTTGCGACTGAAGGTCTTGACCGTGGCCTCGCCGTCGTTGATGCCGGCCACCACCACGTCACCGTTGTTCGCCTCGGGCTGCTGGCGCACCACGACGTAGTCCCCGTCGAAGATCCCGGCGTCGATCATGGAGTCGCCGCGCACCCGGAGCATGAAGGACGGTCCGCTCCCGGTGAACTGCTCGGGCATGGGGAGCAGTTCCTCGATGTTCTCCTCGGCCAGCACGCCGGTGCCAGCCGCCACCTCGCCGACGAGCGGCACGTTGTGCACCGCGGACGCCGGGCAGCCGCGAGGAGGTGTCGGGGTCGAAGTGGACCTGAATGGCGCGGGGCTTGCTCGGGTCCTTGGAGAGGTACCCCTCGCGCTGGAGCACGGCCAGGTGTGTGTGCACGGTGGCCGAGGAGGCCAGCCCCACCGCCTCACCGATCTCCCGCACCGAGGGCGGATAGCCCCGGTCACGCTGGCAATCGGCGATGTAGTTGAGGATCTGCAGCCGCTTCCCGCTCAGGACCTCGGCCATCGGCGTCTCCTTTGGTGCCCACCCCGGCCTGCCGCCGGGCCCCTCCCGGGGGCGAACATCCGTTCGTGAAGGACCAACATACCGAAGTGGGGGGGCCAAAGCAAACATCTGTTCGTACTGCGGGTCGAAAAGTCCTTCGGCGCGTCCCGGCGAGCAGCCCCAGCTCGGCCAGTAACTCTGGCCCGCAGGTCGTCGAACGACCTCGGGCATCGCCTGTCACACCCCATCCGTATGGTGCCCTCATGTGCGAACAGCTGTTCGAGAAAGCGGTTGACAGCGAACAGGTGTTCGTGATCCAATCTTCACGAGAGCGAACAGGTGTTCGGAAGAGGGAGACGCCATGACGGTCGCATATGAGCTCGATTTCGAGACGTACCGCCCCCAGCTGTACGTCGTGCCCGACCAGCCGGTCCGGACTGTCCGGACGGCAGCCTCACCCCAGGTGCGCCGACGCCGGGTGGTCGTCGGCGCCGTGGTGGCGATCCTGCTGGTCCTGCTCGCCCTGCCGATCCGCGCCCTGGGAGGGAGCACCTTGGCCCAGGCCGCTCCGGCGCACGGGCAGGAATACATCGTCAAGGCCGGCGACACGCTGGCTTCCATCGCAAACCGGGCCGACCCGGCGCACGCCACCTCGCTTGACCGGGCAGCTGGTCCGCGAGACGGGCACCAGTTCCGTCGTGCCGGGGGAGCACATCTTCATTCCCTGACTATCGTCAGCGGTGTGCGGTGTCCCTGGTGCGGTGTCGATGACGACCGCGTGGTGGATTCCCGACAGGCCGAGGAGGGCGGCGCCATCCGCCGGCGGCGGGAATGCCTCGGTTGCGAGCGCCGCTTCACGACCTTCGAGCGGGTCGAGGACGTCCCGCTCTGGGTGGTCAAGCGCACCGGGCTGCGCGAGCCGTTCGACCGGGCCAAGGTCGTGGCGGGCGTCCGCTCCGCCACCAAGAACCGTCCCGTGACCCCCGAGCAGATGGAGGAGTTGGCCCAGGCCGTCGAGGACGCGCTCCGGGCCGAGACGACCGAGCCGACCAGCCAACAGGTCGGCGTCGCCGTGCTCGAGCGTCTGCAGAGCCTCGACGACGTGGCGTACCTCCGCTTTGCCAGCGTCTACAAGGGCTTCGAGGAGGCGGGTGACTTCCAGCGTGAGGCGGGGTTGCTGACCAAGACGACGGAGCCGAAGCGGAAGTGATGGAGGAGACGCCGGGCATCGTCCTGGCCGTCTACGCCCACCCCGACGATGCCGACGTCGCCTGCGGCGGCACCCTGGCCCGCTGGGCCAAGGCCGGGAGTGCCGTGCACCTTCTCGTCTGCACCGACGGCGGCAAGGGGACGACGGATCCAGCCGTCGAGCCCGGCGACCTCGCCCGGGCACGCGCCGGCGAACTGGAGTCGTCCTCGGCGCTGATCGGCCTCACGCAGTGTCGAGAACCTCGGCTTCCCCGACGGCGAGCTGACCGACTCCGACGACTTCCGGCGCACCCTGGTGGAGCGGGTGCGCGCCGTGCGTCCCGATGTGGTCTGTGGCCACGACCCCACCGCCGTCTTCTTCGGGCAGGCGTACTTCAACCATCGGGACCACCGCATTGCCGGTGCGGCACTGCTGGACGCCGTGGCGCCGGCTGCGGCGCTGCCGCACTACTTCCCCGACGCCGGGCCACCGCACCAGGTGTCCACGGTGCTCCTCTCGGCGACGCTCGAACCGGATGAGTGGGTCGACATCTCCGACACCATCGAGACCAAGGCATCGGCGATCGAGTGCCATCGGACCCAATTCGCCGGCCAGGACGGCTGGGCCGGCGAGGCGGTGCGACGGCGAGCGGCCGAGGAGGGCCGGCGGGCCGGCGTGACCTACGCCGAGGGGTTCCGCCGGTTGACCCTTGGTGCCTGAGCGGCCGAATCTCCCGACCATCCTCCACATCGACATGGACGCGTTCTTCGCGTCGGTCGAAGTGCTCGACGATCCCTCACTGGCCGGGAAGCCGGTGATCGTGGGTGGGGCCGGCGCGCGTGGCGTCGTGGCCTCGTGCACGTACGAGGCACGGGCCTACGGCGTGCACTCGGCCATGCCTTCGGTGCGGGCCCGCCAACTCTGCCCCGAGGCCATCTTCTTGTCAGGGCGTCACAGCCGGTACGCCGAGGTGAGTGCGGAGCTCCACAAGGTCCTCGCCGACGTGACACCCATGGTCGAGCCGATCGGGCTCGACGAGGCGTTCGTGGACGTGGCCGGCGCCGTTCGTCTCCTGGGGCCACCGGCGCACATCGCCCACGGCCTGCGCCGCCGGGTGCACGACGACCTGCACCTCGAATGCGCCGTCGGCATCGGTCGCTCCAAAATGATCGCCAAGCTGGCCTCGCGGGCAGCCAAGCCACGCGCCAGCAGGGCCGGCCTGCAGCCGGGCCCGGGCGTGTTCCTCGTCGAGCCGGAGGACGAACTGGCCTTCCTGCACGGGCATGCCGTCGAGGCGCTGTGGGGCGTGGGTCCGGCGACGGCGAAACGCCTGCACGACTTGGGCGTGCAGACGGTGGGCGACCTGGCGGCGCTGCCCCTCGACACGGTGGTCCGCCGCCTCGGCAAGGCCAGCGGCGCCCATCTGGCCGCGCTGTCCCGCGGCGAGGATCCCGATCCGGTCAACCCGAACCGCCCCAACAAGTCGATCGGGCACGAGGAGACCTTCAGTCAGGATCTCGTCGATGCGCACGAGCTCGAGCGCCACGTGCTCCGCATGGCCGACTCGGTGGCGACCATGCTGCGGGGCGCTTCGAGCTCGGCCCGGACGATCACGGTCAAGATCAAGTTCAAGGACCTGTCCATGCAGTCGCGGTCGCACACCCTGGAGCGGCCGATCGCCACCGGTGGCGCCATCGGTCAGGTGGCGGCGTCGCTCTTGTCCGGCGTCGACCCGGGCGACGGCATCCGGCTCCTCGGCGTGAGCGCCTCCGGCCTCACCGCCGGCGGGGTCGACCAGCTGTCCTTCGATCTGGGCGACGGGTTGGCCGAGGACAATCAGAGTGCGACGGCACGCGAGCAGTCCTGGCAGGACGCCACGGCAGCGGTTGACGCCATCCGCAATCGCTATGGGAAGAGCGCTGTCGGCGCCGCCTCCATGGTCACCGAGGACGGTGTGCAGGTGCCGGCCCGACGCGACGCGCCGTGGGGGCCGGACGAGTGACCCCGACGACGAGGAGGTAATGGGAGGGGAGGTGCCCCTTCGGTCCCGACGCAGCCCAGCTCACGGAGTGCCGTGGTTGGTCGGCGCACTGCTGGGCGCCTTCAGGCGTCGTTCGATCTCCGCGTCGAGGCTGAAGCGGCCCGAGCCCAGAAAGGCCACGACCAAGGCCAGGCCCGCCAGCGCAAGGTTCAGTTGGTAGCCGGGAGGCGCCGTGTGCGAATTGATCCCGGCGGCCCAGGTGACCGTGATCATCGCCATGACCATGTCACCGAACAGCGCAATGCCTGCGAGACGCGAGAAGAGGCCGAGTCCGACGGCGATGGCTCCGAAGAACTCGATCACTCCGCCCAGCACGGCGAAGAGGCCACCCGGATGCAGGTGCGCCGACTGCGAGAAGTAGATGGAGGTCCCGTGAATGCCGAGTCCGTTGAACCATCCGAAGAGCTTCCCGCCGCCGTAGTAGATGAAGATCCACGCGAGCACAATGCGTACGACGAGCAGCGCGCAGTCCGCTGGGAGCGGTGTGGTGCTTCGGGTGCTCACGACCGCCGCCAGGAGGGACTTCCATGAGCGCCGCTGCGTCTCGACCGAAGCGGTCACCGCTGGACCACCTTCCCTACTCTGCGTGCGCAACACCTTCAGGGCCTGCCAATCGTAGGCTGCGTCTCCAACTCCTGACGGCTGAAAATCCGGCTCTCCCGCCGTTGCAGCACGCGAGTGTCGTCGGAAGAACTTGCGATCGGCCGGAAGGGCGCCACCAATTGCGCCAGGAGGACGGAGAGGTGGCGTGGTCGCACGGACTCCTGTTCGACGACGAGTGGGCGACCTGGCAATCCGGTGTCGGTCCTGACCGTCTCGTCCGACGGGAAGACTGCTCGGTGGAACATCTGATCCCAAATGGTCAGCGTGAAGCCGAGGTTGACGTCCTGGGGGCCATCCAACTTGTGATGGATCCTGTGGAAGTTGGGACTGACGAAGATCCTCTCCAGCGGCCCGAAGCCCAGACGTGTGTTGGAGTGGGCGAAGGCAACCATCCCCCCATAGAGGATCAGCACGGTGACGGAGAGTGCGCCATTCGAAAGGAGGACCACCCCGGGGATCAGCGCCAAGAGGTAGGAGACGTGGATCAAGGGGTGCGTACGAAAGACCGTGAGGACGTTCATGTCCTCTTGGGAGTGGTGGAGCTCGTGAAAGCGCCACAACATCCGCACCCTGTGGTTCCCCAGGTGCACCGCCCAGTTGCAGAAGTCCATCACGACAAGGATGGCGACGATCGCACCCCAGCGAGGAAGCAGGCCGATTCTGGGCAGGACGATCCATGGGAGACCCCGTCGCACCAGCGCGACGAAGCTGAGGGTGAGCGCCGTGACAAGAGGCGCCACGATCAGCGCGTTCATGACGGTGAGCAAAAGATCATGGCGATGGCCGCGGGCGAAGAAGGGCCGCCGCTGCGCCGGCCAGATGCGTTCGACGATCATGAAGCAACCCAAGAATCACCAGCGCCAACGGACCGACCAGTACCACCCGGAGCAGTGTCACCGACCCGGTGAAGTTCGTGCCGCCCCAGCCTTCGGACCAACCCAGGGCGATGAGGACGATGGCGAGACCTGCAATGGAGAAAGCGGGGAGATAGACGCGTGGCCGCAGGAGAACCTGCGATCTGTCCCTGGCGGGAGCAGCCTCCTCTTCTCGTTCGGCTTCGGTCAGCCGGCTGGGAGCAAGGAGCAAAGGAGACATCACCATCGTTTCGGTGCTTCCCTCCTTAGAAGGCTGCTCCCGCCGCCTCCGGCGCTGGAGCTGCCGGAACCGGATGTTCGAGGCTGGAGCTGCCCGACTTCTTCGTCACGACCGCGGTCCACTTTCCCCACGTGTCGGTCACGACGCCGTTCACCTGGCCTGCTGCGGTGTCACCGGAGAAGAAATAGAGCGGCTTCCCGCCGTACGTGACCTGGACGGCGCCGTTGTGGTTCACGGTGCCGAGCTTGGATGCGCTCACTCCGGATCCCGCCTTTGCCTTGGTCACACCTGCCGGGAGCACGAGCGCCGGCCAGACCTTCAGGCAGGCGGCCGTGCAGGCAGTGCTGCTCGGCTTCAAGGTGTACAGCGTCTTGCCGCTCACCAGAATCGTTCCGATTTTGGCGTTCTTGGTGGTGGAGACGGTCACGCCGCTCGCGGCGCCAGCCTCAGAAGTGGCGGCGACCGACAGTGAGATCCCGCCGACCGCCACGATCGCACTGACCCATCGCGCCAGAGCGGCTCGGTGGGCTGATTTCCGGTTCTGACGGTTCTTGGGCATTTCGATGCACTCCTGCGTCGGACTCGGTCTTCCCTCATGAGCTACTACGGACGAGTCCCCGTCAGGGATCATCTTTCCAGCATGGACTTCGCCCGTTTCGCCCTCGCCGGCCGGCGGTGCCGGGTGAGGCCGGCCAGATCAGTCCTGCGGCCACCAGCGGATCCAGTAGCCGTGCGGATGCGTGTCGGCCAGGCGCTCGGCCCTGCCTCCGCCCGGACTGACGTGGACCAGCGCGGTCGCCAGATCGGGCCCCTCCCGCCGCACCGGGGAAGGCGGGGTGGGCAGGCCCGGCGTCTCGAAGGGGCTCTCGCAGTAGAGGTGGTGCACACGGCGGTCCCGGCCGAGGGCGGCCACCTGGCGGGCCAGGGAGCGCTGCTCCTCCTCGTCGAGATACGCGGCGACCCATGAGTGGAACACGACGAGGGGGCCGTCGTCAGGCATGGTCGCCACCACGGCTTGGCAGGTCCGTCAACAGGTCGCCCCGCTCCAGCCGGGGAGGGTGAGGGGCTGCCCTGACGTTGGCCAGCGCAGCGCCGAGGCGTTCGAAGCGAGGAAGGTTGTCCGGCCACAGGCAAGCCAGGAGCCACCGGGACTCGTCGTCCGAAAAGGGGTCGACGGGTGCCAGGTCGAGACCGACCCGCTCGCCCATGGCCGGCAGGCGGAGGTCGGGCAGGTCTGTCAGGTCGTCCCGCGCCGCGCAGTCGAGGGCGACCGCGGCTCCGGTCACGCCGGCCCGTCGAATCGCACCGTCCCCGGCGGCCCGATAGGTGTAGGCGTAGTCGTCGAACAGCAGGTTGAGACCGGCCGACGTTCCGAGGTCGAGCAGGGAGAGGGGCTCCTGGCCGCTGTAGTGCGCAGCGATGTGGCAGAGGCCGGGCAGAAGGGCAGAGCAGCGGCCGACCTCGTTGGTCTGGGTCGAGCGGGTGGCGGTCAGTTCTTCGATCTCCGTGCGGTGCACGCGGCAGAAGTCGGTGAACGCGGCGGCGACGCCCCCTTCCGGCGGTGCTTCGTCCGCCCGGCCGCGGGCGAGGCGCACGGTGTCGTAGAACTCGGCCAAAGGGTGCGTGGAGCCCGAGAGCAGAAGGAAGTGGACGGCTGCCAGGAGCAGCAGCGGGCGCCGCTGCAGCAACGGTGCGCCGTCGAGGAGCGAGAGCACCGCTTCATCGTCCGCCACGGCACGGCAGATGGTCGGATAGGTCGTGCCGCCGTCTCGTTCGACAGTGTCGGCGAAGGCGAGGAAATGCTCGCGGAGGGGCTGGTCCCCGTGCACGCCGGGTTAGAAGCTGGCGGGAAGCAGCGGGCTGACGGCGCCGAAGAAGAACCAGAGCAGCACGAGGGTGCCCACGGCACCGAACCCGTAGATCAGCCAGCGCTGGCGGCGAAGGTAGTGCGCGGCGAAGAAGATGCCGGCCACCACAATGGCGGTGACGAAGCCCCAGAACAGTGCGTCGGCGAGGGAGACGCCCGAGTCGCCGGCCAGACTCTCACTCTTCGGCTTGTCCTTCACGTGCTTCTGCACGGGAAGCAGCCGTGTGCGCGAAGAGCTGCGAGTGCGCCAGCGTGCCCTGGACGACGAGTCTCGTCGTCGCGCTGAAGCGCGGATTGCAGGTCGTCAGCGTGATCTGGTTGGCGATCACGTTGTCCACCACACTGGTATCGCTCGGCGAAACGACGAAGCTCTTGGTGGCGTCGTAGACGAAGATGCCCTGCAGCGTGGTCAGGACGATCGGGTCGCCGACCTTGACCGAGTCGAGATTGTAGAAGGGGTGGCCGTACGTCGTCCGGTGGCCCGCGACCGCAGCGTTGCCCGCCTGGCCGGGCAGTGGCGTCCCCGTGTAGTGCCCGGGCCCCTTGCGGAGGTCGGGCGTGTTGGTGCCCTCGACCACCACCTGGTTGAGCCCGATGACCGGGATCCGGATGTCTCCGATCGGCTCGCCCTCAGCCGGGGCGGCGGTGGTCGGCGCGGCGACCGGAGGACCGGTGGGCAGCTTGTCGACTGTGGACTCCTGGGCCAGGGCGTGCTTGACGGCGTCGTTGCTGGTGTCCTTCTGCAGCTGGCTGCGCAGCCCGGATTGGACGTGAGCCTCCTGCACCGATGTACCCCAGATCTGGTACGCCGTGAACAAGAGCACGAGAACGCCCAGCCCGATGAGGACCCGCCCGATGATGTCGACGACCCGCCGCAACGTGGACACTGGCGAAAGAGTAGGGCGGTCGGAGTCCCCGCCTGGGTCACCCTCCACTTAGGCCTGGACGGTGACCAGCGTTCCGATGGGAGTCAGCGGGAAGACCACCGCTGCATTCGCCACCGGCATCTCGACGCATCCGTCACTCTGCGGGAAGCCGTAGGAACCCCGCACGAAGCCGTGCAGGGCGTCCCCGCCGTTGAAGTAGCTGACCCACTGGATGCCTGGGTCCGAGTAGTGGGATCCATCGGGATTGGTTCCTGTCATTGTCGTCACCGTGTAACGGGCATAGACCGGGAAGGTCCCGTTGGCGGTGGTGGCCCCGGCCACTCCGGTGTTGACCGGGGTGCTGTAGACGGGTGCGCCGTCCTTGTAGACGGTCGCCGTCTCCGGGCGCGATTGGCTGACGAGCACGTAGTCCCACGAGAGAGCGTCGCCCTTCCCGCTCTGGACGTCGGCCAGGAGATCGGTCCATACCTGCGGTCCGGCGAGGCCGTCGGTCTTCAGGCCGTTCTGGGACTCGAAGTTCATGATGGCGCCCCGGGTGATGACGTTGTCGGTGCCCGGCGTCCACAGCGTCTCGAGCGCGAGCGGCTGGTTCGGCCAGCGCCAGGTGAACGAGCCCACCTGGTCGTTGCCCTCCTGCGTCGGCGAGGTCAACGGCGACGCCGGCGTGAACGTCAAGGGCAGGTAACCGAGCTCGGCCAGCAACTGCTGGAGGCGCAAGGTGGAGCCGGGAGCCACCGTGAACTGCGACGTGACCGACTGCGCCAGACGTTGGCCCTCGGAGCCCACGACGCCCGGACGAGCCACCGGGAACGGTGATGGTCTCGGTGGCGCCGGGCACGAGCGGACCGGTCGCCTGGTACTCGAGCAGCGACGGCGACAACACGGCCCATGAGCCGGCGACCGGCGGGCTCAGCGTCGGCATCGGGCTGCCGGGGGCGAGGTCGGTCGAGAACTGGACCGTCACGGTGGAGCCGGCGGCCACGTTGGCTCCGGTGGGCGAGACGGAATCGACGGTCGAGTGCGGGAGGCGGGGCCGTCGGCGTGGCGGAGGCCTGGTTGCTGTGCAGCCGGTCGACGGCGACGAATCCGCCGGCCGCGATAGCGACGACGACGACGCAGACGATGGCGATGAGCCACCGCCGGGAACCGCTCCGGGTGCGCACGTGTTCGCCAGACATAGCAGCGGCATTCTAGTTGGGGGAAGGCGGGCCTAAAGTCCCAATTCCGCCTCAATTTGCCGGGTGATTTCTGAGAGCCGGCTGGCATCGGTGACCTTGGATCCCCCGGATTCCCGGACGTAGAAGGCGTCCACGACCATTTCGCCGAGTGTGGAGACCCGGGCCGAGACGACATCGAGGCCCATGTCGAAGAGCGCGGCGGTGATGCGGTGCAGCAGGCCGATCTCGTCCGGGGCCCGGACCTCCAGCACGGTGGCGGTCTCGGAGGCCTCGTTGTCGACGCTGACGTCGCTGCCCGGCAGATGGGCGGCCGAGCCGCGTCGGAGCGGGATAGACCCGCTCGCGTTCGGAGAGCCGTTCGCCCAGGGCGAGGCGATCCGAGAGCACGGCGGCCAGGTCCTCGCGCAGCTTGGCCGTGTCGGGCCATGTCCCGCGCGCCACCTCGACGGTGAAGACCTCGACGGCGACGCCGTCCTCGCCGCTGATGTTGGCGGCCCGCACGTCCATGCCGTTGAGGGCGAGTGCGCCGGCCACCGACGAGAACAGGCCGGGACGGTCCGGTGCGGCGACGATGACGTGGGGTGGTTGGAGCGACACCGACGGAAGTCCCGTGCCGCGGACCTCGGCCATGAGCTCCCGGTTCGACTCCACGATGTCGGTCGGGCGCAGCGGGCTCGCGTCTCGCCCTGCGAGCACGCGGTCGGTGCGCTGCGACGAGGTCGGCGACGAGGCCTGCCTTCCAGGCCCCCCAGGCCGACGGGCCGGTCGCCTTGCTGTCGGCCTCGGTCAGTGCGGCGAGCAGATGCAGCGTGAGCCGGTTGCCGGCGGCCTTCGCGACCCTCGCAATGGTGGTGGGGTCGTCGAGGTCGCGCCGGGTTGCGGTGTCGGGCAGCAGGAGGTGGTAGCGCACGAGGTCGACGAGGACGGCGACGTCGTCCTTGTCGAAGCCCATCCGCGTGCCGATGCGGTCGACCACCTCGATGCCGACGGTGGTGTGGTCGCCCGGGAACCCCTTGCCGATGTCGTGCAGGAGGGTCCCGACCAGGAGGAGGTCGGGCCGATCGACGGTGTCGGTGAGGCCGGCCGCCAGTGCGGCGGCCTCGAGCAGATGACGGTCGACGGTGTAGGTGTGGTAGGCGTTGCGCTGGGGCTTGTTCCTGACGGCGGCCCATTCGGGAATCAGGCGGACGAACAGTCCGTGCTGGTCGAGCGACTCGATCTTGTCGATGGCGGGCCGGCCGAGTCCGAGCAGCTCGACGAAGGCGGCGCGCGTCTCCTCGGCCCACGGATCGCCCGGAGAGGGCATGCGGTCGGCCAGGCGATGGAGCGAGGCCTTGGCGATGGGGCGGTCCGCCCGGGCGGCAGTCGCCGCCAGGCGCAGCGGCAGCGAGGCGTCGTCGGAGACCGGGGCCAGGGGAGTCAGGGCGATCTCCCCGTCGACCTCAACCATGTCGGGTCCCGAGATCGGTCGGGACCAGGTCCGTGGCCTGGTCGGGCGTCGAGCGGCGGAAGCGGCGCTTCGGCTCCGGGCTCGGGTCCCACAGGCGGCGTCGACGCCACACGTCGTCACTGACCCAGGCGATCTGGCGGCCGGCCGTCGAGACGGCGAGCATCAGTGCGTCGGCGTCCTCGAACTCGAGCGCGGCTGCGACCTGGTCCTGGTCCTGGAGCAGCAGCTTGTCGTGCTCACGCTGGGCCAGCCGGTGGAGCTCCACCCGGATATCGGTCAGGAGCGCCGTGGCGCCGTCGACCGACGCCAGGTCCGCGTACTCGGCCAGGAGAGGGGCGAAGGCCGAGATGGCGCGCAGCACGCTGACGTCGCGCAAACCACCGTGGCTCTCCTTCAGGTCGGGCTCGAGCAGGAAGGCCACGTCGCCGGCGGAGGCCCGGCGTTCGGCCATCTGCTCCTTGAGCAGTGGGAGGTAGCGGGCACCGAGCCGGTCGCGCCAGGCGGCACGGGCCTTCTCCAGGAGCGGCTCCGACGATCCTGGCCTCACCCCAGACGAGCCGTCCGTCGAGCAGGCCGAGCGCCACCCGCACGTCCTCGGCGGCGGCGGTGAGCACTTCGGAGGGCCGGCGGACGGAGTGGTCGAGGTGGACCCCCTCGTCCCAGACCGGGTACCAGATGGCGTCGGCGACCTTGGCGATGTCCCGGTGTCCGTTGTGGACGAGCACCACATCGAGGTCGCTGTAGGGGCAGAGCGAGCTCCGGCCGTAGCCGCCCACGGCGACGAGGGCCAGGTGCCGCTGGGCCTCGCCGGCAGCCCGTTCGGCCAGGCCGGAGAGCCAGGCGTCGGCCTCGGCGGCGTAGCGTCGGCAGAATTCCTGGCCCCTGAGGCCGGGCTCGGCCAGCAGGCGGCTGCGCCGATCACGGAGTGACGTCTCGGCGACCATGGCCGGAACGTAGCATTGGGTCCGTGAGCAAAGACGTGGAGCGCAGAGAGGGCAAGACCCCCATGACGTTCACCCACGCCGTCGCCATGACGGCCGTGGCCGTGGTGGGGCTCATCGTCGCCTTTTGGATCCTGAGCAGCCTGGCCGGGATCATCTTCTTCTTCGTGAAGGTCGCCGTGGTCATCGCCCTGATCGCCGCCGTCTTCTGGGTGGTCTCCCGCATCCGGAACTAGGGAGCAGGGTCGACCCGGGCCCGTTTCGGGTCCGGGTCCGAGGGCGGGGAACGCGGGCCGTTAGGCTGGCCGCCCGTTCGTGCAGACGACGGCGGCGTGGCCGAGTGGTTTAGGCAGGGGCCTGCAAAGCCCCGTACGGCGGTTCGATTCCGCCCGCCGCCTCAATGTGTTGTCCCTGCTTAGGGACAAGATTCTTCGATCCAGCGTTTCGCGCTTCCTCGTTCCATGCCACACCCATGCCACAACCCTCAGGCACGGATGCGGACGGCGACGGACGATTTGGAGCCGTTGCAGCAGTGATCACACCATCGAGGTAGTCGGCGATTTCCTTGCTGCGCTCGGCAGTGGCGTGCTGGTACCGGAGAGCGGCCACGTGCGAGGAGTGGCCGATGGTTGCCATGAGTTCGCGCAAGGTGACGTTGGGATTGCGAGCGATCACGGTGGCGGCATGGTGCCGGAGGTCGTGGGGGCGCACGCCCTCGATCCCGACAACCGCACAGGCGGCGGTCCACGCGTGGGACAGATCCTGGCGGCGGAGGGGGAGTCCTGTGGGTCGAGTGAAGACGAAGGAATCAGCCGCCGCCGCCACATAGTCCTGGAGGTGGTGCTCGAGGGCATGCAGGACGAACGCTGGGAGTGCGACCGTCCGGCGGCCGGCTTCCGACTTGGGGGGAGTGAGCACCCGACCCAGCCCGGTGAGCTCATGGGCCTGGCGCTCGACCGTCACCGTGCCGTGGAGTGGGTCGACGTCCCGGCGCTGCAGACCGAGCAGTTCTCCGCTTCGCATGCCGGCGAAGCCGCCGAGGAGCACGAGGCATCGGAGTCGGGCCTCGATCGCTTCGGAGAGGTCGAGAACCGTCGTCGTGTCGAGCATCGGGCGTTCATGGGCATGCTCGATGCCGGCGCCGCGAATGGTGCACGGATTGCGACCGATCAGCCCGTCGGCCAGAGCGGTATTCAAGATCGCTCGCAACAGCCGGTAGCCCTTCGCCGCCTGATCTCTCGAGGACTCGGCGGTCTCGGCGTGCCACTGGCGCACACGCTCGGGCGTGATCTGACGCAGTCGTGTGGCTCCGAAGGCAGGGTTCAGGTGACGCCGGAGTAGGGCTCGGTATCCCTGCGCGGTGGACGCGGTGAGAGGCCGACCCTTCACCAGCCGTTGGCGGACCCAGACCTCGGCGAATTCGCCGAAGAGCCGCTCTCCACCCTTGGGGTCGTTGACGAGGCCGGCGAGCTCTTCACCTTCCATTTTCCGGCGGAAGCCGTTTGCGTCCTCACGGGTCCGAAACGTCCTGGTGCGTTGGATCCCGTTGACGCGGAAACGCACGTCGTAGCGGATGCCACTCGGGGTTTGTCGGCGTCGAATGGCGGCCATGCTCAATGCCCTCCTGGTGTGCGCTCGGAAAGTGGTTCCAACCGTGAACGGTCGGCCGACACGTTCAAATCTCCTACTTCGTTGCGACGACTCCGCCGGAGGCTCCCCGAAGCCGCTGGACGTAATCGGACAACGCAGCACTGGGGATCCGTCGACTTGTACCGATCTGGACGGACTCGAGCTCGCCTCGTCGGAGAAGTTCGTAGACCTTGGTCCGGCAGATTGCCAAAGTGCTAGCGGCCTGCTCGGGAGTCAGAAGCAACGGCCCGGGACCGCCAGCAACGTTATTGATCTCAAGCCCTGCCAAGCTGTTCATATCTGTTCCTCCGTTACGAGAAGGCATCTCCTTCCCTATATGTAATTGGGCAGATCGCAACGCTGTTTTGGACAACACCCAGCTCAGCTCCGCAGAAAATCGCTCGTAATCGCGCCAAAATCGACACGGTCTTGGAGACGAGGTGTCGGCGTGGTTGAGCCAATCACGTGGACCTCCCCGGGGACAGAGCCACCAGACGAGGTTCCCCAAGTGGCACGGAAGGATGCATCGATCACGAACGCACGACGACGATCTCAGATGAAATCGGGCGAGACGACGAACGACATCATGCGCCGCAAACGATTCGACAAAGCTTCAGCTCAGAGACCATTTGTTGGGCATCTTCCTTACATCATTAAACCGCCCTTCCCCTCGGACGGCGGCTGCGCCGCCGCCTCGGCCGGGCGGGCAGGGCCTGCGGTCCCGCATGATCAGTTCATCCTGAACCGTCCAGTCGGGTCTAACCCGGTGCTTCTCCCGCGACAGTGATGCCGCGTCCCGGTTGAAACTCCAGGCTCGAAAGACTCGCTCGGGCGGCTCGGCCGCTTCCGTAGGTCGTTGGCCCTGAGACTCAGTCACCACGGGGACCTGCGGCAGCGACTGGAGTGGCGCCCGATGGAGTATTCGGTCGACCAGCGCACTCGCCGAGCCCTCCTCCTCGACGGCTTGGTGGATCACCCAGACGAGCGCTGGGAGTGCCCAGAAATCCCCGCAGACCCAAAGGATCGCGGCCCCGATCTGTTGGTCGGCGAAGGGTGAGAGCGACACGCCAGGGATGTGGTTGTAGACGGAATACCACGACGACGAGGAGAAGATGCTGAGCGCCATGGCGAGGACGAACATGACGACGTTGGTCACAACGAGGGCGCCGATCTTCCCCACTGCGGTGAGCTTGGGCTTGATCGGGTACGAGGGGATGATCTGTAGCCAGAAGAGCACGCCCGCGACGAAGAAGCTCGCGTGCATCAACCAGATGTGGATGTCTTGATTGTTTTCGGCCGCATCGAAGGCGGCCGGCAGGTGCCACGCCACCATGACGACGTTGAACAGCACGACCGCGAACACGCCGTTCGTCACGAATCGTCCCAGCGCCCGCAACGGCCTGGCCCACGATCCGAGGAGGACGGATCGCCCGACTCGGCGCCGCACCGTGACAGGGAACGCGAAGACGAGCGGGAGCCAAGGGGCCCCGGCGACGATGAGGATAGGAGCGAAGAACATAATCAGGATGTGCTCGATCATGTGGGCGAAGAAGTAGTCGTCGGCCCAGTAGTCGATGGGAGAGACAACCGCCAACAAGAGGACGGCGAGGCCGCCATAGAACAAAAACGAGCGGTGGCGACGCTCAACTGTCCGAGCATGACGTGACCGCCGAGCCAGGTGCGCCAAGCCCACCTCGTGCCAGACAACCACGGCCGCTACGACAATCACGAAGGGATCGAACGACCACTGGGTGAGGTAGCTCACGAGGTCGTCACGACCCTACGCTCACGCCGATCACGTAGCTGAGTTCCGAGTTCCAACTTTCGAACCCGATACCGACTCGGGACCACTCAAGACCCAGAGTCTGGCCATGACTGAAGCCTCGACAATCTGAATGTCGGGCGGCTGGATTGCGAGTGGGCCACCGGCGACGGGGACCTGCCAGACCATCGTCATATACGGAGTCGGTCCGGTTGTTGAACCCGCTGCACACGGCGCGAACCCGGAAATCGCCAGAGGTGAAGCCGGCGATCCGGTCTCGGGGACACAGAGCCCGGTTCGTTCGTGCCATTGGACGAGCGAGCCGTAGGGCATTGGCGGATCATTGATGAATGAGGCGGGAAGCAAGTACATCGCACCAGCAAGAACTTGCTCGCCCGAAGGTGTCGTGGCGTAAACGAGCCCATCGACGGCCGAGGGATCGAGTGTGCGGCCAGCGGACTGATTGGCAGTGACAACGGTCGGGTTCACGTAATAGACGATCGGGTAGTCGGTCGGACTGACCGGTTCGTATCCTGCGGCTTGCGCTGCCGCCGGCGTGGAGTAGCGAGCCACTGCCTGACTTGTGGCTTGGACGTACTGGGTTGCACCGATCTGCTCGGAGAAGGTCGGCTCCTTGGCGCAGCCCGATTTGGCCATGTGGATCTTGTCCGCACTGTTCCCGCCGTTGGCCAACAGTTCCTGGGCCTCCGCTGCGGGCAACGCCGGACCCGTGTAGTGCCAGTTCGATTTGGTGGTGTTCAGTCCAGCCGCCGCACTTGCGTCGGCCCCGTTCATGTTCATGTTGGTGCCCGGCCCACCCATGACCATGTTCGGCGTGTTCTGGACGTCCAGCCCGGTCCTCGGCGCTCCGTTGTTCCCTCTGGTGCAGGTGGCAGTCCCTGCCGTTCCTCCGCCCGAACCCGACGTCGCCCCGGACATGCCAGACATGCCGGACATAGCCGTGCTGGTCGACTCCTGGGCGGCCACCGGGTAGGCGGCGCTGAGGAGGAGTCCCGCGAGCAGCGCGACCAGGCTTCCCAGCACCAACACGGGATACCGAAAAAGCGCGGTCGAGAACGGCGAAAGCCAAGACGTCGGATCCGGCAGCACGGCCGGCACCATGGCCAGCGCCAGGAGCACGATGAGTGGGCCGGTATTGGGGTCGGTTCCCGAGCCCGTAAAGATGCCTCCGAGACCCTGGCCGCTCACCCAGAAGAACGTCGCCAACAATCCGCCAGCGGCCAAGAACGGAGTCGGTCGGCGGAACACCAGGGGCCCGAATCCGACGACGAGGGATCCGATGGCCAGGAGCCATGTGGTCCACACCCCGCCGCTGCCGAAATGGTTGCCGAAGCTGTTGAGAAAGTGGGAGTAAGTGCTCGGCTCCCCCGACGACATGCCCGTGATCGCACTCGACACCGACGTCGGTGTCCGGTTGTTGGGGAGGAGGAACAGAATCGCCGCCAGCGACCAGTACCCGCACCACACCAGCGATGGAGTCACCGCGCCGCCGATGCCCTGCCCGGCGGCCGAGGATGCGACGCCGACGCTCGGTTCGGTCTCTTCGCCATCGTCGGCGGGAGCGGACCGCGGCCAGGCCATAAGGCCAATCAGGCCATAGAGGAAGACCGAGCCCGGGGCGCCGGTGAGGGCTGATGCCGATCCGGTGAAGATCAGGCCGAGGCCTTCCCCGAAGAACCAGACGCCGAAGGCCCAGAAGAACGAAACGGCAAGGGCGGGCCGCACGGTCCGGCGGAACAGCAACCCCAGTCCGATCGCCACCTGAATCAGCGCAAAGAAGGTGTTCCAGACTGCGACGTGGGGCCCGACGAAGTTGCCCACGTTCGTGATGATCCACCGGATCACATCGGGCTGGTTCTGGGCGTTGTTCAGCAAGTAGGTCGTGGTGAAGCCGCTGCCGAACATGTAGGGCTGGAACTGGAGGCCCGCATCGAGCAGCCAAAAGAGTCCCAAGAATGATCTGGAGCACCCGTTGTGTCCGGACCAGGCGGAAGTCCCTGCGTCGGCTCGTGCCTGAAGCTTCGGTGTCGTCAACCATGTTTCGCGTTCCCCCAATCGATCCGTCCAGGTCGGTGTTCTCTCATCAGGCCGTGCGGTGTCACCTTGCCCCCGGATGTCCAGTCGCGGCCGTCGGGCGCCATCAGGTGCTCGCTACCCCGGGGATGTTCTGACCCACCAACCAGCTGATGGAGCTCAGTGCGTCGGAGAGGGTCCAGTTGGGATTGCCCTGGTGGTCGAGGTTCTGCAGCCCGCCGTCGTTGAGCAGATTCGTGAGCTTTTTGTCCAGCTGCCCGTGCAGATCGGGTGGATTCGAATCGCTGAATCGCTCGTGCCCGGAGGGATCGATGAGGAAGTAGCCGTCGGTATGGTCGACGTCGTAGGTGAGTGGCGTACCGGTGTACCAGTCGATCTTGGCCGGCTGCTCCTCAGGGACGATCTGCACCGAGACGCCGAGGAACTTCCACAGCGCATTCAGATTGGCCGGGGTGCCGGTGGCCAGGACCCAATCGGCTCCGAACTCCTTGGAGTACGCAGCAAGACGAGCAGGGGTGTCGCGCCCGGGATCCACGGTGATCTCCATAAACACCACCTTGCTCCCCAAACCTGCCGCTCGGACGTCGCGTTGCAGGGCGATGAACGCACCGGTGATGAGTGGGCATTCGTCCTGGCAGAGGGACAGAAACGGAGCCATCACGATGTCCTTGCCGCGGTAAGCAGCGAGTGAGGTCGGTGCCCCGGAACTCGAGATGAGCTGGACATTCGGTATGGCCCGGTTCTCGACAATGCCCTGTGAGGCCGGCGGAGCCGGCGGATCGGCCGAGCTTCCACACGCGGCCAGCAAGGTTCCGAGAACGACGAACACCATGAAGGCCGCTGCGGCCGACCGCCCTCGACGAGTCCTTCTCGACCGAGGAATCACGGCCCCGAAGAAACGGGGGAAGGACTCGAGCCTGCTTCCCGCTCCGCATCCAGCTGTCGATCGACTCGGACTGCTCTGCGCTCGTCCATGTGCATCCAACGCAGTGCCACGGGAATCATCGGCCACAGCATGAGGGTGTCGCCGACGACCCACATGATGTCGCCCCCCACGTGGAGGTCCGTGACGTAAGAAGGCCCCCAGGTCCGGTGCGTGGCGAAGTAAGCAGGGAAGAGTTCACTGTGGGCACCCGTCAAAGACAGGCCCGTGAAGGTGTCGATCGGGATGGCCAGGAACAGGTAGAAGAACTGCAAGGCGGGGTGGAGGCGATAGCAGTTGGGATCGCTGCCGAAGATCTGACGCCAGAACAGGTACCCCACGACGAGAAACGCCAGGTGCTCGGCGTTGTGGACGCTCTCGTGTTCGAGCGTCAGGTTGTACCAACTGGTCAGATGGCTGACCGGGATGATCACGGCGTAGAGGACGAAGGCGGTGACCGGGTGGCCGAAGAGCTTGGCCACCCGCGAGCGCAGCGCCTCGGTGACGACGATGTGGGCGGTGCCCGAGGTCGAGCGCCAAGCCAGGTCCAGAGGAGAGGCGATGGCAAAGAGGGGAGCCGCCACCATGATCAGGATCAGGTGCTGGACCATGTGGTCCCAGAAGAGCTCGCCGTCGTAGACGCCGACGAAGCTGAAGATGGCCACGCCCGTCGTGAAGAGCGCACCGAGCCAGGCCACCGTTTTGCCGACCGACCACGGGTGGCGCGGGTGCAACGCGTTGTTGCGCTTGACGGCCCAGAGATAGAGGACCAGCGCCACCAGGATCATCGCCACCGGGACGAAGTCGAACTGCGTCGAGACGAACTCATGGCCCGCCAGAGGCGGAAGGGAGTCGTCATCGAGGAGCACGCCGGCGACGGTACTACTACAGAACGTAGTAGTACAACTACGGTGCGTAGTAGTAGAACGGGGTGCGTGACTGATGGATGCGGAGACGACAACTGATCCAGAGGTTCGCCCATGAGACGGCTGGGTGAGCTGGAACGCCGGGTGATGGACGTCCTCTGGGACTCCGAGACCACACCGCTCACCGGTCGGGAAGTGGCGGACCAATTGCCGGACAGGGCCTACACGACGGTCCTCACGATCCTCGAGCGCCTGCGCCGAAAGAACCTGGTCGAGCGGAGCACAGACGGCCGGACCCATCGATTTGCGGCGGCAGACACCCGTGAGGCCTACCGAGCCGAGCTGATGCTTGACGCCCTCGGTGAAGCGACGGCGAACAGGAGTGCCGTTCTTGTCCGTTTTGCCGAGTCGGTATCGGCCGATGAGGCGGAGGTTCTCCGACGAGCACTCGGTGAAGTGACGAGGGGCCCAGGGGAGGGGGACCGATGAGCCTGCTCATTGCGGCGGCGCTTCTCGCCGGCCTTTCTGTTGTGCTCCTTGGCCCCTTCTCGCAAGTGGCTCTCGCAGGCTGCCTGGGTGTCGCAAGCTCCTCGTGCGGCGGTGCTGTGCTGGCAATGCATCGGAGCTCGGTGCCATCGCCGCCGGCATCGGAGCCGGGCTCTCCGTGGCCGTGGCCCGCTATCGGGTCGGGTTCGCCGGCGGCGTCCGGGAGCTTGTTGGCAGCCTCTTCAGTGGCCACCCGCTCCAGGGCCTGGGCCTTTACGACGCACTCGCCCTGACCCTGGCGGCCGACCTCGGCATCGTGCTGGTCGTCATCTTCGGCTCGCTGATGGTGCGGACGGTCCGGTCGAGGGCGCGGCACCGCCGCCTTCTGGACCTCGTGGCACATCAATCAGCTGCCTACCCGGGAACTGATCTCATCTCGGACAGCCGAACGGTGGCGTACTGCGTCCCGGGCGTCCGTCCCAGGATCGTGTTGAGCGAAGGGACCCTCCGACTCCTGGGCCCAACGGAGATTGCGGCGGTCATTGAGCATGAACGAGGCCACGTCCACGAGCGCCACGGGCTCGTGATGCTTCCCATGCTCGGGCTGAAGAACCTCTTTCGCTGGATTCCCTACGCTCGCCTCGCGCCACGGGAGATCGCCACCCTGCTCGAGATGTCGGCCGACGACTACTCCGCTCGGCGCTTTGACCCGCTGACCCTCGCTGGGGCCCTCGTCGACATGGCGGCATCGGGGTGTGCCCCCCGGTGCGCGCTTTCGGCCGCCGGTTCGGATGTGCCCCGAAGAGTCAGCCGGTTGCTCTCGAGTTCACGAAACTCCAAAGGGACCGCATTGGCATCTGGACTGCTGGCGGGTGCCGTTGTCGCCCTTCCGCTGGCCCTGGCCCTGGCTGCGTAGTCCGGGGCTACCGAAGGCCCTCCCGAGTACCCCGAAGGGCATCCAGGCCGGCCCCAGAGGGCCGGCCTCTCCCATTGTGGGTTCCCAGGGCGTTTCCGGCCCATCAAGGACACGCTGCGGGACTCCGCTGTGCTTCGTTCCTCGCTCGCCTCCGGCGTTCCTTGACTGGCCTGGCGTCGGCATGTTCTTCCCCGGGTTTTCACTGCACGATCGACTTCGGCACCATCGAGTAGGCCGGGTGACTCCTTACGCTGCCGGGAAGGTGTCAGGCCGTCGGGTGACGGTTTGGCGTGCCATCTCATGCCACCGTGATGCCACAAGACCGACGAATCGCCACGGACGCCAGCACACCTACCTGCTCGACGACCTGGAGGGATGTACCGAGACGGACGGCTACAGAACCCAAAAGCGTTCCTGCAAAGCCCCGTACGGCGGTTCGATTCCGCCCGCCGCCTCCAGTTGTTGTCCCTGGCAGGCGAGTGACGTCCCCGGGGGCGCTTCGGCAAGTGGTCTGGCTTGGTTAGCCTCGACCACCTGCACACCGCATTCTTCCGTCGCTCCGGAGGCCGCCATGTCCCAGGTCCGTGTCCACAACTTCTCGATCTCCCTGGACGGGTTCGGGACCGGTGAGGGCTTGACGTTCGACGCCCCGTTCGGCCACGCCGGCCATCGTCTGCACGAGTGGGTGTTCCCCACCCAGTTCGGGCGCTCGGTCATCATGGGTCAGTCGGGTGGCACGACCGGTGTCGACAACGCGTTCGCAGAACGCCTGAATGTCGGGTTCGGTGCCGAGATCATGGGCCGGGGCAAGTTCGGCCCGCAGTCCGGTCCGTGGACCGATCTCGGGACTGACGACGAGTGGCGTGGCTGGTGGGGGCCGAACCCGCCGTTCCACACGCCGGTGTTCGTGCTCACGCACCATCCGCGCCCATCGATCGAGATGGAGGGGGGCACCGTGTTCCACTTCGTCGACGCCTCTCCGCAGGAGGCGCTCGACCTGGCCCGGGAGGCCGCCGGTGAGCTGGACGTCCGAATCGGCGGTGGCCCGACGGTCGTCCGCGACTTCCTGGCCGCCGACCTCATCGACAGCCTCCACGTCGTGCTGGTGCCGATCCTGCTCGGCCGCGGCGTTCGCCTCTGGGACGGCCTCGAAGGCCTCGAGGAGCGCTACGACGTCGAGGTGGTCTCGTCACCGAACGGCGTCACCCACCTGACCTTCACGCGTCGTTGACGAAGGCCGAGACCGCCGCTCGTACCGTCGGGGAGAGGGTCGGGCGCGGCGACCGGCTTCGGCCAGGCCCGAGACGAGCGACCCCGTCCGGCGACTTCGAGCCGCGCCGATCGGCCACAGCGCCTCGGAACGGGGGTGTGGCCGTCCCCGCCGTCGGGAGTTGTCGGGGGGTTGTCCAGGCACGGTACGAACGGCCCTATGGGTGTGGGGCCACGATCGTAAGAATCGCTGAAGGAGCGGTCCCGGCACACCACGGTGGTGCGTTTCAGATCTGACCTGACAAACACTCGACATGGATCAGGAACACGACACACAGCAATGGCTCTTGAAGGCGGCGGCTGATCTGCGGCGGGTCACCAACGCCGAGACGCGGTTCTCTGCGGCGATGAGCATGAACCACGTCACCATGCTGGCGGCGGCGGATGAGCTCGAGGCGGCCACCAGGGAGGCGATCACCTGGATGCGGGCCAACCCTTGCCCGGACCGCGAAGTCGGCGGACGGGTCGGCCTGATGCTGAGCACCTGTGCGGAGGTCGCTTTCACGGCTGAGCGGGCCCTGACCGACTCCTGCATCGACATCGAGGCGGTGTTCGGTCGTCTCGGGGACCTCCTGGCGATCATCGATTTCCACTCGGAGACCCTCAAGGCCTGGTAGCGGGGCTCGGGCGTCGAGCCCGGCCTCCCTCAGCCCTGCACCTGCAGGTCGACCACGACCGGCGGGAGGGCGACGCCACCGGCGGTGGTGAGGTTCATCCGCAGCGATGTGGTCCCGGCGACCGGAGCAGCCACGGTGACCGTCTGCGTGGACGGCGTGGTCGAGCGGCAGGCGACCGGCCACGGTCAAGGTCCCCGAAGAGGGTGTCACCGTCACCCCGCCCGGGTTCGGCGCGACCTGCCAGTGCACCGTTTCTCCCGCTGTCCCTGCCGGCACCAGGCCGAGCGTGATCGACGCCGGCTGACCCGCCGTCATCGTGGTGGCGCCGCTCGGGACGCGCGAAGCCCACGGCCGGAGGCTGACCGGACCCGTAGGAAGGTGGGGCGGCGCCGGGAGCGGAGCCCCACGACGGGTCGGCGGCGCCGGAGAGCGTGTAGTGGAGGGTCCCGCCCGTGTTGAGCGTGGAGGAGGGCAGCCAGGGAAGATCCCAATTTCCAGCCAGAGGTGTGGGCCGCGGCCGTGCCGCCGCAGGTCGAGCGGGCGGGGAGCGGACGGGCGATCCCCGAGACGCTCAGTGCGTGCACGTAGGGGCGTGAGGCGGTGGCCCCCGGGGCCTGCTCCACGAGGCGCCTGCCGTTCGGCAGCGTGATGGTCACGGAGGGGAACAACGGGCTGGCCAGCGAGAGGTTCGCCGCCCCGGGGGTCACCGGGAACAGCCCGATCGCGGCCCAGACGTACCAGGAGGAGAGGGCGCCCAGGTCGTCGTTGCCGGGCTCGTCCACCGGAGCGTCCGCATACTCGCTGTTCGCGATGGCACGGACGAAGTGCTGGGTCTCCTCGGGCGCACCGAAAGAGTCGAACTCCCAGGGGGCCCACTCGTCGGGCTCGTTGCCGGACCAGTCCTCGGGGACGTTGCGTGTCGCGTTGAGGGATGCCATGAACGTCTGGAGCTTGGCGGCGGCGGCGCCGTCGCCGCCCATGAGCGAGGCCAGCCCGGCGAGGTCCTGTGGGACCGACCACGTGTACTGCACCGCATTGCCCTCTTCGAAGCCGGTCTGCCCGCCCGGCTCGAGCTGCGAAGCCTCGAACGCCGCGCCGGCCGGGAAGCTGCCGTCCGCGCCGCGGGCCTGGATGTACCCCGTGGCGGGATTGAAGAGGTACTCCCAGTTGTCGGCACGGGAGCGCATGGTGGCCGCCAGCGTGGCGTCGTGCTGCGCCGTGGCCACCTGGGCGATGGCGAAGTCGTCGATGGCGTATTCCAGGGTGACCGAGCCGCCGATGGAGTAGTCGATGGACGTCAGGTCGAGCGAGCCCGCATTGACGTAGTGCTGCGACAGGTACTGATCCAGGTACTGGCGCTCGATTTCGAGCCCGTGGCCCGTTTCGTCCTGGGTCGCCCCCTTCACCATGTACTTGAGCGCCAGCGGGACATCGAAATTGTGGACGCCCATGGCCAAGGCATCGGCGATGATCGGATCGGCGGAGTCGCCGTTCATCTGTGACTCGTCCCCGCCGACGATCGCCCACTTGGGCAGCCAGCCCGTCTGCTGCGCGTCGTCGAGCAATGACTGGACCATGTCTCCCACGGCATGGTTGTCGACGAGGGCCGCCAGCTGTATCTCGCTGCGGTAGATGTCCCACTCCGAGAAATTGGCGTACACCTCGCGGCCGTCCGCCTGGTGGACCTTGCCGTCACTGCCCTGGTAGCGGCCCGATGCGTCCGAGACCACGTTCGGGAAGAGCAGCGAGTGGTACAGCGCGGTGTAGAAGATGTGCTGCTCGGCGGCGGTGCCACCGGCCACGGCCATGCGTCCCAGGATGGCATTCCAGCGCTGCTGCGCCTGCGAGCTGACGACCTGCACCGACCAGCCGGGATCTTCCGCCTTGAGGTTGTCCGCTGCGTCCTGTGTGCTGACGAACGAGATGCCGACCTTCATGAGCACCTGAGGCCGTTTCGTCGTGTCGAACGTCACGTAGGAGCCGCAAGTGGTCCCCGAGCACGTCGTCGTACCGGGTGTGGTGCCCGCCCCGCTCCACGTCCCGGCGGACGAGAAGGGCCGGTCGAACAGCGCCACGAAGTGCAGCGTGTACGCGCTGCCGGTGCCGCAGAATTGCCCACTGGACACCTGACCCTCCACCTCGTCGTGGCCGATGACCCGGACGGTGGAGGCTGTCACCGGGTTGCTGCTGTCGGCCACTTTGAAGAGCACGTTGGACTGCGTGCCGGCCGGAAAGGTGAAGCTCGAGATGCCGGATCGGGTCGTGACGGCGAGCGAGACGGGAATGGGCGCCTGTCCTGCGCCCACCCCTCCGAGCACCACCTGATAGTGGCCGGGAGAGGCGTGCTCCGCCGCATGCGAGAAGCGGGCCACGGTGGTGGCGGGCGTGGTCACGGCGCCCTCGGTCGGCAGTATCGGGATGTCCTGGTACGACGGGCAGCCGGTCCCGCTCAGATGGGTGAGGCTGAAGCCGTTGATGGAGGAGTCGCCGTCGTCGTAGCCCCCGCCCGCCTGCGCGGCGTTCGGACTGGTGTCCGGGCTCCACTGCAGCATGCCGAAGGGGACGTCCGCTCCGGGAAACTCCCCGACGGTGCCCGGGCTCACCGGACCGGTCGCGGTGCCGTCGAGCGGGTGGACGAGTGCCGCCGGGTCGGCGTCGGCGGCCGCGGGCGGTTGGCCGGCCGCGGCCGGAAGTGTGGAGAGTGCGGTCGTGACCAGGGCGCTGGAGGCGGTGAGCACCGCCAGCGTCACGACCAAGAGGGCGCGGCGGGCGCCATGGACCGGGTCGCTCATCGGGAGGACCGTAGCAACGGGGACTGAGCCATGGGCTGTCGGCGTCGACGGCTCGACGTCGCGGCGCAGAGGATCCGCGTTCGTGTCACAGCCCGCTGCAAAGCTCGCCATGTGGGTGGTTGGCCGACCGGAGAGGTGCTGGGACTCGATTTCGAGACGACCGGGATCGATCGCTTCAACGACGTCCCGGTGTCCTATGCGCTGGTCTCGGTGGTCGACGGGGTGGTGGTCAGGAGTTGGTCGGGTCTCATCGACCCCGGCCGCGACATACCGCTGGAGGCGACGGCGGTCCATGGCATCTCGTCGGAGCGGGCGAGATCAGAGGGCATGCCGCTGCCGGCGGCGATCTCGCTCGTCTCCGATGCGGTGCTGGCCGCCTCCGGGCGGGGCGTTCCGCTGGCCGGAATGAAGCTCGACTACGACCTCACGATCCTGGAGACGCAGGCCCGGGATCTCTTCGGCTCGGGTCCCGTCGAGCAGGGCTGGTGCGGTCCGGTGCTCGACGTCGGAGTGATCGACCGCCACTTCGATCCGGACCGCGAGGGGAGGAGGACCCTGACTGATCTGTGCGGCCACTACGGCATCGAGATCGGTCAGGCCCACGATGCCGTGGCTGACGCCACGGCATCGATCGAGGTGCTCTTCGCACTGGCCGTGCGCTACGAGGAGCTGTGGGAATGCGACCTCACCCGGCTGCACCACGAGCAGATCGACTGGCACCGGAGGTGGACGGAGAGCTGCGACTCCTGGCGTCTGGCCGAGGGGAAGATCCCCATCGACCCTCGCGACTACGTGTGGCCGGTGGCTCCGGTGGTGCTGCCGGCGGCGTAATGGCGGTCGGTCAGGTCTTGAGCAGGTCCCAGACCATGTCGACGCCCTCGTCCTCGGCGAGGACGACCTTGGCCGGATGTTGCTTGTCGATGTGGCCGACGAGGCCGTTGTAGACCGAGTAGCCGATCAACTCCTGCAGTCGCCGGGGGAAGGTCTTGACCAAGCCCGGTGGAAGCCCGAGTTGCTGGTTCTCCTGCTGGCGGATGTAACCGGCGCAGTAGTTCATGGCGATGCCCACGCGGCGGGTGTCGGTGCGATTGGCACCGCCACCGTGCCAGAGGCTCCCGACCCAGACGAGGACGCTGCCCTTGGGCATCTCGGCGGGGGCGGTCTCGTAGTGCTCGAGCGGATTGGGCGGTTCGTCACGCAGATGGCTGCCCGGAATGATGCGCGTGGCCCCGTTCTCCTCGGTGAAGTCCGTGATGGCCCACATGGTGTTGCAGATGATGGGCACGTGCGGGCGGGTGAGGGGGATGAGCTGATCGTCGGCGTGGATCGGCTGTGCCTGCTCGTCGGGACCGATGGCGATGGAGGAGAGGGACGAAATGAGCAGGCCCGGATCGAGCACGGCCTCGACCACGGGCAGCACGTTGGGGTGCAGGGGGATCCTCTCGAAGGTGGGCCCATGTTTGAGGAGGTTGTACACCCGCATGGTGCGCACCCCTTCGAAGAGATTGTCGGCCGGCACCGTGCCCAGCTCGTGTTCGAGCTTCAGGAGTGCCTCGTCGATTTCGTCCACGAGGTCGGGCCCGATGGCGTCGGGGAGGATGGTGTAACCCTCTTCGGCGATCCGGGTGAGGTGGGTTTCGAGGTCAGGCAGCGGGCTGACGCCTCCGGTGCGGTCCGACGGGCTCTCGGCGGGGGTCACGCTGCCAATAGTAGGGAGATTGGCCGCCCGGCTGCCCGGGAGAGCCGGGAGTGGGCGGCCGGGCAGCCAAGGGGCGAATTGACCCGGTGGTAAGGTCTCGCTCCACACGGGCCGTTGGCGCAGTCTGGTAGCGCGCTTCCTCGACACGGAAGAGGTCACAGGTTCAAGTCCTGTACGGCCCACCATTTGCAGAGCAGTCGCTCGGCTCTGCCCGCTCGAGGTGCGGTGTGAGGGCACTGGCATCCGGGCCTCGCGTCATGGATGGGTCAGAGCCCCCGCCCTCGGCTTTCGGGGCCCGCAAGCCCGGTGCCTCGATGACCTCGGGAAATCAACCCTCGGCACTTGGCGCGTCGAACAATTGCATCTCGGCCTCGTCGGGAGGTTGAAAGACCGTGGCCCACTCTTCGAAGTGAGCCCGCGTCATGGGCGAAGCGGTCCACTCGCCCGACGCGGTGCGACGTTCGGCCCGCCTGATCAACTCCTCCGAGGGCACGTCGAGGTAGTGCAATTCGACATGCACTCCCAGAGCTCGCGCCCCGAGTCGCTTCTGATCCCGCTCGACGCGTGCCCAATGGCCCCATTCCAGGATCACGCTCTGACCCCGAGCGAGGAGGTCCAGGGAGAGAGCCCACAGCTGCGTTTCCAGGCGGAGCCGAAACTCCTCGTCCCACGGATCGGCGCCCAGGGCCGTCGTCCACCCGTCCTTGTCCAACCTGAGGGCGGGGATTCTGGAAGCCAGCTCACGCGCGAGGGTCGACTTGCCCGAGGCCGGGAGCCCACAGATGAGCACGAGCCGAGTTGGTGACGTCGCCATGGGCAATCCTGACCTGGGCCGTTTTCGGCCTGGAGACTACGTCCCCTGTTGCGCGGTGTGGCGTTCACGCAGGTCAGGTCCGGCCCAATTGAGGTAAAGAATCAGTGGCCCCTGTCGAGAGCATGACAGGATCGTGGTGGAGGTGCCCGATGGGGGACGGTTGTCGCAAAGTGAGGAACACGCTGACGGGGGCCTCGGTCCTCGTCGCGGCCGTGCTGGTTCTGGGAGAGGCCGGGGCGGGCGCGTCGTCCGGAACGGTGATCAAAGAACCGCAGTACGGATTCTCCTTCCATCTTCCCGCCAACTGGAAACAGGTGCCTCTCGACGGGAGTGACGTCACCGCACTGCTGAACTCTGCGAGCCACGACGATCCCACCCTCGCCAATGCCCTGAGCAGTGAGGTGACGTCGGGGGCGGCGAAGGGGATGAAGGTGTTCGCCGTCGGGCCCCTGGCCGGATCGACGGTACCGAATGTCAACGTCATCGTGACTTCGTCCGCCGGAGCACCGAGCGGACGCGCCTTTGCGCAGGCCGCAGTTGCGGAAGCAAAGATCGAATTCACGCAAATTGGTGCGAGCCACCTCAAGACGTCGACCGTCAACAACCATCTCGGGTTTGCCGCCGAGGCCACGTACCAGCTGAACCTGAAGTCCTCGACAGAGTACGGTGCGCAGTTCTACCTGCTACACGGGGCAAACGTGGAGATCGTGACCATCACCACCTCGAGTCAGGGAGCAACCGGATCGAATGCACGGTTCATCATGAACAGTTGGCGGTGGTAGTCGGTCCTGCGGCGGCCTGAGAGCCGGTCTGTCACTCCAAGAAGACGATCCCGGCTCCGGCGATCAGGGCGAGAAATCCCGCTCCGAAGGCGATGTTGTAGTCCGAGCACTGCGCCACGGATGCCGCGACGTCCATCCCGTTGACCCGGCCCTGCTGGACCAGGCAGGTGTGCTGGAGATGGCACCCCAGCACCGCTGTGACGATTCAGGCCGCCATCACGACGAGGCCGGACGCAACCAGGACTTTCGGAGTGGACACTCTCCGCGCCATGTCCCGGAGCCTACGTTTGGCTCTCTATCCGAGGCGTTCCGGGAGCCCCGAGGTGGAGGATCCCACGGTGTCCTGGTCGACGACGGTCACGACTTTGCTCGCCCGGTTCGGATAGGGGTCGGGGTAGTCGACGACCCGGACCCGACCAGCGGGTCGGTAGCGACCGCTCTTTATGACGTCGCCGGGTACGTAGGGATCGCGGCCCATGTTCCGGAAGAGACGTGTCGTCGGCTCCCAGATCGTCACCCGCTCGTGCCAGCGAAGGAGATCGAGCTTTCGGAGCAGGACGATCAGCGTGACGAGCGCACCCGCCATCACTCCCGCCACCAATGACCCGAGCGGTGTGCCGCCCGGAAGCACGGCCAGCAGCCCCAGGAGCACTGCCAACAGCAGGAGAAGACCCGTCCACTCGAGCGGTGACATCGCCTGTCCGCCTGCCGCCTCTATCAGCGCCCGGTCGTTGTCGAGAACGAAGCAGCGGGCCACCAGCTCCTTGTAGACGGCATCCTGCTCGGGGTTGCGAGGTTGCAGCGCGAGTACGGCCTTGATGAGGGAGCGGAAGGACGGCGAGGCCTGGTGATAGTCGACGAGCCGGTAGTCGATCTGGTCCGTGAGGTGCCTGTCGATCAGATCCCGGATCTCGTCGCGTTGGGCCTCGCCGAACACGGCCACTGCGTCGTGGAGGGTGAGAAGGGAGGCGTCGCTCGTGGCGACGAGGTCCTGCACGAGGACGAGCCGCTCGCGGGTACGGACGATGGTGAAGGCGAGGAGGACGCCGAACAAGAAGGCGGCCATGCTGCCCATGGCGATGTCCACTCTCACATCGCCCCGTCTCGACCCCACGAGGAGGGCGACGGCAGAGACGATCAGCCCGACGGCCACGGCCGGCCAGATCACCACCTCGCCCCGGGCGACGTCCTGCCATGCGGCGCGCACGTGCTTCATGAGCCGAAGGAGGACTCATTCTGAGCCCAGAACGGATGCGGCGTGACTCCGGACGGGAACATGGAGGCCTCGTGAGCCGGACTGAGAACCCTTCGTTTGTCGATGACAGCCTGCACGGTCCCCCGTGCGTTGCGAAACAGAAATCTGACCGTCACTCCACCTCCGCTTGCGGGCTCAGCGCACAAGCTATTTGAGTCGGGGGACGGACCGCACGAGCGTGCGAGGCGGTTGCGTCCTCACGTGACACCCAGGCGAAGGGATCGTGACAAATGGATGAACCCGACGGCTCCACGTCCGTCTGCGTTCCCGTCGTGAGGGCATCGACAGGTGCCCGAGAGGGGCGCCCGGCTCCGGCTTGGACAGAATGTGTGCCGTGAGTGAGGCGACCGAATTCAAGGACCTGTTGCGGGTCATCGCCGATCGTGACCACGGCGCTGCCCTGGTTCTTCTCGACGAGGCGCCTTCTCTGGCGACGTACGGCCTGGCTCGACCCGACGAGTTCTTCCTCGCTGGACGTGGCGCCCAGATCTACGAGGGCGATACCGCTCTTCACGCTGCGGCGTTCAGCTACGACTCCGAGGCAGCTCGCGTGCTCCTCGACCGTGGAGCCGACATCCGGGCCAAGAACCGTCGTGGTGCTGAGCCTCTCCATGCAGCGGCGATCGACAATCCGGCCTCGCCGACCTGGGATCCCGTGGCGCAGGGTGCTGTCATCATGTTCCTCGTCAGCGACGGCGCGGATCCCGATGCGAGAGCGGCCGGAGGTGTCACACCGTTGCATCGGGCCGTGCGAAACCGATGCTCGTCAGCCGTCGAGGCCCTTCTGCGGGCCGGCGCCGACCCGGGCCTTCCCAACGGGAACGGGTCGACCGCACGCGATCTGGCCACATTGACCACCGGCCGAGGGGGTTCGGGGTCTGTCGAGGCGAAGACCGAGCAGCGCATCATCCTCGACCTCCTCGGGACCGCCGGGGCGAGGTGATGCGCAACACCGACGATGCCGCACCACTGGGGAGC